>JBJXGX010000154.1:0-6412 GCA_046160305.1 Burkholderiales bacterium
AACTTCGCATCGAGACGTTCATCCGCGATCTACCGATCATCGGCAGCACGGTCGCGGTCCTGCTTGCATGGGACCACTATTGCGGCTACCTCTGGGCCGGCGATAGTCGAATTTATCTCTGCCGAGGCGGACGCCTGCGGCGGCTCACGCGCGATCACAGTTATGTGGAAGAAGTCAGATCGCGGTGTGATCCGAACGCCGATGACACGCTGCATCGCCCGCCGCCCAACCTGATCACCCGTGCCGTCGGCATCGCGGACACCCTCGACCTTGAAGAAGGCGTGATCGATGTCATCGACGGTGACGTCTTCCTGCTATGCACGGACGGGTTGAGTAACGAAGTCCACGATTCTGAAATCGGCAATGCACTCTTGCAGGGCAGTTGCCGGCAGGCTTCTGAAGCGCTGCTTGCAATGGCGCTCAAGCGCGGCGGACATGACAACATTTCGGCCGTGGTGGTTCGCGCCGACGATCTGCACATTGGCGACAGGACCGCGACGAATCCGGCGCTCTAGCAGCCTGTCGGACTTAGCCGACCAAAATGATCGGTACGACCAGAACGATGCGTTGATGAGCTTGTCATAAGAGAGTCCTGATCAATGATGCCGAGCGTATAGCGATGAGCAACTTTCGTCCGATCGATCGCGCCACGCCGTTTCTGCTGCCGCCTTCGGTAGAAGATTGGTTGGCCAAGGATCACCTGGCGCGCTTCGTGGTCGACATCGTCGATCAACTCGATTTGTCGGCGCTCACCCGGCAGTACCGTGGCAGCGGTTCGGCTGCCTATCACCCGGCGATGATGCTTGGCTTGCTCATCTACGGGTACGCCACCGGCGTTTATTCGAGCCGGCGCATCGAGGTGGCGACGTACGAGTCGATTGCCTTTCGCTACATCGCGGCCAACGCGCAACCCGACCACGACTCGTTGTGCGCATTCCGCAAGCGCTTTCTTGAGGAGATCGAGACGCTGTTCGTGCAGGTGCTGTGCATTGCCCGGCAGATGAAATTGCTCAAGCTGGGCACGATCGCTTTGGATGGCACCAAGATTCACGCCAATGCCTCGCGCCACAGTGCGTTGTCCTACGGGCATGCGCAGAAGATCGAGGCGCAGCTGGACAGCGAAGTCAAAGAGCTGCTGGCACGTGCCGAGGCCGCCGATCAGGAGCCCTTGCCCGAAGGCTTGAGCATTCCTGCCGAACTCGCGCGACGCGAGGAGCGCCTGCGGGCGATCCGCCAGGCCAAGGGAGAGATCGAGGCGCGCGCTGCCGAGCGTGATGCGCAGGCGCAAGCCGACTTTGATGCCAAGACGAAAGCGCGCGCGGACAAGACAACGCGCACCGGAAAGAAGCCCGGCGGTAAGCCGCCCGCGCCGCCCAGCCCCGGTGTGCGCCCCACCGACCAGATCAACCTCACCGATGCTGATTCGCGCATCATGCCGGCCGCCAGCAAGGGGTTCGAGCAAAGCTACAACGCGCAGGCTGCGGTCGACACCGAGAGCATGCTCGTGGTCGCGATCGACATGGCACAGGTGGCCAACGACAAGCAGCAGGTCGAGCCGATGCTCAAAGTGCTGGCCGGCTTGCCCAAGGAATTGGGTAGCGTCGAGCAGTTGCTGGCCGACAACGGTTACTTCAGCGCGGCCAACGTCGAGACTTGCGTGGCAGCGCAGATCGAACCGCTGCTTGCCGCGGGGCGCGATGGCCATCACCCGCATTGGGAAGACCGATTCACCGAGCCGCCACCGCTGCTCGAGCCTGCCAGCGCTGTGGAGCGGATGAAGCACCGACTCAAGACGCTCGACGGGCGCAAGGTCTATGGCTTGCGCAAAGAGACCGTGGAGCCGGTGTTCGGTATCATCAAGTCGGCGATGCGCTTTCGCCAGTTCCTGTTGCGTGGGTTGGCATCGGTGCGAGGGGAGTGGACGCTGGTCACGATGGCATGGAACATCAAAAGGATGGCGGTAATGGTCCGATAAACGAGAAAGTGCCAGGGTGCAGACACTCGATTCACATCGCATCGCATGCAATTCCCCCGTTTCTCTGTCCCGCTCGTTTTCCATGGCTGCTATGACTCGCAACTTCAACTCAAGTCCGACAGGCTGCTAGGCTGGATCCCTCACTGGGATTCGAGATGATCGCAAGCCGAGTTTTGCGCGCCGATCGTGTACAAGCGATGCGGTGAATGATTTGAAGCGGGGCGGTCCACTCAAGGTGGTCATTCGAGGTGTAGGCAAACTAAAACGAGCCGCAGCGCAACGCGCCGGTCGCGCGGCTCTTGAACGAGCGATGCCCGCCCGGCCGCCATCAGGGGGTTCTATTACCCGTCAGGTCCGGTACTGCACTTGGATAGGTGGGGACTCTGGGTCGATGCGCCGCTCGCCGTACCAGACATCTAACCCCTCGCGCCGCCGGACCGACTTCGGACCCGATAGGGTTAACCGTGCCAACAGGCCGAGTATCTCCCTCGCCGAATACGCACGCAGCTTTCGCCCGGAGGTCGTCACGTGCTCGCGGAGGATGACGAACCGCCCCTGCCGGCCGAGCGCTCGACTCATCGCCGCTTCCTCCGCACCGAACAGCGCTTCGTCGAACCCGCCAACCGAGTCGTACGCCGCGCGGGTGCAAAAGAGGAAACACCCGCTTGCCAAGCGAAACAAGCGGTAGAGGGGAACGCCGAGCGCCGCTAAGAGCCGGCCGTAAAGGGGCAGATGGCCGTCGAAGCGGAAGGCGCATCCGCCGCCGACCGCACCCGCTCGCATCGCCGCGACCGCCGCACGAATAGCGGCTGAGGTGACCACTGTATCGGCGTCAACGAAGATCAGCATCTCACCGGTTGCCGCCGTCGCTCCCGCGTTCCGCGTCGCGGCGATCTGGCGGTGGTTCACCGACACCACCCGCGCACCGTGCTCCCGCGCAACAGACGCGGTGCGATCCGTAGAGGCGTCGTCCACCACCACGACATCGATCGGCTGTCCTAGCGCCCGCGCTGCGTCGTACAGCGCGCATAGCGTACGACCGAGGAGCAGTTCCTCGTTATAGGCCGGGATTACGAACGAGATCAATTCGCCGCCGCTCGACGGACTTACTAGGGTGCTCACCATGCCCATACCGAAATATCCATCATTGCTAATTGAGTTGCTTCTCGTACACGCGCAGGCCAGCGCCCGGGCCGGCGAGCAATCCGTTATCGCGGCCCTTCAAGTAGACATCAAAGAACGCGAAGCCATAGGCGTTGATGAGCGCTGCGTTCGAGCGGGTTTGCAGGCAATTGGCGATCGTCTGGGTCGACAGGCACACGACGTTCGTCCACTCGAAGTGCGAGCCGAGGAACAATTCCACGAGCGCTTTCGGCGGATGGGCTGCGGCATAGGCGCCGGTTGGTCCCTCGAGCGAAGGCGTGATGAAGATGTCGAACTGCGCGCCCTGATACATGAGCGGAGTCACGACGTTGCCTAACAGGTTCTTTTGGAGGAACGGCAGGATGTAAGGCGAAAGTCCGAGCACCGCTTTCACTCGCGCGTCTTTCCAACTGGTCCATGCGCCGGCGACACCGATCGCCGTGTAACCACCGAGCGAGTGGCCCGCGAGGCCGATGCGGTCGGGATCGACCTGAGCGCTCCACGGCGAGCTCGAGAGCATCGCATCGAGCACCTCGTGGACATCCTCACGCCGAGTGGCGTAGGTCGTGTCGGTCCACGATCCGGGATCGGTCACCGCCGGTTCGGTTACCGTGGTTCCGGACGGAGGCGTCCCGTCGACGCTGCATAGGCGGTCGTCGTGGTCGGGCGCAACGACGACATATCCTCGTCGCGCCAAACTCTCGGTGAAAAATAGCGATTGGGTACCGCACCCGCCCAGTCCGTGCGAGAAGACGACGAGCGGAAATCGCGCGCAAGTGGTTGGTGCTGCGCCGAGCGCGAGGGTGCTGGCCGTGTCCGAAGCGTACTGATAATTGCTCTCAGGAGCAGTGGTCGGGTACCAGACGGCAGCTTTCAACCCGCTCGCGAAAGTGTGCACCCGATACCCGACGCTCAAGGTTGCCGGACAAGGATTCGATCCAGCTATGCCCGGATCGGATCCGCCGGGTGATTCATCGCCCCCTGATCCCGAGCAACCTAATACGATCGAGATCATTGCAAATTCAGCTATCCGACGAATGACGCTAGGTGTGCCCATCGAACCTTCCATCGCGTGGCCGCTACAGATCGTTCAACGCTGAATTCTGCGATTTCCTTCGAAGCCCCGAGGGGTTCGGCCGCTATTTCGTGAACAATTACCAGTTCATCGTTTTTTCTGGTTAGCAAGCGAAGGATTTTCGCTGGCGCTTCGTTGAAAGAAGGTGTCCAAGCGGCTGATGGACAGATCTACGCGGATGAGCTCGAGCGACATCGAAGGAACAGACGCAGGGCTCATGGCGGCGGTGGGGCGCCTGGACGCACGCGCCTTCGCCGTGCTGGTCGAACGTCATCTGTCGTGGGCACTGCGGTTCGTCGAGCGCATGGTCGGTGGCAAAGCCGACGCCGAAGACTTGGTGCAAATGGCGTTCTTGCGGGTTTGGCAAGGCGCGGCGCGTTGGGAGCCGACGGCTCAATTTCGTACCTGGTTCTATCGCGTGCTCTACAACCTTTGCATGGATCATTTTCGATCGCGTGGCGCAGCGAGTGAACCGCTGGACGAGTCCATTCCGGATGATCAAGCAACTGCCGATGAGCGCCTGTATGCCGCGCAACGATCTGAGCACGTGCGACAAGCGCTGGCTGCACTGCCCGAACGACAACGTGCCGCGATCGTCCTTTGTTACTACGAGGAGCGCTCACAGACTGACGCGGCCACGCTGCTCGGCGTAAGCGAGGGCGCGCTCGAATCGCTGCTCTCGCGCGGGCGTGCCGCACTCAAGAAATCCATGCGCGATAACTTGCATTGACGCGACGGAGAGACCGAATGGAGATCGACCGCTTTCGAGACTGCGCGCTGGCCTACGGCGCCACGCGTCATCGCTGGCCGTCGCCAGACCGGCTGCTTTTCGACCGGTTGGCAGCGACGACGGAAGGAGCCGCGATCCTCGCCGATGTGGAACGAACAGATCGATTCCTCGACACGTGGGACGACGGGGACGCATCGTCTGCCGAACGCATCGCGCGTCTGAGCGCAATCCTCACGACCGCTATCGGGGAGAAGCCGGCCCGTTCGATCGCACGGCGTGCGCTCCGGTGGCAGGTGGGTGCCATCGCCGCAGCGATCCTACTCGGGTTCGCGCTCGGATTCGCGGAGGGGTCGCGCGGATCGTCGGCGGATCTCATTACACAATTAATTCTCGGGCCGTCGAGCCCTCGGGGGATGCCGCTGTGAAGCGCTGGGATCGCGAACGGAAATTGACGCTGCTGCTGATCGTATCCATCGTCGCGAACGTATTCTTCGCGAGCGCCATCGCGGGCTGGTGGATTGGTGGGCGTTCGCAAACGCTGCAAGCCGCGCGCAATCTAAACGAGGTGCTCAGCCCGCTGCCCGAGGCGAAGCGCGCGCTCGTCCTCACCGAGCTACGTGCGGTGTTGCCTGATATGAAAAAGGACTTCGCGGCGCTCCAAGCCGCCCGCGAGCTGATGGCAGACGCCTTTTCTCAACCCGAGCTCGATCAGGCGAACATCGATCGCCAGTTCGCCGAGATTCGCGCGCGCACTGCGGCACTGCAAATGCTGCTGCAAGAAGCATTTCGGCGTGCCGCTGGCGCGATGACACAAGCGGAGCGACAAGCAGTATTACGGGCGATCGAACGGCGCGAGTTGAAAGCATTGCCTGACATCTAGCGTAGTACGGTGCGTCCCCCTCACACGATCACGCTGACACACCGGGGCCAGCCGCCCCGGGCGTCTAAGCAGGGCGCGCCTGCTCGGGCGCGCTTTCGATCTCGAGTTGAGCACTGCCCACATTGCGGCACGCAATTCGTCGTCACGAGCACTCGATCCTGCAACCTGCGGTCAGGAGCGAGGAGGGGGAACTGCCGAACATGGCGCGGAAAGATGAGCTCAGATGGGCGGAGCTTGAGAAGCCTGCTTGATGGGCCGCCTCGGTCAAACTTGTTTTCCGGCCAAGCGCGCGGGCGACGAAGGCCATCCGCCGCCAGAGGCGATAGCGACGAAACGGTACGCCGACGGCATCGCGGAACACATGCTGGAAGCGCGAACTTGAGAGGCCGGCCATGCGGGCGGCATCGGCCACGGACGGAAAGCGCTCAGGATCGTCGTCGATGGCGCAACAACTACTGCACCGGCCGCGTCTCCTGCCGTTACACTATTCCGCGGCCACCCCAGCGGACTTGATAGCAACCTCCCATTTCTTGATTTCGCTTTGGACGAACTTTTGCAGATAATCCTGTGAGCGACGCTCGGGCTGCACTGGTTCGGCGCCAATCTGCT
>JBJXGX010000155.1:0-35300 GCA_046160305.1 Burkholderiales bacterium
GTCGGTGCCGGCCTCAGCCTTACCTACGGCCGGCAAAACGTTATCGATGTGGCGAACCCCGCATTCATCATCGTCGGTGCCTACCTCGTCGCCTCGTTCTCGAAATCACTCGGTTTGGATCCGCACCTGGTGACGCCTTTGGTGGTGATGGTGCTTTTCGTCGTGGGCGTCGTGGTCCAGATCGTGCTGATCAATCCCCTGCTTTCGCGCCCTGACTACGAGATGCATGTGCATTCGGCGCTCGTGTTATTCGGCGCGGCGTTGTTCGTGCAGACACTGCTCGTCATCGTGTACACCGCCGACTATCAAGCAGTCCACACTAGTTACACCGATGCCGTCTTCAAGATCGGCGATGACCTGCGGATTCCGCAGGTCAAAGTCATTGCCGCGCTGATATCACTCGTCACGTTGATCGGCTTGTTCGCCTTTCTGAACTTCACGTTTTTCGGGAAAGCGATTCTCGCGACCTACGCGGATCGGCAGACCGCGCAGCTGCTTTCAATCAATGTGAAGCGAGTCGATCTGGTCACCTACGGTCTTGGCACGGCGATCGCAGGCGTTGCCGGCCTCGTCGTTGCGCTCAGCTTTTCCTACTCGCCCGCTGCGATCGCATCCTGGACGGTCATGGGATTCGCGGTCGCGGTGATCGGCGGCAAGGGCAGCGTATTGGGAACCCTCCTTGCCGGTCTCGCACTTGGGGCGATCGAGGCGGCCGTGTCATCGGTTTCGGCCAACTGGATCTATCTCGTGGCCTATACCCTGCTCCTCCTGGTCTTCCTGGTGCGTCCAAGCGGATTTCTTGGGGAACGCCTGTGACGGCCCCCTTCGCATCGCCGCCGCGCTTCAGAGGTCTCCTGTGGCTCGCGGTCATCGTCGCGGTCTTCGCGGCACTGCCGTTCGCCGGACTTTCCAATTTCTACCTGCAGCAGGCTTTCCCGCTGTTCTTCTTCATCGCACTCGCGCAGAGCTGGAACATTCTTGGCGGATACACCGGCTACTTGAGCCTCGGGCACGCGGGATTTGTCGGAGTCGGCGGGTACGCGGTGGCAATTCCGTTTTTTCTGCTCGGCTGGTCCCCTTTTGTTACGTTCCCGCTCGCCGCGATCGCGGCGGGGCTTCTCGCGCTGATCATCGGCGCGATCTGCTTTCGCATTCGCGGTTCCTATTTCCTGATTGCAACGATGCTGGTGCTTTTCATCCTGCAGACACTCGCGGTCAATCTGCGCCCGCTCACCAACGGGCCAAACGGCATCGACATGCCGCTCTTCACGACCAACTTCCTGCTCGAAGGCCGCATCTGGTACTACTGCGGCTTGGCGCTCGTTGTTCTGACCGCGTTCGTCGCCTTTCTCATCGAGCGATCACGCTTCGGACTTAACCTGATGGCGATCCGCGAGGACGAAGACGTCGCGCGCACCATGGGTGTTCGCGTGCTTCACTGCAAGGCCTACGCATTCGTGATCAGCGCGGCCCTCGCCGGCGTGCTCGGGGCGTTCTACTCGTATCGCGCACACACCATCGAGCCTTCCACGGCCTTCAATCTGGAGCTCTCCGCCGCCCCGATCCTGATGGCAATCCTTGGTGGCAGCCGCAACTGGATCGGACCGATCATCGGCGCCACCGTGTTCCACGTCATCTCGACAACCCTTACGCTCTCGGTCGGCAATGAATACAGCGACCTCGTGTTCGCGGCTTTTCTCGCGATCGTCGTGCTCTTGCTGCCGGAGGGATTGATGGGCCTATGGTCCAATGCTCGTGCGCGTCGGGCAGGTCGTGCCAGTCCGCCATCGGCGCCGCTTGGCCGCGAAGCGGCAAAATGAAGCCAACACCGCTCCTGGAAGTAACGGGCTTGTCGATGCACTTTGGCGGGATCCGCGCCCTGGACGGTGTCGGGCTCACGATCGGCGAAAATGAAATCATCGGCGTGATCGGTCCCAATGGCGCGGGAAAGACCACGCTGTTCAATGTCTTGACCGGTACGCTTCGCCCGACAGCGGGTTCGGTGAAATTCCTAGGGCGCGAATTGGTTGGACTGCCGGCAGACGCAATTACCCGCCTCGGCATTGCGCGGACGTATCAAAAGGTACGCCCCTTTCCGCGGCTCACGGTCCTAGAGAATGTGCTGGTGCCGATCGTCAATCGCGCCGTGCCGGTCGCCGACATGGTCGAGGCACGGGCCATCGCCAGGGATCTTCTGGAGCGCGTGGGCCTCGCGGAGCACATCAATACCGAGGCGCGAAGACTCAACCTCTTTCATCGAAAAAAGGTCGAGCTTGCCCGCGCCCTTGGCGCCAACGCACGCATCCTTCTGCTGGATGAGGTGATGGCCGGCTTGACATCGACCGAAGCCGACACAGCCGTCGATCTGTTGAAGTCCCTGCGCGAAAAATATCGCTTCACCATCGTATGCGTCGAGCATTTGATGCGCGTCATCATGACTCTCTCCGAACGCGTAATCGTCCTCGACCACGGCCGTGTCATCGCGGCCGGAAGCCCCGCCGATGTGGCGGCGGATCCGGCCGTCCAGACAGCGTATCTCGGCGGCGATTATGCTTAACGTCGCTAACGTTACGGCCGGATATGGCGATCTCACCGTCCTTCGGGACGTCAACTTGGAAGTACGGCACGGCGAATTCGTTGCGCTGGTTGGCAGCAACGCCGCCGGGAAAAGCACCCTGCTTCGCGCGATCTTCGGACTCTTGCCATTGCAGGGCGGACGCGCGGAATTCCAAGGCATCCGACTCGATGGCCGCTCTCCCTATGCGATCGCCCAACTAGGCCTGTCGTTGGTACTCGAACAGAGCGTACTGCGCGGCATGTCCACCTACGACAACCTCCTGCTTGGGGCCTACCGGCGAGAGGCCCGAGCGTCCATCAGCCAAAGCCTCGAGTCGGTCTTTCGTCTGTTCCCTGTTCTCGCCGAGCGGCGTAGCCAGCTCGCGAGCTCGTTGAGCGGTGGCGAGCAACAAATGCTCTGCATCGGCCGCGCGTTGATGGGACAGCCGAAACTGTTGATTCTCGACGAACCTTCGGTGGGGCTCTCACCGGTCATGGTGGGGGTAATCCTGAAGGCCCTCGCGCAACTCAACCGCGAGGGTCTCACCATTCTTCTCGTCGAGCAGAATGTCGCGCAAACACTGAAAGTTGCCTCGCGTGCGTATGTACTCGAGAGCGGCCGCATCGTGCTCCAAGGCGCGGCGTCGGCATTGCTTGACGATCCGTCGGTAAAGCGGGCATATCTGGGCATCTAGATCACGGCGCCCTATCGCGTCAGTACCAGCGAGAGCCATGGCACATAGGTCACCACGATCAATGCGAGGATCGTTACGACGATGAACGGCACGAGCCCCGGGTAGATGCTTGATAGCGGTGCTCGCGTCAGTGCCTGGGTGACGAAGATATTCAAGCCGAACGGCGGGGTGAACATGCCGATCGCAAGATTCATCGACATGACGATACCGAAATGGATCAGGTCGATACCATAGGCCTTGCAGATCGGCACGAGGAGCGGCGTCAGCACCAGAATGGCCGACCCCGGGTCGATGAAGCAGCCGACGATCAGCAGCAACACATTGATCAGGGCGAGCGCCATGATCGGTGAGGTGATCATCGACTGCAAGGTCACGACCGCTTTCTGCGCGACGCCGTTGACCGTCAGAAGCCATGAAAACACGCCTGCCGCGGCGACGATCACAAGGATCTGCGCGGTGAGCACCATCGAGTTCACCGCGACCTCCCAGAGCTGTTTCCAGGTGATCTCGCGATAGATGAACTTGGCGACGATGATGCCGTAGACGCAGGCGATGCCCGCCGCTTCGGTCGGCGCGAAGATCCCGCCGTAGATGCCACCGAGGATCACGATCGGCGCGAGCAATGCCCAGATACCCGATCGCGTGACTGCCAGAAGGTGCCGCCAGCGAAATGGATCACCCCCGTCGTCGACCTTGTTCTTGACGGCATAGTAGTAGACATACGCGCCCTGGAACGCCGCCATCAACAGCCCGGGCAGGATGCCCGCGATAAACAACACCGCAACCGATTGTTCGGCCGATGCGCCATACAGGATCATCACGATCGAGGGTGGGATCAGGATATCGATCGCGCCGGTACTTGCAATGACGCCGGCACCAAACCGCTCGCCATAGCGCTCTTTCAGCGATGGGTACATGAGCCGCCCCACTGCCGCGACGGTCGCGACACTTGATCCCGAGATCGCGCCGAACACCGTGCAGGCACCGACCGTCGTCAGGCCGCGCGAGCCCCTCACGCCGCCGATCAATGCCAGCACCCAATCGACGATGCGCCGAGACATCCCGCCAACCGACATGATCTCGCCGACGAACAGAAAAAACGGCACCGCGAGCAGCGAGAATTTGTCGACCGAGCTGAACATGAGCTGCGGCACCGCCGCGAGCGGCACATTCATGAACCAGATCAGAAGGACCGCAGAGGTCGCAAGGAGCAATACGAACAACGGGAATCCGGCCAGGAGCAGCGCCACGGGAACGAGGACCATTACCCACTCCACGGCGTTGCTCCTGTTTCAGTTGGTGCGCCGCGGGTCGGCGGGTCTCGCCGTTCCGTAGCTGTCGATTGCCTGCCGGACGGCCGCCTCGGTATCGGTCTCGATATTGCCGCGCACGAACGTGCGAAGGCGCACGAGGACGACCAGCAGAATGCCAATGAATCCGAGCAGCAATGCGGTATTCATGAGACCCATCGGCAGGCGCAGGATCACGCTGCGTTGATCCGTCTCGATGAGCATGGACACAAACGGCCAGGACTGCATGATCACGAATACGCAGACGAGCACGATGCCAAGCGCGGTGATCGTGTTCAGCGCAATCCGCGCCCGCCCGCGCACCGCGGCCGCGATGAGATCCATCTTGATATGCCGGCCCTCCCACATCACGGGTACCGCGCCGATGAACACGCACCACACCATGATGTAGGCGAGGACCTCCTCGGCCCAGACGATCGGCGCGAAGAAGACGTAACGACCGACCACATTCGCGAAGTTGATCGCGATCCCGGCAAGGATCAACACGCCGAGCAACACGCGCGCGCAATCGACCGCGATCCATCGGACGATCCGCTCGATGGTGTGCATGGCGGATCGGATCCGATCAGCTCACTTCCGGGTCCGTGCCGCGGCGGCCTTGAGCGTCTCGTAAGCCGCCTTCACCGGCGGATTGTCCTTGAACACGTCATCGCCAACCGTCGACGAGCGCTTCAGGAACTCGGCACGTTCCTCTTTCGAGAACTCGTTGATGACACCGCCCTGCTCTTTCCACATCGCGTAGTTCTTCTCGACCCAATCGAGATTCCACGGCAGGTTGAGCTCATCGGTACGCGCCGCTTCCTCGGTGATGATCGCGCGCAGATCCGCGGGCAGACCATCGAACCAGCGTTTGTTGACGATCTTGATGAGACAGATCGGCGACTCGCTGCCGCGCAGTACGTTCTTGATCACCGAGCTGAACTTGAAGCCGACCAACAGCACGATGCCGGTGCGCGCGCCATCGATCGCCTTTTGCTGTAAAGCGGTAAGAACCTCCGGCAGCGCCACCGGCACACCGGTCGCGCCGAGTCTGCGCATCTGTTCGATCTCGAGTTTGCTGCCAAGCACGCGAATCTTCTTGCCCTTGAAGTCGGCGACCGTCCTGATCGGCTCGTGGGTACCGTAGTCGGTCGTGACTTCGCATGCAATGCCGATCATCTTCATGCCTTTCGGCTCGAACATCGACCAGAGCGTCTGCACCACCTCCGGATCATGCATCGCGCGATGCGCATGCGCGATTCCGTCGAACACGCCCGGCGCGGTGAAGGCGTCCAACCGCGGATCGATGCCGGTCATGAACTCCGGCGTGTTCTGGATGAACTCGATCGTGCCAAGCTGCGCGCCTTGCGTCATGCCCGAGGGGGATCCGAGCTGCCCGCCTGGGTAGATTTCGATCTTCATCCGTCCCGGGGCGCGTTTTTCGATCGCCGCCTTCAAGGTCTCGGCCCAGTGATCCTGGCCGCTCTTCACGGTGAGGTGCGCCATTTTCATGGTAATGACCTGCTGCGCGTTCACCATGCTCGATGCGGCAAACATGCACGCGACTAGCATGGCGGCGCGTTGCAGTGAACAGGCGACACTGGCTGGAAGCATTCGACTCCTCCTCGTTGCGATCGGCTGGGACGTCCACCTTGTTCAAGGATGCTAACAAATTTGACCAGACACCGGACGATTCGTCGCCGCGCATCCGCCGCGACACGGCGCGGCGCCGCGCGCTAGACTTGCCGCGACAAGCATCCACAAGGGGACTTCAATGACCGATCCGCGCACCGTGCATTTTGATCACGTCGGCAGCCTGCTCCGCCCCAAACCGCTCTTCGCCGCGCGCGAGCGTCTGCTTGGCGCCCACGACAACGACCACAACCTTGGCGCGCATGACAACGCTGCGCTGCGCGAAATCGAAGATGAGCACATCCGTACCGTCGTCGCGCTGCAGGAAGAGGCGGGCCTGCAATTCATTACCGACGGTGATTTCCGTCGCCGGAGCTGGTGGACCGATTTTTTCATGAGTCTCGACGGTCCGCGCGTGACCTACTCAGGCAAATCGCCGTTGACATTGATCAACGCCAAGGGGGAAACCCGGCCACTCCCTACCGTGAGCATCACCAAGCGCATCACCTGGAACGCAAGCGTCAATGTCGCGCCGTTCAAGTTCCTGCAATCGGTGACCAGGCGCGCAACGAAAGTAACGCTGCCGCCGCCGACGATGATCCACTTCCAGCGCGACGACACGTACGGCCTCGACGCCTATGGCGGCGATGCAGACCTCTTCTGGGATGACATGATCAAGGTGTATCGCCAGGAGATTGCAGCCCTTGCGGCCGCCGGCTGCCGCCAGTTGCAGATCGATGAATGCAATCTCGTAATGCTGTGCGATGCGCGCCATCAGCAGTTCGTCCGCTCGCGCGGCGAAGATCCCGAGACGTTGATCGACAAGTATGTCTGGGTGATGAACGAGATCATCCGCGAGCGGCCCAAGGACATGTTCGTCCGGATGCACATGTGCCGCGGCAACCTGTCCGGATTCTGGAGCGCCGACGGCGGCTACGAGCCGATCGCCGAACGCGTGTTCAATCAGATCGGTGCGGATGCGTTCCTCATGGAATACGACACCGCGCGCGCCGGTGATTTTCGCCCGTTGCGGCATCTGCCCAAGGGCAAGATCGCGCTACTCGGGTTGGTCACGACCAAGCAACCCGATCTCGAGCAGCCCGATCACCTGCGCCGCCGGCTGGACGAAGCGGCAAAGTACGCGGATATCGCGCAACTGGGCCTCTGCCCGCAATGCGGATTCTCGAGCAACGTATTCGGCAATCCGCTCACGATCGAGGACGAGCGGCGCAAACTCGCGCTGGTGGTCGACACCGCGCACTCCGTCTGGAAGTGATTGTCAGGAAGTGACGCCTCATCGGGTATGGAAGGTTCACACCCACCCCATCCATCCCAGCGCACCGCCGATTGCAATCATCCACAAGGGATGAATCCCGGTCCGCATGACCACAACAACGGTGGCTACGGTCAGGGCATACGCGGCCCACGTCTCGTTGGCGCCCTTTGCAACGAGATAGCCGCCCGCCAACGTGAGGCCCACGGTAATCGGCAGCAACCCACGCTGGATGGCGCGCCGCCAGAACGATTCACGAAAATCGTGCCACACCTTCGCGATGAAGAAGGTCAAGGTCGCTGCCGGCAACACCAACGCCAACGTGGCAACGAGCGCACCGGTTGGTCCGGCCAGATGAAACCCGATCAACGTTCCGACCAGCACATTCGGACCCGGCATGGCATAGCCCATGCTGTAGAGCTCGGTGAAGGTGCGCTCGTCGACCCATCCGCGCGCGTCGATCACTCGTCGTTGCAGCTCGGGCAGCACGGCCGTCATGCCGCCGAACGCGAGGAGCGATATCAGCGAAAAATCGAGCAACAACGTGAGCAGGATGTTCTCGCTCATGATCGGCGGCTCGCCGCGAGAAGGATCGAAGCGGGCGCGATCACGAGCATCACCATCGGCAGGCTCACGCGAAAAAGCGCGACGGCAACGAAGGTGAGGACGGCGATGATCGCAAGCGGACTGCGCAGCACCGGCGATAACGCCGTCTTGAATCCCATACTGAGCAAGAGCCCGGCCGCAATCGGTGCGATGCCGCGAAGCACGCCTTTAATCGCGGGGATATCGCCGTAGCCGGCGTACACGGTACCAAGCACGAGCGCAAAGACGAACGGCATGGCCATAAGCGCGAAGCTCGAGACGAGGATTCCGCGCAGACCATGAAAGTGCCGCCCGATGATGACGATGTAGTTGAATACCAGGGGCCCGGGAAGGAACTGGCTCAGGCTGAGCGCGTCGTTGAATTCATCGGCGGTGAGCCAGCGATTCTTCTCGACGAAGATACGCCTGAGCCAAACGACCGACCCACCGAAGCCGGTTGCGCCAACCATGAAATAGGCAGCAAACAACTGGAAGAGCGTTGGCGCCACCAGCGCAGGTGACGCGGGCGTCTGGAGCTTCAAACCGGCACCGTGGAAGTGCGCATGCGCAGGCGCGCCGACCCCGGGAACAGATGCGAGGCGGCTAAATCTGTGATCGGGTGTCGATGATAGCCGACTACCAGGCGTCTGCGCGGCAGAGCGCGCGGACGCCTAGATGAACAGGCGCACATCGGCGTCGCGCGCCATCGGCAGTTGCGGTCGAGGACAGGATGAACGGCGGGTAGGCCCAATCGAGGGTTCCCTTGGTGGCGATGATGGTCATTGAAGGGGTCTTGTTCGCCTTCAGCGCCGCGAGCTTTTCCTCGAGCGTCTGCGGCAGGATTTCGTGGAGGCGACGCTTGGCGAGGTGCATGTCAGGGCCGCTCGAGGTGCCTGCGCATGAACGAGGCACTTCGCAGGAGCGAGTCCCGGGTCGCCAGATCATCGGCGAGCGTACGCACGTTGCGACCGCGAAAATCGAATCCACGGCCGACGCCGGGATAGACGATCAGGCGAGCATCGCGCTTCTTCGCGGCGAGCGCTTCAATGCCCGCGAGGATCGGGCGAACGCGCTGGTACTGCTCGTGCTCCCCCAGGAATACGAGCACGGGAACAACGAGTGACTCGAGCACGGAGGCGTACTGGTACACCTGTGCCGCTTCGGGCGCGTTCGGATCCTGCCAGTGCGGATAGTAAGAAACATAACAGGCGACGCGCTCCTGCCGGCCCTTTGTCACGAGCGCTTTCAGCGCGTAATAGCCGCCGCGCGTATGGGACACCACACAGGTTTTTGGCTGCCCGCGTGCTTCGGGGAGCGCCAGTGCAAAGTCGATCGCGCGGGCCGCATCGTCCTCGATCACGTAGTCGTGGCTAACCGGGAATGGCGCAATGAATCGGCCACTGTAGAAGTCGGGCGTGACCACGACGAATCCGCGCGCCGCGATCCGCTGCGGAACAAGCCGGGTCAGCTCATCGATGCCGCGCCGCCCGTGCATGAATACGACGACCGGATGTTTGCCCGCGCTTTGTGGGCTGGCGATCGTTACCGGCACCTCGACATCGTCGCTTTGGAATGCGGCCGACCGTGTCGCGACCGGATGATTCACGGGAACCGGAATGCGCCCGTGCTCCCACCAGTCGGCGTCCCACCACGACTGGTCCTTGTCTTGAGGAAACTGGTGCGTCACCCAAGGCGCTTGGGCTTGCACCGCGATCGCGACAGAAAATAGCAAGAGCGCAATCAGACCGGCCAACCCGCGACGCGTACCCAATCGCCCCCCCGAACTGTCCAGACGCCGCATCGCAACGGGCAGGGAGACGCCCATTATGGTTGGCGAGCGCGTCGCCCCGGCTTCTTGCCCGGCGGCTGGAATGCCGCCGCGGCGATGCTCTCGTCGATTCGCACGCTGAGATCAGCCGCCACCCGAACGCAAACCGCCCGGCAAATTTCGACCAGGGTGCGATCGGCCACCGAATAGTAGACGACATTGCCGTCGCGGCGGCGCTCGAGCACGCGCGAACGATGCATCAGCGAAAGATGACGCGACACGTTGGTCTGTGTGGCACCGGTCTCCGCGACGATCGTGTTGACCGACTTCTCTTCGTTGCAGATCGAATGGAGAATCCGCAGGCGCGTCGGTTCCGACAGCAATGACAGGTACGAGGCGGCCGATTCGAACATCCGCCCGACATCCGGGTCTTCAACCATCTTGCCGCTTTTGCCTCCAACCAGCATGTCGATCGATCCGCTTGCCGCGGCCCCTTTCCCGGTGGCCGAGCGTGATTGGTCTGCTATCGTCTTAACGGTTTACCGGCGACTCGGGATCGAGCAGCAAAGCGACCAGATCCTTGATCTGCGCTTCGGTCAGGATGCCGTTGTGCCCGAATCGCGGCATGTTCGAGCACGCGGTATACGACTGGGCGTTATAGATCTTACCGAAGGTGTACTGTTGAATCGCCACGCTGTTGCCTCTTACCTTGCCGTAGGAAAGCAGCGAGGGCCCGATCGTGCCGAACGATAATTCCTGCGGCGAGATCTGATGGCAGGCGTAACAGTTGCCGCCGACGGGCAGTTTCGGATCGTCGTTGAATTGCATACCGACGCCGCTTTGAGCGATCTTCTCGCCTTCGCGCCAATCGCCGAGAACCTTGCCGTCGGCCGGAAATTTCACGCGCGCGAAGTTCGCTTTCTCGATGGCTTCGGCTTGCGCCTTGGGAAGCGGCCCCTGCGCCGGGGCTCGACTGCACGCGGCAAGCGCGTCGTCCTGGCGCAAGCGATCCATGCCCGCCTGTCCGCGTGCTTTGAAGTCCGCATTCATCAGATCGAATGCGCGCTTACGGTACTCGCTATCGGTTACCGTCGTCGCGCAGCTGATCACCAGCAGAAGCGTGACAAGTACGATCGGTGTTCTCATGTTGGTCGCCATCGCCTTCACCGCTTTATCGCCGGCGCATTGAATACCCCGCCGTTGGCATTCCTGGCCAAAAACATCGTCAATGCAATCGACGTCTCGGAGGCGAAGGTCAACTCGGGAAATCGCTGCTGCCGAAAACAATCATACAGGCGCCACTGCATCGAGCGAAGCTCCCCTTGTGATACGCGGTAGGCCGGCCAAGTCGTGTAGGCACGCTGGGCGTCCTTCGGGTCAGTCAGGTTCGGGAGATCCTGCAGGCGAATGCGTTTTGCCGACTCGGAATGGCACGTCGCACAGGAAAAATCGTGCGGCCCACCGCGATGGAAGAAAATCTTTTCACCGAGATTGAACGCCTCTTGTTCCTTCGCATGGTTCATCGGCACGGCCATCTTCACACCCTTTGACGCCGCGGTGATAAAGGCCACGAGCGATTCGAAGTCGGAGCGATTGCTGCCGGCACCGAACGGACGCCGCGTTGTGTCGGCGCGCGAAAAACCCTGCAATACCGTTATGCAATGGATCAGGCGCGTCTCGAGGTCCATGACCTTGTCGACATCCGCAAAATAGCGGGGCAATTCCGTATAGGCACCCTTCACGACACCGGGGCCCTTGCCAAGATCGCACTGCTCAAGCGATACGCTCTTCGGTCCGCGCCGTCGCTTCCACAAGTCTTCGCCGCGGGCCTCCCACAAGTCAGCGGGATTCCCGTCGGCGAGTGCTTCGCGGTACTTTTCGATCTGCTTCACCGAATCAGCGCCGGATTGCGCATAGGCGGTGTTTCCGAGCAGCATCCCGGCGATGAGCAACAATGCCGTATTGATTGTTCCGATCCCCACCTGAATATCCTTCCTGGCTGGACTATCGTGGATCCTGGCTACACCGCGCGACCCTATGGACGCAAATAGACGTAACCTTCCTTCGCCTGCAGCCGCGCGACCTCGGCTACACCGGAGGCGACGATCTTGCCGTCCGCGATGACCTGGGCACGGTCGATCTTTCGCGTCTCAAGCGTGTTGTTGCAGACCTTGAACTCGATGCCCTGGAGTACGAGTTCCTCTATGTCGTTGCTGAACGCGGCGCCGGTGGATTTTTTGGCATCCTTCAGCAGGAAGTCGACGCCCCGACCATGGGTCACGACCTGAATTTTCGCCTTCGGGTCAGCCGCAAGATGATTGCGAATATTGCCGATCGCACGTGCGGCCTGATCCGTGCCTTCATTGAGATGATAGACCACCTTGGTCACGCCGTCGCCGCCTTGCGCGATACCTGTGATGGGTGAACCGAGCATCGCGCACATCGACATTGCGACAACTGCTGAACGAGACAGCATGGTTGGTCCTTTCATGCATGCATCAGCCGTTTGCGAATCCGCGCGGGCCGGCTGCTTGCGGCAAATTCCTACGTGATCTTGGTCTCGTCAGTGCGCTTCTCGCCCTTGTTGTCGGTCCACGTGATCTGCACCGTCTCGCCGGGTTTGCCTCCGGAAAATTGGAACTGCAGGAACGGATTCTTCGAGACCGCCGGGCCCCACTCCGCCGTCAGCACCGTCTTGCCGTTATGCACCGCGGTTACGCTTTGGATAAAGTGCGCTGGGACGATGTTGCCCGACCCGTCTTTGCGCTGGCCGGTTTCCATCTCGTGACTCATCAACACCCGCACCAGCACCTTGTCGCCTTGCATGGTGGCGCGAATTTTCATCGGATCTGCCATATGGAGCTCCTCGTTTCCTTCATCGGGCCGCTTAACCGCCGCAGCCGCCCAAGGTCACTTTTACCTCGCGGGTCGCCACGAAATACTTCCCGTCGGCGGTCTTGATCAGCGCGTGCACGTTTGACGATTGCCCGATCTTCACGCGCGTCGACACGGTTGGATCGGTACCCGGTGGAAAATCGAATCGCGCGGCCAACGCGTTGGGGTTCTTCTCGACCAGCACCGAAACCGACTGGGTATTGGGTATCCGGCTCGTGACGTTGATCGGTACGACCGCGCCATTTTCGGCGATCTCGGGCGTGGAGCCCCAGGAGACGTCAGTGGTCGGCGTGACACCGGCGCCACCGAACGCCTTTACAACGTCATTCACGTTCTTGGACGCAAAGGCTTCCTTGTTCCAGCCCGTCTGCGCCTGGGCCAAGCCCGGTCGAATCAACCCGGCCGCGACGAACATGCCAAACACGGTGGCCGCACCACCGGCTTTGAGAATACTTCTGCGATTTACCGTCATGCCTTCCATGCAACCTCCTAGTCAACCAACGCCGTACCTTGGCACTCGCCGCTCTTGCGCCGCCCGCCATGGCCCGACCGGTCTGTTACTTAACATTCGATGAACAACGCAATCAATCACCGGACGCGCACTCTCGACGCCGGTCGTGCGGGCCGCGCGGCCTTGCTGCAAAACAACTCGAAGAGCGTATCCATAATAGCGCGCGCCTCGTTTCCCGCGAGCGAGTAGAAAATCGTCTGGGCGACCCGGCGCGTGGCAACAATGCGCTCGTGTCGAAGCACCGCCAAGTGCTGTGATAGCCCGGATTGACTGAGTCCGACGATTTGCTCCAGATCGCCGACCGATTTTTCGCCTTCGGCCAACTGGCAGAGCACAATCAGACGCGCCGGATTCGACATTGCCTTGAGTAGCGCGGCGGCGCGCACCGAGTTCGCGCGAAGTGCGTCCGCATCCAACGGCGCATGACGGGTTCGGGAAACGGGTGCGCGCTCTTCCCCGCTCACGGTGTGCCCCGGGCCGCGTGGCCGCTGTCGGTGGCGTGCTCAGGGTGCCGCTGAGAATCCCACGGTGCATGATGCATGAATCGAACGAAGAGTTCAAACAGTGTGATGATCAAGGCGAGGGCGCGCAACCGGCAAATCCATCGGCAGCCATCTTCGCTTCATATTTCGGTCCGACCTGCGCACCGGATGTGAGCGAAGCTTTGACCCCCGCCCAGTCTTCCGGTTTCAGAATGACCAGCCAGCCCGCGCCATAGGGATCCTCGTTCGCCAGGGACGGCTTCGCTACCAACGCATCGTTGACGATAACGACCTCCCCGCCCGCCGCGGAACGCGCCGGCCCGACCCATTTGCCGGATTCCACTGTCGCGCACGACTTTCCTGCCTGCACCGCGCGACCCACTTTCTTCGGCGTGAATGCGACGAGTTGTCCGGCCATGGCGGTAGCGACCGTGGTCATGCCGATTCGCACGTTACCGTCATCCAGTTCTTTGAACCAGATATGGTTCTCCACGTCGTACAAGAATTCGTCGGGCAAATGACATCCTCGCACATCGGGCATGTTTTCGATTCCCCTAAGGTCGCCGTTACGCGGATTCTAGGCGCAGAGGCTTCGACGCACAACAAAACTCGCCCAACTGTTCCTGCTGCATTTTGCCGATCACGAAAAGCGCAACATGATGGACGAGCATGGCCATCATGCGTTGGCGTTGGGCGGACTCCGCGACGTTCGCCTGCAGGGACAGCAGGTTGTAGTGATACGCGATCTCGCGGCACGTTTCGCGACACGCATTGAAGCTGGGTTCGCCGTGCGCACCCTGCCGATGCAAGGCCAACAGCCTAAATCCTTCGCGTTCGTCGGTCGTAGGCGCCTCATGCCGTCCAATGGCCCAATGCGCCAGGACATCTTCGGCGAGCCCGACGAGAAGTCGCGCCCCCGCGATGGCTTCGTCCAACGGCTTGAAGCCCTCGAGTGCCTCGTCGATTTGCGCAAGCGATCTCACGCGATCCCCTTTTCCTTCAGCAGTCCACCGCCGTCCGAGACGTTCTCGTGGACCCCGACCTTGCGCGGCGACAGGCCGAGCGCGACGCCGAGGAGCTGGGTGAAGTACATCATTCTCACCGTGGTCTTCTTGCCTAACACCTTCTCTGCACGCACCTGATGCATCTCGAGCCCGGAGTGACAGGTCGGGCATTCGGTGGCGATCACATCGGCGCCGGCGGCCTCCGCGGCGCGAAGGATGTTGAGCACGAGTTTGGTCGAAATATCGCTGTCGGAGAGGGTGTGCGCACCGCCGCAGCACGCGGTCTTCAACGGGAAATCGACATTGACCGCCCCGGCCGCGGCCAGAAGATCATCCATGAAGTGCGGTTGCGAGGTGGATTCGGTGCCCGCGCCTTGGTCTTTCTCCGGAAAGATATGTCGCGGCCGGGTGTACATGCATCCGTAGTAGTTGGCGACCTTCAAGCCCTTGAGCGAGTTGCGGACGCGCCGCTTCAACTCCTCCTCGCCGATCCCGTGTTTGATCCAGTCGAGTGCGTGGATCGTCTCGAGCTGGCCGGCCTGATACGTCTTGTGGCCCGCCTTGCGTGAAATGCGATCGACCACTTCGCGCGATCCTTCATCGTGCGACAGATCGTATTCGGCTTTCTTCAGGTTGTGATAGCAGCCGTTGCAGGGCGCCATCACCACCTTCGCCTGCATCTCGTTCGCGGCGATCGACATCACACGCGAAGAGAGATACGTCTGGATCTTGGGATCGACGTTCTTCACTTCCATCGCGCCACAGCAATTCCAGTTCTTCACCTCGTCCAGCTCAAGCCCGAGCGCCTTGCCCACCGCCTTGGTCGAGCTGTTGTAGGCGTGACCCGTGCCTTCCAGCGCACAGCCGGGGTAATACGCGACGCGCTGGTACTTCCTGTCCTTGGTCGGAGAATCCGCCATTGCCTGCTCCCGTTTCGGTCAAGCGCTATGCGCGCCTCGGTTGATCGTCGAGTTCGCGTTTGGCTGCATCGATAAGCTGATCGAGGCCGAGCGCACGATGCTGCTTGATCTTTTCCTCCGCGACGTACTCGCTGATCGCGGCTCCCGCCCGCTTCCAACCACGGGTGCGCGGCCGGAACAGCGCGGCAAGTCCCATCATCAGTCCTTGCTTGAATGGCAACCGCGGCGCCACGCGCCGCACCATCTCAACCAGCCACGCCTGCAGAAGCGGCTGTGCGGTGCGTGCGAAGAAACCGCGGATGATGCGGCCTTCTTCAATCTTGCCGGTTGACACCACCTGTTCGGTGAAGACCTCATCGAACACGGTGGACTTCGATTTCTGGGTGTGGCCCTTCAGCTCAAGCCAGTGGGCGGTGGCCTTCATCACGCCCTCGGGAAAAACGTCGCGCGGACACGCATACGTACACTTGTTGCACGACACGCATTGCCAGATGATGTCCTTGTCGCGAAGCAGCTCCGCTTCCATGCCGGTGCGAATGAGATAGATCCAGTAACGCGGATTGAAATTCTCGTTCACCGCGTGCACGGTGCATGAATTGGTGCAGGATCCGCACTGCCAGCAGCGATTGATGTGCTCCCCGCCCGGCAACGCGGAGATCTCTTCTTCGATCTTTTCGTTGTAGTCGGTGATCACCCGCGACTGGATGAAGGTACTCCAATGACCGGAGACGTCGACGCCGTCGATCTCGAGCTTCTCGTGCGTCGTGAGATTCTCCGGACGGATCAGCGATTGCTCATGGATGGGCATTGGGCGGCTCGATTTGATTTGCCAATTTGAGGTCTTCGATGACGACCGCTTTGCCATCGGCCGCCTTCAGGCGGGTCCGGCCCTTCGCATCCACCCCATCCAGGCCCAACAGGCGCCGGGTGTACTGCAACGGATCGGATGGCGTGTTGAAACTCGCGCGCAGATAGTCGCTTCCCTGCTCGCTCACATAATCGCCATAGATCTGCGCGGTGAGGAGATCCACATACTGCATCACATCGCGAAACACACCGTTCTGCGTGAGGAACTGGGACAGCTCTTCGCGCAACATCACGAAGGTTCCATAGCGATCGGGGATGTCGATGACGATCCGGTCGATGTCCTCGGCATGCCAGATTTCGCGAAGCGCTCCGGTGTTGGTGCGCGCATCCCACACCCAGCGGCTCATCAACGGATAGCGCTCGGGATCGACATAGTGGAGGATTTCAGCAGCAAGATCACGCACCCAGCGATGCGCGCGATCGTCGGGGAAGGACGCGCAAAACGCGGTGACGCGCGCATCGGTCTGGCGAGTGTCCGCGATCCCGACCAATAGACCCGCGATACTTGCTCGCATCGCCTGAAATTGCGGATTCGCGAGGTGCGCGCCGATGCGTCGCCGCACCGAGGGCATCAGCGCACAGAGCACCTTGAATTCCTCGAGGGTGGTCTCGCGGCCCTCGCCCAGCGCGTGTTGAAAGACCTCTGACTTGAGCTTCAATGCATCGACGTGCCGCTCGATGCCGCCGTGGTCTTCGGTGCCATCGACAAGCCGCTCGAAGGCGTTGGTCAACTTCCGCCCGCTCAGCTCGAGGCGCGGACGCTCTAGCTCCGGGCCTGCCGGAAGCTGCGAAGCCGCCGTTCGTGCCATCGGTGGAATCTGTCTATCCGACCGCAGCGGAGGCGAAGGCGCCCTGCTGCAAGAGACCGAAGGCGGCGATCGCCGCGGCCTTCGCTTGTGCGATCGAATCGTCGATCGTCTCCGGCCCGGTCGCGGCACCGGCCACGAAGATGCCCGGCCGCGACGTCTCACCAAGCGATCCGTATGCGCTCCCCCTGCCGATGAACCCATGCGGCTCCAGCGCAATGCCAAAGATGTTCGACAACCGCTTGTTGTCGAGGTTGGGGTCCATGCCGATCGCATGCACGACCATATCGAATGGAATGGTGATCGGCCGCTTGACCAAGGTGTCCTCGCCCTTGATGATCAAGCGCTTGCCATCCGAGGTGACCTCCGCGATGCGCGACTTGATGTACTTGACCTTGAACTCTTCCTGGCTTCGCCAGTAGTACTTGGTCTCGTAGAGTCCGAAGGTACGGATGTCCATGTAGTAGATGTACACATGGCAGTTCGGCAGCTCCTCGCGAATTTCCATCGCGATGTTCGAGGACACCGTGCAGCAGATCTTCGAGCACCACTCGCGACCGATCTGTCGATCGCGCGATCCCACGCAGAGAAGGATCGCGACGCGCTCGGGCTTGCGGCCATCGGATGGACAGCGCACGCCTTTTCCGGAGGAGAGCATCTGCTCGACCTGCGTGGTCGTCACCACATCGGGAAACGTGCCAAAACCCCATTCCGGCTTGTTCACCGAGTCGAAGTGCGTGAATCCGGTGCAGAGGATCACCGCGCCGCATTCGCTCGATTGGCCATTGGAAAGACTGACGCGAAATGCGCCGGGGCCACCCACGAGGTCGGTCACGGTGCAACCGCGCTGAATGGTTACGAGCGGGTTGCCTTCGACGCGGTTCACCATGCCGCCAATGGCATCCTTCGCCCACTCGTCGGAAGGCACGAGCTTGGCGTAGCCGGACAGGATCGGCGCACCGCCCAGCCGCTGCTCCTTCTCGACCAGAACGGCTCGTTGGCCGATCATTGCCAGCGCATGCGCCGCGGCGAGTCCGGCGGGCCCCGCACCAACGACCAGGATTGGCTTATTCATCAGGCGCGTTTCTCGATCCGGATGTAGCCGGGGCCTGAGGTGATCATGCGCCGCGGATCGTAGAGATTCTCCTGCTTGCCGGTCTTGATCTGCTCGAGATAACCCTCGAACTCGGCTTTCTTCGCGCGCCAGTCGATGCCGATCTTTTCCATCAGCGATTCGGTTGCCGATGCGTGCCAGTGCAACTGGACGATCTTGTAGGGATGCGCACCGCACGCAAGCGCGGCGAATTGGCAATCCGCCATCACCGGCAGCTCGAGCGGCTTGCCGACCGCTTTGCTGATCCACTGATTCTTGTCGAGGGTGGTGATGCAGCCGGTGTCATGGCCGATCATCACATCGGCATGTGCTTCTTCGACGGCGACGCGGATCTTGCGATCGATGGCGAACGAGCGCGTGAATTCGCGCTCCGAGATGATGTGACGAAAGCCGAAACCGCAACAGTCGTACCAGGTGGAATAGTCGATCACCTGCGTACCGAGCGTTTGCATGATGCCGGTTGACACCGCCAGGCGATTGCCGCCCAGGATCGCATCGTCGTAGATCGCGTCCTCGGGCACCATCTTGTAGACGTGGCACGCCGGGTGAATGGTGGCGCGAATGCTGCTGCAATCGATCTCCTGCTTGGCTGCAATGCGATCGCGCATGACATGCAACCACTCCGAATAATGGACGACTTCCTCGGGGATCAGAAGCTTGCCGTCGACCAGACGTCCGAGCTTGGCAAGGATCTTGTGCACGCGCTCGCGAAGCGTCGCCGAGTGCAGGAGATAGCCCCGCACCTCTTTATAGTTGCCGAACGATGTTCCGCAATGGACGAGCGGATAGTAGTAGCCCGCCGGCAACCCCTGTGCCTTGGCCGCCACATAGGCTTGGTGGAAATTGCGCAGAAACACGGCCGCCAGACTTTCCAGATTGCCGATGCCCGAACCATGATAGTTCCATGCGGTGCACGAGGTCTGATCGGTCTCGTCCAGGTATTCAACGTCGAGCTTGTTCATGAGCCAAAGCAACGACACCGGATAGCCCGGAATATTGCCGCACTGGCCGCACGACTTGTGATGCCACAGCCGGCGTGACGGGATTTTCTTGTCCCAGCCGTACAGCGTCTTCACGGTGATCGGTTCGTGTTCGTCGGTGACCCGATGAACGACGATCTCGCCTTCTTTTTCCAGCTGCCACATGACGTCGCGAACATCTTCGACGCGGTCTTTATTGGTGAGCATCGAGCGCCGATCGACCTTTTGCTCAACCCAGGAAGTCGCTGTTCTTGCATCGTCGGGCGAGAGCTTCGTGTCGCGCCATTCTGAACCGTGGCCGGTGAAGCGTTCACCGGGTTCGTTACGAGCCGTCATGTCGATCTCCTTCACGTGTCAATTGCCGTAGCGGTCGGATTTGAACGCCATTCACGCGTCGTCCGCTTCGTCTTCCTGGTCGGCGAGGAAGTCTTTCCAATCCTCGCGCTTCTCATCCATGATGTCGGTGATTACGTCGAAGAGGTTCTCGTCGATCCCCTCGAGCTGTTTCAGCACGCCCGTCTCCTCCCAAATCGTGTAGAGCTCGATCGAGGTCTTGAGGTTCACTTCCCACGCGGTTGCGGTCGTGTTGAGCGTGGGCATCGGGATCGCCTTGCGCAGCAGCTTGAGCGGCGCATCGACCTTGGAGATGTTCGGACCCCAGTCGGCGAAGTGCTCCTTGTTGATCATGTCCGGGGCGAGCTGGTTGCCGGTCGAGATCAACTTCAGCATGACGCGGCTGAACGGCCGTAACACGTTTTTCGCCGATTGCATTTCATGTTTGATCGCGGTCTCCCGCATCAGCATGATCAATCCGCCCGGCGAGTTTCCGAATGGGCAGCGCGCCGCGCAGGTGTAGCACTGGGCGCAGGCCCAGATCTTCTCCTGCATCGCATCGTGGATACCTTCGAGATTCTCGGTCCACAGCAACTGGACGATCTCGCGCGGGCTGAAGTCGTAATAGTGCGCGGCCGGACAGGTGGCGGTGCATATACCGCAATTGAGGCAGCCGTTCAGCTCGTGGTCGTAGCGCAGATCGGACTGGATGTCCTTGAAAATCTCCTCGAGTTTTTCGCGCGCGACAGGAGGCGCCTCGGAGACCGGATCGCCGATATGCTCTTGGACGCGTGTGGAGGTCGTATGCGCCATCGTGATCACCTGAATCAGTAGGTGAGAACCTTGCAGTCCTCTTCCATGATCTGCTCGATGAGATGCGCGCCACCGATGATGCCGCTGCACTCCGGAATCAGATCTTCCTGCTTCATATCGAACAGATCGAGATTCGGCGAGCAGCTATAGAACTTGACCCCGGCCTCATGCGCGTCCTTGATGAAGTCATAGACCGACTTGGGCGAGCCCACTTTCACGAAGAGTTTTTCGGCCACGCCTTTCTTCATGAGCTGCCCGGCGGTGGCGGTGCAGATCACATCGACTTCGTATTCCATCGCCGCGGCGACCGAGGCCTGAAATATCGGCGCGCCAAGCTCCTCGCCATGGCGGGGGTCGGTGTTGGCCATCACGATCACGAGTTTCTTGGGCATTTGTCTCCACCATTTCGTGCGACGCGAACGACGATCTGCGTGACTACCCTTCTACCCTTCTACCCTTCCGATGGACTCGCGCCAGCACCGATCAGGTGATTGCCCAAACCCAAGTATGTGAGTATATGCAAAAGCGCTCATTTAGCAACCCCCGAGTCCGTTCTCCATCCACCCGGCGCGTCGCACGAGACCGGTCATGATCGGCACCAGCGCGTCTTCGATCGCCCGCTGCTCGCCACGGAGCCTGCCGAGCATCGGCGCCGGATCGGCGACGCTCTCGTCAAACTCCATGATGAGATCCTCGATCATCGCGACCTTTAGCCCAGGATGACCGACGAAGCCGAACGCGGACGGCCCAAGCTGCCAGAGCACCGGCCGCGACTGTCCGTCCACCGCATGCACGGTGGCGTAATCGGGCGGCACCGGCCAATCGCGCATGTAACGGGCAAACGGAAATTCGTCGGGGAGGTATCCGTCCAGGGCATCGGGTGAAGTCCGGTGTGCGCGGCCCACCTCGAACATGAGGGGCGTGGGGTCGGATCGCCCGCCGGCTGCGATGGCGAGGATTTGCGCCCCCAAGCCGATGCCGATGACCGGCCACCCGCGCATCAGAACGGCATGCGCCAGCGCCACTTCTTGCTTGAGCGTCGGCAGATCGCGGCCGCCGGCGCTGCCCCATGGACCACCACCCAGCAGAACCAAACCATCTTGCACCAGATCGCGTTCGGGCAGCACGCCCCCCTCGGTGAACGGCCGGTAGTACTTGAACCGAATACCACGCCCTTCGAGGTGGTCCTCGATCATGCCGAGAAATTCAGCAGAGGTGTGCTGGACGACGTGCAGGAGCTTCATCGCCGGTCCACGGCATCGGCGATTGTCATGGGGTCGGCTGACGGTGCGGACTTGCTGATATCGCCGCGTCCACCGCGGTGCGAATATCGGTTGGCGTTACCGTCATGAGCCCAACCTTTGCCGCGGCGAAAAACCGCTCGATGACCGTACCCGCATCGACGACAGCCGCGCCGCGCAATGCGGCTTCAAGGTCGAGAACCGTACGCGGTGGCGTCACGAAGAAATCACCGGTGATGAGCACTTCGCGAATGCGTTCCTCGCGCGGCCCCTCACGGCGAACGTAGGCGGTGATCGTTCCGCCCGGACTCGTATGACTACCGGCGCGCACGCCTTCGCCCGCGCCCGGATCGTCGATCTCGGCAACAAATGCGTCGGTGCCGATTTCATTGTCGTGAATCAGCGTGGCAAGGGATTCCTCCGCAGCAGTGATTGCGCCCGCCACCGGCGTGATGTCGAGCCGCTCGGCGAAACCGGCGAGCAACGCCGCCTGGATCGTCTCGATCGGCGGCGCAACACCCAGCAACTCCTTCAAGGTCACCACCCGTTGTGCCGCCGCATCGAGCGGCCGGGTCACCTGTTTCGCTTCGGGAACGTTGAGCGCGGCCAGCATATCGGCCGGATTCATGTCGATCAGCACGGTGCCCTGATAGAACAAGGTATCGCCGTCGAAAAAACCACCGGTGCCGCTGATCTTGCGGCCATCGACTTCGATGTCATTGCGCGGGCGGTACTTGGCGGCGACGCCGAGCTTGGCAAGCCCCAGGGCAGCCCCTTCGCAAATCGCCCGCGCAAGATCGCCCAGCGACACGATCCCAAGGGTGGCGCGGTGAAAAACAAGTTCCCAACCGAGTTGCCCATCGTCAAAGTAAAGGGCCCCGCCGCCGGTGATCCGACGCACCACGCGAATACCGTGCGCGCGGCAATGTTCGAGCTTGATCTCGCGCGACAATGCTTGGTGCCGGCCGATCAGCACGGTCCGCGGAAAGCGCAGGAAGCGGATCGTGTCGGGAATTTTTCCCGCTTGATGGCTATCGATCAGCGCCTGGTCGAAGGCGATCTGGCGGCGGCCGTCGCGAAGGCCGGTATCGATCACGCGAAAGGGCTTACCCACGGCTCAATGCTTTCGCTCGACGATCCGGATCTGGCGGCGAATCTTGCGCACATCCGCCTTGTTCGGCTGAAACGGAAAGCTTGCGATGTTGGATGGCGGCGAATCGCCGTACGGGCGATCGCATGCGGAAACATCTTCACGAAACTTGCCGGGACAGCCCGAGGTGCGAAACGCAATGCCTTCATCGATGATGGTATCGACCTCGCCCTGCGCCATGCCAAAGGCGATCACGCGACCGTGCGCATCGAACTTCATCTGATCGACCCGTACACCGCGATAGTCGATCAGGTAGCGCGCCAATTGCACCCGGCGCCACTGGTCGCGTGGGGTGGCGGGCAGATGATCCATCAGCGAGCCCTTCTCGGGGAAAAAGCAGAACATGTGGCTATGCCCACCAAGATCGACTAATTGCTGCACCAGCACGAGCACGTCATGCTCCGTCTCGCCCATGCCGACGATGATGTGCGCGCCGAATTTCTCGCGGCCGAAAATATCGCGCGCGGCCAGCAGAATCTCCCAATACTTGGACCAGGTATGCGGCGAGGCAACGCCCTTGCCGCGGGTGCGATCAAAAATCTCGGGCGTGGCCGCATCGAGCGCGACGGTAAAGATATCGGCACCAAGATCGCGCATGCGCTGCACATCCGATCGTGTCATGGTGGTCGGATTGGAGAGAATCGAGACCGGAAGGGTCGATGGATCGATTCGATCGGTCCAGCGCTTGAGCACCGTGACCGCATCGTCGTCGGAGCGGGGATGCGTGATCATCGAAATGCACATGCGATGAAACGGCGTCGCGTCGCCTGATTTCGCCACGATATCGATCGTCGTATCGAGCGGCACCGCCGGCCAGTCCACGCGAATGAAGTTGCGATCGGCGTAGTCGCGTTCGGCTTCGCGATGCCGGGCGAGCCCGCAGTAGGCGCAGTTCGCGCGACACCCTTCTGGATAGGTGAGCAAGAGATTGAGGCAACGCGTGCATTCGCAGCGATACATCCGCCCTCGCGTGATGCCAAGGGTGATCGCCGCCGCGGTTGACATCTGCACATACTCGGGCGAGCGCATATGCGGCGTGAGGATGTTGTAGTTGGGGAGATACACCCCTTGCGGCGCGACGTCGTTGCCTTTCACGCGCGCGCCGTTGCGCAGATCTTTCGGCGCCTCGCTCGGTATGCGCGGCTGCATCAGCGCGCTCGGGTTGAAATCGAGCGTCGTGGCGGCGTCCGGAGCCTCGGTCGTCTCAGGTCGATAGCAGCTCATGGTGTCGCTCGCTCGGTTGGTTGATGGGTCGTTTCCAGTATTCGGGGTAGGCAATCCAACCGCGCCGCAGCGCCGCAGGGCTTGGCGCGCCCCCAAGGCGATACGCCTTGGCAAGCTCGGCGCGTCGCGCGACCGCGCGGTCGAGTGCAACCTTGTAGAGGCTGGCGATTTCTTCTTCGTAGTCGGCACCGGCCGCGGCGGCGCCAGCAAGATGCGATGCCGCCCACTCGCCGGCAATTTTCCCGGACGTCACGGCCGCGGTGATGCCCGCACCAGTCACCGGATTGGTGAGTCCCGCCGCATCGCCGGCGAGCAAAACCAAGCGCGTACCAAGCATGCCCCATGGCTTCAACATGCCACCGACCGGAATGAGTCCACCAGTCAGCCCGAGGATCGCGGCGCCCACGCGCCCGCTCATCACGAGTTCATGATGAAGATTCGCGACGATATCCTTGAGCCGGCCGCGCTGCGCGGGGTCGACACCAGCGCCCAGATTGGCGAGATGGCCCTTTGGAAACACCCAGCCATAGCCGCCGACAATGCCCGCGGCCAGAAAAATATCCGTCGCCTCATACGCCGCATTGAGCGGGACGGTTAGCTGCCGCGTCTCGACTTGCGCGGTGTTCATCGCGCCGATCGCGCGCCCGGCCAAGGAGCGGGGACCGTCCGCACCGATCAAGACCTGCGCGGCAATCCTGGTACCGTCAGCAAGCACCACGATGCCCTCGGGCGTCAGCGCGCGCACCATCGAACCGAGTCGGCACTCGGCCCCAGCCGCCACCGCACGCCGCACGAGCGCGGCATCGAATGCGGCACGATCGAGCATCTGTCCTGGAAAGTTAGAGTGAACGTCGGGACGTTCGTCTTCGATCGTTGTCACCATCGACCGGATCGGCTGCGCGATCGATGCGGAAAGATCCGCCACATCCATGCCGATCATGGCCGGCACGAATTCGGCGCATTGCACCGGCCGGCCGGCCACCCGCTTACGGTCAACCGCAATGACCCGACAACCTTGCTCCGCCGCTTGGCGCGCCGCGCACGCACCGGCCGGACCCAGGCCCAGCACCAACACATCGGTGGCGATCGTGTTGCTCACACGCGAGCCCCCATGCGCGGATGCAACTTGATCGAACGCCCCGTCTTGATCGAGCAGCAGGCGTGTTCCTGCAGGGCGGCGCGTCCGATGGAACCGGCCACCGCCAGCATGCCATCGGCCGGGAAAGCGATGCCATCGAGACCCGCCATGACTGCGTAAGCATCGGTCACGCGTCGATGCATGCCCGGTGGACGCGCACAGCCCAGCAGCACCTCGCGATCGGGAAGCCGTTCGCGCGCTTCGAGAAACACGCGGCCGACATCGCTCGTCGCAGGTGTCGCAAACGTCCCGGGCTTTGCGTAGAACGGCATGACGACAACGAGCACGAGCGAGTGGATCGGATGCCGGCTCACGATGTCGAGCGCATTCGGCTCACCGAGGAGCCGGCCGTAGTGCAAGCCGATCACGATATGCGGCACGACTTGCATGCGCGTGGCGGTGAGCGCGGCGAGCGTTGCCTCGAAGTCATCGACCGATCGATCGAGGTGATAGACCTCGCGGATGGTGGCCTCGGCACCGATGACATCCATCATCGCAGTATCGACGCCCGCCGACTCCATCTGTTTGGCGCGCGGCGCATCGAGCAATGCCGAATGCAGTGCGATCTTTATGTGGGGATGATCGTGTTTCAATCGCTCGATGGCGGGAAAATAGCGCTCATAGCGGACTTCGTTTCTGCGGTTGGATCCGCCGGACAGGAGAAAGCCCTGCAGGTCCTGCGTCGCGATCATCTCGCGTACCGTGCGCTCGAACTGCTCCGGACTGGTGGCGGGAATCATCGGCTCAAGGATTTTCGCCTGGCAGTGATCGCACATGAGCGCACAACCGCCGGCGGTGATCGAGAACGCCGGAAAGCTGTTCTTGCCGCAGCCGGCCACATCGCAGCTTGAATACGACTTGAATGTCGGCGTGGAAAATCGGATCGGCCGACCGACCGTGGTGCCGGACCGCCCTTCAAACGCGGCAACCAGCGAGGCATCGAAAGCAGCGTCCTCCAACTCCTCGATGGCTTGCATCTGGTCCAACCAGCTCATGTCAACACTCCATCCCAAACGACCCTGTACATTTTCTACGACTGCGTCGGCCGTTACGTGATCTGGCTTTCGAGATATTTGATGCCGAACACGCCGCCGGTGATCACGCTTGCAAGCGCGAGCAGTGAACCCAGCGAAAGTGTCGAGATGCCGGAGAGTCCCTGCCCCACGGTACACCCAAGCGCCATGACACCGCCTACACCCATCAGCGCGGCACCGCTCAGGTTGCGGAACAAATCACTGCGATCGGCAAAGCCCGCGAGGCTGAAACTCTTGCGCAGGAGCGCTGAAACGTAGGCACCGGCGATCGCTCCGAACACGCTCGCAATACCGAAATCGATCGTGGCACCGGTAAAGGTCATGAGATAGACGAGCGCGTTGCCGACCGGTGCCGTATAGGTGAGCGAAGCGGGCCGGGTCGGCTCGAACTCGTCGAACCCCAGCACACCAGTCACCCACCAGCCGGCGACCACGACCAGCCCCACACCGACACCGGAGACGATGTGCATCGGCGATTCGCGAAAGTCGGCATCCTTGAAGCAGAACCACAGTAACAGCGCGGCGGCCACAAGGGTGGCAACCACTCGGACCACCACGAGCGACAGACCCGCGGTCCCGGCCAGCAGTTCCGGAATCCCCTGAGACTTGAACAAGCTCGCTGCGAGATCGATATTCGTGGCGCCTTCCAGCGCGACACGCGGCGGTGAGATCAAACCCCGCAAGGTCATGTACGCGAAGATGCCCAACACGACCAGCACGATGAGCGAACGCACATCACCCGCGCCGAACCGCACCAGGTTGCGGCTTGCGCAGCCGCCGGAAAGCGTCATGCCGAAGCCGAACATCAGCCCACCTATCACCGCGCCGAGCCAGCCAAGGCTTGATCCGAGATAGATCGATTTCTGCAGATCCACCCAACCGGCGAGTTGCAGCCCTTGCGTGCCAACGATCGCCACGGCGATCGCGAGCGCCCACGCACGGGCCCGCCGGTAGTCGCTCATTGCGACGGCATCGGAGATCGCGCCCATGGTGCAAAAGTTCGTGCGCTCCACGATGAATCCGAACACCGCGCCGATCACCCCGCCCGCGATCGACACCACCAACCTCGTTGACAGTTCGTCCATCCAACCGCTCTCCTAGCTGTTCCTACCTGCTGCGTTCACGAGATCACCCGGTCTGCCCTCGAAAGCTCAGCAGGCCGCACGCCGAACGACTGCCATGCCTCACGATCAACGAGCGGCCGTATGGCTTCTCGCAACGCAATGATTTCTTCGCGAATCTTTCCATCGGTCGGCGGATCGGCGAGCGTCGTCAGCCATTCCGCCCGCACTTCATCGTCGTCGATCAGATCGCAGCATAGTGCACGGAGTATGGCCTGAGCGTTTTCGGGCAACGATGCGGGAATCGCTCGGCCGCTCAGCCGTGCCCACAAGCCGGTCCAGTAACGCGCCACCGTCCAGGGGTTGTATCCGCCGCCGCCCAGCACCACCACAGCCGGAGAGCAATCCGCGAGCCTTGTCACCGCCGACCACAACGCCGCATTCGACAGATTCATGGACGAAAGCGGATCACCAGCAAGCGCGTCGGCCCCGCACGTCAAAACGATCACGCCCGGATTCGATTGCGCAGCAAGAGGCAGTACAACCTCGCCGATCAGGAGCCCGAGCTCGCCATCATGGAACCCGCGGGGAACCGGCAGATTGCATGCTCGGCCGTCTGCGGTATCGGTCACCGCGCCGGTGTGTGGCCAGCGTCCCGCCTCATGGATCGAGATCATGAGCACCCGCGGATCGCGTTCGAACGCGGCCTGCACACCATCGCCATGGTGCGCATCCAGATCGACATAGAGAACCCGCTCGACGCCGCCTCGCAAGCACTTGAGGATCGCAAAGACGGGGTCGTTGAAATAGCAGAATCCACTCGCGCGATCGGGGCGGCCATGATGCGTACCGCCGGCGGGATGGTAAGCAATCCGCCCTTCAAGGGCCATTGCCGCAGCGAGAAGCGATCCGCCGACGCTTGTGGCCGCGCGCTCGAATACGCCGGGAAAGAGCGGATTCTCCATGGTGCCAATGGCATAACGCGTGCGATCCGCGATCTCGACCTTGCCGCGCGCGGACGCCTCGCGAAGCGCACGGATGTAGTCCGGCGTCTGAAACCAGCCAAGTTCCTCTTCACTGGCACATGGGCTCACTCGATATTCGCCTGGCGACAACCAATCGAGGGCCGCGCACAACGCCATGACCGGACCCACACGCGGGATGCCAAGCGGATGATTGGGCCCGTAGCCGGCAAGCCCATACATTTCGTGGCCCACGAACACCGGCGAGAGATTTCTATCGATCATGTTCCGGCAGGATCAACATTTCCCGTCCGGCTTGACACGGACGAACTGAAGTATTCCAATCTGCACATATTAAGAACTTCTAATACCCGCCCGTCAAGCGGATTACGCAGCACCCGGATCTGCTCGTTCAATCACATCACTGAGGATATCCAGATGGCCGACAAGATTTTGGACACCAAGGGCCTGAACTGCCCGCTGCCGATCATCAAGGCAAAACGCGCGCTCGGTGAAATCCAGGTGGGCGGCCTGCTTGAAATTCTCGCGACCGATCCGGGGTCGGTCAAGGATTTCCAGGCATTCTGCCGGCAGACGGGACACGAACTGGTCTCATCCGCGCAGGACGGCGCGGTCTACAATTTTTTGATCAAGCGAATGAAGTAGCAGAGCGATCAGACCACCATCCCGGGATTGCCGCTCGCACCGTTCACCCTGGGAAGATTGAGCTTTGGCGGCGCGAGCGTTTTCTTTGACCGCAGGTACTTGGCAACGACCTCCCATGCCGGTTCACCGCCGGCGTTCCGGGCATCCTCTGAAACGGGCGCCCAGCCCGCGAGCTTGTAGCGTTTGCCGGCTTCGATCGGCTTGTCGGCAAGACGCATGTCGCTGATGCGCCCGCCCGCCTTGGCATTGATGTCACACGCATAGGTCATTCCGCCGACCCGCACCATGTCCCCGCCCTGCTGGTAGTACGGATCGGGATTGAACAGGTTGTCCGCCACGTCTTCCAGAATTGCCTTGAGCGCTTCGCCGGTGACTTCGGATACGGTCGTGAACGGATAGGTGATGGCCGTTTGATCCATGACGTGCTCGAAGGTGATGGCCTGACCGGGAAGGATCGTCGTGCCCCAACGAAATCCGGGCGAGAACGCTATCTCGGCGCCCTTTACCTCCATCAACGCATCGAGAATCATCTGATCGAGCGTGCCGTTGAAGTTGCCGCGCCGATACAACAGGCCTTCACTGACGGCGAGTTTTTCCTCGAGCTTCGCCTGGTGGGGAGCGCGGATGCGCTTGATCAACGCGTCCATTTCCGGATCGGCGGGCAGCAGATTCGCGAATATCGGCATGAGGCGATATCGATAGTCGGTCACCCGCCTGTCTTTGATTTCCAGATCGAGCACGGCGAGGTACTTGCCGTTTGATCCGGCATTCGTCACCAGGGTCTGACCGCCCGCATTCTTGACGATCACCGGAGCGGGTACGCCATCATGCGTGTGCCCGCCAAGAATCGCATCGATGCCGCGGACACGGGTCGCCAGCTTCAGATCGACATCCATGCCGTTATGCGACAGCAACACCACCGCATGCACGCCCTTTGCACGCGCTTCATTGACGACTTTCTGCAGATTCTCGTCCTGGATACCAAAGCTCCACTCGGGCACGAAGTAGCGCGGATTGGCGATCGGCGTATAGGGGAACGCCTGGCCGATGATGGCCACCGGCACGCCGTTGATCTCCTTCACAACATGGGATGGAAAGACCGGGTCCTCGAAGTCGGTGGTCTTGATGTTCTGCGCCAGAAAATCGATCTGACCCTTGAAGTCCCGCTCGACCACTTCCTTCACGCGCGCCGCGCCAAGCGTGAATTCCCAATGCGCGGTCATCACTTTCACGCCAAGCAGTTTGCAGACATCGACCATATCCTGGCCTTTGCTCCAGAGCGCCGTGGCCGACCCTTGCCAGGTATCGCCACCGTCGAGGAGCAGCGCACCAGGACGACTTGCGCGCAGGCGCTTTACGAGCGTTGCCATATGCGCGAAGCCGCCGACCTTTCCGTACGTCTGCGCCGCTTTCGCGAAATCGAGATACGTGAAGGCGTGCGCTTCGGGTGAGGCCGGACGAATGTTGAAATGCTTGAGGAGCGACTCCCCAACGAGATGTGGTGGTCTGCCTAGTGCGTCGGCGACGCCAAGATTGACATTGGGTTCGCGAAAATAGGTGGGCAGCAGTTGCGCATGGCAATCGGTGAAGTGCAGCAAGCTCACGTTGCCGAAGCGCGGCACATCGTAGAGCTTCTCGCCCTGCGCCCAACTCGCGCGCGGGTCCAACAGGAATCCGCCGGCCGCGGCGGTGGCGAGCAGATGGAGAAATTCGCGACGATGCATGCTACTCATCAACGACCGCATCGTCCGGAAACAGCGCTTCGTTGAACCCGAATCGGCTGAGGTCGCGCACGCGCATGGGATAGAGGACGCCTATCAGGTGGTCGCACTCGTGTTGCACGACCCGCGCATGAAAACCATCGACCGTTCGGTCGATCGGCACACCGAATTGATCGAACCCTCGATAACGGAGCGTCCGATAACGCGGCACCCAACCGCGCATACCGGGCACCGACAGACAGCCCTCCCATCCGTCTTCCTCCTCGTTCCCGATCGGATCGAGAATCGGATTGATGAGCACGGTATCGGGCACCGCCGGTGCATCCGGATAACGGGGGTTCGATGCGCATCCGAAGATCACGACCTGCAGCGACACGCCGATCTGCGGTGCCGCGATGCCCGCGCCGTTGAGATGCGCCATGGTGTCGCGCATATCGGCAAGGAGCGCATGCAGTGCGGTCGTGTTGAAGGCCATCACCGCCGCCGCTTTCGTTAGCAGAATGGGATCGCCCATCTTGAGGACCGGTCGAATCATGTTCGCGCAAGCAGTGCTTCGATGATTCCGCGCACACGTACCATCGCCTGCTTCAATACCGCCTCGATCTGCACCAGATCGATGCCACTTGCGCTGGTGCCGCGTCCGGCGGCGTAGTTGACCACGACGGCAATCGCCCCATATTCCAGACCAAGCTCGCGTGCGAGCGAAGCCTCGGGCATCGCGGTCATGCCGACGAGATCCGCGCCGTCCCGCTCAAGGCGATTGATCTCGGCCGCGGTTTCAAGGCGCGGACCCTGCGTTGCAGCGTACACACCGGAATCGAATACGCGCTCGCCGCAGTCGGCCGCTGCTTGCAGAAGCGCTTTGCGGACGGTCTCCGAGTAAGGATGCGTGAAGTCGATATGCGTGACCGGCTGGTCGGGGCCTTCGAAAAACGTGCTCGCGCGGCCCCACGTGTAGTCGATCAATTGATGCGGAACAACCAGCACACCCGGACCAAAGTCGATGCGAATGCCACCGACCGAGGCAACCGATACGATCCGCGTTGCACCGGCATCGCGAAGCGCCCAGATGTTCGCGCGATAGTTGACTTCGTGCGGCGCGATCGTATGCCCGTAGCCGTGACGCGCGAGGAATACCACCGGCTTGCCTGCGATCTGCCCGAACATCAGCGCGCCCGACGGCTCGCCATAGGGCGTTCGCGCGGCGCGGCGCTCGGTTACTTCAAGCGTCGCCAGGCGCGACAGGCCACTACCGCCGATGATTGCGAGCATGGTCGTCAAGTGCCTTTCACCGCGTAGATAGCCGGCAGATTGCGCCAATACCCGCTAACATCCAGCCCGCATCCGAAGACGAACCGATCCGGAATATCGAGCCCGACGAAGTCCGCGCGTAGCGGCTTGTCACCGCCTGTGAGTTTGTTGGTGAGTACCGCAATCGAGCAGGTTGCGGCACCCGCTGCCATGACTTTTTCTTTGATGGCCCGAAGCGTCACGCCCGCATCAAGAATGTCATCGACGATGATGACGTCGCGGTTCCGCACGACATCGGACGGTTCAACCCGCCAATGCACCATGCCACCGCTCGTTTCCGCGCCATAGCGGGTCGCGTGGACATAATCGAGCGTAAGCGGAAATCGCAGGAGGCCCATCAATTTGCCGCAGAAGAATATCGCCCCGTTCATCACGCAGAGCACCACGGGGAATCGATCGCGATATCGTTCAGTGAGCGCCGCCGCCACAGTGACGATTGCCTGCTCGACCCGTTCGGCCGGACAGACAAGCTCCGCACTTTCGAGGATGCTCCACGCTTTTGCGATGTCCGACATGCCCGGCGCCCGGATGTTGAAGGACCGGAATTGTATGCGCTCCGTGCCAGGCGCGTGGTGGGCTGACGCCAATCAATCCTCGGAGAGGATTGAGGGGGCAGGTCCGAAAGCACTCACTTAACGTGCGCTGCTCAAGCCTCCGTTCGCCCTGAGCCTGTCGAAGGGTAGCGCAGGCTTGTCGAAGGCGGGCGATCGTCCGCTCGCGGACGCTCCGGCATTCACCCTTCGACAGGCTCAGGGCGAACGGTCAATCCCCTGATTCGCTTGAGTAAGTGTAAGTGCTATTCGGGGCTGTCCCTTTACAACGCGACAGGTTCGTGGCGATTTTCCCGGGCAAGAAACTCAGCGAACGCCGCTCCGACTTCCGGATGCTTCAGGCCAAGCGCGACGGTAGCCTGGAGATAACCTAACTTTGTCCCGCAGTCGTACCGCGTGCCCTCGAAGCGATACGCGAGGACGGCTTCCTCACGGAGCAACGCCGCGATCGCATCCGTTAGCTGGATCTCGCCCCCGGCCCCGGGCTTGCCTCGCTCAAGGAACGAGAAGATCTTCGGACTCAGAATGTAGCGCCCGATCACCGCGAGGTTCGACGGTGCATCTTCCGGACGCGGCTTCTCGACCATCGAGAGGATGCGTTCCATGCGCGCATCAATGGGGGTTGTTTTCACGATTCCATATTGGCGAGTCTGCTCGCGGGGAACCTCCTGGACACCGAGCAGCGATGCGCCGGTTTTCTCGTAGGCGGCGGTCATCTGCGCCAAGGCGGGCGTTTTCGAATCGATCAGATCGTCCGCGAGGATCACCGCAAAGGGCTCGTCCTGGATTACCGAACGCGCGCAAAGCACCGCGTGACCCAGCCCAAGTTGATCCGGTTGGCGGATGTAGATGCAGGTCACGTGTTTTGGAATGATCGATCGGATCGATTCCAGCAGTTCGTTCTTGCCGCGTGCCGCAAGCTCGGTCTCGATCTCGTAGGCCTTGTCGAAATGATCTTCGATCGCACGCTTATGCCGCCCGGTAATGAATACCATCTCGGTCAAGCCTGCGGCGACCGCCTCCTCGACCGCGTATTGAATAAGCGGCTTGTCGACGATCGGCAACATCTCTTTGGGGCTGGCCTTGGTTGCCGGCAGGAATCGGCTGCCAAATCCGGCGACGGGGAATACCGCCTTGCGAATTTTTCGGGTCATGGGAAGGTCCAATGTTGAGGGGTCGCCGAGCCGGGCTGCTTCATTGCCCTGCAAGGATTCGCTGCAGGTCGTCTTCGTTGATGATTGCGACCCCGAGCTCTTCAGCCTTGGCGAGCTTCGCGCCTGCATCGGCGCCGGCAAGCACATAGTGTGTCTTGCGGGAAACCGAACCAGTCACCTTGCCACCGTTGGCCTCGATGAGCGCGCGTGCTTCATCACGGCTCAGTCGCGGCAGTGTACCGGTCAGGACAAACACTTTTCCGGTCAAATTACCGCTCCCGGACGCTGACTTCGATGGACCTTCCTGCCAACCGACGCCCGCTTTGAGCAGGCCATCGATGATCGCTCTATTCTGCGGCTCGGTAAAGAATCGCCGGATCGACATCGAAACGATCGGCCCCACATCTTGCACTGCTTCGAGGGCAGCCTCGTCGGCATCCATTAGCGGATTGAGGGCGCCAAAATGCAACGCGAGGTCCTTGGCAGTGGCTTCCCCGACATTGCGGATCCCCAAACCATAGATGAAGCGGGCGAGCGTGGTGTCCTTTGAATTCTTGATCGCATCCAGCACGTTCTGCGCTGATTTCTCTCCCATGCGATCGAGCCCGGCAAGCGCTGCAAGATCGAGACGATAAAGATCCGCCGGTGTACGCACGAGATTGCCGTCAACCAACTGATCGACCAGCTTCTCACCCAACCCTTCGATGTCCATCGCCCGGCGCGACGCGAAATGCAGCAAGGCTTGCTTTCGCTGGGCCGCGCAGATCAGCCCGCCGGTGCATCGCGCGACCGCCTCATCGGGCAAGCGCACGACCGCGGATCCGCATATCGGACACGCGACCGGCATCGCGAACATGCGCGCATCGGACGGGCGCTTCTCCGGCACGATGGTCACGACCTCCGGAATGACGTCGCCCGCGCGCCGCACCATCACGGTATCGCCGATCCGAATGTCCTTGCGGCGCATTTCATCTTCGTTGTGCAGCGTGGCATTCGTTACGGTGACACCGCCAACGAACACCGGGCGCAGGCGGGCCACCGGGGTGATTGCACCGGTGCGCCCCACTTGGACGTCGATCGACTCGACCACCGTGGTCGCTTCCTCCGCGGGAAACTTGTGAGCGATCGCAAAACGCGGCGCCCGCGCGACAAAACCAAGCTCGCGCTGCTGCCGAACCGCGTTCACCTTATAGACGACGCCATCGATGTCGAATGGCAGACCATGTCGCATCGATTGGGTGGCGGTGTAGTACTGCATCAATCCTTCGGCGCCGCGGGTGATGCACCGATGTGAATCGACCGGGAATCCGAGCGCGGCCAGCCAATCGAGTTGCGCTGCATGGGTATCGGGTGGTTCGATCCCTTCGACGACGCCGATTCCATAGGCAAAGAACCGCAATGGGCGCTTTGCCGTCATCCGCGAATCGAGTTGCCGCAGGCTCCCGGCGGCGGCGTTGCGCGGGTTGATCAGCACCCTTTCACCCCGATCGAGCGCCAGACGATTGAACTCGTCGAAATCCGCGCGAAACATCAACACCTCGCCGCGCACCTCCAATCGCTTGGG
>JBJXGX010000156.1:0-23382 GCA_046160305.1 Burkholderiales bacterium
ATGCCGATGGCGTCGTACGCGCCTTCTTCAATGCATGCACGCATCGGGGCAATGTTGTCTGCCGCGAGAAATCCGGGTCCGCACGCGCGTTCATGTGCTTCTACCATGCATGGACCTTCAATCAGAAAGGCGAGCTCATCGGCGTGCCGGGCGAAGACGGCTATGCGCCGGGGTTCGATCGCAAGGAATTGGGCTTGAAAGAGGTGGCGCGCTTTGCGAATTATCGCGGCCTCATGTTCGTCTGTTTCGATGCAGGCGTGGTTGCGCTTGAGGACTACCTCGGCAATGCCCGCGAACACCTCGATTGCATGATCGATTTCGGCGGCGATGCAGTCGAGATCGTGCAGGGCGCGCAGAGCTACAGCATGCGGGCCAACTGGAAGCTGCTGGTCGAGAACAGCATGGACGGCTATCACGCCACCTCGACGCATCTGCGCTACTTCCGTCAATACATGCCCGACATCGGCATGGATAGCGCGCAGTGGATGGATATGAAAGCCTGGGGCGATACTGCCGGCATCGCGCTCGATAACGGCCACGCCGTCATCAAGACGCCGGCCCGGCCTACGCCGATTTCCGCCTCGGCGGCGGGTGAGCTGGCTGCCACCCGCGCGAAACTGGACGCCAAGTTGGGCAAGGAGCGGGCGCACCAGACTGCCGACTTCCATCGCAATCTGTTCATCTTTCCGAATCTGATCCTGATTTCGCTATGGCATACGGTGAGGACCTTTTATCCGATTGCACCGGACTATATGGAGATCGACGCCTGGGGCCTCTTTCCGAGCAACGATTCGGAAGCGTTGCGCCAGAAGCGCTTCGCCAACTTCCTGTCGTTTCTTGGGCCGGGCGGATTCGCGACGCCCGACGACGTGTCCGCCCTCGAGGGTTGCCAGAAAGGATTCGCCACGCAGGCTCAAGCCTGGTCGGACATTTCGCGTGGCATGGGGCGTGCGCCGCAGGCGATCGACGAACAGCAGATGCGCGCATTCTGGCGGCGCTGGCGCGCGTTGATGGCGGGCGAGCGCGGGCCGACGGAGTGCTCCGATCGGCGCGTCGAGCAAGTCGTCACGGCGAAATAGCGCGAGCAAGAGGGAGGGCGTCTTGAGCGCGAACCAAGATGGTGCGATAACATCTTCGTCGTCGAACGAACGAATCACCGTTGCCGAAGTCGAGCGCTTCCTGATCGACGAGGCCGCCATGCTGGACGAGTGGCGCCTCACCGAGTGGCTCACGCTGATGGCAGACGATGCCCGCTATCTCGTTCCGTCACTCGATTCGCCGGAGTCGGATCATCGCACCGCGCTGTTTCTGATCTCAGACGATATGACGACGCTGCGTTCACGCGTCGGTCAGTTGCTCGGCCGGTCTGCTTGGGCTGAGAATCCGCGCTCGCGCACACGGCGGCTGGTCACCAACTTCCGCATCCTCGAGTCAAACGGTGCCGAGGCCAAGGTGACAGCGAACTTCGCGGTGTGGCGTTTTCAGTTGAATCAAACCGACACCTACGTCGGCCGCTATGTTCACGCATTGGTGCGCGGTCCCGCCGGCGGATTGCTCTTTCGTGAACGGCGGGCGGTGCTGGACTTGGAGGCGCTGCGGCCGCACGGCAAGTTGAGCATCATCTTGTAGGTTGAACGGTAGATCCGGCGTGCGAACTCGATTGATTCCAGTTGTTGCACTATTCATCGCCGATTTCGACGTGCGGGATTGGCAAGGATTCGTCGCGCCGGCGGGAACGCCGAAGGCGGTCGTCGATCGCATCGCGGTCGAAATCGGGCGCGCGGTCGATCACCCTGATGTGAAGAATCCTCTGCGCAGGCCCTCCTGCTCGGGGCTTACTCCCACTTGCGGCCGGGCAGGTGGTTCATGACGCTGACGGAGAGGCCGCCGTCAACATTGAGCGCCGATGCGGTGATATAGCTCGCCTCCTCCGACAGCAGGAACAGGATGGCGTTGGCAACGTCGATCGGCTGGGCGATGCGCTTCAAGGGCGTCACCTCGCTGCGTCCGCGCCTGATCTCGGGATCCTGCAGATAGGCGGTCAGCGGCGTCTCGGTGTGGCCTGGGCAGACGACGTTGACGCGCACGCCCTTGGGGGCCCACTCGAGCCCCATGTGCTTGGCCAGCATGATGACGGCAGCCTTGGTCGTGCTGTAGGCGCCGGACATGGAGTAGGGCGAAAGGCCGCCGTTGGAGGAGAGATTGACGATCGCGCCCTTGCGGTCGTGCTCGATCAGCCAGCGGCCGACCGCCTGCGACATCAGGAAGGTGCCGTTGAGCCCGACGTTGATGACGGCGTTCCAGTCGGCGAGCGAGAGGTCCTTGAGTGCGCCAGGCGCCATGCGGATGGCGCTATTGACGAGGCCATAGAGCCCGCCAAAATCGCGCACCGCCACGTTGATCGCAGCCCGACAGGATTCGGGGTCGGTGACGTCTACCTTGAGATACCGGGCGGCCGGGCCGAGGCGGCGGGCGAGCTCGGCCCCGAGCGTCTCGTTGGTGTCCGCGATCAGCACCTGCCCGCCTTCGGCGACGAGCCGCTCTGCGGTCATCGCCCCGATGCCGCGTGCGCCGCCGGTGACGATCACTGCCTTGTCCGTGAAGCGTGCCATGCTGCGTTCCTCCCTTCGTCACATCGCCTTGTATTCCATCTTCTGGCCACCCCAGTTGCGACCGGGCGTGTGCATCATCTTGCTCTCCGTCTGGCCGCCGTCGACCATCAGATTGGCGGCGTTGACGTAGCTCGAGCGGTCCGACAGCAGGAACACGCAGGCCTCTGCGATCTCCTCGGGCAGGCCGACGCGGCCCATCGGCACCACGGCGGCGCGACCTTTGGCGATCTCGGGGTCCTGGAACATGGCCTCCGTCATCGGCGTGCGCACCTGACCCGGCGAGACCGTGTTGCCCCGCACGCCGCGCCCGCCCCATTCGACGCCGACCAGATGCCCGAGCATGATGGCACCGGCCTTGGCGATCGAGTAGGCGCCGGCGCCGTTGTAGGCCTGCACGCCGCCAACGGAGGAGATGAACACGATCGAGCCGTTGCCCTTGGCGAGCATGACGCGTCCCGCGGCCTGCGCGCACAGAAAATAGCCTTTGAGGCCGACGTCGACGACCGCGTCCCAGTCCTCCTCCGTCAGCGCCTCGAGCTTGCCGGGCTTCAGCCTGATCGCGCCGCAGACGATGCCGTCGATGGTGCCGAAGGCGGCCACCGTCTCCTCTGCCATGCGCCTGGCATCCGCCGCCTTGGAGGTGTCCATGGTGATGACGATGGCGCGGCGGCCCTGGGCGTCGACCATCCGCCTGGTCTCGGCCGCGCCCGCCGCATCGATGTCGGCGATCGCGACGTTGGCGCCTTCCTTGGCGGCCAGCACGCAGGTGGCACGGCCCAGGCCGCTCGCGCCGCCGGTGACGATGATGGTCTTGTCCTTTAGCATCATGACGAGCTCTCCCTCTCTATGTTCGGCTCGCCAGGCGCTGGCGCAGCCACTGATCCACGAACACTGCAAGCAGGATGATCACGCCCTTCGCTACCAGTTGGTAGAAGGAGGGCACGCCGAGAAGGTTCAGGCTGTTGTTCAGGATGCCGATGATGAGCGCGCCGACGAGCGTGCCCCACACCGTGCCACGTCCGCCCGACAAGCTGGTGCCGCCGAGCACCACCGCCGCAATCGCATCGAGCTCGAACATCTCGCCCGAGGCCGGCTGCGCCGACGACAGCCGGGCCATCAGGACCATGCCGGCAAGACCCGTAAGCAGGCCGCAGAGTGTGTAGGCCCAGAACTTCACCCGCTCAACGCGCACGCCCGACAGCCGCGCCGCGGTCTCATTGCCGCCGACGGCGAAGAAGTGCGCGCCGAGCGTAGTCCGTTTGAGCACGATATGCGTCGCCAGCACCACGACGATCATGATCCACACCGGCACCGGCACGCCGAGCATAAAGCCCTGACCGAGCCATTTGTAGGCACCCTCGAAACGGATGATGGGCTGTCCCTCGGTGATGGTGAGCGCGATGCCGCGGAAGATGGTGAGCCCGCCCAGCGTGACGACGAAAGCCGGTAATCGCGCGTAGGCGACGAGCCCACCGTTGAAGGCGCCCGCGAGCCCGCCGATGGCGATGCCGGCCAGAACCCCGATCACGTCGCTGTCGGTGCGATTCAGCGCGATCATGGCGACGCAGCCGGCGAGCGCCACCAGCGAGCCGACCGAGAGGTCGATGCCGGCGGTGATGATGACCAGCGTCATGCCAGAGGCGATGATGGCATTGATCGACACCTGCCGCGTCACGTTGGTCAGGTTGTTGATCGAGAAGAACCCCGGCACGAACAGCGCCATGACGAGGAACAGCAGCACCAGCGCGCCGAGCGGCGCGAGCCGCGCCAGCAGCGGCATCGCATCGCCGCCGCGTCTCGCTTGCAGTGCCGTCGACTCTGCCTGAGTGCCCACGTCTTCTCCCTCAGCCTCCGGCCGCCAGTGCGATCAGTTGCTCCTGGCTCGTCCGTGCCGCCATGATCTCAGCCACGAACCGGCCCTTGCGCATCACGTAGATGCGGTCGCAGAGCGACAGCAGCTCCGGCACCTCGGAGGACACGAGCAGCACCGCCTTTCCCGCGCGTGCAACCTCGAGGACCAGACGATAGACCTCTTCCTTGGCGCCGACGTCGATGCCGCGCGTCGGCTCGTCGAGGATCAGCACGTCGCAGTCGCGCGCCAGCCACTTGGCCATCGCCACCTTCTGCTGGTTGCCGCCGCTCAGCGTGCCGACGCGCGCATCCTCGCCTGAGCAGCGAATGGCAAGCCGGCCGATCAGCGTGCGCGCGGTCTCGGTGATCTGCGCGGTGCGCATGAAGCCGAGCGCGTTCGAGAGGCGGTCGAGCAGCGTGATGGTCAGGTTCTCGCGGACGCTCAAGTCGAGTAACACGCCCTGTGTCTTGCGCTCGCCGGGTACCAGCCCGAGCCCGAGCGCGCGGCTCTCGTGCGGGTTGCGGAGTGTGACTGGCCGGCCTTTCAGGCGGATGGCACACGTCGCCTCGCCGGCGAACAGGGCCTGCGCCCACTCGGAGCGGCCCGAGCCGACCAGCCCGGCCAGGCCGACGATCTCGCCGGCGCGGATCACTACGCGCCCGCCGCACTCAGCGGCCCGCGGCTCGTCCACCTCGAGCAGCGGCGGACCGAACGTTCGCGTCTCGCGCGATGGATAGTGATCGGCGATGGTGCGCCCGACCATGGCGGTGATGATGCCCTCCAGCGTGAATGCCGTCGCCGGACCATGCGCCACCACGGCACCGTCACGCAGCACCGTGATGCGGTCGGCGAGTCGCATCACTTCGTCGAGCCGATGCGAGACGTAGAGGATGGCGACGCCGGCGCGCTTCAGCTCGTCGATCTTGGCGAACAGAAGCGCCGCCTCCGCCTCGGTCAGAGCGGCCGTCGGTTCGTCCATCAGGATGACCGTGGCGTCCTCGGCCAGCGCACGCGCGATTTCGACCAGTTGCTGCTCGGAGACCGGCAGCGCGCCCGCCAGCGTGCCGGGATCGTGTTGTAGGCCGAGCCGGCCGAGCATCTCGCGCGCGAGCCGCCGGCACCGCGCCGGGCTCAACAGCCCGAACCTCGTCGCCAGCTCCTCGCGGCCGAGCAACAGATTCTGCGCCAGCGTCATCTCCGGCAGCAGGCTCAGCTCCTGATGGATCACGGCGATTCCGGCACGGCGCGCCGCCAGCGGGCTCGCCAGCGTGGCATCCATGCCGGCGAGCCGGAGCCTACCGCCATCGGGCCGCTCGATGCCGCCCAGGATCTTGACGATGCTCGACTTGCCGGCGCCGTTCTCGCCGACCAGCGTGTGGACCTCGCCGGGTGTCAGGCGGAGCGAGACGCCCTTCAGCGCCTGCACGCCCGGATAGGTCTTGACTACATCGATCAGCTCGAGGGCGGGGCCGGCGTACAGCGGGACCATGGCGCCCTTCTTCAAGTCAGCGGATGAACTTGTCGACGTTGTCCTTGGTAACGAAGTTCACCGGCAGCTCAAAGTAATTCTTCACCGGCTTGCCTTTGAGGTGGTCGTCGGCGACCTCCACGGCGAGCCGGCCCGCCTCGCGCAGGTCAAACACGATGCTCATGGTGATCTCGCCGATCCTGATCGCCTGCAGGGCGTCGCGGTTGCCGTCGGTCCCGGTGATGACGAGCTTGCGGTTCTGCGCCTTGGCGGCGGCGAGCGCGCCCATGGCGATCTCGTCGTTGAAGCCGATGATGGCCTCGGCCTTGGCGTTGGCCTGCAGCATATTCTCGGCGACGGGCAGCGACTTTGCGCGGTCGTAGAAGCCAGCCTGGCGGGCGACAATCTTGACGTTGGGGTGCTTCTTGAGCAGCGCATCGACACCCTTCTCGCGCTCGACGGAGGAGGCGGCACCCGGCGTGCCGGTGATGATCATGGTCTCCGCGGTGCGCCCGTTCAGGTGCCTGGCCCACCACTCGATCATCGCCTCGCCGACCTTGACGTTGTCGACCCCGACGTAGCTCACGATCTGGCCGGGGTAGTTGCGCATGATGTTGATCACCGGCACCTTCTTCTCGTTGGCGCTTTTGATGATCTGCGCCGCGCCCTGGTCGACGCCGATCAGCAGCATCAGCTTGGCGCCGCGCGTGATCGCATCCTCCGCATCCGACATCTGCTTGGCGATGTTGTCGCGGGCGTCCGTCAGCAGGAGATCGTAACCGCGCTTGGCCGCCTCGCCGCGAATGCCCTCGGCGGTGGCAATCCAGGCCTGGTTCGTCTGGTTAGCGATGACCGCAGCCAGCAGCGGCTTCTGCTGCGCACTGGCTGTTCCGGTCGACAAGGCGAGCACGGTGCCGGCGAGGCCGGCGGCGAGTGTCAGAACGCAAAGGGTCCCCTTGTACATGGCATGCCTCCCGCGTTGATGTTCGGTGAGCGATCTGAATACCATACTAGCCGGCTTTCACCAACCCAGTGTCGGTTCCAGCGGTTTTGAAAGTGTCCGGAATTTCGGGGGAACATCAGTGACCATCACGTGGCGCCTATAGCGCGTGACGCGCCGCCGCTCAGGCTGTTGTGGGCTTACTCACTCTGGGCGCCGCCCCATAGACTGTTCTTTTGTTCCAGCTGTCGACGTATTCCTCGATGGATAGGGTCCATCCATTCTTCATGTTTTCGTCAAAGTACTCGAAGAGAATTCCGTCGGGAGCCGTCATCGAGAGCAGAACGGTCCCACCTTCTTGACCGCCGTACTCGTCATGAGGATGGCCGTCGGCTGGCGCGAGCGCATAGTCACCCTTCTTTCGATGGACAGACTTAATCGTCCCGTCCGGCAACATTTCCCTCAGGAACTGTTCACCCTCTAGAACGAGGGTGACGGTCGAGGCGACATGACGGTGCCGCCTGCAATGACCACCTCGCCCGTATCGAAGCAGGATATCCAGCCGTCCGCTCGGCAAGTCGTATCCAAGCAGGCTGTATTCGAAATCGACGTGGAAGTCTTTGCAGTCCGGATCTGTCACCCGTCGCCACTCGACAGACTGAAGATCGAAACTCTTGGAGATAACGGGCATGGGTCATCCTTTAAACTGGCAACGATTGCTAGAAGCCTCCATCCCACGCTCGATTCCAGAAAACGTGGGCCAACACTACAACGGTTCGCAATGTCTTCTGGAATCGCGACCGTCGCGTCCGCCGAGCTGGCCCCTGCGTCAATGCAGGGCGCGGCCGCGGGCAGAACAAACCGGAATCATCGCTCAAGGGTTGATGCCGGTCACTCAATATTACCAACGCTTCACTCGATTCGCCGCGATCCGCGACGGTGTTTCCGACCCGCTTCGCTTAGGGCCATCTTCCGCTTCAACACGAACGGCTTTCCGATTCAGGATTACTACGTGGGCCGTATCGTGAAGGAGGGCGATCGCGCTTGCTGAGTTCGGGCTGCTCCCATACGTCGCCGAAGAGCACGTCATTGCTCAGGCGGCCGAACTGAGGAAATTGGTCATAGACGGTGGGGCTCGAAGGGGTTGCCATGGCGATACTTTCGGGGATTGAGAAATGATCGTGTTGTACGCGATTTGGTGACTCATTGCGCGCGGCTCGTCGACCCCGAAATTCCGGGTCGAATAATCAGCCCTCTATCGCACTACAAGCCGCTCCATCGGCAACCCTTCCTTCATCCAACCGCGGGTTCCATCGCGAACGTTGTACACGGTCGGGTACTTCCCGGACTCCGCGAGAAAACGGCTGACCGGCAACGTGCGATTTCCGCTACGACAAATCACCGCGATGGGTTGGCCCGGCTTCGCGATCTCTTCGATCTGCGCGAGCCAGGCGGGCGCGTTGTGGCGGCCTTTCTCGTCGAAAAACGTAATGCGATGACTGCCCTTCACTACGCCTGTCTCGGCCCACTCGGGCGCGGTGCGAATATCGATCAGTGCGACGCCTTGCGCCATCAATCGCCGCAACTCTTGGTTGCCCACATGCACCACTTCGGCTCGTGCGGGCATCGCACCGAGCAGGGCCAGAGAAAATCCGATCAAACGCCACCAACTCAACGCATTACTCGCATTTGATTTCCAGATACGTTCGTGTGCCAACCGGCGCAGGCGCTGGCGGCGAGCACTCGAGGCGGGAGTGGGTTCACCCGAAAATTTGAATCTTACCGAAAAGGCGACCCCACAAACCCACCGGCTGCGACCGGGTATGATCTCGCGGCGAAACATAGATCGACTGGAGGAGGATGTCTATGGCTCAGCCACCTTATCGTGCCGAGCACATCGGTAGTCTGCTGCGACCCGAAGCGCTGCTGAAGGCGCGTGCCGCGATCGAGGGCGACCAGTATCGAACGGTGAGCGGATCGACGCTCTATACCGCACTGGGTGGCGCCGAAGACGCGGCGATCCGTGAGGCGGTCAAACTCCAGGAGGACGTCGGTCTGCAAGTCGTGACCGACGGCGAATTCCGCCGCCGCTCCTGGTACCAGGATTTCGTGCTCGCGCTCGGCGGCACCCGTATCACCTTCGTCGACGCGACCAAGACGATCTCGGCGGCGATGCCCTTCGAGGATGCCGGCGGCATCGACAAGCTGCCCGGGCATCTCGTTCAGGTGCACGGCAAGCTCGAACGCAAGCAGGGCATCTTCACCGAGCACTTCAAGTACCTGAAGACGATCACGTCCAAGACGCCCAAGATGAGCATTCCGTCGCCGACGATGCTGCATTTCTGGGGCGGACGTGACGCGATAAACAAGAACGCGTACCCGGACCTCGAGGAATTCTGGCACGACGCCATTGCGATCTGGCAGGCGGAGATCCACGATCTGCATGCGCTCGGTTGCAACTACGTGCAAATCGACGACGTGACATTCCCGTTGATCTGTGATCCGCGCGGGCAGGACGCCATGCGCAAACGCGGCGACGATCCCCAGAAGCTCGTCGAGACCTACGTGAACGCGCTCAATCGTCTCGTGGCGGGCGCCCCGACCGGTATGACGCTCGGCATGCACATGTGCCGCGGCAACAATCGCGGCAAGTGGATGGGCGCGGGCGGCTACGAGTTCGTGAGCGATCTGATCTTCAAGAATCTGGACATCCAGAACTATTTCATGGAGTACGACAGCGACCGCGCCGGAGATTTCCGGCCGCTACGTAATGTGCCCAAGGGCAAGACCGTGGTGCTCGGCCTGGTCTCGACCAAGACGTCGGTGCTCGAATCGAAAGACCTGCTGAAGCGTCGCATCGATGAGGCCGGCAAGTATTTGCAGCACGACTGCCTGTGCCTGAGCCCGCAGTGCGGCTTCGCCAGTAACTTCATGGGTAATCCCGTAACGATTGACGATGAGCGCAAGAAGCTATCGCTCGTCGTCGAGACCGCGCGAGAAGTTTGGGGCTGATTCGACTGCGCCCCGCCAACCGTCAAGATATGGAAAGGACGTTCATGAAACTACGACTGGCAGCTCTCTCGATTCTCGGTCTCGGTGTTTGTGCAGCGGGTCCCGCCGCAGCGCAGAACGTGACCTTGCGCTTCAGCCAGTGGGTTCCGGCCGCGCACTTCACGATGAGCCAGGGCTTCCACAAATACTTCGAGGACGTCGCCCGCGTCACCGAGGGCCGGGTGAAGATCGAGCCGACCGCGCAGGCGCTCGGTGCGCCACCGCGGCACATGCAGCTCGCGGTCGACGGTATCTCGGACGTGTCCTGGGGCGTCCACGGCTACACGCCGGGCACTTATCCGCTCGCCGAAATCGTCGAGCTTCCATTCATCACGAAGAATGCCGAGGTCAATTCGAGCGCGTACTGGCGCGTCTACAAGGCGATGTTCGAGAAGACCGGCATGCATCCGGCCGGCGTGCATACGCTGACGCTGCACGTGCATCCGGCCGGCCACGTCTACAACAACAAACGCGCGATCCGCACGGTCGATGATTTCAAGGGCCTCAAGTTGCGCACCATCAATAATTCGACCACCGATTCGTTCAAGGCGCTCGGTGCGATCCCTCTGCCGCTGCCGGCCACGCAAATGCGCGATGCGCTGTCGAAGGGGATCGCCGACGGCACCGGCTTCACCGATGAGGGCATCTTCAATTTCCGCGTCGAGGAGTTCGTGAAACACGCCACGCACATTCCCGGGGGCTTGTACAACACCAGCTTCTTCATGGTGATGAACAAGGCGAAGTGGGACGCGATCTCGAAGAAGGACCAGGACGCGATCATGGCGATCTCGGGCGAAGTGCTCGCACGGCGCATCGGCAAGCTCTGGGACGCCGAGGAGAATATCTCGGGCGACAAGCTCAAAGCGCGCGGCGTGGAGTATCTGACCGCCGACGCAGCGATGCTCGGAAAGATGCGCGAGATCTTCGCCGGCCAGGAGAAGAAGTGGCTCGAGGACGCTAAAGCAAAGGGCGTTGACGGCGCGGCCGCGCTTAGAATGTTCCGCGACGAACTGGCGAAATAGTGAACGACGTCGCGGGCTTGCGCCCGATTCTCGCGACGCTGACCTGGATTCTCGCGGCCATCGTGTTTTTCCTGATGGCCGTCACGTTTCTCGATGTGCTGGGCCGCGAGCTCTTCGGCGTGCCGGTGCCGGCGGCCTTCGAGTTTACGCGGCTCGCGCTGGGGCTCCTCGTGTTCGTGGCGCTGCCGCTGGTGAGCGCCAACGACGAACACGTGTCGATCGGGCTCCTCAATGGTTGGTTCAAAGGCCGCGCGGCGAACCGCAAGCAGTTCGTCGTGAGCCTGTTCGTCGCGTTTCTGTGCTTCGTCTGGGCGCGCGAACTCTGGGTGCAGGCCGCCGCGCTCTCCCAACAAAACGAGCGGCTGATGTTCCTGCAGATCAAGCTCGCGCCGTTCGTCTTTGTGATGAGTGGGCTCACGGTCGTCGCTGCGATCGTGCATCTGGTGCAGGCTTGGTTGAAACTGACCGGTCGTTTTCGGCCGCCCGAAATCACCGGCGTCTAGTCCCGGATGGAAGCGAATCTCATCATTGTCGGCGTCGGTTTCATTGCGCTCTTTGTCTTGTTGTTCCTCGAGGTGCCGATCGCGTTCGGCATGGGCTTCGTCGGGTTCGCGGGCTTCGCCTACATCGTGGGGCTGACACCGGCGCTGCGCGGCGTCGGTCAGATCGCCTCCGATACCGTCTTCAATTACGACTTCTCAGTTTTGCCGCTATTCATCTTGATGGGGAACTTCGTCGCGTACTCGCGTATTTCGCAAGACCTGTATGACACCTCGAACGCGTGGCTTGGGCATCAACGGGGCGGGCTTGCCAATGCCACGATCCTCGCGAGCGCAGGATTCAGCGCGGTGTGCGGATCGTCGCTCGCCACCGCCGCGACGATGACGAAAGTCGCGCTGCCGCCGATGCGCCGTTACGGTTATGCCGACAGTCTCGCCGCTGGTGCGATCGCTTCGGGCGGCACGCTGGGGATCCTGATCCCGCCCTCGGTCGCGTTCGTGTTCTACGGGATCATGACGCAGTCGGACATCGGCAAGCTGTTCGCCTCCGGCGTTTTCCCAGGCATCCTCGGGGCGCTGCTCTACATTGCGGCGATCGTCGTCACGACACGGATCTGGCCCCAACTCGGACCGCCGGGCGACCGGACGTCGTGGGCCGGGCGCGTCAAGGCATTGCGTGGTGTGTGGGGCATGCTGCTGCTCTTCGCGATCGTGATGGGCGGGCTGTATATCGGGTTCTTCACGCCAGTCGAGGCGGCCGGCATCGGCGCGGCCGGCGGATTCGCGATCGCGCTCGGCCGTCGTACGCTCACCTGGCCGCTGTTGAAACGCGTGCTGGTCGAGTCCGGCCGCACCTCGGCCATGCTCTTCATCATCCTCGTCGGGTCGTTGATCTTCGCGCAGTTCATCAATGTCGCGAAGTTTCCGAACTACCTCGCCCAGTGGGTGCAAGCACTCGATGCCGGCCCGTACACGGTGCTCATTGCCATCATCGTCATCTATGTCATCTTGGGCTGCATTCTGGAGAGCATGTCGATGCTGCTCCTCACGGTGCCGGTGTTCTACCCGATCATCGCGGGCCTGGATTTCGGTCTGGGCGGCCCGGAGCGCACGCTCATCTGGTTCGGCGTGCTCGTGGTCGTCGTGATCGAGATCAGTCTGATCACGCCGCCGATCGGCCTCAATGTGTTCGTACTGAAAAGTCTGATGCCCGAGACGTCCCTTGCCACGATCTTTCGCGGTGTCACGCCGTTCATCATCGCCGACATCGTGCGCGTCGTCATACTTGTGAGCCTGCCGATCATCTCGCTCTGGCTCCCCGATCTCATGTGGGCGAAGAAGTAGGATCGGCGCAACCTCAAGCACACTCGCCACATTTACGCGGCGATCACGTCATCGCGCGCAGCTTAAGCTTGTCGATCTTGTTCGCGCCGGTGCGCGGCAGCGCGTCGATGAACGCGACGTGGGTCGGGACTTTGAATTTGGCGAGGCTCGCGCGGCAGTGTGCGAGGAGCTCATCGGCGGTGAGGCTTGCGCCGGGTTCAAGTGCGACGAACGCCTTGACCGCTTCACCGCGGAAGGAATCGGGCACGCCGATCACCGCAGCTTCGCGGACCGCCGGGTGGATGTGCAGTACTTCATCCACCTCGCGTGGGAAGACTTTTTCGCCACCGACGTTGATCAGCTCCTTCTTACGATCGACGAGGAAGAGATAGCCGTCGGCATCGATGAGGCCGATATCGCCGGTGTAGAGCCAGCCGTCGCGGATCGCGTGCGCGGTTTCCTCGGGGCGGTTGTGGTAGCTCGAGATAAATTGCGGCCCGCGCAGACGCAGTTCGCCGCGCTCACCGGATGGGAGCACCTTGCGGCCGGTCTCGATGTCGACAATCTCGGCTTCGGTGTCGGGTGCGACCAATCCCACGGAGAGCAACTTGCGGAGGCCGCCGAATGGGTTGCCGGAGATCGGTGCGCCCTCGGACATGCCGCTGCCCTCGATCAACGGCCGGCCGGTCTTCTCCTCCCACGCGCGCAGCACCTGCTCCGGGCAAGCCGCGCCGCCGGCGAGGCAGTAGCGCACGCTCGAGAGATCGGTCGTCGCAAAACGCCGGCTCGCCATGAGGCCGACGTAGATCGCGGGCGGACCGCCGGCGAATACCGTCACGCGATGACGCTCGAACGCGGCGAGAACGTCATCGGGTTTGTACTGCGTGATGATGACGAGGCTCGAGCGCGTGTAGATCGGCATCCAACTCGCGAACTGGAAGCCCCAGATGTGGAACATCGGCGCGACGTTCAGGAACACGTTGTTATCGAAGCCCACCGGCCAGAGTGAATACATCTGGCGAAAGAACCACGTGATGTTGCGATGTCGATGTGCCGCGCCCTTGGGGACGCCCGTCGTGCCGCCGGTGAAGGGCATGCTGGCCCAATCGTGCGGCCCGGGGAGCGGCGAGGGGAGCGCATCGGCGCTGAATCCGAATTCGTGCAGATGCGGGACCTTCAATTCGGCGGCGATCGCGCGGGCTTTGTCGGCCGCCGCAGCGTCGCTGACGACGACCGCCGGTGCGATGTCCGCGGCCAACGGCGTGAGCTCACGTAGCGTGAGTCCCGGGTTGAGTGGCGCCATCTGTGCGCGCGCGGCCATCGCGCCCATCATCGCCACCGCGGTGTCGATGCCGTTGCTCATCAAGATGAGCACCCGTCCGCCGGCGGCGCCGCGCGCATTCAACTCGTGCGCGACGCCCGCGGCGCCGCGCAGGTACTCGGCGTACGTCATCGTGCGTTCGCCGCAGATCAGCGCAATGCGATCGGGCACTCGCGCGGCGGCGTCGGCGAGCGCGTGGATGACACTGGGATAATTCGGCAGCGACGGGTCCACGGATCGCCTCATGGCGCCTCCTTCCGCAATCAGAACAAGCGAATCGTTGCGATTCTGGCGCCTTCCACCAGCGCACCGAGCTTCGCCCACGCGATCTGCGCATGCACGCGACCGCCGAGTCCGCAATCGGTACTGGCGATCACGTTGTCGCGACCGACGACGTTGGCGTATTGGATGATCCGTTCGGCGACCAGTTCGGGATGCTCCACGACGTTGGTCGAGTGGCTGACGACGCCGGGCACCAACTGCTTACCCGCGGGCAGCTTCGCGTCGCGCCAGACCGACCAATCGCGCTCGTGACGAACATTGCCCGCTTCGAGCGAATACGCACCGGCATTCACCTTCAGCACCAGATCGACGATGTCGGCGAGCCGCACGTCGGTGCTGTGCGGACCGTGCCAACTTCCCCAGCAGAGGTGGTAGCGAATCTGCTGCTCCGGGATGCCGGCCAGCGCGAAGTTCAGCATCTCGACGCGCGCCTCGGCGAACTTGCGGTATTCGGCGAAGGATTTGTCGCGCGCGAACCACCAGTCCCACAGCACGACGAGACCCGGATCATCGATCTGCAGCGTGAAGCCCGCCGCGGTGATCGCCCGGTACTCTTCGCGCAGCGCCGTGGCGATCGCCCAACCGTATTCGTCCTGGGTGGCGTAGAAAGCGTTCGGCTGCATCGCCTCGACACTCGAGGGCGACACGGCGGTCACGAACGTGTGTTCTTTGTTGGCGCCGGCGAGATTGGCGAGATCGCGATTGACCAGATCCTGTCCGCAGTAGCTCACCGGGGCGATGCACACCATCGCGCGTGGTCGCACGCCGACCGGCTCCTTCACGCTCGGGTCCTCGGCGTAGAACGCGGCGAAATCGTCGCGCTCCTTGCTGCGCGCGAGGATGCCCCCCGGCCCGAGTTCGCGTACTTCATAGCCCTTCAGACGCTCGTAGATGTAGCTGGCCCAAGCGCCGTAATCGACCGAGCGGCGCACGGCCTTGCCGTACTCGCCGTCGTTCACGATGTCGATACCGAGTTCGAGTTGCCGCGCCATGATCTCGTTGATCGATTCGCGTAGGACGGTCGGCAGGTTCTCGCGTGCAGCGCCCTTGCCGAACGCATCGAGCAGCGCTTTCGGGCGGGGGAGACTGCCGACGTGGGTGGTGAGAATTTTATTCATGCTGCCACCTTGGGTCCGGCCGGCCAGAGTTGTCGAGTCGCGAGTCGGGCGCCTTCGACGAGCGCTGCGAGCTTCGCCCACGCGATCTGTGGATGTACGCGACCGCCGAGTCCGCAATCGGTGCCGGCGATGACGTTACCGCGCCCGACGACATTGGCGAAGCGCACCAGCCGCTCGGCGATCAGCTCGGGAGACTCGATGACGTTGGTCGCGTGGCTGACGACGCCCGGCACGAGCTTCTTACCCGCGGGCAGCTTCACCTGCTTCCAGACTGCCCACTCGTGCTGATGGCGCACGTTGCCCGCTTCGATCGAGTATTCGCCCGCGTTCACCGCGAGCACCAGATCGGCGATGTCGGCAAGCGGAATGTCGGTCGTATGCGGACCGTGCCAGCTGCCCCAGCAGATGTGATAGCGCACGAGCTCCTGCGGCAGACCCCGTAGCGCATGATTCATCGCATCGATGCGCAGCCGCGCGAACCGCTTGTACGCCTCCAAGGGCGGTTCAGGATTGGACATATCCCAGCTATCGGGCAGGCCGGGATCATCGAGTTGCAGCATGAGGCCCGCGTCGGTGATCGCCTTGTACTCCTCGCGCAGCGCTGCCGCGACGGCGTACACATATTCTTCGTCGCTCTTGTAGTGGGCGTCCTCGGTGCGAGCGAAGCTGCCCGGCGCGATAGAGCACATGAAGCCCTTGTCGACACCCGCCGTGCGCATTGCGGCCTTCATGTTGTCGATGTCGGCCTTCAAGAGCGCGTGGCCGGTGTAGGCGATCGGCCCGCTGCAGACCGGGCGCTGGCCGCCGCCGATGCCGCCGCCGCGCGTGACCGCGACCTTACCGCCGAACGCGGCACCGCTCGGGTCGCGATAGAACTCCCCGAAGAGTGTCCAGTCGCGCCGATCACGGAAGCGACCGAGTGCGAAGCCGAAGCCGGCCGGTGGACGCAGCGGTCGATCGGTCACCGTGCTCGCCGCGGCGAAACCGCTCACCCGGTCGAAGATGTAGTTTTGCCAAGCGCCGTAATCGTGAACCGAAGTGGTGGCCTTGCCGAACTCGCCGTCATCGGGAATGTCGATGCCGATCGCTTTCTGTTGGCGGACGATCTCGGCGACCGCGCCGGCGAGGCTTGTGGCATGGGTCGCCGGTGCGATCGATTCGCCCTCGGCGATCCGACGATTGAGCTCGATCAGCTCGGCGGGGCGCGGCAGGCTGCCGGCGTGCGTGGTCGGGATGCAGTTATTCACCGGAGGTTGTTCGCCATGTCATGAGCTGACCATCGCCAACAGTCAGACCACGAAAATAACCTGGGACGATCCGCTTGGAGCATAGATTGTTTTGCCGTGATTTCTTTGCATTCGGCAAAGAAGCTGGTTTGGATATTTGGTTGCGGCCGCAGGCGGCGCTTGGAAATTCAACCGCCCTTTTGAGCGCATAGAAAATTCGACCGCCCCTGTTGACTCAATCGGACGGTACGACAGAAACGCGAGAGCGGTCAATCGGGCGGGAAGGGGAGGAAAATCGACACGCGTGGGCAGTGATGATCGGACCTGGAAGGGCTCCGGAGGGCTGAAGTTCAGACGAATTCCCGGCGCGCAGTCATCCTAGTCGAACGCCGTCCCCGGCTCAGTGATCGAAGCGGCGATCGAACGGGATGAAACAGGGGCCTTGGGGTGAGCAGTCTGCGGTGGCGATTCAAGTCGCGTGGAAAAGCGGCGGCGCCCGCGCGGGGGATCGCAGAGGGGCGCGCAAGGAGGGAGGACAGGGCCCCGCCCCCGTCTTGGCAAGTGCAGATGGGTAAGGATGGCGACGATGGCGGCGAGGTCCTCAGCGCCTGTCCTGAGCCTGCCGAAGGAGCAGCGATAATCATGAGCCGGCCACCGCAGTGTGGGCAGTACTCGATATCGTGTCGAAAACGCGCTTGAGCAAGCTAGCCCAGCTTATCGGCCCGGGGATGGCTGGCCCCGCTGTGTCAGCGTGATCGGGTGAGGGGGAACGTCGAGGAGGAAGGGGCTCGCGGCTGGGCTTGTTACACCCAGAAAGCGCGTGCGCTTGTCGTTGCTGAAGGGAATCGCGACGTTGTTGGCAAGCACCGTAATGTCGCAACGCCCCGCAACGACTTCGGTCATCGCATCGCCCATGCCCTTGGTGGGGACGTGTACCGCTTCGACCCCTGCGAGTGCTAGGAAGTACGCGGCTGACAAATGGCCTGCGCTACCGACGCCCGCGCTCGAGAAGTTGAGCTTGCCGGAATTCGCTTTGCCGTACGCAATGAACTCGGCCAGGTTGTTGAAGGGCTTCGCGCCGCTGCCGACCAACACGTAGTTGGTGACCGCGAGCGCGGCCATCGGCGTGAAGTCCTTCAGTGGATCGTAGTCGAGCTTGCGATACAGCGACCCGTTGATGGTGTGGCTTGCCGCAGCGAGGATCAAGGTGTAGCCATCAGGGGCGGCCTTGGCCACCACCGCGGTCTCAATCGTGCCGCCCGCGCCGACGCGGTTCTCGACAAGTACATTCTGGCCGAGGATCTGGCCGAGTTCGCCATTGATCGCGCGCGCCATCGTGTCCTGTGCGCCCCCGGCCGAGAACGGCACGACCACCCGGATCGGCTTGGTGGGCCAGGCTTGTGCCAAAGTCAGCGGGAGCAGCAGCGCGCTAAGGGCGAGAAGTGCGCCAGAGAGTCGCATGGGAATCACTTCCGAAGAGGATGAACGACAAGTCTAGCGGTTCGGCGTGGGTCTGATCCTCTAAAGTGGCGAGATGGGCTCGCCCTGACGCACCCTTTGGGCTTCCGATCCAGTTGGCTTCGCGGGTATATTCGCAGTTTATTAATCAACGTGGTTTGCCGCGAAACTCCGCTGTGGAGGGGATATACAAAGGGCATTTCGCCTCTTGTTCGTACGAAATCTCCAGGTAATTTGCCATGATTCGAAGCGCAGCTTGGGATCACTGCTAATTACGTCAATCAACTATGTTACGGGCAGCGAGTCCGTCAGGATCAGGGAAGGAAGTGCCAATGGTCGCCGGTACCACGTTCGAGGAAGCTCGTGCCACCCGCAAGCACTATGTACTGCCCAACGGCACCGGTTTCTGGAAAAGCGAGTACATCATCTCCGACCAGAGCGCGGCCCCCGCACCGCACGCGCTCCTCGTCGAACAGGATCCGGAGCAAGTCATCCTTCCGCACTTCCACGAGCAGAACCAGTTCCAGGTCATCGTGAATGGCGGCGGCACGCTTGGTCGCAGCGAGGTCACGCCGATCACGGTCCACTACGCGGGGGCGTACACGGGCTACGGCCCGATCACCTCGGGCAAGGGCGGCCTTTGGTATTTCACGCTGCGCCCGATGATGGACAACGGCGCGCAGTTCTTGCCGGAGAGCCGAGCCAAGATGAAGCCGTGGCCAAAGAAACATTGGCATTCGGCACCGATCGGCTCGGCCGCCGCGGGCGAGCTAGCGTGCCTCGTGGCGGTGCGGGTGGCGACCATTCAAGTCGACCCGGACGGCATGCTGATCCAGACAATCCGCATCCCCCCGAACGGCAAGCATGTCGCGCCGTCGCCCGCACCGGGTGGTGGCCAGTTCTTCCTCGTGACGGTGGGGCAACTCGTCGTTGCGCCCAAAGTCTACTCGCAGTGGAGCTGCATTTGGGTGGCGCACACGGATGAGGCTATTACGCTTGAAGCGGGCGCAGCGGGCGTCGAGGTGCTACTCGCGCAATGTCCTCGAGCCGACTATCGTCCGACATTCCGCCCGGATCTGTACAAGTATCCGGACTGAGGAAGCGCACGCGCCGCGGTCGCCGTGGACATGCCTTTGTTGATCAGTGGAAGATCCACGCTATCCCAGTCCATTTAATCAAAACCTTCATGACCTTCGAGACCGGCCCAAATTCCCGCAAACTGCGCAGCAACTTCCCCCGCGGATCCTACCTATGGGCCGTGCGCAATGCGCAGTGGCACGGCATGGGATTGTCGGAAGAAGATTGCGAGAAGCCGAAGATAGCCATCGTCAATAGCTCATCGGGGATTGCTGCGTGCTTTGCGCATCTTGACGGCATCGTCCCGGTCCTGAAAGACGCGATTCGAGCGGCGGGCGGGGTGCCGTTCGAAATCCGCACCGCGGCACCGAGCGACTTTATATTCGCTGCGGGTGGGCGCGGCGGCTACATCCTGTCGTCACGCGACCTCGTCACGAACGACATCGAAGTCGCGGTCGAAGGCGCGCAGCTCGATGGCATGATCTGCCTCGCCTCGTGCGACAAGACCGTCCCCGGCCAGATGATGGCCGCCGGCCGTCTCAATATTCCGACCTTGATGGTCGCGTGTGGTTACCAGCCGAGCGGCGAGTACCGCGGCAAACACGTCGACATCGAAGACGCTTTTGTCGGCGCGATGCATGCGCAGATGGGGCATCTGCCGATGGAAGACCTGGCGGGCATGAGTCGACAGGCGATTCGCGGGCCCGGAGTGTGTTCGGGAATGGGCACGGCCAATTCGATGCACATCGCGACTGAAGCGCTTGGCATGGCGCTGCCCGGCAGCACACCGGTCGCGTCGAACAGCGAAGAGATGTGGGCCACCGTGCGCGCTGCCGGTGCGCGCTGCCGGTGCGCGCATCGTGCAGATGGTGTGGGACGACTTGAAGCCGCGCCAGATCCTCACGCCGGGTGCGTTTGCCAACGCGGTGCGCGCGGTGCTCGCGGTGGGCGGCTCGGTGAACTGCATCAAGCATCTGCAGGCCGTGGCCACCGAGGCCGGCTGCGGCGCCGATGTCTATGGCCTGTTCGAGCGCCTCGCCGACGAAGTGCCCGTGCTCTCCGCGGTGCGGCCGATTGGCGATCGATCCATCGAAGCGTTCGAAGTGGCGGGTGGCTGCCGCGCACTGATGAAGCAGCTGGAGCCGCTGCTCGAGCGCGACGCGCTCACCGTAACCGGCCGCAGCGTGTGCGAGAATCTGGAGGGCGTGACGGTAGCCGATGCCGACGTGATTCGGCCGCTCGCCCAACCTGTTGCGCGCCGCCCGGCGATCACGATGCTGCGCGGCAGCCTTGCGCCCGAGTTCGGCATCGTCAAGACCGGCATCGCACCGCGCAAGTCGCGCCGCTTCAGCGGGCCGGCGATTTGTTTCTCCGCTGCCGATGACGCGATCGCCGCACTGGTTCGCGGTGACATCAAGCCCGGTCATGTAGTCGTCATGCGCGGTGCGGGTGTGTGCGGCGGTCCTGGCATGGGCGGCGGCTCCTCCAAAGTGGTGTTCGCGATCGACGGTGCCGGCCTCGGTGAACAGGTCGCAATGCTGACCGATGGGCACCTCTCGGGCTTGGTGTGCAAGGGCCTGGTCGTCGCCGAGGTCTCGCCGGAAGGCTCGGTGTGCAGCCCGCTCGCGTTGGTGATCGATGGCGACACGATCACGATCGATCTCGATTCCCGGCGCTGCGACCTCGAAGTGAATGAAGCGGAAGTGCAGCAGAGGCGCGATGCTTGGCGGCCGGGCGCGAAGCAATTCGACCGCGGCTGGCTACAGCTGTATCGGCGTAATGTCGGGCCCCTCAGGCAAGGTGCCGTCCTCGTCGAACCCAAGTAAGACGGTAGGAAACCATGATGAAAAATGCGCAGCGCGAAGTACGACGTCCATCACGATGCATACGGTTGATCGCTGCCGCAAGTCTGGTTTTCTTGGGAAGCTTGCCGCAGACGACGCCCGCGCAAACAACACCGCCCGCGCAAATCTGGCCGACGAAGCCGGTGCGTATCATTGTGCCCAACGTGCCGGGCGGCGCGCTCGATATCCTCGCGCGCATGATGGAGGGCGAGCTCACCAAAACGTGGAAGCAGCCGATCGTGGTCGAGTACAAGCCGGGCGCCGGAACGATTACCGGCACCGACTTCGTCGCCAAGTCGGCGCCCGACGGCTACACGCTTGGCATCCTGGCCATCGCAGTGTTAGGCATCCAGCCGGCACTGCGGAAGGACATGCCATTCGATACCTTGAAAGACCTGTCGGGGACCATGCTGGTCGTCGGCAACATTCTGCTGTCGGTGTCGCCCAGCTTGCCGGTTAGCGACCTGGCCGGGCTGATTGCCCATGGCAAAGCGAACAAGGGCAAGCTCAGCTACGCGACGGCCGGCGCCGGCAGCTCGATGCATCTGGCCGGCGAACAGCTCAATCTGTTGACAGGGATCGAGATGCTGCACATTCCCTACAAGGGGGCAGGAGGCGCCTACGGCGATGTCTTTGATGGGCGCGTGCAGCTCCTGCTCGACCCGCTGTTCAGCTCGATGCCGCACGTCAGGTCAGGGCGGCTCAAGCCGATCGCCGTGATGGGATTGAGCCGCGACCCCAGCGCGCCCAACATTCAGGCGGCGGGCGAAATGTTTGCCGACTTCGACTTCGCGAGCAACCTCGGCATCGGCTTGCCGCGCGGCACGCCGCCCGAGACCATCGCGAAAATCAACGCCGACGTGAATAGGGCGATCCGTTCCGAAGCGCTGGCGCCGCGCCTCAAGGAAATGGGGCTTACCGTGACCGGTTCGACGCCCGAGCAATTCGACGCCCACATGAGGAAGAGCCTGAAGCAGTATGCGGACCTCGTGAAAGCGGCTAAGGTGAGTATCGACTGATCGGCGGCCTACGCCAGTAACGTCGACTTCGTACTCCACTGGTTATTCGCTCACCGACCGTCTCGCGGTATCTCGTGCGCGACCAGCTCGAAAGCGCGAGCGTGATCGTCAGTCCGGCCTATCGGCGGGACGGTGCGCCATAGTCGACCGCGCCGTGCCGCTCGCGGATGACGCAGGGGTACCGCAATCTGTGCGAGGGGATAGCCGAGGGCGTAGGGCATCGCTCCGGGCCCGTCGACCGATCGCCAAGCGTCTGGTGAACTCGGTGTCTCCCCCGAGCGGCGGGTAGTAAGACGATGCCCCGGCGCTCGTCGCTGCACGGCTCCGATTGGCGCGGAGCAGTAGGGCTTGCCACCGATGCCACCGCAGGGCTTACCGATCTGGTCGAGGCGGTGCATGCGCGCATCGCCCGGTTGACTGGATCGCGCTCCCTCGACTTGGCGGGTCGCGCAGGCGGACTGACGGGGCTGGTCTATCACACCATCCGCGGCGTCACCCTCACTTCTTCCTCCTCCTGGCCGCCTCCGGCGACTCGGCTGCGGCATAAGCGGCAAGCCCCGCGGGACGGTCGATCGGCACGGTCGTTTCGAGCGTCGTGCCCCCCTTGGGCTGAAGCCCAGGCGGGAAAAACGCAAGTTTCTGCGCCTTTGCCAGCTTCTCCGTGCGACCAAGATCGAGATCGCGCTCGTTGGTGCCGTGCGGATTTACCACCACGCCGTCCACGATCTCGAGGTCGAACCACCAGCGCTTAGCCGGGTTGCGCTGGCCGCCGCCCGCGGCGTCGTCCCAGTCGATCAATGCGCGCCGAGACTGTGGCACCTCCATCGACAGCCAGAGCAGGCGCTCCGCCTCGACCAGATCCTCGCGGTTGTACGGGCAGGTCTTCATGCAACGGCCGCAGGCCGAGCCCTTGGCGTTGGTCAGCCGGTAGCGGCCGCATTTCTCTACGTCGGGCTTCCAGATTTCGTAGCCGTTGAACATCACTTTCGGCCCGAACGGGATCGCGTTGCATGGGCACTCGCGCGCGCACTTGAGGCACATATTACAGGTGGCCTGCAGGCCGAAGTCGATCGGTTTGTCCGCCTCGAGCGGCAGCTCGGTGGTGAATACCACCGACTTGGAACGCGGGCCGATGAAGGGATTGAGTACCAGCTCGCCGATGCGCGACATTTCGCCCAGGCCCGCCATCAGCATCGCCGGAAGGTGCAGAACTTCCGAGTAGGCGTTCGAGTGCACGCGCGAAGAAAAGCCCAGGCGCCGCAGGTGCGA
>JBJXGX010000157.1:0-38809 GCA_046160305.1 Burkholderiales bacterium
GGCCGCGATCGAGGCGGGGCTTCGCCCAGGCTTCGAAGGCATCGATCGCCGCGCGCTCGCCGGCCATATAGGTCTGGTAGGTGACACGACTGCCGGTCTGGATCAATCCGGTGGCCGGCACATCGGCGAGATTCATCAACAGGCGCGGCGCGATGTTGAAGAACGACACGCCGCGATCGGGTTCCAAGGTGACGATGGCGGAAATCCGCAACTTAGCGCTGCCGAGATCGAGCAGCTGCCCGGTTGCGACGCCAAGTGCGCCGACAAATCGCTCATCGATCCAGACCGTGCCCTGCTCGGGAATACCCTTGGCCTCGCGATCCGGCATCAACGGGGCATCGGCGATGCGTACACGTCCGCGCAAGGGATACCCCGCCGACACCGCTTTCACCGAAGCAAGCTGCGCGCCATCGGCCCCGCGCGCCATGCTGATGAAATTGGTGCTCGTCGCGGTCGACAATCCCCGCGACTTCGCTTCGCTTTCAAGTGCGCCGTCAAAGGGACGATCGGCGAGAAAGAGCACATCACCGCCGAGCAATTGATGGGAATCGCGAAGCATCGCCTGCTTGACGCGATCGGCGAAGAACGACACCGACGTGATGCTGGTGACCGCGATGACGATCGCGATGACGAGAATGCCAAGCTCGCCCGCCCGCCAGTCGCGACGGAGAAACCTCAAGGCGAGATTCATCGCGATCCCGTCATGAAGCGATCCGCCCGGCGACGAGCCGCACGATGCGCGCGCAGCGTCGCGCCAAGGCTTCATCATGCGTGACGAGAATCAGGGTGGTGCCGCGTTCCGCGTTGAGCTCGAACAAAAGGTCGATGATCGCAGAGCCGGTCTGCGCATCGAGATTACCGGTCGGTTCATCGGCGAACAGCACCTTCGGACGCACGACGAAGGCGCGCGCCAACGCGACCCGCTGCTGCTCACCGCCCGACAGATATTTCGGATAATGACTAAGCCGCTCTCCCAATCCGACCCGCGCGAGAATCGCCTCGGCTTCGCCCCGCGCATCGAGTCGTCCGGCCAGCTCGAGCGGAAGCATGACATTCTCGAGAGCGGTGAACGCCGGCAGCAATTGAAAGGATTGAAAGACGAATCCGACATGCAAGGCACGCAGGCGCGCGCGACCGTCTTCGTCGAGCCGAAACATATCCTGGGCTTCAAGCTGCACCGTTCCCTGGCTCGGAACGTCGAGGCCCGCCAGAAGTCCAAGCAATGTCGACTTGCCCGAGCCGGATGCACCGACAATGGCCACCGCTTCGCCCCGCATGACGACAAGATCGATGTCCTGCAAAATCGTCAAGGTACGATGCGACGCCGGGTCCGCGCCCGGCAGGTGGGCGATCGGCACCACTTTTGCAAGGCCGGTCGCGGCTACGATCGGCGTTTCGGGAGATTCGACTGGCATGAAGAACGTGCGATGTTGGGTGCGCTGCCTGCTGATGTGGGGCCTCTTCGGCGCAACGCAAGCCGCCGCGGGAACAATCCTCGTCTATGGAGACAGCCTGTCGGCCGCCTATGGCCTCGCACGCAACCAGGGTTGGGTATCGTTGCTCGCGGACCGTCTGGTCAATGAGCGGATCGATTATAGCGTCGCCAACGCTTCAATCAGTGGTGAGACGTCCGCGGGCGGCGCGAGCCGGTTCGAGCGCGCGCTTGCCCAACACAAGCCGGATATCGTCGTCCTGGCGTTGGGCGCCAACGACGGCCTCCGGGGATTGCCGATCCAGCAGTTGAAAGAAAATCTGTCGGCGATGATCAAGGCCACGCAGGCGAGCAAGGCGCGCGTCCTGTTGGTCGGCATGCGCATGCCGCCCAACTACGGACCGCAATACACGCAGGAATTCGCCGGCGCCTTCACCGACCTTGCGCGCGCCCATAAGACGCCGCTGGTGCCGTTTCTGCTCAACGCGATCGCGGACAAGGAAGGCTACTTCCAGTCGGACAATCTGCATCCGACCGCGACCGCGCAGCCGCTCATTCTCGATACGGTGTGGAAAGAGCTGGCGCCGCTGTTACGGCAGAAATGACGACTAGGACCCGGATATTGAACCACCAAGGCACCAAGGGGTTCGCGTTTCGTCATCGCCTAGACGCTCGGAGACATGTGGTCCTAAGGCACACCACGACGGCTCGACGGCACAACGGTACACGACGTATGGGTCGCAATCTAACTTGGTGCCTTGGTGCCTTGGTGGTTCAATCCGTGTCTTGGTGCCTAGGTTGTTCAATAACGAATATCGAGTGACACGGGTCCATCACTTCACGGTCATCCCGACATCATCTTGCTCGAGGCTGCCGATGCGGCACGCCTCGCCGAACCCATCCTTCACGAATTCGGCAATCACCTGCTCGGCCACCGCCTCGCTGCATGCCACCAGCAAACCGCCGCTGGTCTGCGGATCGGTGATCAGCACCTGTTGCCACGGTTCGAAACCGGCCGGCAACGACACTTGCTTCCCGTATTCGGTCCAATTGCGACCCGATGCGCCGGTCTTGATGCCCTGTCGCGCCAATGCAACGGCTTCTGCGATCAATGGCAATTTGTCGAATTCGACGATGGCGTGGAGCTTCGATCCGCGCGCGACTTCAAGCAGATGTCCGACCAATCCGAAGCCCGTCACATCGGTGAGCGCATGCACACCCTCGATATCGCTCAGGCGCGTGCCGGGCGTATTGAGCTTGGTGGTCCAATCGATCATCGTTCGATAGCCCTCGGGCGAGAGCTTGCCGCTTTTGATCGCGCCCGACATGACGCCCACGCCAAGCGGCTTGCCAAGGATCAGCACATCGCCCGCCTGGGCGCGGTCGTTGCGTTTGATTTTCTTTGGATGCACCAGGCCAAGCGCGACCAGACCGTAGATCGGCTCGAGCGCGTCGATCGAATGGCCGCCGGCAATCGGGATTCCGGCGGCGGCGCACACCGATTCGCCGCCGGCGAGCACCTGTTGAATCACCTCGATCGGCAGCTTGTCGACCGGCATGCCGACGAGTGCGAGCGCCATGATCGGACGCCCGCCCATGGCATAAATGTCGGAGATCGCGTTGGTGGCTGCGATGCGCCCGAAGTCGAAGGGATCATCGACGATCGGGGTGAAGAAATCCGTGGTGGCGACCAGCGCCTGCTCGTCATTCAGGCGATAGACCGCCGCGTCATCGCTTGATTCGATGCCGACGAGCAATTCTTTCGGCAGCGTGCGGGTGGGAAGTCTGGCAAGCATCTCCGACAACACGGACGGAGCGATCTTGCAGCCTCAACCGCCGCCGTGACTGAACTGGGTCAAGCGTACGGGTGTTGTCGTGGGTGCGTTCATGATGTCGATCGATTGATACCGTTGAATCCCCGCGAGGGGCAGCTGCGGATTATATAGATAGAATCGACGATTCGATTCGAACATTCGAGTCGCATAGTCGGGTCGAACATCTGTGGTTCAATTCATAGTCCCTGCCTGCATGAAACTACCCGATACCGTCACCGTTGCCGAGATGGATCTCTTCGACGAGATCATCGACGTTCGGTCGCCCACTGAATTCGCCGAAGACCATATTCCGGGCGCGGCGAGCTATCCGGTGCTCGACGACGCGGAACGTGCCGAGGTGGGTACATTGCACAAACAGGTGTCGCCGTTCGCGGCGAAGATCCGCGGCGCCGTGCTTATTTCAAAGCGGATCGCCGGCCACATCGAGGGCGACATTGGACGACGCCCCAGGGATTGGCGGCCGCTTGTCTACTGCTGGCGCGGCGGCAAACGCAGCGGCGCCTTGAAGCACATTCTGCGCGAAATCGGTTGGCAGGCAGCAACGCTCGAAGGCGGCTACAAGGCGTATCGGCGCGCGGTGCTATCCCAATTGGGGATTCTTCCGCGAGAGTTCCGCTATCATGTTGTCTGCGGGGAAACCGGCAGCGCGAAGAGCCGCATTCTCGAGGCGATCGCCGGTCATGGCGGGCAGGTGCTCGATCTGGAACGCCTCGCGAATCACCGGGGGTCGGTGCTCGGCCATCCGCCCGATTCATCGCAACCGGGGCAGCGGATGTTCGATTCGCTGCTTTGGAAGGCATTGCGCGCACTCGATCCGTCGCGAGCGGTATTCGTTGAATCGGAAAGCAAGAAGGTCGGCGAGGTGCATATGCCCGACTCGTTGATGGGATCCATGCGCCAGTCCGCATGCATCCGGATCGCGGCACCCGTTGCAGCACGCGTCGAATTCCTGTTGCGCGAATACCAGCACTTCGTCAACGATCCGCCTTCGCTGCACAACCGGCTCGATCTTCTCGCGACGCTCTATCCGCGCGAAGTCATCGCCCGCTGGCAGGCACAAGCCAACGCGGGCCGGTGGGCCGAATTCGTTGAAGACATGCTGGCGAATCACTACGATCCGGCATATCGCCGCTCGATGGATCGTAATTTCAGCCGCTTGCCCGAGGCGCCGGTCATCACGCTCGATCGTCTCGACCAGGACGCGATTGACGACGCGGCGCGTCGGATCGTCGCGGCGACGGCGAATCACCCACCAGCGCTACAACCCGGCTAACGCTCGCACATGCTGCTCGACGCTGCGTCCGAGCGCCGGCAGGTCATAGCCGCCTTCCAGCACGGATGCGATGCGCCCCGACGAGAATCGCGTCGCGACGCCCATGAGCCGTTCGGTCACCCAGCGATAATCCGCGTCGGCGAATCGCAACATTGCCATGTCATCATCCGCATGGGCATCGAAGCCGGCCGAGATGAAGATCATTTCCGGCGCGAAGGCCGCGAGCGCGGGAAGCCATTTGTCTTCGACAACTTTTCGAAACTGCGGGCCGCCACTCCCCGCGGCGAGCGGCACATTCAGCATGTTGGGAGCGGCGTGTCCGGTCCCGCTATAGGGATAGAACGGATGCTGGAATGTGCTTGCCATCAGGACCCGCTCGTCGTCCGAAAATATATCCTCGGTACCGTTGCCGTGGTGGACGTCGAAATCGATGACCGCGATCCGGGTGAGCCCATGCTGGGCAATCGCATGCATGACCCCCACCGCCACGTTATTGAAGAGGCAAAATCCCATCGACCGTGCACGCATGGCATGGTGCCCAGGCGGTCGCACGCTGCAGAAGGCGTTGGCAACCTGTTTCGTCAACACGAGATCGGCTGCAAGGACCACGGCCCCGGCCGCCCGGAGCGATGCTTCCCAGGTGCCCGGGCTCATCGCGGTATCCGGGTCGAGATGAATGAGCCCTTCGGCGGGCGCCACGCGCCGGATTCCTTCGATGTAGTCGCGCGGATGGACGCGCTCCAGTTGCTCGGCCGTCGCGAGCGGCGCGACATGCCGGGCAAGCACCGCGGCCAATCCCGATGCGATGAGGCGATCTTCAATCGCGCTCAGCCGTTCCGGGCATTCGGGGTGGTGCGCGCCCATCTCGTGGCGCATGCACGCTTCATGGGTAATCAGGGCTGTTTGCATGGTTTCCGGGGTCTGACGGCGCTGCTGTCGCATAATGCGCACTTCGGGGCCGTTCCGGATTCAATGTTACAGCAGCCGCACTTAGACTAAGAGACCAAGGACTGCCCGAGCAATCGACGCGCGGCACGGCGGACCAACGCAAGCAGCGTCCCGTTTAAGCAGCGTCCCTTTTCGTGGCCGCCGATTCGCGGCCCATAATATTACTGGCTGGTTTCTCCCGATCATCGCCTCATGATGTCCGTTGCAGTGCTCCAACGCGTCGTCCAACAGGCCGGCAGCGTCATTCTCGGCAAGGAAAAGCAGATCCGGCTCGCTCTCGCCTGCATCCTGGCGCGCGGCCATCTGCTCATCGAAGACGTTCCAGGGGTCGGGAAGACCACGCTCGCGCATGTACTGGCCCGCACGCTCGGACTCGATTTTCATCGCATCCAGTTCACGAGCGATCTCTTGCCGACGGACATCGTCGGGGTCTCCGTCTACGATCGCAACAGCGGTTCCTTCAAGTTCCATCCCGGTCCCATCTTCGCGCAGGTGGTGCTGGCCGATGAGGTGAATCGGGCCACACCGAAAACGCAAAGCGCTCTCCTCGAGGCGATGGAGGAGCACCAGGTGACCGCTGAAGGTGAAACGCGCGCGCTGCCCGAACCGTTCTTTGTCATCGCGACGCAGAACCCTTCCCATCAAGTCGGAACATTCCCGTTGCCCGAATCGCAGCTCGATCGCTTCCTCATGCGAATCGAGCTCGGCTACCCGGATCACGAAGCGGAACGCGCGCTGCTGCAGGGGGTCGATCGCAGGCAACTCGTCCAGAACCTCACGCCGTGCATGCAACCGGGTGAGCTCGCCGAATTCCAGGCGATCACGCGGCGCGTCCATGCCGCCCCGGCGCTGATCGACTATGTGCAAGCGTTGGTCGATCACACCCGCCGCGCCCCCGAGTTCACCGCCGGTCTCTCGCCGCGCGCCGCCCTTTCGCTGTTGAGCGCGGCACGTGCCTGGGCGCTCCTCGCCCATCGCGACATCGTCATTCCAGAAGATGTCCAGGCCGTGCTGCCATGTATCGCGGGACATCGTCTGGTGCCAAAGCTGAACGGTGTGAAGCGTACGAGCTCCGAGCTGGTCGTGGGGATCCTCGACGCAGTCGGCATCCCGTAGCGCTTGGCTTTGCTCACTGGCGCACGCATGCAAAGATCGGTCCGGCCCTTCGAAGCCTTCCGGGAACGCCTTGCCGGATTGAAGAAATCGTTGTCTGCGACCGGGGCCACGCACCGGGCTGGTCACGCTCCGCCGCGGCGGCCCAAAGCACGGTGGTCAAGGCTACTTGACGGCCTGTTGCAGCGTTCCGAGGTCTATCGGCTCCTGACCGGCGGCCGGCGCATCGACAGCGCACCGATCGTCCTTCGCCACCGGCGTCTGTTCATCTTTCCGACCCTGCACGGATTCACGTTCGGTGCGGCGCTCGTCATGATGGTTATCGGTTCGACGAACTATTCGCTGAGCCTCGGATTCGCCCTGACATTCCTCCTCGCCGGCATCTCCATCGTCGGACTGGTCAACACCTTTCGCAATGTGATCGGCCTGCGCGTTACGATGGGGCGTTCCGAACCGGTGTTCGCCGGTGAAGATGCCCAGTTCATCATGCATGTCGAGAATCCATTTCGGTACGCTCGCTATTCGCTCGAGGCGGTGAGGGATGGTCGCATCGCACGCTTCGATGTCGGCGCGCAAGGCTGGTCTACCGTCGCGGTGCTCGCGGCGACCAAACATCGCGGCTGGCTCGATCTTGGCAAGGTGACGGTGCAAGGCCGTTATCCCCTCGGCTTGTTTCGCGCGTGGAGCGCGGTACGCCCGGACGTACGGGTGCTCGTCTATCCGCATCCGGAAATTTCCCCGTTGCCGCCGGAACAGGCCATTCCCCAACTCGGCAACACGCTCGATATCGGCATCGGCAGCGAGGACTTCGTCGCCTTGCGCGAATACCAGTTGGGCGATTCGCCGCGGCATATCGCCTGGAAGATCACGGCGCGCTCCGACGAGCTCGTCACCAAGCAATTCTCCAGCCGGGGTTCGGCCGAGTTGATCTTCGCGTGGTCATCGCTACCGGTCCTCTTCGATATCGAGGCGCGCCTCTCACGACTCGCCGGCTGGATCATCCAGGCGGAGGGCTCACAGGCGAGCTACGGTCTCTCAATTCCCGGCACCGAGATCGCGCCGGGGCGCGGCATCGAGCATCGCGATCAATGCCTCAAGGCGCTGGCGGTCTACGATGGCGGTATCGCTCGGTAATTTCACGATCCTCCTCGCCGGCATCCTGCTCACGCTGGCGCCGCAGCTATTGCGATTGCCACCATGGGTGATCGCGATTGTCGGTGCGATGATCGTATGGCGCGCGCGCCTTGCCATGCGACAGGAGCCGCTGCCAAGAAAGTGGCTGCTTCTTGGTCTCGTGTTCGCAGGTGTCTTCGCCGTCTACGCACACTATCGAACCCTCATGGGTCGTGATGTGGGCGTCACGATGCTCGTCCTCTTTCTCGGACTGAAGCTGCTCGAGACCCGTAACGAGCGCGACGTCGTTGTCGTGACGTTTCTTTGCCATTTTCTCTTGTTCGCCAACTTCTTCTACGGACAAACACCGAGCACGGGTCTGCACATGGTGGTGACGGTCATCGTGCTCACGGCCGCGATGATCGGTTTCAACGCGTCGCATCTTTCCTGGAAGCACACCTTCAAGACGAGTGCGGTAATGCTGGCGCAAGGCACGCCGATTGCCATGGTTTTGTTCGTCCTCTTTCCAAGGCTCGACGGACCGATCTGGGCATTTCCCGACCTCCAGCAGAGCGCCACCATCGGGCTTTCCGAGACCATGTCGCCCGGCTCGATCAGCCGGCTTTCGCAGTCGGATGCGATCGCCTTTCGCGCAAGCTTCGACAACGTCGTGCCGCCGAGGAACCAACTCTACTGGCGTGGTCCGGTTTTTCAGAATTTCGACGGACGGACCTGGACGGCGAACGAGAAAACCGAATACACGCCCAATCTGGCCGCGCCGCGCGGGCAACCGATCGGCTACGAGGTGACCGTCGAACCCCACGATCGCAACTGGCTCTTCGCGTTGGAGATGCCCACGCAGCTTCCCGCCGGCGCGTTCAGCACGAGCGACGGCCAGATTCTCGCCAACAAACCGGTGCGCACCCGGTTTCGCTATCGAACCGAATCGTCAATCGAGCATCGCGCGCGGGACAGCACGACACAAGCGGACCTGCGTGCCTCGCTTGCGCTGCCGGATGGATTCAACCCGCAGTCGATTGCGCTCGGCCGGAATTGGCGCCAGGAATTGCGCAGTGACCGCGCGATTCTCGAGCGATCGACGTTCTTCTTTGCCTCGCAAGGGTTGCGTTACACCATCGAGCCGCCGACGCTCGGACGCCACACGGTCGATGAATTTCTGTTCGAGACGAAGCTCGGATTCTGCGAACACTTTTCCGCCGCATTCGTGGTGCTGATGCGCGCCGCGAACATTCCGGCAAGAGTCGTCACCGGCTATCAGGGCGGGTTCGCCAATCCCTTCGATGGCAATATCATCGTGCGTCAAGCGGACGCGCATGCGTGGGCCGAGGTCTGGCTGGAAGATGCAGGTTGGATACGCGTGGACCCGACAGCAACCGCGGCACCGGCAAGGGTGGACGCCGGTCTCGCCGCGGCCATTCCGCAATCCGAATCGCTGCCGTTCATGATGCGTCCGGGATCCGCGCTCATCGCGGGCCTCAGACACAACTGGGAAGCGCTCGCGAATCAGTGGAATCAGTGGGTCCTCGGCTACGACGCGTCCCGACAGCAGCGTCTGCTGCAGCGCTTTGGGATGCCCTCCGCGTCGATTCAGTATCTCCTTCACGCAACGTTCTTTGCCGTCGCGCTTGGACTCCTCGTCGTGACCGCGCTGATCCTGCGCGGCCGGCCACCGAGCGACCCGGTGCAGCGTCTTTGGTTCAAGTTCTGCGCCCGGCTCGAAGCGGCCGGAACATCCCGGTCAAGCGGCGAGGGACCGATGGATTTCGCGGGGCGCGCGGCGCGCGTGCATCCGGAAGCGGCTGATGATATTCGACAGGTCGCGATGCGCTATGTCGATCTTCGCTATGGCAGATCATCAGGACGCCAAGCAATCGCTGACCTCGCGCGGAGCATCGGTTCGGTCAATGTCCGATCCGATCGATTCTCGCGTTGGCTGCGATCCCTCCACAAGACACAAGACTTCTCAAAGTGAATATTTTGCGCATCGATCCTATGCACTTCGCCCGATCGCACCGGATTCTTCCATCGCGGCCACGGTCGCGCGTGCCTTGCCTCGTCCTCGCGCTCGCTGCGTTTTCCGCATTCGCCGGCCCTCTGCGCGCGCAGGGCACGTTGTCGTTCATCGATCGCCCCGATGTCGTGCAGTTCGCGAACGAGATCGCGACCGCCCACCGGTTCGACGTCCCCAATGTGCTGCAAACCTTGCGGCAGGCGCGGCACCAACCGGCAATCATTCGCGCGATGGAGCCGGTGCGCACCGGTCAGCGTTCCTGGCAAAGCTATCGTTCGCGCACCGTGACCCGATCGCGTATCGAGGACGGCGCCCGCTTCTGGGTGGATCATCAGGCGGCGCTCGCTCGGGCCGAGGACCGTTTCGGTATTCCGGCGGAGATCATCGTCGCCATCATCGGCGTCGAGACCCACTACGGGCGCAATACGGGCACATGGCGCGTACTCGATGCGCTGGCCACCCTTGCGTTCGACTACCCGCGCCGGTCCGCTTACTTTCGGTCCGAGCTGGAACAACTCTTCCTCTATGCGCGGGAAACCGGCACGGAAATCGCGACGCTACGCGGTTCGTTCGCAGGCGCGGTCGGCATTCCGCAGTTCATGCCCGGAAGCTTCATGCGCTATGCGATCGATTTCGACGGCGATGGCCGGCGCGACGTCTTGAACAACGTTGCGGACGCGATCGGCAGCGTGGGTAATTTTCTTTCGCGACACGGCTGGCTCGCCAACGAGCCGATTGCTTTCCCGGCAACCGTGTCGGGCGATGCCCATGCATTGCCGCTCCTGGCGGGCATCGAACCGGCATTTCGCATCGGCGAGCTTGATCAATACGGCATCACCCTTGCGGCATCGCCCGATGAAGATGCCTTGTGCGCACTCATCGAATTCGACACACCGGACGCCCCATCGGAATTCTGGGTCGGCCTCAACAATTTCTATGTCATTACCCGCTACAACCAATCAAGCTTCTACGCGTTGTCGGTTCACACGCTCGCCCAATCGATCAAGGCGGAGGCAGGTTTGCGCGGCATTCGGTCGGCGCAGTGATCTCGTTGCGATGTCGCCGTGAAGCCCCGCTTCATCGGCGCGCCGGCAGGTGCGCGATCGGATCGACTGGTTTTCCGGAACGCCTGATCTCGAAGTGCAACTTGGGTCGATCGGTGTCGGTCGATCCAATCTCGGCGATCTTCTGGCCCTTGGTCACGGTCTGACCCTCTTTGACCAGAATGCGACTGTTGTGGGCGTACGCCGAAAGGTAGGGCTCATTGTGTTTGACGATCACGAGCTGGCCATAGCCCGGCGGGCCGTTGCCGCTGAAGATCACGCGACCACCGGCCGCCGCAACCACCGGTTCCCCGACACGACCTGCAATCCCGAGCCCCTTCGTGTTGGATTCGAAGGTCTCGATCACGCGACCCGGGGCTGGCCACGCCCAATCCACGGCGCCGGCCTCCCCAGCCGCAGCCTGCGGCGGTGCAACGGCCGGCGCGTCGGGCTTGATGTCCGCGACCGGTGGTTTCGACTCGATGGCAGGCGGCTTTACGTCCACGACCGGCGGTTTCGGCTCGGGCTTGGCGGGTGCGCGGCGGGGGTCCTCGCCACGCAGGATCATTGCGAGGTTCTCGTCGCTGTAGGGCGCCTTGAACGCTCGCGGCTCGGTCTTCAGATCCGGACGTTCACCCGCGATGGCGCCTGCGGGTCTTGGGGTTGGAAACCCGGTCGGCGGCAAAGCCACAGCCGGCGGACTCGCGCTTGACGGCGGCGTCGAACCGGGTGCGCCGAGCGGGCGCGTTTCGATCACACCGGGTGCGCCGATCGGCTTCACCTGCACCTCGGTCTCGGCAGAGGCGGATGGCACCGCCACCGGCGGCAATGGTGCGGGGATCTTGGAGACAACCGGCGGAGGCGATGGCGGCATCGGAATGCCGGGTCGGCGATCGTCGATGGGTGCGGCGGTGCGACGCGCGCACGCGCCGACCGCGATACACACCATGACCATCACGACGGTGCGGAACACCACTGAATGACTGCTCACTGTTGCCTCCCTGTTCGCAACGGCACGAAGCGGACCTGTTCCAATTTGCGTTCGTTGAAGCCCGATATGGTTCGCTCGACGATCATCAACTGCTGCGTGGTGGTTCCCACAGGAACAACCATGCGCCCTCCGACATTCAGTTGATCGGCCAGCTCGCGCGGCATCACAGGCGCGGCGGCCGCGACGATAATCGCATCGAATGGTGCGACCTCGACGAGCCCCTGCCGGCCATCACCATTCTTGAGGCGCAGATTAGGCAAGCGGAGCGGGCGCAAGTTCACGCGCGCCCGTTCGAGCAGCGACTTGATGCGCTCGATCGAGTAGACCTCGCTTGCCATGGCCGACAAGACGGCCGCCTGATAGCCGCAGCCTGTCCCGATTTCGAGCACGCGCCCGAGCGGACCGCCGGCCCGCACGGCCTCCAGCATCCTCGCCACGATGTAGGGCTGCGATATCGTTTGCTCGAAGCCGATCGGCAGCGCGACGTCTTCGTATGCGCGCGAGGCGAGCGCCTCGTCGACGAACAGATGCCGCGGCACGCGTGCCATCGCATCGAGGACGACCTGATCGGTGATGCCTTTCTCACGCAGCCTGGCGACCATCCGATCGCGCGTGCGCTGCGAGGTCATACCGATCCCCGCCTCGGGCTCCCCGATCGGTCCTTTCGCGAAGGCGCGCGCGTTCATCGGGCGAGCCATGCGCCAACGCCGGACAATTGGCCATGATGGGTGAGATCGATCTGCAGCGGCGTGATCGACACGCGCCCCGCCGCGACGGCGTGGAAATCCGTGCCGGGCCCGGCATCGGCGGCCGGACCCACGGCGCCGACCCAGTACACCGTTTCGTTGCGCGGGCTCGTCGTCTTGATCACCGGCTCGGCCTTGTGTCGTTTGCCAAGACGCGTCACGAGCGGCGCACCGAGATTCTCGTAGGTCACCGCTGGGAGATTGACATTGAGCAGCAGCGCCTCTTGCGGTGGCTCGTTCTTGAAGCGCTCGATCAGATCGCGCATGAAGCGCGCGGCGCCCGCAAGGTACTGGGTCGAACGGCTCGCAAGCGATACCGCGACCGATGGAATGCCAAGCAAGAAACCTTCAGTGGCGGCCGCGACGGTGCCGGAGTAAAGCGTGTCATCGCCCATGTTCTGGCCGAGATTGATCCCGGAGACCACCATATCCGGCAATTCCGGCAAGAGTCCGGTAACCGCAAGATGAACGCAGTCGGTCGGTGTTCCATTCACGTAATAGAAGCCATTCTCCGCACGGCGCACGGTGAGCGGCCGATCGAGGGTGAGTGAGTTCGATGCGCCACTGCGATCGCGCTCTGGCGCCACAACCGTGATATCGGCGATCGGCGCCAGCGCATCGACCAGCGCGAGAATTCCCGGCGCGAAATAACCATCATCATTGCTTACCAGGATGCGCATGGTGCCCGATTCGATCAACCTCATCGTTGTAGGTGGCAGGCGTGCCGGCCACCATCAACTGGTGAATGCCCGTATGGAGGGTGCGACAGGGCCGGACGATCCGCCTTTCGCATCGACACGAACCCGCGTTTCCGGACATCGATTATAAGTTGTCGAACGTGATTGCTGATCCTTCGTTTTGGATTCCTTATAATCGCGCGTTCGCATAGCGCCATCGTTCACGCATGGCGATGCGTAACCGCCGCTTTAGCTCAGTGGTAGAGCAACCGCCTTGTAAGCGGTAGGTCGTCTGTTCAATCCAGACAAGCGGCACCACCATCACGTGTCAATCAGACAATCTGAATTGGATCGGCACGTCGACCCAATGCGCAACCGTCTCGGTGCCAAGCCGTGCCGGAACGAAGCGCCAGCTCTTCACCGCGCGTTGGGCCGCGTCATCGAGCAGATCGGAACCCGAGGTCTTTTCGAGCTTCAACGACTCGACCTTACCCTCCGCGCTGATGAGTGCTCGCACCACCGCGAGCCCTTCGAGACGCATCCGGCGGGCAGCCGGCGGATACGCGGGCAGTGGATTGTTGAGATAGGCAACGTTGTAGTGCGGCAGCTTTATCCGCGAATCGTTTACGCGCGAATCATCCGGCGGCGCCATCTGCGTCGATTCATTGCTTGATTTGGTCACAACGGCAGCGACTTCACGCGACTTCTCGGCCGGCATCGGCACATCTTCTTCCGCGATGACCGCGATCGGTGCGGGAGCGGATGCCGGTGCGATGGTCGGCGATGCGCGTATCACCGGACCTTCGGAATGTTCGATCGGCGCAGGCGGCACGGTCACGGCGGGCACAGGCGGGACCTGCTGCTCGCGAGGAGGCTTTCTTGCCGCCTTGATCGGCGGCGGATTCGGCTGGTCAGGCTCCGTTCGCCGTGGGGCCTCGACGACCGGAGCGGGTGGTGTGACCGGCTCGACGAATCGAAGTGCTACAACAGGCGCCTCGACGACAGGCTCGAGAAACGGAACGCCCAAACCCCACGCGATCGCGAATGCGCCGGCGTGGATCGCGAACGAGACCGCGATTGCGGGCAGGATCGATGCGGCCCGTGCAGGGCGAAGGCGAGCGTGCGTGTTGCTGGAGAGTTCCATCACGTGCGAGGGATTACGCGACTTCGCGGAATATGGATGCGAACATCCGGCGCGGCAGTGAATCCCGCATAATCGGCATACTTTTCGCTCCTTCCTCTTTAAAGCGGCTGCCCGCGGCCGCAGATCCGGAATCCATGGCCCAATACGCCTACACGATGCGTCGGGTAAGCAAGGTTGTACCGCCCAAACGCACCATTCTGAAGAACATATCGCTCAATTTTTTCCCCGGCGCGAAGATCGGCGTCCTTGGGCTCAACGGCTCGGGAAAATCAAGCCTGCTTCGTATTATGGCAGGACTCGATCAACAGTTCGACGGGGAGGCAATCCCGCAACCCGGCATGCGCATCGGCCTCCTGTCGCAGGAGCCCGAGCTCGACTCGACCAAGGACGTGCGCGGGAATGTCGAAGAGGGTGTCGCCGGGATTCTTGCGCTCATCAATCGCTTCAACGAGATCAGCGACAAATTCGCCGAGCCGATGGACGACGCGGCGATGAACAAGCTGCTCGAGGAACAAGGCGAGCTGCAGGCGAAGATCGACGCTGTCCAGGGCTGGGAGATCGAACGACGCCTCGATATCGCGGCGGATTCGTTGCGGCTGCCGCCGTGGGACGCCGACGTGAACAAGCTCTCGGGCGGCGAGCGGCGCCGCGTGGCGCTCTGCCGACTTCTTCTGTCTGAACCGGACATGCTCCTTCTCGATGAGCCGACCAATCACCTCGATGCGTTATCGGTGCAATGGCTCGAACAGTTTCTCGAGCGCTATCCGGGGACGGTGATCGCGGTGACGCACGATCGCTACTTCCTCGACAACGTCGCGGGCTGGATCCTCGAACTCGACCGCGGTTACGGAATTCCATGGGAAGGCAACTACTCGTCGTGGCTCGAACAAAAGGAGCAGCGGCTCGCGGTCGAATCCAAGCAAGAGGCTTCGCGCATCAAGGCGATGCAGCAGGAACTCGAATGGGTACGGACCAATCCGAAAGGCCGTCAGGCCAAGAGCAAAGCGCGACTGGCAAGATTCGACGAGCTCGCCTCCGCCGAGTATCAATCGCGGAACGAAACGAACGAGATCTACATTCCACCCGGCCCCCGCTTGGGCAGCATGGTGATCGAGGCCGACAATCTGCGCAAAGCCTTCGGCGACAAGCTCTTGTTCGACGGCGTGTCGTTTCGCCTGCCGCCAGGCGGCATTGTCGGTGTCATCGGCCCCAACGGCGCCGGGAAGACCACGCTGTTTCGCATGATGACCGGCCAGGAAAAACCCGATTCAGGCGAGCTCCGGCACGGCGAATCGGTCAAGCTTTCCTATGTCGACCAGAGTCGCGACTCACTCGATGACACCAAGACCGTGTTTGAAGAAATTTCCGACGGTCTCGACATGATCCAGGTCGGGAACTACCAGACGCCCAGCCGCGGCTATGTGGGTCGATTCAATTTCAAGGGTGGTGACCAACAGAAACTGGTCGGCGAGCTGTCAGGCGGCGAACGCAATCGGGTCCATCTCGCCAAACTGGTGCGAAGCGGCGGCAATGTGCTCCTGCTGGACGAGCCCACCAACGACCTTGACGTGGAGACGCTGCGTGCGCTCGAACAGGCCCTGCTCGATTTTCCCGGATGCGCGGTAGTGATCTCGCACGATCGCTGGTTCCTCGACCGCATTGCCACCCACATGCTCGCCTTCGAAGGGGACAGCCAGGTGGTCTGGTTCGAGGGCAACTATGCGGACTATCTCGCCGATCGCCGCAAGCGCCTGGGCGATGATGCGGACAAGCCGCATCGCATCCGCTATCGGCCGCTGATGGGCTAGGAATTCGCGCGGCGGACGGCGCAAATGCCTGATGGCAGATGCCAAGAACCGTCCTGATCCTGATTACGGCGAACCCGATTCCTACTCTTGCCGTGCGCTCCACGCGACCGGCGCCGCGCCGCGGAGCTGCGCGCGCGTCGTGCCCTGCATCGTTGCCACGCCGATCGTGCCGGTAAAGGCGCGTGAATCGCCGTTCACATCGATGATCGAGAAGCGGATCGATTCGCCGCGGACACGCGCTGCAAGCAGCGGCGAAGATTTGCCGCCGCTCGATGCCGAGCCCGACAGCATTTGATACTGCTGCTTCAATTCCATTGCATAGTGCTGATCGGCGAATTGCAGACGCCAGCGCCCCTCGACGCGCGCAGGCACGACCCATAGATACCCCGGCGCGTTCTCGACCCGCGCCATCTCGTCAGGCTCCCAATCGCCCATCGTGAACTGGTGTGTGACCACACGCGTGCCTGGTTTGAGCGCGAGGAGTTTGGGCCGCAGCTTCATCGTCACTTCCGGGCCGATGTACATCGCCACCACGCTCGCGTCGGAAAGATCCGTCTCGAAGAAGTCTTGGCGAAAGAACGTGACTCGCTTCGCAACGCCCATCCGCTCGGCGAGACGGATCGAGTAGGCGACAAGTTCGGCGTCGAACTCCACGCCGATGCCGCGCGCCCCGAACTGTTTCGCGGCAATGACAGGAATGCGTCCGTCACCCGACCCGAGATCCACGACGACATCGTTGGGACGGGTGTCCGCCATCTGCAACATCCGCTCGATCAATCGGTCCGGTGTCGGTGCCCAGACGGAGTCCTTGCCGAGTTGGCCCATCTCCGGCTCGTAGGCAGGCGGCTTGGAATCCGATTGCATGCATCCGCTCACCACAACAGCCGCCGCAAAGGCCAGCATATTCAATATTCGTAGATTCATCTCGATCTTCATCCGTTCGATGCAATGAAAAGAAAGGTTACCGCATGGCGCCTTGTAGTCCGACAGGAAGTTGTCAGTTATCCTTGGGCCGGTCAGCCGATGCTTTGCGCGAGCGTCGCGGCGGGACGAACAGGGAGCATCGTGCGACTCACTTATTCAGGCCTCGTGTACCACATGCAGCGGCTCGCCCGACCGCTCAAGCGCCTCTATGCGATCAAGCGGCCGGGGGAGCCTGTTTCCCGCGAATTCGGCCTTGATCGGGGCACTTCGCTCGATCGCTATTGGATCGAGCGATATCTTGCCCAACACGCCTCCACCGAGAGGGGATCGGCACTCGAGGTTGGGGAGACCACCTACCTCGAACGATTCTTCCCGAACTTCACCGGGAGTCATCTCGAGTTGGCAGACGATGGAACGCCGAATTGCGTGGTGATCGACCTCGATGCCAGCAATCCGTCGATCGAACCAAGGTTCGATCTTATGATCGCGACGCAGGTCTACAATTTCGTCTATGAAACGCGTGCGGCGATTCGCAACACGGCTGCACTCCTGAAACCGGGCGGCGTCTTGATCGGCAGCGTCGGGGGTATCACCCAGATCAGCCGCCATGACGCCGACCGCTGGGGCCACTACTTCTCGTTCACCGCCCAGTCATGGGAGCGTCTGTTGCGCGAAGCGTTCGCTGAAGTCAGCATCGAGTCGTTCGGCAACGTGGATACCGCGTGCGCCTTTCTGAACGGCCTCGCCATGGAAGAGATCGATCGCGACCTTCTGAATCGCCATGACCCCGACTATCCGGTGTCCATCTGTTTTAAAGCCGTCAAGGCCCGAGGTTGAGTGCGAAGCCCGGCGAATCGCCGCGGCATAGGAATCGACGCGCACGCCAAGGTATGTCACGTTTTTTTGTTTCGTCGCACTGAGAATATTTCCCACGCTGGTGTAGGATTGTGGCACGTCCATCGGCCTTAAGGTTCGTCTGATCCTCCGTGTCGCTCGATACCGACCCGCGCACATGTCCAATCTAGCCCAGAACTCGGCAATCGACCCGCAATCGGCGATCGTCACGGCCTTGAAGCAGGTGCTAAGACCCCTGGTTCGGTTGATGCTCGCCCGGAACATCAATTTTTCTGCGATCGCAGAACTTTTGAAGCAGGTGATGGTGGAAGTCGCCGTTCGCGACTTCAAGATCGAGGGCAAACCGCAGACGGACAGCCGGATCAGCCTGCTTACCGGCGTGCACCGCAAGGACGTGAGGCGCCTTCGCAACGAGCCGATGAATGTGGATGAGATCATTCCCTCCTCGGTTTCGCTCGGTGCCCAACTCGTAGCAATCTGGACGACGACTTCCCCCTATTCGACCCGGGGCGGGCACCCGAAGCCTCTGCCTCGCCTGGCGAGTGCCGGCGGTGCGCTGTCATTCGAACGGCTGGTGGAAAGCGTGAGCAAGGACATTCGATCGCGCGCGGTCCTGGATGAATTGCTCCGCCTGGGTGTCGTGCATGTGAATGACGACGATCACGTCGTTCTCGATACGGAAGCGTTCGTTCCGAAAGGCGACACTGCGGAGAAGGCATTCTATTTCGGCCACAACCTGCACGATCACGCGGCCGCCGCAACGCACAACGTGCTGGGCGAGCGTCCGCCCTTCTTCGAGCGGAGCGTGCATTACTCGGAGCTCTCGCAAGGCTCGATCGCGGAGCTGCGAAAGTTATCCGACAGCATGGGGATGCAGGCTATCAAGGCGGTTAATCGCCGCGCCTTGGAACTCGAGCGTAAGGACGCGAAAGGGCTGGAGAAAAAGCGTCGCTTCACCTATGGGATTTATTTCTATTCCGAACTCGCGGGACAGGATGGCGCCGATGGCGCGGAATTCGTCAGCAGCCCAAAGAGTGCCAAGCCCGCGCGCACGCCATCCTCGACGCGCGGCGACTAGCGCTCTTGCGGGCCGGCGTTATGCGTCCATGCGATCGATAGTGATCCCTTCGATTCGCGATCGTTGACATCGGCCGCGGGCCGGACAGCCGGCGCTTGCGCATTCGACGACGACGGCGTGCCTGCCTGCCGCGCTGTCTGATGCAATCCGCCTGCACCCAGCATCAGTAGAACAAGGATCGCCGCGCCCACGGCGTTGGCGATTATAAGCGTCATCGTTTCGGATTTCTGCTCCGGCTCCAGCACGGAGGGCGGCGCGGTGCGCGGTTCGACCGTGCTGAACCATTGGCGATTGCAATCGATCGTGCGCTCGATCTCGGCTTTGGTCATCATGGGCGTGCTCCGGCAAACGGAATGGACAATGGACAATGGGTTGCGGCGGATCCGGCGGGCTTTCCGTCCACCGCGTCACCCAATGAATTGCCTAGTCCACGAAAATGGTTCATAGAACTTTCGCCATAGGGCATTCGCGATAAGCGGGGAAAATGCCGGCGCAGACACGACCGCCCCACCCGTTGCGTTGTCGCGGGGAAGCATTGAGAACAAGTTCACAGGCAACCGCGCGGCAGATTCCGCCGATTCCTAGCGCCGCAGAAACAGCTCCGGATCGACTGCGGTTCCATTCAGGAAGGTCGACCAATGGAGGTGCGGGCCGGTGACGCGTCCGGTCATGCCGGACCGGCCAAGGCGCTGTCCGCGCGCGACACGCTCGCCGATCCGCACCGCGATCTCGTCAAGATGGCAATACATCGTGATGAAGCCCTGCCCGTGGTCCACGAACACGGTGTTGCCGGCGAAGAAAAGATCCTCGGTATGGGTGACGACCCCGGCTGCCGCGGCGTGAATTGGCGTTCCTCGCGGAACGGCAAGATCGAGGCCGTTATGCGGACTGCGTGCTTGTCCATTGAAGACGCGACGCAGGCCGAATCGGCTGCTGAGCGGGGCCTCGGCAGGCAGCATCAGATCGAGATCGACCGGGTCGATGGGTTCCCAGTGCGCGCGGATCCGATTGATGGTTTCCTGTTCCCGATTGATCCGTTTCATATCGTCGGCAGACGGATCGACTTTGCGCTTGTCTGCAATAGTGAGCCGTTGCTCCGGATAGTTCTTCGCGACCACCTCGAAAGCCTGTGATCGCGCCCCGGCGGGCGCCTCGATCGCCAGCGATGCGATGCCAGGCTTGGTGTCGAGCGAAAGCCCGACCACGGCGAGCCAGCCACGCTCGTCACGAACCACCAGGACGCGCCGTCCCTGGAATCGGACAGTCGGCGGAACCAGCGGTAAAGCGCTCTCGTCCCCATCGATTCGCACCCGCGCAACCCCACCGGGGACCGGCGCGTGCGCTGGCATCGCATGTGCTGCGAACGCGGCGACCCAACAAAGAAGCAATCCGATGAAGCGTTTTTTCATTGACGAATGCGCGAAGCGACGGGGGCTCGATCGCTTTCGTGAAGCGCTTCGAGCGAGCGGTTCGAAATAGAAGCCTGGGACGTGCCGACCCACCGATAGAATACCGGGTTGCCCCTCACCCGACCCAACGTTCCGCTTGGATTCCACGCGTCGCATCACCGATCACCAGGCGTATGCGCACCTGGTCGCAACCATGTTCTTCTGGTCGCTCAACTATATTCTGGTTGCTTCTTATCGCGACCAGATCCCGCCGGTGATGATGTCGTTCTTCCGCTGGAGCTTCGCGCTTCTGATGCTCCTGCCGTTCGCGGCACGCGCGCTGGTCGCCGAATGGCCGAAAATTCGCAGCCACTGGTGGCAGCTCTTCATCCTCGGTGCGTTCTCGTGCGGCCTCAATTCGGCGTTCGCGTTCATTGGCATCCACTATACGACGGTGACCAGCGCGAGCCTCTTGAGCGCGATGACGCCGATCCTCACGATTCTGCTTGCAGTGCCGCTCTCGCACGAGCGGATGTCACCCGGGCGGCTGGCGGGCGTCATGACATCGTTTGCCGGGGTCGTGTGCATCGTGACCAAGGGCGAGCTCGCAACCCTGCTCGAGTTCCGGCTGAGCGCGGGCGACTTCTCGATCATTCTCGCCAGCGCGATCTGGGGCGTCTTCACGAATCTCTTGCGAAGGTGGTCGGCACACCTGTCGCAACTCGCATCCCTTGCCACGATGATGATCGGCGGGGTGATCTCGCTCTTGCCGATGCTTGCCATCGAAGCGGTCGTCGCGAAGCCGGTGCAATGGAGCAGCGGGCTGCTTGTGTCGCTGCTGGTACTCGCCTTTTTTCCGTCGCTGCTCGCGAACCTCTTCTGGAATAGAGCGGTGCTTGCCGTCGGGCCGGGCCGCGCATCGGCATTCAGCTATCTATTACCGCTGATCTCGATCGGGTTCGCAGTGCTCGTTCTCGGCGAGACACTGTTTGCCTACCACTGGTTAGGGGCAGCCCTGATTTTTCTCGGGATCACGCTGGTGAATCGCGCGCGATAGGGTGGCGACGGGCTGCGGTCAGATATCAGGACGCCAGTCCGCGGTGCGTCGGGGCGGACTGGGTTTTCTGTCAACGCGATAGGAATGAAAAATCAATGCCGGTGGCCATCACCGTCGCGCAACTGGCCGCGGATTTCACCCGGTGCGTGCAGCGTCGAGTGAACATTCGCGTAAGTCGCGCCTGCGCGAATCGCTTGGACCAGTTCGTCGAACGCTCCGGCCTCGATACCTTGCGCAGCTTGTGCGAGCACCTGACTTGGTCCGATGGAGCCAGTGACCGTACCCGATACGGGACACGTCGGGGTTAATGCGGCAACGGCAGCAGGAGCGGGCGTGCCCGTCGTCTGGCAGAGCCAAACCACGATGCCACCGACCGAGTGATGCTGACCGAAGTGGATATGTGCCTGCGTCACCGCGCCCTCAAGATCGTTATAGCTCAACTCAAAGTGAATCGACTGCGCTTGATCATTGATCTCAGCCTTGAATCTCCCCTTTGCCTTGGTCGATACGGCGCCGCGGAGCGCGGCCGGTGGTCCGGCGCTGAAATGAACTTCGTTGTACCCGGAGAGCTTTGCCCCGAATTTGTCGTCCTTGTCGTCCGTAGCCATTGACGGCGCGGCAGCACTGAAAGCTAGGGCGGCACTGACTGCGGCGAACCTGCTCATGTGCGTCTTATTCATCTGACACCTCCTGATTGATTGGTGGGGAGCCTGCATAGGAAGCCCGGCCTTCCCCATGTGTGAACGGGGAAGCGGCATCCAGGCGAACAGGGAATCAGCCCCAACTAGTCCCGGGCAGGACCGCCGGATTCAGCGGTCCCAGGGACCGCGGGCCAACGCCGAGGTCAGGCGCGATCGATTACAGCGGCAAGACCAGCAGGGTATCGATCGCCCGCGAGTCGTAGGTAACCTGATGCCGCGCAAACAGCGCTTCGCCGCGCTCGAAGACCACCGTGTCCTGATACTGCCCACAGGCGAATACCGTCATGGAACCGTCATGTTCCATGATCCGGATGACGCTGTAGTTCGCGCGGACCTCATACGCACCCGAGGCGGCGCCCACCACCTGCACGCCGGACACCAGGTGCCGGTAATGATGCGGCTCGTAGACATTCGCCACCCGCATGGAGGTGATGCGATCGCGCAGTTGGGCCCGCGATTTCGTATGGATCAGCGCGACCGGCAGCCCGCGATCCAGATTGAAACGCGAGACGACCTTGTACTCGCCCTGCTCGATCAGCAGCGCGGCGAGCGACTCCGAGCGATTCTCGTCGATCGCGCGCGCCCATTCGTAGAGCAGATTCTCGACGGCACGAAATGTCTTCTCGTCGACCTCGACCATCTTACAACCCCATATCCGAGCGATAGGTATGCCAGAAGTTGCGCAGACCGCGCTCCGACAATTTCGAGCTGCCGCCGCTGTCGAGATCCTTCCCGCCCATCTGCATGACCGACGCCTCATCGAGCGAACCACCCGTCGCGCGACGGATCATGTTGCAGACGGCAGCGTCCTCCATCGAGACGAGCCCGGCTGAACCGACCAGATTGGTCTGCATGAGGCGCATCTCGTGCATTGCTGCGGTGTCGTCCGCGAATCCGAAGTAGGTCCAGTGCAGATCGCAACTCAGCGGCCCGGTCGGGACGAGCTGGCGAGTCGCCATGCTGTTGCCGATCTGATGCAGGACGAAGGTCGGATACACCGAAAGAATCTGAATACTGATGCCATCGCCGATCTCGTCTTCCCATTTGAGGAGCGCGGTATCTTCAAGCCGATACTTCTCGTTGTGCGAGCGCAGGTTCGTCGCGGTTTCCTGATAGTCCGGGGTGTTCTTCTCGGTGCCGGGCTTCGTATAGAAATACTGGTGGCGCCCACCCGCGTCGATGATCATCGCGGATTCCTGCGACTGACGCGACATGCCGAACGTGCCGTAGAACGAATGCAGGATGTTGGCGTGATATGAATCGCGCGGATTCTCGTGGTAGTTTTTCCAGTTCGCGTTGATCCGCTGCGTGTCGTAGCCCAGGATCTTCACCGGCTTTCGAATCACCCGGCGAATGCCGTTGCCGACATCCCCCAACCATTCGGCCAGGGGCGTCATGTCCTTGTCGTAGGTCGCGAACACCAGACCACTGAACGACTCGCATCGCAGCTTCTGCAGTCCGTGGTCTTCGAGGCGAAAATCCGCCGGCAGACCGCCCTCGCCTTTGATACCGCGCCGGAATGCGGCCGACTTGAGGTTGCCCTTTAGATCGTAGATCCATGCGTGGTAGACGCAATAGAGTTCGTCGACCTTGCCCATCTCTTTCATGCAGACGAGATTGCCGCGGTGGGCGCAGCGATTGAGCATCGCGCGCAATTGCCCTTCCTCATCCCGCACCATGAGCACCGGAGAATCCCCGATGCGGGTGCTCTTGAAGGAGCCCGGTTCGGGCACTTCGGCCTCATGCCCGATGAAATGCCACGCACGCCCGCGAAAGATGCGCGCCTGCTCACGCGCATAGTTGTCCGCGTCGTGAAATACCCAGTACGGGGCGCGGCTCGCGCCCTCCGCGGGCCACTGCCGTTCGTGAACATCCATCGCTGACATCGAGGCCTCCGGTCTGGCTTGAACTTACGTTGACTGTACCATCGACTCTCCACGTGCCGCATGCTGCGCAATGGCCCACGCGACGTGTTCGCGCACAAGCGGCGAAGGGTCATCGGCTCGCGCTTGAAGCGCCGCGACGATGCCTTCGCCCGACGGCGCGTTGCCAAGCCCGACCGCAAGGTTGCGCAGCCATCGCTCATAGCCGATGCGATGGATCGCCGACCCCGCCATCCGTTCGTGGAACTGGGCCTTCGACCATGCGAACAGCTCGACCAATTGCGCCGAATCAAGCCCGTGCCGGACACGAAAATCCGGCTCCTCGGAAACCCGCGCGAATGAATTCCAGGGGCAGGCCATCTGACAGTCATCGCAGCCGTAGACGCGATTCCCGATGAGTGTGCGGAACGCGATCGGAATGCTGTCCTTCAGCTCGATCGTGAGATAGGCGATGCAACGCCTCGCATCGAGGCGATAGGGTCCTGTGATCGCCCCGGTTGGACAGGCATCGATGCACCGCGTACAGGTTCCGCAATGCTCGGACGCGGGCGCGTCGACCGGCAACGGCAGATCGATATAGATGTCGCCAAGAAAAAAATACGAGCCTGCTTCCCGCGACAACAACAGTGTGTGCTTACCGCGCCATCCGATGCCGGCTTTGCGGGCCAGTTCAACTTCCATCACGGGTGCGGAATCGGTGAAGACGCGATATCCGAACGGACCAATTTTCGCCTCGATTCGCGCGGCCAGCGACTGGAGGCGCTGGCGGAGAACCTTGTGGTAATCGCGCCCGAGCGCATAGCGGGCAATGAATGCCTTTTCGCCATCCGCGAGCACCGTGGCGCTCGATGCGGCATCGGGCAGGTAGTCCATGCGCACCGAGATGACCCGCACGGTACCTTGCACCAACGCAGCCGGCCGCGAGCGAAGCGTGCCATGTCGCGCCATATAATCCATCGTGCCGTGAAATCCGGCGGCGAGCCAATCGAGGAGACCCTGTTCGGCTTCATGAAGATCGGCGTCCGCGATACCGACCGCCTGAAAGCCGATTTCATGACCCCACGCCTTGATCGAGCGGGCAAGCGCTGCAAGATCGAGCTGCGCTGAGGCGCCGGGGACGTCCGGTTCGGTCACGTTCACTGGGTTATTTGAGCCCGCCGTTCGATTCGCCACTCTAATCCCACCTTCATGCACCTGCATCTCCCGGACGAAGCCGCAACGCGCGCCCTTGGCGCCGCACTAGCGTCCGCCATCGGGCCCGGCATCGTTATCTTTCTTTCGGGAGACCTGGGCGCGGGCAAGACAACTTTCGTCCGGGGCCTGATCCGCGCACTCGGATATGCCGGAAAAGTCAAAAGTCCGACGTTCAGCCTGGTTGAACCTTATGTGCTTTCTAGGTTAAACTTATATCACTTTGATTTATATAGAATCAAAAGCGTCGCCGAATGGGATGATAGCGGCTTCCGAGAGTATTTCGGTGGTGATGCCGTCTGTCTCGTCGAATGGCCCGAAAAAGCCCTTGGAATGCTCCCCCCCGAGGACTTGCGGGTTCGATTCGTCGTCCACGACAGCGGGCGCGACGTAACGATCGAAGCGACAACTGAATTGGGCGACCGGTGTCGACAGCAGCTCCTAGAAATCTTGCCATCGAATATCGCGCGCATCGCGTGATGCGGCGCGCCCTCGCCGGCCTCTTGATCGCCTGTGCGGGCATCGCCCCGCTCGGTGCGGCGGAGATCGTCCGGGCGGTGCGCGTGTGGCCGGCACAGGAATACACGCGGCTCACCTTTGAATCGCGCAATCCGATCAGTTATGCCATGAGCTTCGCGGCCAACCCCGATCGGCTCATTCTCGACCTGCAGGACATTGACCACAATAGTCTCAGGCGGGAAATCGAAGGGAAGATCCTCGCGAGCGACCCCTATATACAGGGCGTTCGCACCGGGCAGTTCAAGCCGGACGTGGTGCGTGTGGTGCTCGACCTCAAGGCCGAGGTGAAGCCCCAGGCCTTCGCGCTGAAGCCGGTCGGTGAATACGGGCATCGCCTGGTCGTCGACATTTATCCCGCGGTCCAAACGGATCCGCTGCTCGCATTGCTCAGAAAAGATGAACATCGATTGGAGCTGCCGAGCGACGCACCCGATAGCAAACCGCCCGGCCCCGCCGACCCGATGCCCGGCACCAGCATGCAGGCGGGCAGCACGAGCGCTCGACGAGAATCGCCCCCGCCATCGGGCATGAAACCCGAATTGAAATCCACGGAAGGCAGGGCGCCTTTGCGCGAGTCCGGTCCATCCGGAAAATCCCTCCCGAACGCGCTGCCCTCGCGCACCTTTACCGTTGTCGTCGACGCCGGTCACGGCGGCGAGGATCCGGGCGCGCGCGGCTCACGCGGAACGTGGGAGAAGAGCGTCACATTGGGGATCGCCAAGCGTCTGGCGGCGATGATTGCGAGCGAACCGAATATGCGCGCGGTCCTGACTCGCGATGACGACTACTTCGTCCCGTTGAATACGCGCGTCGAAAAAGCGCGCCGCGTGCGGGCCGATCTCTTCGTGTCGATCCACGCGGATGCGTTCATCCATCCCAATGCACGCGGGTCATCGGTGTTCGCGTTGTCCGAGCGCGGCGCAACCAGCGTGGCGGCGAACTGGATCGCCAAGCGTGAAAACGACGCCGATCTCATCGGCGGCGTCAGTCTCGGCAGCAAAGATCGACACCTCGCCCAGACCTTGCTCGATCTGTCGCAGACCGCAACCATCAACGACAGCCTGAAGCTCGGTCGATCCGTACTGAAAGAGCTGGGCGGTGTCAACACGCTCCACAAACAGCAAGTCGAGCAGGCTGGCTTCGCCGTGCTGAAGGCCCCGGACATCCCCTCGATCCTGGTCGAAACCGCGTTCATCACCAACCCGGATGAAGAACGCAAACTCGGAGACAACGCCCACCAGGACCGCCTCGCGCGCGCGATCGTCACCGGCATCAAGCGCTACTTCGCGGCCAATCCCACGTTGAGTCGATCGACCCTCGCCGCGGCCGGAACGCCGCTCGAGATCATCAGTAGCTACGCGGCATGCCCAGCACGTGTTCGCCGATGTAGTTGAGAATCATGTTGGTCGAGATCGGCGCGATCTGCATCAACCGGCATTCGCGCCATTTGCGCTCGACATCGAATTCGCGCGCGACCGCGAATCCGCCATGGGTCTGCATGCACGCTTCGGCGGCATTCCAGGCGGCGTCGGCCGCCAGCAGCTTGCCGATGTTCGCTTCCTCGCCACAGGGCTTTCCCGCTTCGAATAACGCCGAGCCGGTTCGCACCATGAGATCCGCCGCTTTCCATTCGGCGTACGCCCTGGCGATCGGAAATTGCACGCCCTGGTTCTGACCGATCGGCCGATTGAACACGATGCGCTGCTTGGAGTATTCGACCGCCTTCGCGGTGAAGAATCGCGCATCACCCAGCGATTCATGCGCCACGAGAATCCGCTCGGCATTCATCCCGTCGAGGATGTAGCGGAATCCGCGATTCTCCTCGCCGATCAGGTTCTCGACCGGCACGCGCAGATTGTCGAAGAAGACTTCGTTGGTCTGGTGATTCACCATCGTGTCGATGCGGCGCAAGGTAAGGCCGGTGCCGACAGCCTCGCGCATATCCACCAGGAACACCGACAAACCATCCGAGCGGCTGGTGCATTCCTCGAGTGCCTTCGTGCGCGCGAGCAACAACATCAGGTCGGACTTGTGCGCGCGGCTGGTCCAGATCTTCTGGCCGTTCACAACGTAGTGATTACCCTCGCGAATAGCGCGCGTCTTCAATCGCGTCGTATCCGAACCGGTGGTCGGTTCCGAAACGCCGAATGCCTGCAGGCGCAGCTTGCCGCTTGCGATGCCGGGCAGGTAGCGGCGCTTCTGGTCCGTGTTGCCGTGGCGAAGCACCGTGCCCATGATGTACATCTGCGCATGGCAGGCTGCCGCATTGCAACCCGAGGCGTGAATTTCCTCGAGGATTACCCCGGCAGCGCGGACCGGCAATCCCGAGCCGCCGTATTCCTCCGGGATGAGCGCGGCGAGGTACCCGCTTTCGGTCAGCGCCTGCACGAATTCCTCGGCGTACTCGTCGTTGTCCTCGAGCTTGCGCCAATAGGCCGCCGGAAAATTTTTGCAGATCGCGCGGATCGCATCGCGAATCTCGCGGTGATCGTCACCGAAGGGGATCGAGATGAGTCCTGCTTCATTGGCTACCGACTGCTGCATTGCATTCTCCTACCTGATTAGCAACGAAACGCCGCTCTGGAGGGGATCAACAAGGGGGCGGAGCTCCCTTGTTCCTTTGGGGGATATACAAGGGGGTCTTTCTCCCCTTGTTCGTACGCAATCTTTGGGTGATTCGCCATGATTCGAAGCGCAGCGGAGGATCATGGCGAATCACGTTCTCCTATCGACCCTTGAATTTCGGTGTGCGCTTTTCGTTGAAGGCCCGCACACCCTCATGCCGATCTTCAGTGCTGATCATGCGCTCATAGGCCTGGACTTCGAAGACGATGGCCGAATGAATATCCATCTGCGTTCCATAGTCGATCGATTTCTTGGCCTGGCGCACCGACAGCGGCGCGTTCTCGCAGATGCGACGCGCGGTGGCAAGCGCGGCGGGAACGAGCTCGGCCGGCTCGCATACGCGATTGATCATGCCCCATTCGTAACCTTCTTCGGCGGTGAACGGCTGCGCGGTAAGGATGAGCTCCTTGGCCCGGCGGTTGCCCACCGCGCGGGGAAGGTTCTGCGTGCCGCAGCCGCCTGGCATGATGCCCAAGCGCACTTCGGTCAAAGCAAGCCGTGCACCTTTGGCGGCGTAGATGAAATCACAGCAAAGCGCCATCTCCAGACCACCGCCGAACGCGGCGCCATTGACCGCGGCAATCACCGGCACGCTGCTGTCGATGATCGCGTAGAACGCTTCCTCGAAGATGGCGTGTTGCTGGCGCCACGCTTCATCGGTCATGCCGTGGCGCTCTTTCAGATCGCCACCGGCGCAGAATGCCTTGTCGCCTGCGCCGGTGATCACGACGCATCGCACGTCGCCCGGCGTGAACTTGAGCGGGACGAAGAGCTCGCGCAGCTCGCGCCCCATCTGCGTATTGGTGGCGTTGCGCACCTCGGGGCGATTCAAGGTGACCAGCATGAGACCGCCTTCGAGACGGTCGACCTTAAGCGTTTCGAATATGCTCATTGCTCAGTCAGTCGTGGTTGAGGTTCGCGGAATCCGGCGTGCCGGGCACACATCAACGCAGAATTTCATCGCAGAATTTCATCGCAGAATTTCATCGGTGTGCTCGCCCAGGGCGGGCGGACCCCGCCGAATGCCCGGGCGCTCGCCATCGAAGCGGATCGGTACGCCGACGAATCGCATCTTGCCATCTGGTGTGGATTGCAGCATTTCAACCGCCTCGGTCTGTGGATGCGTGACGACTTCGTCCGTCGATTGCAGGGGACCGCAGGGAACGCCGGCCTGCTCCAACGCACGCGTCCAATGGGCTCTCGTGTTGGTCGCAAGCACATCGTCGATGAATTGATTGATCGCCGCGCGATTCTTCACACGATCCGGATTGGTCTTGAACCGCTCGTCGGTAACCCACTCCGGATGTCCCAACACCTCGGCCAAGCGACGAAATAGACTGTCATTGCCTGCGGCGATCACCATGTAGCCGTCACTCGCCTGGTACGCCTTGTAAGGGACCAGCATCGCGGCCTCGGTACCGGTACGACGCGGCACACTTCCGCTTGCAAGATAGTTCGCCACTGAAAAATTCATCCAGGACAGGCCCGTCTCGAAGAGCGACGTGTCGATCGTGCAGCCCTCGCCGGTCGCGTCCCGCTGTCGAAGGGCAGCGAGAATGCCGATCACCGACCACATGCCGGTGGTCATGTCGATGATCGAGGGCACCACCCGCACCGGCGGCCGCCCTTCTTCGCCTGTCACGCTCATCAATCCGGCGAATGCCTGGATGAGCGGATCGTAACCCGCGTGATGACGCATTGGACCCTTCGACCCGAACGCCCCGAGATTGCAATAGATGAGCGATGGTTTCGCCGCACGCAAGGTCTGTCCATCGAGCCCGAGCTTCTCGACGAGCCCGGGTCGCATATTCTGCAAGACCACGTCCGCCCGCTCGATCACGAAGCGCACGAGGGCATCCCGCTCCGCCGGTGCTTTCAAATCGATCGCAGCGGACAGCTTGTTGCGATTGAGCGTCTGAAACGCGGCGCCGGCGCCATGCCAGAATGGCGGGCCCCATGCCCGTGCATCGTCGCCACCTTGTTTGTTTTCGACCTTCAGCACGGTAGCGCCCAGGTCGGCGAAGATCTGTGCACCGAATGGTGCCGCCACGCTCGAACCGAGCTCGACCATCAGCAATCCGGTCAAGGGCAAAGCAACCGCACGCTCGCCACGACTCATGTCAGGCCCGCCGCTTTGCACGCACATATTCGATCGCAATCGGTGCGACTGAAATCACCATGATTATCCCGATCACGGCGGACAGGTTGCTTTTCACAATCGGCAGGTTGCCGAAGAAATATCCGCCATAGGCCAACACCGCGACCCAGAGCAGCGACCCGGCGACACTGAAGAGGATGTAGCGCGGGTAATACATCCTGCCGATCCCGGCCACGAACGGCGCGAACGTGCGGACCAGCGGGATGAATCGTGCCATGATCACGGTCTTGCCGCCGTGACGCGCATAGAACGCCTGCGTCTTGTCGAGCGCCGACCGGTTGAAGAAGCGGGAACCTTCCAACGTGAAGACCTTCGACCCGAGTTTCCGTCCGATGAAATAGTTGACGTTATCGCCGCAGAATGCCGCGACGATGATGGTCAGCGCGAGCGCATTGATATTCAGATCGCTCGCCGCCCAGAGTGCGCCCGCCACGAACAGCAACGAGTCGCCCGGAAGGAACGGGGTGATCACCAGGCCCGTTTCGCAAAAGATGATCGCAAAAAGGATGACGTAGACCCAGGTGCCGTACTGCCCGAGCAGAACGGCGAGATGTTTGTCGAGGTGGACGACCACGTCCCAGAGAAATGCGAGAAGCTCCATATGGCGTTCGGATCGGGCTCGGTTCGGTGAATGGGCGCTATTGTAGCGGGGGTAGCGGGGCCGCCGACTATAATCGCGGATCTTCGCCCTCATCCAACTTTCAACCCAGAGTCTGCGGCGCCATGTCGCAAGCATCCACGATCGAAAACCATCCGAGTGTCGTTCGCGTGCGCAACGCACTGACCGCTCACGGCATGCTTGACCGCATCGTCGTGTTGCCGGATTCGGCGCGCACCGCCACCGCCGCGGCCGATGCCCTGGGTTGCAATGTCGCGCAGATCGCCAACTCGCTCGTGTTTCGGCTGATCAACTCGAGCGCGGGCTTGCTCGTGCTATCAAGCGGCGCAAAGCGCGTAGACCTCGCACGATTGGCGGCGATCATCGGCGAACCGGTCGGCAAGGCCAACGCAGCGTTCGTCCGCGACACCACCGGTTTTGCGATCGGCGGTGTGGCGCCGGTCGGGCATGCGGCGCCGATTCGACGCCTGGTCGAGCGTTCGCTCTTCGCATTCAGTGAAATCTGGGCGGCCGCAGGTCATCCGAATACCGTGTTTCGCCTGACCCCCGATGAATTGGTGCGCATCGCATCGGCCGAGATCGTCGAGGTGGCCGAGACATGACCGCGATCCGCCTGCTGCCCGACACGCTGATCAGCCAGATTGCCGCGGGCGAAGTCGTCGAACGACCCGCTTCGGTGTTGAAGGAGCTGCTCGAGAACGCGCTCGATGCCGGCGCGCGCAGCATCAGCGTCACGCTCGTCGAGGGCGGTGTCAAGCTCATCAAGGTGACCGATGACGGCGGAGGCATCGTACGCGATGAACTTGCCCTCGCCCTGGCCCGGCATGCCACCAGCAAGATCGCCTCGTTGGCGGATCTCGAACGTGTCGCCACGCTCGGATTCCGCGGCGAAGCGCTGGCCTCGATCGCCTCGGTGGCGCGCGTGACGATTTCCTCGCGTGCCGCCGACGCCCAGTACGGTGCGAGCATTCAAGCCGAGGGAGGACCGCCCGGCAGTATCGAACCCGCCGCGCATGGGCAAGGCACGACGATCGATGTCGCGGATCTCTACTTCAATACGCCGGCGCGGCGCAAGTTCCTGCGCATGGAGGCCACTGAATACGCGCACTGCGCGGACACATTCCAGCGCATCGCCCTTGCGCAACCCGATATCGCGATGTCGCTTCGCCACAACGGACGCGTGACGGCCCACTATCCGCGCGCGGCACCGATCGCGCGCGCTGCCGCAATTCTGGGCGAATCGTTCACGCAGGGATGCCGGCAGGTTGACGAATCGATCGCAGGACTACGATTGCACGGATTCGCGGGCGATCCGGCGCTGGGGCGCAGCAACCGCGATGCGCAGTATGTCTATGTCAACGGCCGGTTCGTCCGCGACAAGCTGCTCGCGCATGCCACGCGTGATGCGTACACCGATGTGATGCACGGCGATCGCTTTCCCGCGTTCGTGCTGTTCCTCGACATCGATCCGATCGCCGTCGATGTCAACGTCCATCCGGCCAAAACCGAGGTCCGGTTTCGCGATAGTCGCGCAGTTCATCAATTCGTTGTCCGCGCATTGAACAAATCGCTCGCGCTGACCGGCCGCCAGGCCACAGCCGCGCCTGTCCCGATGAACGCCTTTCAACCCTTCATGGGACGACAAGGCGAGCTCGCGGTTGCTCAGCCCGTCGCCGCCTATACCGCGATGATCTCGGCGCTGCGCGACCGTTCGCCGATGGCGAACATGTTGCAGGAGCCCCCGCCCGCGCGACTGACAACGCATGACAATAGCGAGCGTCCGCTCGGCTATGCGCTCGCGCAATTGCACGGCATCTACGTTCTCGCGCAGAACCATGCCGGATTGGTGCTGGTCGACATGCATGCCGCGCATGAACGCATCCTGTACGAGAAGCTCAAGCGCTCCATGGACACGCAGAAAGTCACCGCGCAGGCCTTGCTGATTCCGATCACCTTCGCGGCGGATCCGCTCGATGTCGCCGCGGCCGAGGAGCACCGGGAGTCGCTCGCATCGATCGGACTTGAGATCGCGCCGGTCTCTCCGACCACCTTGGCGGTGCGCGGTGCACCGGAACTGGTGATCGACGGGGATGTACCCGAACTCGCGCGTGCGCTCCTGCGCGATATCCGCGATCACGGCGTGACGCACATGCTCAATCAACGACAGGATGCGTTGCTGGCCACGATGGCGTGTCATGGCGCGGTCCGGGCGAATCGCAATCTGTCGATCGCCGAAATGAACGCGCTGCTGCGCGAAATGGAAGAGACGGAACGCGCCGGCAACTGCAATCACGGCCGGCCGACGTGGTATCAGATGTCCCTGTCCGATCTCGACCGATTGTTCATGCGGGGACGTTAGACGACGCGTCACACGTTACCGGGTTCCCGCGGCGACCAGCTTGCCCCACTCGTCAACCTTGATGCGCGCCACGACTTCGAAGTCCTTGCCAAGTGAACGGATCAACACGCCTTCCCCTTCCGCGGGATAGGGCGGCCCGGCGACTGCATAGAATGGATTGCCGTGGCTCACGAGCGCCAATACCGCACCGGGCGGGGCACCGGCGTCGAAGAGCCGGCGTAGTGGCGCATACCGTTCGGGCGCGCTGACCGCGCCGGGTCCCCCGCGAACGTCCATGCTCGGCTCGGCACGACCGAAGATGAGACGCGCGGTTTCCATCGTGCGGCAGACCGGGCTTGCGATGACACGGTCGACCTTGATACCGAGTGCTTTCACCGCCGCACCGATGTCGCGGGCATCGGCGCGCCCGCGATCGATGAGATTGCGTTGATTCGCGCAATCGTCGTGGCCGCGGCTGTTCTGGTCATTCTGCGAGAAATCGGTGGCGGTGTGGCGAATGTAGAGGATGAGACCGCCTTGTCTGAGGGCTCGAACAACGTCAACATCGGACAGCGCCCGAACCGGTTCCGACGAACGATCGGCAGGCTGCGGTACCTGCGCCGCGGTCATCGCGGGCAGCAGTGCTGACAGCGCGATGGCGCGCCACACCGCCGGCCAGCGGCGGGCGCGCCTTGCGAACATTGCTTTAATCATCGGTGCAACCATGGACCCGGTCGGGCGAAAAGTATAATCCGCCTCGATCGCGGCCCCGATTCGAGGTCTGCATCATTCACGCATTGCCCATGTCTGACATTGCCAATCCACCGTCCACGCATCCGGACGCCTTCGCCATTTTGGGTCCGACAGCGAGCGGCAAATCGCGTCTCGCCATGGCGATCGCGAGGCATGTGCGGGTCGAAATCATCTCGGTCGATTCAGCGCAGGTCTATCGAGACATGGATGTCGGGACCGCGAAGCCCTCGTTTGCCGAACGCGATGCGGTCCCCCACCATCTTATCGACGTCATCGATCCCACCGAGCGTTATTCAGCCGCCCGCTTTCGCACCGATGCGCTGCGACTGGTTGATGAAATCCAGGCGCGTGGTCGCCTACCGCTTCTGGTCGGTGGAACGATGCTCTATATCAAGGCGCTAAGGGAAGGATTGTCATCGTTGCCCGGCGCCGACCTTGCGATTCGCGCGGCAATCGATCAGGAAGCCGTGGCACGCGGGTGGCCCGCGCTTCACGCGGAGCTACGCGAACACGACCCGTTGACAGCGGCGCGCCTTTCGCCCAACGATTCGCAGCGAATCCAACGCGCCTTGGAGGTATTTCGCATCAGCGGTGCGCCACTGTCCGAGCATTTCGTTCGCGATGCGGTTGCGACGCCATCCGTCGGGTTGCGCGTCCTCGCGTTGATTCCCTCTGATCGCGCGCTTCTTCATCGGCACATCGCCGAGCGCTTCGATCGAATGCTGGACGAGGGTCTCGTTACGGAAGTCGCGCGGCTCCGGGAAAAGTATCCATTGCATGCCGGCCTGCCATCGATGCGATGCGTCGGTTATCGGCAGGCATGGGATTTCCTCGACGGCGCGATCGACCGGCCAACGCTCCGCGAACAGGGCATCGCCGCGACGCGCCAACTGGCGAAGCGGCAACTGACCTGGTTGCGTAGCATGCCCGACATGACGCCGTTCGACTCCTTCTCGCCACAATTGGAGGGGACCGTGCTGGCAGCCATCGAGTGCCATCTGACCACGCGGATCTGACGATCGCGTTCGCGCGCTGCAAATGCTACCTGCCGCGCGCCACGCCTTCACGGCGCGGGTCCGCGGCGCCCAACCAGCCGTCCGATAGCCGCTGGATGCCATGCAGGCCGCTTGGCATGTCGATCACCTGCACCGTATGCCCAAGCCGCTCGAGCCCTTCGCGCAGGCCTTCGGCCGAGGTTCCGCGTTCGAGTTCGGTCGGTCCGTTCCGGCTGCCGTAATGCGGCAACTCAAACGCTGCCTGCAGATCGAGCCCCCAGTCAAGCGTCGCGACCAATGCGCGCGCGACGAAGTTGATGATCCATGCGCCACCGGGCGATCCGATCATGAGAATCAATCGGCCGTCCCGATCGAAGACCATCGTTGGGGCCATCGAGCTGCGCGGGCGCTTGCCGCCTTCGACCCGATTCGCGACGCGCGTTCCAGCCTCTTCCGGCGCGAATGAAAAATCGGTGAGCTGATTGTTGAGCATGAAGCCACGCACCATCATGCGGGCGCCAAAGGCATTCTCGATCGATGAGCTCAATGCGACGGCGTTTCCCTCGGCGTCGATGACCGACAGGTGCGTCGTCGCGGGGACTTCCTCTGCATCGATCCGCACCCGATCGAAGCGAGCCAATTGACCCGCCTGGGCGGTTCCCATCGAACGCCGCGGATCGATCATCGCCGCGCGTTGGGCAAGATAGCGAGGCGCCAGCATCTGCAGCACCGGCACTGCGACGAAATCCGGATCGGCGATGAATGCATTCCGATCGGCGTAGGCGAGACGCCCCGCTTCGGAAAACAGGTGTGCCGCGATCAATGATTCGGGAGCTAGCGCACCGATATTGCGCTCTTCCAGAAGCTTCAGGATCTGCAAGACGGTGATGCCACCGGCACTGGGCGGTGGCACACCGCATACACGCCATGCACGATACGGCGCGCAGAGTGGCACGCGCGTGCGCGGCTTGAAGCCATCGAGGTCCGCAAGACTCAGCGTTCCCGGATTCGTTGGATGATTTCGCACCGCCTTCACGATGTCCTCGGCGATCGGCCCGGTGCGCAGTGCCTTGGCCCCCTCGGCGGCGATCGCGCGCAAGGACGCCGCGAGCGGCGGATTACGCAGGCGCGCGCCAACCGGCAGCGGTTGTCCTGCGTCGCTGAAGAAAATGGCACTTGCCCCCGGATCCTCACGCAGGAACCGGTCGCGCGAAATCAACGCATTCAATCGCGGCGATACGTCGAATCCGTCTTCGGCATGCGCAATCGCCGCGGTAAACAGGTTCGCCCAGGGCAATCTGCCCGGCAGATCCCGATGGGCCATCTCGAGCATGGGCACCACACCCGGTGTGCCGACCGCGCGGCCGCCCACCACCGCAGAGAAAAATCGCAGCGGCTTGCCGTCCCGATCAAGAAACAAGGCGGGCGTCGCCGCTTTCGGCGCGGTCTCCCGCCCATCGAAAATTTGCAGCCTGCGATCGCGTGCCGAGTAGTGCAACAGGAATGCTCCACCGCCCACACCGGAGGATTGCGGCTCGACCACATTCAGCACCATCTGCGCCGCGATGGCGGCATCGATCGCCGATCCGCCACGTTCCAGGATATCGAAGCCGGCCGCCGAGGCAAGCGGATGCGCCGCGACGATCATATGCCGCTGCGCGGTGAGCGGTTCGCGCTTGATCCGTCCGGTCGCAGGCTCGGGGATGACCTGCGCCCAAGCCGCGATGGACGTGAGCAATACGCTCGCCGCGATCGAGTAGGGAATCGATCGCAAGAAGAAAAAAGGGCAGCGCGAGCTGCCCTTATCGAATGAACGCAATGGCGCGTTACTTCGCGACATTGACCTCCACACGACGCGCTTCCTGCGCGGCCGTGCCCTCGATGACGAAATCGGGCTTCTTCAGGTTCAGGCGATCTTCCGCGACACCAGCGGCCTTGAGCACATCCCGTACCGCGAACGCCCGCTGCTTGGCGAGTTCGAGGTTCTGGTCCGGGTTGCCGGTCTTGTCGGCAAAACCGGAGATATCGACCTTCAGGCGGGCATCGCCCTTGATCGCCATCGCGACGGTGTCGAGTGCCTTCTTGCTCTCGTTGTCGATCTCGGATCTCCCGCTCTCGAAGAACACCTTTGCCGGCAACCCGGGAACCGCAGTGATCGCCCCGGCCGCCGAAGCTGCGGTGACTGTCACCGGCTTGGCTTCCGCCGCCTTATGCTCGCCACCACCCGGCAGCAAGGGAACGATCAACAGCGCCACGATGTTGATGATCTTGATCAACGGATTGACGGCGGGACCAGCCGTGTCCTTGTAGGGATCGCCGACGGTGTCGCCGGTTACCGCCGCCTTGTGGGCCTCGGAGCCTTTGCCGCCGTGATGATCGTCTTCAATGTACTTCTTGGCGTTGTCCCAGGCGCCACCACCGGTCGTCATCGAGATCGCGACGAAGAGGCCGGTAACGATGGTGCCCATGAGTACGCCACCGAGCGCCTGCGGCCCGAGTACCAATCCGACGACGATCGGAATCAACACCGGCAGCAGCGAAGGCACGATCATTTCTTTGATCGCAGACTTCGTCAGCATGTCGACGGCGCGGGAATAGTCGGGCTTGGCAGTGCCCGCCATGATCCCGGGAATTTCCTTGAACTGACGGCGCACTTCGACGACAACCGAGCCGGCGGCACGCCCGACCGCCTGCATGGCCATGGCGCCGAAGAGGTACGGCACCATGCCACCGATGAAGAGACCGACGATCACCATCGGATTCGACAGATCGAAGGTCACGTGATGCCCGGCGGTTTCCAGTGCGTGGGTATAGTCGGCGAACAGCACGAGCGCAGCAAGTCCGGCGGACCCGATTGCATAACCCTTGGTGACCGCCTTCGTGGTGTTACCCACCGCATCGAGCGGATCGGTGATTGCGCGCACCGAGTCCGGCAGATCCGCCATCTCGGCGATGCCACCGGCGTTGTCGGTGATCGGCCCGTACGCGTCGAGCGCAACGACGATGCCGGTGAGCGACAACATCGACGTCGCCGCGATGGCGATCCCGTACAGCCCGGCGAGGTGATACGAGGCGAGAATCGCGGCGCACACCATGAGGACCGGCCAGGCGGTCGACTTCATCGACACAGCCAACCCGGCGATGATGTTGGTGCCATGTCCGGTCGTCGAGGCCTGCGCCACGTCCTGGACCGGTTTGTACTGCGTGCCGGTGTAGTACTCGGTCACCCAGACGATGAAGCCGGTAAGCACGATACCGACCACGGTCGTGCCGAACAGATGCATCGTGGTGATCTTCTTCTGCACGCCCCAGATCTCGAACGGCACATCCTTCAACACACTGCCCATCATCCATTCGGTGACGAAGTAGAAGGCGATGAGCGAGATGACACTGGCCGCGATCAGTCCGCGGTACAGGGCGCCCATGATGTTCTTGTCGCTCGGCACTTTCACGAACTGGACGCCGATGACCGAGGCGATGATCGACACACCGCCCAGCACCAGCGGGTAGACGATCGCCGCATCCGAGACCGTCTTCACCAGCAACGTACCGAGGATCATCGTCGCGATC
>JBJXGX010000158.1:0-4256 GCA_046160305.1 Burkholderiales bacterium
CCGATCGGCATCAATCTGTTCGTCATCCAAAGCATCTGGGACGGCAAGCTGAGCGAAGTGGTGATCGGGACGATTCCGTTCCACCTGATCATGTTCGTCGTGTTGGGCATGGTGATCTTCTGGCCCGAGCTCGCGCTGTGGCTGCCGGCGCGGATGTCGAATCAGTGAGCTTTGAGTCACCATGTGACGACGCTCAGCCCCGAATGGCGCTGACTTAAGCGCCGCGAGATAGCAAAATGACCGTTCGCCCTGAGCCCGTCGAAGGGTGAACGCCGGAGCGACCGGTCACGCACCGTCGACAAGCCTGCGTTACCCTTCGACAGGCTCAGGGCGAACGGAGGCTTGAGCATTACGAGATCTAAAAGCGAGGAATCATGCAACGAAGCACGACGAGAATCCTCACCACGCATACCGGCAGTCTGCCGCGTCCGCGTGAATTGATCCGGCTCTATTCGCTGCGTGCACGTGGCGAGCCGGTCGATGCGGCCGAGATCGATCGCGCGGGTCGCGAGGCGGTGCGGCGAAGCATCGCGAAGCAGCGCGATGCCGGGATCGATATCGGCAACAACGGCGAGCAACAGCGCGATTCGTTTTTTCTTTATCTGAGAGATCGCCTGACCGGATTCGGCGGAAGCTGGGAGCGGCCATCACGCGCGGATATCGATCGCTACCCGGAGTTCAAGCGCATGTGGACCGAGCACCATGCGAGCAAAACGCAGGTGTCGAACCTTGGTGGTCTGCCGAAGGCGATCGGCGAGGTGCGCTACCGTGATCGGCAGGTGATCGACGATGAATGCCGATACTTCAATACGGTGCTCGCCGAGCAGCCGGGTGCCTTTATTGAGTCCTTCATGAGCGCACCGTCGCCCGGCATGCTCGCCATGGCGCTGAAGAACGAACATTACGGCACGCTCGAGTCGTATCTGGATGCACTGGGCGTCGCATTGCAGGTGGAATACGAAGCAATCGTCAACAGCGGATTGCTATTGCAGATCGATGCGCCGGATCTCGCACTCGAACGCCACATCACCTACAAGGAGCAGCCCACTGCCGCTTTCGTCGGATTCGTCGAACAGGTCATCACGGTCATCAACAGGGCGTTGGTGAATGTTCCGCGTGATCGCGTGCGCCTGCATGTGTGCTGGGGCAACTCCGAATCACCGCACGATGCTGATGTGCCGCTGGAAGATATCCTTCCCGCTTTGCTGCAAGCCAACGTAGGCGGCTTTGTGTTGCCGTTCGCCAATCCACGCCATGCCCATGAATTCGGTCGCTTCGCCAGATTCAAGCTGGACGACGATCAGATCCTGGTGGCGGGTGTCATCGACAGCCTCACCAATCTTGTCGAGCATCCCGAAGTCGTGGCGGATCGCATCGAACGCGTTGCGCGCGTCGTTGGCGATCCGTCGAGAGTGTTGGCGGGCACCGATTGCGGCTTTGACACCTCCGCAGGATGGGGCCGCGTCGCCGGGGACGTCGTATGGGCAAAGCTCGCGAGCATGCGTGATGGCGCGATGCTCGCATCGCAGAGGTTGTTCGGACGACCTTAGCCTTGGTAGCTTTATCCTTTGCGCGGTCTGCCGTGCAAACGCCTTGAGCAAACGCGACGACGCATCGGGCACGGCGGCCTCGGTGTTCAGTCGTGGCACATCATCGGGCGCGCGCCCAAGTGGTGAATTTTGCGACGTTCTCCACAGCGTCGCATCGCATGGATGAACTGAAGCGTTTTCGTGGAGTCCTCGTCGTGCCGCTCATTTTCGGTTCGTGCATTCTAATAGGACATGAATTCGCATTTCACCATCATGACCAAGCTCATCGCATTCTTCTGGCAATCCGGAAAAATTCCCGCCTTCCTCATCCACTTGATCATTAGCGCCGCACTGGTCCTATCGCTTGCGGCGATGGTCTACATGGTTTGGTATCCCCCGCCGTACTTCGAGTACGACGGTGCGTCGAATATCATGCGCGTCGTTATTTTTGTCGACCTGATTCTCGGGCCGCTGTTGACGATGGTCGTGTTCCGGCACGGCAAGAAGTCATTGAAGCGCGATCTGGGGATCATCGCCTCGATCCAATTGGTCGCCTTCGTCGGTGGCGCGGGACTCATGATGCAGTACCGCCCGGCCTTCGTCGTCTATGCGGATGACACCTTCTTTGCGGTGCGGTGGCCTGACCTAGCGCCGCACACCAAGGACCATGCGCGCCTCGTGCAAATGCGCGCGAATGTCGGGCCAACGCCGGTCGTGCTGGAGCTGCCGGCGGATCCGGACCAGCGCAAGGCCCTGATCGGTGCGCTCGCGAACGGTGGTCCGGTAGTGACCTTGATGGGCGATTACTATCAACCCATGACGCCTGAGCGTTGGCGTGCCATCCTGGGGAAATCGGTGGACCTCGACGCGCAGGTACGTGCGCAACCCGAGTTGGCCGAAGCCGTGTCGCGATTTCGGACGCGCTTTCTGGACAGTTCAGGCATGACGATCGAGAAGCTTGCTTTCTATCAAGCGTTCCTCCGGAATGGATTGGTTCTGTTCGCCATGGACCGCGAGTCGGGCGCGTTGTTCGGGTGGTTGAACTAGGCGACTGCGCGGCAGCGCACGCACACTCGATCGCACGGAGCGTCTGCCATCAGGCGTCGGCGCAATCGGCCGCGTGGATGCCTAGTCCGCTCCGACCACTTTCGCGATCAACGCGTCGGCGTCGTTCGGCAGTCGATCGCCACGCCAACTGATGTGTTGGTCGGGCCGGATCAGCGCGAGATCGCGGCCGTAGAGGTCGCGCGCATCCGGATCGTGCACGTCCACGACGTCGATCGGCACGCCGCGGCGCTTGGCCGCGTCAACCAGCGCGCCGCCGCCCGCTTGGTTCGAGAACCGCAGCAACGTGAAACCCACGCCGAACTGATCGAATAGTGAGCGTCGATTCGCCATGCCGGGCGGATCGAGGAAGTAGTGTGGCGCGCGCCCGCCGGGAACGCCGCTTGGCGTGTAGCAGTTGATGCTGTCGCGGGGCGGTGTGCCGTCCTCGCAAACGATCGGCGAACCGTCGTAGCGGACGCCAAGCTGCACGCCGATCGATGCGAACTCTTCACCGAACGTGTCGAGGTAATCGCCGGCGACCTTGCGGGCGGCCTCACCAGCAGGGCCCGCCGCCTCGATCTCCCCGCGAATCTCGATGACACCGACGTTTTTCGCAAGCGAACGCGCGGCGGTGGTGTTGCGCTCGGCGATCGGCCGGCGCTCCGATTCGTAGCTCGGTTTCAGCTTCGCACCACCCCATCCTTGCACGAGCGCAGCGAGCTTCCACGCAAGATTTGCGGCACCGTCCACGCCGGTGTTGAGACCAAAGCCGCCGGTTGGCGTGAACAAATGAATCGCATCGCCTGCGAGGAAGATCCGGTCACCCGACCAGAATCGGTCAGCCCACAACGCGACACCAGCCGTCCACTTGCGATTGCCGAGCACCGTGACGGGTGCTTCATACCCGCAGGCACGCTGAAACGTGCGGATCGCCAATCCTTCATCGAATGTCGCGCCTTCGGGCACCGGGGTGAAGAACATGTACTCGTCGACCCCGTTCAGATTCACCATGGTCATCCGGGCATCGGGGTTGATTGCCCAGTACTGATAGCCGAGTCGGTTGGCGAAACAATCGCGCACGAGCGTCGGCGCCCGGACATGGGTGGACATCATCGACCCGCCGAGAAATGATTGCTTGAGTGTTTCGTGTCCACCGTAACGGATGCCTAGGCTGCGGCGCACGTGGCTTTGACCGCCGTCGACACCGGCCATGTACGCCGCGTGCCAGGTCTCAACCTCTCCCGTGCTGCCGACCAAGTGCTCGACATAGTCGGCATCGGTATTGGAGGTCTCCAGACGCACGCGCTCGGCCTGCAGGGTCACTCCGGTTGCGTGCTCCTTGAAATCGCCGACCTGCCAGCCGTAGCGCAAGGTGATGTTCGGTCGTGTGCGCGCGCGCTCGAGCAGCAGCCCCTCGACATACATCTGGTTGGCGCGATGGATCGGCTCGAAGATCTGGAGATTGCAGGGCGCGGTCATCACCCCACGCATTTTCTCCAGGCTCGATTGCATGACCACTCGCGCGATCTGCGGGCCGTTGAAGCGGGTGAAGTACACGACGTCGGTCGGATGATCGTCCGGCAGGCCGAGCTTGCGCGCTGCGGCACCGATGCCGATGCGCCGGTAATGTTCCATCGTGCGCGCGTTGTGAGTGCTGCCCTTCGGATGCCAGCGCGTCGT
>JBJXGX010000159.1:0-5278 GCA_046160305.1 Burkholderiales bacterium
TGGCACGGCGGGGCAGCGATTACGGTGTCGTGATCGACGCCCCGGTCCGTGTCGACATGCAAATAGTGAAAGCCCGCAAAGACGCAATCGTGCAAGGCTCGCGCGACGGGGTCGCGCAATGGCTGCGCAGTGCGCCGAACGTGGAGGTGATCGAGGGACATGCGAGTTTTGCGGGACCACACTTGGTGCGCGTCGGGGAGCGGGAGCTGAGTGCTTCCCGGATCTTCATCAATGTCGGAGGACGGGCAGTGGTGCCCGACATGGCCGGCATCCGCGACGTCCCGTTCCTCAACAACAACAGCATGATGGATGTCGACTTCGTACCCGAGCATCTGCTCGTGATCGGTGGCAGCTACATCGGGCTCGAATTCGCGCAGATGTATCGGCGCTTCGGCTCGAAGGTCACGATCTGCGAGATGGGATCTCGGCTGATCGCGCGTGAAGACGAGGATGTCTCGCAGGCCATCCAGGCGATTCTCGAACGGGAAGGCGTCGATATCCGGGTGAATGCGAAGTGCCTCGCCCTCGCGCGAAACGGCGATCGCGTGCGCGTCAATCTCGATTGCACCGATGGCGCGCCCTACGTGGAAGGCTCGCACGTCCTGGTCGCAACCGGCCGAGCGCCTAACACCCACGACCTCGGGTTAGCACTTGCGGGCGTAAAGACGGACGCACGCGGCTATGTCATCGTCGACGATGCGCTCCGCACCAACGTGAAAGGCATCTATGCGCTCGGGGATTGCCATGGTCGCGGGGCGTTTACCCACACCGCCTGGAACGACTATGAGATCGTCGCCGCAAATATGTTCGCCAGGGGGACCCGCAAGATTACCGATCGCATCACAGCGTATGCGTTATTCATCGATCCGCCGCTCGGCCGTGTGGGCATGACCGAAACGCAGGTGCGGGCATCGGGCCGGCCGGCACTCACCGCGAAGCTTTCGATGGCACGCGTCGGTCGCGCCAAGGAGGCGGGCGAGACGCAGGGATTCATGAAGATCGCGGTGGATTCGAAATCGAAAGAAATTCTTGGTGCGGCCATTTTGGGACTCAGCGGAGACGAGGTGATCCATTCAATCCTCGAAGTCATGGATGCACGCAAGCCCTACACGGTGATCTCGAACGGTGTGCACATACATCCGACGGTCAGCGAGTTTCTGCCGACCTTGCTCGAGGGGTTGAAGCCGTTGCAGTAGCGAATCGACGTCCGCCACCCACACGAGGAGGAAGGAATGTCAGCCAGCGATTCGAGCATCGACACAACGGCCGCCGAAGCCTATGAGCAACACGCGGTGCCGGGGATCTTTCTCCATTGGGCAGAGTTTGTCGTGAAGGTGGCTCAACCCCGCAGCGGCGAGCATGTTCTCGACGTCGCCTGCGGGACGGGCGTTGCCGCGCGCGTGGCCTCACACCATGTCGGACCAGGGGGACGGATCGTGGGCCTGGATTTCGATGCTGGAATGATCGAGGTAGCGAGAAGGCTCACGAGCGTGTCCTTGGTTCCAACGGAATGGCATTGCGCCGATGCCCTCGCGATGCCGTTTCCCGATGCGAGCTTCGATCTGTGCCTTTGCCTGCAAGGCCTGCAGTTCCTCCCGGATCGCGTGGCTGGTTTTGCCGAAATCCACCGCGTCCTCAAACCGACCGGACGCCTAGTTGCCGGAATCTGGGGTCCTCGCGAATTCAATAAAGGGCAACACGAGATCGTCGAAGCGTTGCAGCGGCAGAATGTGGACGCATCTTCGGCCAAGCGCGCGTTCTCATTTCATGACCCGGCAGACATTCGCGCGACGGCCGCGCACGCCGGGTTCCAAGACATCGAGGTTCGCACCGAGGACGATGTGTCCAACTATCCGTCCATGCAAGCGTTCCCCCCGTGTCAATATGACGTGAGACACCACCCTTCAAGAGTTTAAAGAGCAAAGGCAAGGTACCTCATGAGCAATCTGATGAACGGATCGTCCCGCATGCAAGCCCCTGGTTTGGCGTTGGATGCCGCGGCGCAAGGAGCCCGTAGGGCGACTGTAGCCGCGGCATCCAACGGCGCCCCCGACCCCGAGGTTGCGGCCACGGCGAAGCGCCGCCGGTTTTCTGGCGCCGAAAAACAACGCATCCTGGAGGCCGCCGATCGATGCACCAAACCCGGTGAGCTGGGCGCCTTGCTGCGCGCCGAAGGCATCTACTCCTCGATGCTGGCCAATTGGCGCAAACAGCGCGCCCACACCGAGGAGGTGGCGCTGCGGGCGCGCAAACGTGGTCGCAAGCCCGATCTGGGGCTCGCCGAGACGCGCCGGTTCGAGCACGTGCAACGCGACAACGATCGGCTTCGGCGCAGCCTCGCCCAGGCGCACATGATCATCGATGTCCAAAAAAAACTTTGCACGCTGCTTGGACTAGCAACAGCCCAACCATCCGACGGGATGAATTGATGGCGGCCGTCGAACAAATGAGCCCACATATCGGTGTGGCGCACGCGTGCGCCACACTCGGGGTGAATCGCGCCCGCGTGTACCGGGTGCGCAGCCGCCGTCGCCATCTTGCCGGCGCGCATGTGCAGCGCAAGGCGCGCCCCCGACCGCCACTGGCGCTCAGCCTGCCCGAGCGCGAGACGCTGCTGCTCACCCTCAACAGCGAGCGCTTTGCCGACATGGCCCCGGCCAGCGTCTACGCCACGCTGCTCGATGAGGGCTGCTACTTGGCCTCGGCGAGCACCATGTACCGCGTGTTGGTCGGCGCGAAAGCGGTGCGTGAGCGGCGCAACCAACTGACCCATCCCGCCTACGCCAAGCCGCAGTTGCTGGCCAGCGCACCTTGCCAGGTCTGGAGCTGGGACATCACCAAGCTCAAAGGTCCGGGCAAATGGAGTTGCTTTCATCTGTACGTGATTCTGGACATCTTCAGCCGCTATGTGGTGGGCTGGATGGTCGCCCCGCGCGAGTCGGCGGCATTGGCGAAAAGATTGATCGCCAACACCGTTGCCAAGCAAAGGATCGCACCGGCAACGCTCACACTGCACGCTGATCGGGGCGCCAGCATGCGCTCCAAGGCGGTGGCGCAACTGTTGGTCGATTTGGAGATCACCAAGTCCCACAGCCGCCCGCATGTGTCCGATGACAATCCGTATTATGTTGCGCCGAAAGTTATGTTGCGCGAATGACGGCGAGCCAGGTAGGACGTGGCGAATCCCGGCTCGCGCCGCACATAAGTTACTGAACGCACCGCGGCTACAGTCCCCGCAGGAACGTCATCAACGAGGGCAAGGTGCGTTGACGCAAGGGCGAAGCGGGAAGTCCTGAGATGTCCACGCTGGCCAATGCCTTAGCCTTCATCTCCAAGTCGACTTCGGCGTAGATATTCGTCGTATCCAGCGAGACATGTCCCAGCCACGCGCGGATCGTGTTGATGTCTACGCCAGCGCGTAGCAAATGAACGGCGGCGGTGTGGCGAATGCTGTGCGGACTGACACGCTTGGTCGCCAAGGAGGGGAGGATCTTGGCGGCCATCTCGGCATAGTTCGTGACTAAACGATGGATTCCAAAGCGCGTCATGGGCTGATTGGTGCGACCAAGAAACACAACTTCATCTGCGCCTCGGTCAGCAATCAGCGCTCTGAGCAACGACACCAGCATAGGCCACAGCGGACACATTCGAAGCTTGTTGCCCTTGCCAAGAATGCGAACTGAAGCCGGCTCACCGAGACGGAGTTCGCCAATCGTCAATCGTGCTACCTCGTCGGCGCGGGCCCCGGTGTTGTAGAGAAACACCAGCAGCGCGTAGTCGCGCGCGCCAAGCGCAGTGCGACGGTCTGGCTGCTTTAGCAGCGCATCCATCTCGATCTTCTCCAGGTAACCGATCAGCGTCTGGGCGGTCTTCTTGAACGGAACCGATCGCACCTCGGTGCTCCAAGACAGATGCAGAGGAGAGCGCATCGCGATGAATCGTGCCAGCGAATGGATGGCGCCCAGTCGCTGATTGCGCGTCACTTCGGAGCAGTGTCGATCGCGCTCCAGGTGCTCCAGAAACTGACGCACGATCGCCGGCGAAACATCCTCGACGGTCATCCGATCAATGGGGCGGCCCGCGTGCTTGCTGGCGAAGGGCAGCAACAAAGTGAGTGTGTCGCGGTAGCTGGCCTGGGTGTTTCGAGCAAGATTGCGCTCGGCCACGAGGTACTCGAGGAGGAAGCGACGGATCCAGGGTCCCAATATGTCTTTGTTATTCATGGCCGCCTCCGCAGTTCGCGTAGCGGGCGAATCGTTGACTCGCTTGCTCAAGCAGCTCCGGGGTCATCTGCAAATAGCGCTGGGTGGAACTGATGTCAACGTGTCCCAGGTAGGTGGCCAGTTGCGGCAACAAACGTTGAACGTCGCGTCCGCTTCGATACCACGAAAGAACCCGGTGAACCGCCGCGGTGTGGCGCAGATCGTGCAATCTGGGCGGACGCAGCTCGCCGGCGGGGCGAACGATGCCTGCGACGCGGCGCACCCGTTGGAACAGCGTGATGACGCGCTGATAGGGCCACGCAGCGCCCGTGCGTGTTGAGAAGAAGGCGGAGTCCTCACCTGCGGGCATGGCGAGTCGGCGGCGGCGGTGCGCATGCGCGGTGAGCTCCAGCGCGAGCTTCGGACCGAAAGGCACCAGCCGGGTCTTGAAGAATTTGGTGTTGCGTACCGTGATGATCCGCTGCACGAAATCAACGTCGCGCAAGCTCAAGCCAAGTGCTTCGCCGACCCGCATGCCACATCCATAGAGCAGCAGGAGCAAGGACCGAAACATCGGCGCCTGCTGGCGGCTAGTGCTGGCGCGCAGGCAGGACGTGGCCTCGAGCAACCGACGCAGCTCATCGGTGGAATAGACGTAGGGCGTTTGCTGCGGCGGAAACTTCGGCAGCTTTGGGGGCAGCGGAGTGTCGCTCACATGGCCCCTGCTGATCGCGTAGCGATACAGCCCGGACAGCAACCGGTACTTCACTCGCCAGGTTGAACTGAGCGCACGCGAGCCCTGCAAGAATTCCAAGACCTGCTGCGCTTGAACTTGGTCGATTCGAATGTCCCCCATTCGGCGTGCGAACTGGCGCAGCGTTCGTCGAGCCGTCTCGGAGCGCATTCCCAGCGACTGCTGCAGCACGATGTAGTCATCGATGATATCGAGCAGCTTCATGGCAGATCCCCCAGATCGAAGTCCGCCACTTCCCGAAGGGCAGCCAGATCGACCTTGGCGTAGGTGCCCGTGGCCGATGTGCCGCGATGGCCCAGGTGATCGCCGATCTCCTTGAGGG
>JBJXGX010000160.1:0-74884 GCA_046160305.1 Burkholderiales bacterium
GGGGAGAGACCACGTTTTACATTAGAGAACGTGGTCTGTCCCGAATGGCACTTGCTTACGCGTAGTGGGGGATTGACCGTTCGCCCTGAGCCTGTCGAAGGGTGAATGCCGGAGCGTCCGCAAACGGACGATCGCCCGTCTTCGACAATCCTGCGTTACCCTTCGACAGGCTCAGGGCGAACGGTAAATCCCCCAATTCGCGTAAGCAAGTGCCATTCGGGACAGACCACGTTCTCTAATGTAAAACGTGGTCTCTCCCCTATTGTTCCGCTATTGGAACGGTACCGTGTGCCCGAGGAACTCCTGCGGAATATCGGGTCCCCACTGATTCTGGAAGGCTTCCTCCGGGGTGAGGAGCTTCGAGCCGGCGGCTTCATTCAACACGTCGCTGTCGGCCCAGTGCTCATGCACGCGATTCCAAGGGTCGTACCAATAGTCGAACACCTGGCTTCCCAGCACATGCCGGCCGATGCCCCAAGTGTGGCGATAGCCCTTGGCCTTCATCACGTTGTGGCCGATGAAGATCGAATCGATGTCGCGCGATTCGTAGGACACGTGGTTGAGGCCGCTCTTTGGCGCCTGCAGCGCGAAGAACACATGGTGATCGACATACTCCGGTCCGTTGTTCAACCGGTTGAACGAGGCGATGACGTTCTCTTTCTTCTCGACATAGATGTCATCGGACGAGACGAAACCGAGCGTATCGCGATACCACTGCAAGGTTTTCTTCAGGTCCGTTGTCGTGATCACCCCATGACCCGCGCACTTCACCATCGCGGGCCCTTTGGGCAATCGCATCAGCTCGGTGCGTCGATACTTGTCTTCGGCCCAATTCACCTTGTACTCGGGCATCGGCAGCGGGTTGGCCTTGGCCTGGCCGTGCAGGATCTCGACGCGAAACCCGTTCGGATCGGTAAGGCAAACGCGCTTGCCGCCGCCGGGTTCATCGACGTTTTCGATGCCGGATGCGCCGGGAGTCTTCGCGAGCGCCTTGAGATCGTCTTCACTGCGTGCGAAGTAGCCGAAAGCCAGAGGCTTCGGATCGCCGAGCTCGGTTGCGTGAAGGAACTGCTCCGGGTCCGTACCGCGCATGAAAAGCTTGGTGGCGGTTCGTTCCGCGCGAACCATGCCGAAACTCGTCAGGAACTCTTCTGCCTGATCCAGATTCGGGGACTGGAGTCTGCCATAGACAAACTTATTGACCTTGATACCGGCCATGTTCAATGTCCTCCTGTGCGAGGGTTACGAAAAATCCATCTGATCGACGGACGAATTGTGGCATGCCCTGTTGTTGGGTGCATGGACGGTCCGGATTTCGTCGATCGCCGCCGCGCCTGGCGAGGTTTGAAGGTGAGCCGGCCCACCGGACCCAGAACGGTTTATCCTCTTTCGATGTGGTTCATCCGTACGCACGTGGGGAACGCGATGGGTGTGTTGTGCAGGGCGCGCAGCCACTCAATAAGGACATCACGGGGAACCTGCCCTTCACGAAAAACAACGGAAAGAACTGCCAGCCAGTCGAGGCGCCCGAGCGCAATCAGCGGCTCGGAATCGGATACGCCAATCCTAATCGCCGAAGGCTGCAAGCTCGCGCTCCAGTTCCCCGGGTTCGAGTCGGATCACAGCGATGTCTCGCTGACCCAACTCGTCCACCATTTCGCTATATGAAAGGCCAGCAATTCGCGCGGCGAGGCCAAGGCTGAACTGCTCGCGATCAAACAAGGTGGTTGCCAAATCGACGAGAACGCCTCGCGAGTCGATGCCCTTGCCCAGCGGCACAGCCATCAAGACCGGCTCGCCCGCGACGGTGACGATAACCGGTTCGCCACGCCGCGCATCGTCGATCAATTGTTGCGGCTGGCGCTTCATTTCGCCGTCTGTGAGCGTGTGCGTATCGGTCTCAGTAGGGACGCTGCAAGGTGCGAGGTTACTGCACGCGCCGCACGAGGAGCAAGCGATAGCCGAAGGCTTTGGCGTGGCCGATGCACGAGCGACGCGACAAATGCCAGATGCAGCGCGCCTATCAGGCAGCGGCGACTGACAGCATCCCCAGTCCGAGGGCCTTTGAGGTGGTCAATATTCGGTCGGCCGGGACAGAACGCGCGTCATGCATTGGTGAGGACGTGCTAAGGCAGAGCCTGGCGGCCGCGGAGGAGCGACTGCGACGAGCGAATTGCAATCCAGCGCAGTGCGCTTGCGACGATGCGCTTAAGCGACGTGTTGCCTATACCTTTCTACCTAGTCAATTTGAATGTTGGCATCGCGCACGATGATGCCGAAGCGCTCGCGGTCGCGTGCAAGCAGCGCCGCGAACTCCTGCGGCGAGGCGGCAATCGGTTCGGCCGCCATGGCGCTGAGCGCGGTGCGGGCCTCGTGTGTCTGCATGATGCCGGTGATCTCGCGGTTGAGTCGTGTAATCACGTCGAGCGGCGTGCCGGCCGGTGCGTACACACCCACCACCGAGACCGCGGTCATGTCGGCGCCCGCCTCGCGCAAGGTCGGCGTATCGGGAAAGCGCTGTGAGCGCATTGCGCTACCCACCGCGAGCAGGCGCGCCTTGCCTGCCTTGACGTGCGGAATTGCCACCCCCGGATCGAACACGAAATCGATTTGCTCGCCGATGAGGGCGGCAAGCGCCGGGCCGGAGCCCTTGAAGGGAACGTGCGTTGCCTGAATGCCTGCCGAGCGCAGGAGCATCTCTGTCGCGATATGCGGGAGCGTACCGGCGCCGGCCGAGCCATAGTTGAGCTTGCCTGGAATGGCGCGGGCGTGCGCGAGAAGCTCGGCGACACTCTTGGCTGCGAGGCTTGGACGCACCACCAGGTACATCGGGGTGAGCGCGGTCGGCGCAACCGGCGTCACGTCTTTCACCGGGTCGAAGCCGAGTTTGTAGACATGCGGACCGATGACGAATGAACTGCTCGCCGAGCTAAGGAGCGTGTAGCCGTCGGGCGCCGCGCGTGCCACCGCCTCGAGGCCGATGCTGCCGCCTGCGCCGGCGCGGTTCTCGACGATCACCGGCTGGCCAAGCGCCTCGGACAGGCGCGGCGCGTAGAGACGCGCTACCACGTCAGGCGCGCCGCCCGCGCCGACGTTGACGATCAAGCGGATCGGTTTGTCCGGCCAGGCCGGTAGTGCCGGAAGCGGCGCCAGTGCAAACGCAAGGAGAGCGATGAGACCAAGCGTGGGCCGAGGCATATTTTCCCCTTCCAGGATTCGGCGCCGTACACCGCGCAAAATCCTCTCAATCAAGAATGCTGGTGCCATCCCACTCGGACAGCTCGATGACTGTACCGTCCGGATCGTGGATGTAGAACTGCCGGCCGACGAACACGCCTTTCTTGCGGTCTTCTTCCTCGAAGATCTCCACGCCTTTGGAGGCGATGAAGCGCTTCGCTTCGTCGTACTTCGCGGCATCGATCTTGAACGCGTGATGCGCCCGCCGGCTGTCCGCGGCGCTACGCTGCAACGGCGCGTCGCTTCTCGTGAGAATGACGTGGTCATCGCCTGCACGCAGGAACACCATGCCGAAGGCGGACCCGTCGTTCACGAGCTTCAGCCCGACGATCTCCGTGTAGAACTTGCGACTGGCCGCGAGGTCGCTGACCGCGATGCTGAAATGGACCACGCCTTTGAGATCGATCATGGCTACCCTCGAACCGGATGCGACGGCGGCCAGTCTAGCCTGCCGGCAATTGTTGCGCGTGGGAGCGCCCCGATCGCGCGGGTGGCTGCTTTGGGGTCAACGCCACGCTTCAGCCGCGCGGCTTTGCCGCGTCTGCCTGAAGGGGTTTGTTAGGTCGCCGGCCGCTTCGTCGCGACGTACTCACGAAGGGCGCGATTGACAGATTCAGAGTCTGGGAACAGCTCGTGCAGGTCCGGATCAATGAGGACGACATTCGTACCTTCGCGGTAAGTTTTGGTGTACTTGCCGCGCACACCGGATCGGATCAGATCATCTGCGTGGTCGGGGTCAGGGACAGTCGAAGAATGATCATCGTCAAATACCTCGCATGCCCCTGAAGCCGTGAGTTGGTTGTGCGGGAACGGGAAGGGGGCGCAAACTACGCAGGAATCCGCGCGGCAGATCGCGCGCATTCCTGACGGCTGACACCACGGGTCATTCAACGTAAATACGGCAAACTATGACGCCGGAGAAATCGGCTCGGCAAAGAACCCATTCACTGAGCCGGTCCGCCCACAGGATTCTGCGCGCTCTGCCGCGCAGAATCCTGGTCCGATCGAATCGCTCACCAGAGGGAGGCCCGATGAAGCCCGTTCGAATCGCAGGACTCATTGCCGTTGCAATGTTGCTTGGCGCAGTTGCCTTCACCGCCGCGGCACAGTCATATCCCACGAAGCCGATCCGCGTGGTCATTCCATGGCCGATCGGTGGGATCACCGATGTCATTACACGCGCGGTGGCCCTGCATCTGACGGAGGCCTTCGGCCAGCAGGTGATCGTTGACAACCGGCCTGGCGCCGGCGGAACGTTGGGCGCGGGAATCGTGGCGAAAGCGCCGCCCGACGGCTACACGTTGCTCATGCACGACGTGGCGAGTCATTCCATCTCGGCCAACCTGTATAGCAAGCTGCCGTACGACACACTCAAGGATTTCGAGCCGATTACGCTGGTGGCGGGTTCACCGATGATTCTGGTCGCCAATCCTGGGCTGAATGTTCGCACGCTACCGGAGCTGATCGCGCTCGCGAAGTCGAAGCCGGGCCAGCTCAACTACGCGTCGTCCGGCAATGGGGCGATCAACCACCTGGCGGCGGAGCGTTTGCACCGCATGGTCGGCATCCAGCTCGCGCATATCCCATTCAAAGGAAGCATTCAGGCCGCTACCTCGGTGATCGCGGGCGATACCGCCATCTCGCTCTCGACGATACCCGCGGCGGTTCCGCAGGCCAAGGCGGGCAAGCTCGTCATGATTGCCACCTCGTTCGCCAAGCGCACCGCGCAACTCGGCGACGTGCCCACAATCGCCGAGACGGTCGGCGAATTCGACCATGGCTTCTACTCGGCCCTGTGGGCGCCCGCGGGAACGCCCCGTGAGATTGTCGAGCGCCTGCATGCGGAGATCACGCGGGCCGTCGAGCAACCGAAGGTGAAGGAGATTCTCGCGCTGAACGCGGCCGAACCGGGTCGCATGACGCCTCCCCAGTTCAGTCAGTACGTGGCAACCGAAGTTCGCATCTGGGGCGAAGTGATACGCGCGGCGGGCATCAAGGGGGATTAAGGGGCCTTTGGTAGCGGGGTATCTCCGCACCGGCGCGCGCAGCAACCTTTTCGCGGCCGACAATTTTGCAGTCGCCAGTTTTACTTTTGCAGTATCGGAGCGCAGCGCATGGCCGTAGTGAAACAACAAGACCCCAACCAGGTGAGCGATGCAGCGCGGCTGCAGGCGCAGGCCGAGCGCGCGCAGGGCTTCGTGAGCCTGCAGGAGATCGTGATGGCGGCGCATCGCGGTCTGTCCACGCAGCTCTGGGACATGCTGAGCGGCGGCTCGGATGCCGAGGCGACGCTTGTCCGCAATCGCCTGGCACTGGACAGCCTTGCGTTACGTCAGCGCGTGCTGGTGGATGTCAGCAAGCTCGATACGACCACATCGCTCCTGGGCCGCAAGATGCCGATTCCGGTGTTCATCGCGCCCATCGGTAATTTTTTGCAGCTGGGCGATCCGCGCGGTGCGATCGCCGTGGCCCGTGCGGCGGTGGCAAAGAATGTACCGTGCTTCATCAGCATTGCCGCCAAACCGGGCATCGAAGCGATCGCGGCCTCTGTCGATCTGCCCCTGATCTTCCAGCTCTATGTGCGTAGCGACCGCAAGTGGGTCGAAGACACACTCGATCAGGCGAAGGCCCTTGGCTACAACGCGCTTTGTGTCACCGCCGATCGGGCGTATTACAGCCGTCGTGAACGTGATCTCATCAATCGCCACCTAGTGCGGGAAGGCGGCGATCCAACGTATCAGGCGAGCCTCACCTGGGACGACATGGTGTGGATGAAGGCGCGGATGGGTGTGCCGTTGATCCTGAAGGGCATCGCGTCTGGCGATGATGCGCGACGTGCGGTCGCGATCGGCGCCGAAGTCGTCTATGTGTCGAATCACGGCGGCCGGCAACTTGACCATGGCGAGGCGAGCATCGACGTGCTCCGCGAGGTCGTGGATGCCGTGGAAGGCAAGGCCGAAGTCGTCATGGACGGTGGCATCCTGCGCGGCACCGATGTCATCAAGGCGGTTGCGCTCGGCGCGCGGGCGGTGGGCGTCGGCAAACTCTATGGCTGGGCACTGGCGGCCGCGGGGGAAGCGGGTGTGATCCGCATGCTCGAGCTGCTTGAAGCCGAGATTCGTACGACCATGGGATTGATGGGCGTGACATCGCTTGCGGCGCTGAATCCATCATGGGTGCGGCCCGGGCTTCCACCTGCTGCTGTTCCGAGCATGACCAGTGCGTACCCGTATTTCGAGGCATTGCGGCGTGCGTGATGCGGATGCGCCTTAGAGCGGAAAAATGCCCGGCATCGTGATGAAGCCGTTGATCGCCTTCACGCGATCGGTCCACCGCCGGATCGCGGGATAGTCTTCGCGCGGGATACCGCCCTCCTCTGACAGCATGACATAGGGAAAGCAGGCGATATCGGCGATCGTCGGGTGATCCTTCGTTGCGATCCATCGTGAATCCGCCGCTTCGGCGAACCAGAGGTGCTCATCGAGGACACGGAACAACGCATGCGCGTCGGCCCGACACTTCGCGATGTCGAAGTCGTAGTGCATTCCGTCATGCAGTCGTGCGGCGGATGCCGTCGCGGTGATGCGATCGGCAAAGGCAAGCCACATGCTGACCTTGCCGAGTGTTTGCGCATCGCGCGGATACCATTGGCCGGTGCCATCGTATTTCGCCGCGAGATAGACCAGGATCGCCTGCGCATCGCGCAGACGCAGGTCGCCATCTTCCATGACCGGAATCTGGCCAAGGGGATTGATCTGCAGGAAATCGGGATGTCGATGCGCCCGACCGGGAAAGAAATCGACCGCCACATATTCCGCGGACACCCCGAGAATGCCAAGCAGCAGGCGCACCTTGTAGCAGTTGCCTGAAAGCGGATAGTCGTACACGCGAATCACCGGACAAGCTCCAACCGGTCGTGGAATGCGTTGAGCGACGCGTTGAGTCGTCGTGCCGCAGCGAGGCCGGTCGCGTTCGTGGCGTGCGCCGTACCCGCCGAATCAGCCGTACCCGGTGTACTGCCGAATACGCCGTGGACGATCGCCTTCCCGACGTCAACCGGTTGAACGAGCCAGACGAGCGTCGCTTCGGCATCGCCGGTCTTGCCATGAACGACGACGGTCAATGGATCAACTTGTCGGGCGACGCCACCCGTGATGCCGGTGGCGATCGAATCGAAGCGCACCAATGCATCGGTCACGACACTGGCGTTTGCAGGCATGACAACGCTACGGAGCCGGTGCGCACCGAGGGGAATGTGCTCGATCGCACTCGGATCGCCAGTCGGCTCGCCGCAGGCGGTCCATATGAAACCTGCGCGCTCGATGGCCGGAAAGACCCGCACGCCGATGCGCGCAGGCGGTGGCGCATCGGGATGCGCGGGCACCATCATGCAGCGCCCCGTGCCGGTTGCGTAGTGCCAGCCGTGGTAGCGGCATTTCAACTGGTCGCCAAGATGACTGCCGATCGTGAGACGTACGCTCCGGTGCGGGCAACGGTTCTCCCAGACGTTGATCCGCCCGGTATCGTCGCGCCAGACCGCGAGTTCCTGCCCGAGCAAGCGGCCATGAAAGATATGCCGGGACGGAACGTCCTCGCTCCGGGCGATCGCGATCCAGCGATTGCGATAGATCGTGTTCGACGTCGAGGCAGCTTGCGTGGCGGTGGCGGTCATAAACGGTGCGATGCGATGCGCTCAGTCCGCGCCGCGTGCCGATTGGCGGCGCGGTATCGCCCCGTAGCGCAAACCAAGCCGCGAAAGCCACCGCCGATAGGCGGTCGAGGTCGCATCCGCGCGCACCGGCATTTCGGTGCGTGGGTCGAGCGGCAAGTGCTTCTCCATGTGATTCTCGAGAATCGGTTTGTCCTGCCCGAAGATCGTCAGTTGAAACTGTCTGAGGTCGGCATCGCTGCTGGTCGCATCCAGCATGCAAAGCCACTGATGGGCGATGCATCGTTCCTCGGTGACCGGCTGCACGAACAGCGCAATCACATCGAATCGCTCGGGGGCGGGCGGACACGTCTTGTACAGGATTGCCGAATACGGACGCGGCACGCGGTAGATGTAGCGAACGTCGGTTGCCCCCGGCGCATTGAGCGCCGCCTGCGGTTGCACGAATCGGCATTCGGTCGCGAGCACTTCGTTGTCGGCGGTGATGTCGACCCGATAGTCGGACACCGCGGTGTCAGGTTCCGCACCGAGAATGCCGGCATGCACGAACGGAAAATGGGCGAGGTCGAGGAAATTCTCGATCGCGCGAAGGCCCCCGGTGTGTACGCCGATCGAGCCCGGGTCGCACGAACGCCGGTCCGGTTCACCGGCTTCCGGAATCGCGAACAGAGGACGGATCGGATTGCCAAGTGACGTCCAGACGTGCCCGTAGCGGATCGTGACCGGCAGGGCCGATCCGATCAGGTTGCGATCGAACGACGTGTCGTTGCGACAACGGTGCTCAGGATCCGCCCAGATGACGAACTCGCTCGCATCGATGCGAGCGATCGCGATCGGGGTATCGAGAAGCGTCGTCGTACGGATGCGTCCGACCGGAAAATCGACCCAACCCGCAACCGGATGCCAATCGTCCCAAACGACCGAATCGTTCGCCAGGACGCTCATCCGGGTGCCTCGCTCGGGTCGAAAAAAAAGTAAGTTGCCACCGCTATCCGGAGGTTAGGTAGACTGGGCGATTGGAGTCGGGATTATCGCCGGAACGGGTCAGGAGGGCTACCCATGGTCAAGATGGACTCGCGTGAGGTGGGCCTGCTGCTCGCCCAACAGCTATTCCAAGTCGACGACCTGCACTACGGGTGGTGGGACGAGGGTGACACGCCATCGATTTCCCAGTTGCCGGCCGCGCAGCAGCGCTACAACGCGAACTTGATCGAGGCATTGGGCCACGATGTTGCGTCGAGGCGCGTGCTCGATGTGGGTTGCGGCACAGGCAAGCTGCTGTCCTTGCTCCTCGATCGGGGCTACCGCGCGGAAGGCGTGATTCCATCCGCTACCCTCTACAAGTCGGTGTGCCAGCGCCTGCAAGCGCGAGGGCAAAGTGGGGCGCAGGTCTTCCAGTGTCGATTCGAGGACTTTCCCGCGGTCGACCGGCTCGCGGCCTATGATGCGGCGATCTTCAGCGAGAGCTTCCAGTACATCCCGATGGATCAGTCGTTCGCCATGCTGCGGCGCATCGTCAAACCCGGCGGGATTGTTCAGATCTGCGATTTCTTCAAAGACGATTTGACCGATCCCGGCCGGCCGGACGACGGCGCGATGGGGGGCGGCCATCCACTCAGCAGTCTCTATACGGCGATCGAGGGCGCAAGGATCACGATCATCAGCGAGGAGGACATCACCCGGCGCATGAGCCCGAATCTCGCCCTGATCGAGGATCTGCTGGTCAATCGCGTGAGCCCCGCGGTGCAGACGCTCGGCCGATTCCTCGATTCGAGGTACCGCTGGCTCACGCGCTTCGTACTCTGGCTGTTTCGGAAGAAGGTCGCGAAGGTGCGCGTCAAGTATCTATCGGGGCAGCGCAATCAGGCGGGCTTCGAGCGCAACAAGAGTTATCGGCGCATTCTGCTCCGCATGCCTGCTTGACGCGCCTGCAAGCGGCCTCAAATTGCCGGATGCAGTGCCTTCAATCCGAAGGCGATCCGTCCATAGGTGGTACCGGCGATATCCCAGCTATTGATGTAGTGCCGGCTCAATGCGAGCACGTCGCGATACAGCCGCTGCATGTCGGTGTTGAGATAGATGCCGGCACCGCCCGTGACCGAGAACATCCGCTCCGAAGCCTGCACGCAGAGCTTCACGCAGTAGCCCATGTCGCGGCGGTTGCGCGCGCGCTCATCCATGGTGAGCTTGCCGCGCTCCCGGATCGCACGCATGCTCTCCTTGCAGTCGCGCTGCAACAGCAATCGCGCCGCATCGATCTCGGCGGCGGCCTCGGCCACCCGCATTTGGATGGTCTGTTGTTCGGCCAGTGGAAATCCACGCGAGGCGCGCGGGCGCATGTTGTCGATGAAGTCGTCGTACATGGCCTGCGCGATGCCAAGGACCGGCGCGCCCAGACAGTAGGGCACGGTCGCCGCGCGCGGCAGGCGGAAGAGGGCGCCGTCATTCGTGGTGATGCCCGGGCCGGTGCCTTCGTTCGCATCGGCAACGCGCAGGGCACGATGGCTCGGCACGAACGCATCGCGGATCTCCAGATCGTTGCTGCCGGTGCCGCAGAGCCCGATGACTTGCCAGGTATCGATGATGCCGAAGTCTTTTCGTGGCACGAGGAAGTACATCGATTCGGGCGGATTCGCGCTATCTGTTGCGGGCAGTATCGAATGCACGAACGCCCAATCCGCATGGGTGCAGCCGCTTGAATAGGACCAGCGACCGCTCAGGCGATAGCCGTCCTCTGCGCGCGTGACCGTGCCGCCCGGCGCGAGCCCGGCCGAGACCAGCGCATCGGGATGATTGGTCCAGACGTCTTCTTGTGCCTGCCGAGGAAACATGCCAAGCGTGATGTTGTGATCGCAATAGACACCGTACACCCAGGCGGTCGACCCGCAGCCCCGTCCGACCTCGGCGATGATCGCCATGATCTCATCGAGATCGAGCTCGAAGCCGCCGAACCGTCGCGGTTGCGCGGCCTTCAATAGTCCAGTGCGGCGCAGATGGGCGATCGTTTCGTCCGGCAGGCGGCGCAGCGTCTCGGTTACGGCTGCTCGATGGCGCAAGACCGGGACGAGCTCGGTCGCGTGCCGCAGCAGTTCCGTGCCCATGCTCATTTAAACCACCATCCAGAAGGCCAGTGTCATCCGTGGAAACGCGTGGAACGAATCGCGCGGATGGTATGCGGCATGAAAATACTGCGAAGGAAAAATAAGCAGGCGACCGGGCACCATGTCGACCGCGCCGATCATGTCCCATTGCGCGGCCACCTGATCGGGCCAATAGTCGCGTCCATTCTCGACCAGCCGTGGATCCTTCGCGACCGCCTGATCAAATGCAGCATCGGTTGCGAGCGCGCCGGATGGCCGGAAGCGAAAGAACCCCGTGCCGCCCGAACTTTCGTCCTTGGTGTTGAGATAGACGAGGCAGGTGAACGAGCGCCGGTCAGGACGCGCTACGTCGTGATGCGGAAAGGCGAAGTCGGCCCGCTTGTCCTTGATCTGCATGAACCAGTTGACGTCGACATGCGGATCCTGCGGACTCGTCTGCGTCGCGTAGACGCTTTCGATCGCCTGCTGCGCGATCGCGATCATGCCGTTCGGAAACCAGACCGGAAATCGCAGCCGGCAATCATAATAGTCGACGAAATTGCGCCCGCCTTCGACATGTTTCCAGTTGGCCGCCGGTGCCGTGCCGAGAATCTCCCGCGCCTGATCCGGATGCTTGAGGAAATCGTCGATGACGATTCCCTGCACACCCTCGACGCCGGCATTCTTGATCGAGAGGTTGAGATTGACGTCGAACACCTCGTTGAGGAGAAATGGTTTCATGCACACGCACTTTGGCGAAGAACAGGGCGACAAACGAACATATATGGAGCGTACCACTCCCTTTGTAGCGAGGGCGTGTGCGCGAGCGTGCTTGTATATGACCGCGCTGTCGGCGCGCTGTCGGCGTGCTTGACGACCTATTGGGTTGCTGATAAAAGCGAGAGGTGCGCGGGACTTCGCGCATGCGGATTCCCGAGGTTATCGCGCTCGTTGCCGATGACCGCAATTTACGTGAGGAGGCTCCATGAACTTTTACGCAACGCGTTCCGCGCTGGTCGCCGTCGCATTTGTTGCGACATCCGCGACTATTCCGACCGCTCTTGCGCAGAGCGCACCCGCCGACATTCCGTCGATCACCCTGAAGGTGGCCGACACCTTTCCGCCCGTAGGATTCGTTCCCACCCATCGCAAGGCGTGGGCGGACAGTATCACCAAGAAGACCGACGGCAAGGTCAAGTTCCAGTTCTTCTGGTCCGACTCGCTGTTCAAGCAGGCCGACAGCGCTGCGAATCTGCCGGCCGGTGTGGCCGATATCGCGAACGTTGCATCGACCTACGACCCGGCGAAGACCGCGCTGTGGATGACATTGGACATGCCCTTCAATGCCCGGGACTACTGGTGCGGCATCAGTGCCTCGGTCAAGACGGAGCAGGAAGAGCCCAACCTCAAGAAGACTTTCGAGCAGCTCGGATTCTTACCGATGATGGGCTACGCGAGCGGCCATTTCCACTTCCTGGGCAGGTCCGCGGTCGAGAAGGTCGCCGATCTCAAGGGCAAGCGCATCCGCAGCTACGGCGGCGCGCGGGTGAAGATGTACGAGCTGCTCGGCATCTCGCCGATCTTCATGCCCTACGGCCAGATTTACGAGGCGCTCGAGCGCGGCGTGATCGACGGTGCGGAGGCCACGATCCTACTCACCGATTCGTTCAAGCACTACGAGATCGCGAAATCCATGACGCTCGCCCATTCGGGCTTCGTCTTGGCGGCGCCGCTGTCGATCAGTCTGCGGCGTTGGAACAGCTTTCCGGAAAGCTTGAAAAAAATCTTTCGCGAAGCGGGTACCGAGCATGACATGGAGTACGCCCGCCAAATGATCGAGCAGGAAGGGGTCAAGTTGAAGGAGTTCCAGGATACGCGCGGCATGAAGGTCCTCAAACTCTCAGCGGCTGATCAGGCCGCGCTCGAGAAGGCGGGCAAGGACGCGCAAGAACTCTGGCTCGCCGATATGGACAAGAAAGGTGTGCCGGCGCGTGCAACATGGGCCTACTTCCAGAATCTTCAAAGCGCTTGTGAAAAGGAAATCGCCACGAAGGGATATCCGTGGCAGAAGAGGTAAATGCGCAGGGCGCGACGATGCAGCGAGCCGATCGGGCGCTCGAATTTATAGGAAGACGCGCGTACGCGAGCGCGCTTGACGACTCATAGGGTTGCTGATAAAAGCCGAAGGTGCGCGGGGATTCGAACATGCAGGTTCCGTGGCGTAATAGCGCTCGTTATCGATGAGCCCTTCGTCGATGGCCATCATGAATTGGAGGAGAACCCATGAACGTACACGCATCACGCTGCGCGTTTGCCGCTGCCGCCCTCATCGCGGCGGCAGCCTCCGCCCCGACCGTTCTTGCGCAGGGCGCCGCGGCGGATATTCCGTCGATCACCCTGAAGGTCGCGGACTCGTTCCCGCCGGTAGGCTTCGTCCCGGAAATGAAGAAGATCTGGGCCGACAACATCACCAAGAGAACCGACGGCAAGGTGAAGTTCCAGTTCTTCTGGTCGGAGTCGCTTTTCAAACAAACCGACGGCGCGCCGAATCTCGCCGCCGGCGTCGCCGATATTTCGAATGTCTCCTCGACCTACGATCCGGCCAAGACAGCGCTTTGGATGACGCTCGATATGCCGTTCAATGCGCGCGACTACTGGTGCGGGATCAGCGCCTCGGTCAAGACCCAGCAGGACGAGCCGAATCTGCGCAAGACGTTCGATCAGCTCGGCTTCCTGCCGATGACCGGTTACGCGAGCGGGCATTTTCACTTCCTCTCGAACAAACCGATCGAGAAGCTCGCCGATCTCCAGAAGAAGCGCATTCGCAGCTACGGTGGCGCACGCATCAAGATGTACGAACCGCTTGGCATCTCGCCCATCTTCATGCCGTATGGGCAGATCTACGAAGCGGTCGAGCGCGGCGTGGTCGATGGCGCCGAAGGCACCATCCTGCTCACCGACTCGTTCAAGCACTATGAGATCGCGAAGTTCATGACCGTGACCAATTCAGGGATGGCGCTTGCCGCGCCGCTTTCCATCAGTCTCAAGCGCTGGAACAGCTTTCCCGACAGTCTGAAGAAAATATTCATCGAGGCCGGCAACGAACATGACCAGCTTTTTGCCCGGCGCATGATTGAGCAGGAAGAGATCAAAGTGAAAGAGTTCCAGGAAAAGCGCGGCATGCGGTACATCAGGCTTTCGCCGGCCGATCAGGCGACCCTGGAAAAGGCCGGCAAGGACGCGCAGGACCAATGGCTCGCCGATATGGACAAGAAGAACGTTCCGGCACGCGCGACCTGGGCCATGTTCCAGAATCTGCAAAACGCGTGTGAGAAGGAAATCAAGGCGAACGGTTATCCGTGGCAGAAGAAGTAGCTCGCACCGAATCGGTCGATGTCCAAAGGGGGGCGGCATTGAAGCAAGGTAAGCGCGCGCTCGATGCATTCGCCGAGTGGATGGCGCTCGCCGGCGGTTTCATCGTGTTTCTGCTGATGCTGATGGTCGCCGCCGACGCCATCGGGAGAAAGCTCTATAGCGCGCTCCCGGGCGGGCTGGAGTTCAGCGAGGCACTGATGGTTCCGGCGGTGTTCCTGCCGCTGATGTTCGTTCAAATGAAGCGCGAGCATGTTTTCGTCGGTGTCGTCACCATGCGTCTGTCGGTGCGGACGCAGTCATTCATTGACGCGGTGGCGGCGCTTATCGGCATCGTGCTGTTCGGTTTTCTCACGTGGCTCGCGATCGAAAAAGCGATTCAATCGACGGTCGTCTGGGAATATCGGATCGCCATTATTTCCGTGCCGATCTGGCCATTTCGATGGGTGATTCCATTTGGCACAGGATTGCTGGTCTTGCAGTTGGCGTTGACCGCCATGGAGGAGTTTGGCCGGGCGTTTGGGCCGGATGAGCCGCGGCCACGGGAAGAGGCAGCGCCGATTTAAAAATACGGATGGGTCGATCCAGTGACCAGTGATCTGTTCGCTGGGTCGCGCCAGTCCACATTGCATTCGCTAATCAAGCAGAAAGGTGGCCTAAGGGGCCATGGAAAACTACCACATCGGTCTCCTTGGGTTCATCGTCTTGCTGGTTTTGATCGGCTTGCGTATCCCGATTGCCTTCACGCTCACCTTGGTGGGGTTGGCCGGCCTCCTTCTTCTGAGCGGTTCGGACGCGACATTCGCGATGCTGTCCTCGGGCATGTATTCGTCGGTCGCCAATAACACGCTCACCGCGGTTCCGCTGTTTCTTTTGATGGGTTATTTCGCGTATCACGCCGGCCTGACCCGGGCGTGTTTCGACACCGCGCGCCTGTGGCTCGCGCGGCTGCCGGGCGGCTTGGCGATCGCAACGGTGGCAGGTTGCGCGATGTTCGGTGCCTGTGCGGGGTCGGGCGTTGCCGCGGCCGGTGCCATGGGGCGAGTGTCGATCCCCGAGATGCTCCGTTACGGGTACGACCGCAGGCTCGCATGCGGATCGGTGGCCGCCGCGGCGACCTTGGCCGTGCTCATTCCGCCTAGCATCGTGATGGTCGTATACGCCATCCTGACCGAGGTGTCGATCGGTCGCCTGCTGATGGCGGGCTACCTGCCGGGAATTTTGTCGGCGGCGATCCTGATGGGCATGATCTGGTATCGCGTCAAGCGTAATCCAGCGCTCGCGCCTGATGTCCCATTCGAGATTACCTGGGCGCAGCGATTCGCTTCACTCAAGGATATCTGGGGAATAACACTCCTCATCATGTTGGTGCTGGGCGGCATTTATTCCGGCTTCGTTACTGCGACCGAGGCCGCGGCCATTGGCGCCTTGGGTGCGTTCATCCTGATGATCTTCGCAAAGCAGCTCAGCCGTGCGACGTTCAAAGATTCGATGCTCGAAACCGCACGCACAACCGGCATGATTTTTCTGTTGCTGGTGGGCGCATCGATCTTCTCCGGTTTCATGGCGATCAGCGGTGTGCCGCAGAAGCTGGCCGAAGTCATCGTCGAGGCGAAACTCTCGGTCGGCATGGTTCTGCTGATCGTCTGTGTCGTCTATATTTTTCTCGGCTGCTTTCTCGACTCGATTTCGATGATGTTATTGACGCTTCCGGTGCTGCTGCCGGTGCTGAAGAGCCTCGACATCAATCTCATCTGGTTCGGCATCATCGTCGTGAAGCTGGTCGAGATCGGGTGTATCACACCGCCGTTCGGCATCACCGTCTATGTCGTGAAAGGGGTGGTCGGCAACACGGTTCCACTGGAGGAAGTATTCAGTGGAATCTGGTGGTTCCTCGCGATGGAGATCCTCACCTTGCTGATTCTCATCTTCTTCCCGGTGATCTCGACGATCCTGCCCGACACGATGCTCGGCAAGGGCTAGCGTCGCACCCGAGGCGCATGCGCAAAAAAAGCGCGGGCTCGAAAGCCCGCGCTGCATCGATGCCCGAATTGAGGAGGAGGGGGAGGTCTCGGGCATCGGTTGACGAGCGCTCGGGGAGAGCGCCCTCAGGGGAACTGTTGGAACTGTTGGAATCAGGAACGTTCTGTTGGCGTGGCTCCGTCGTGTTCTGCGGTCGGTCAGGAATTGAATTGCCTTCCTGTTGGAACGAACTGTACGCGGGTCGCCGTGTCGGATAAATGCCAGTCACGCGAATTCAGTGTTGTGCGGCCCGGAACAATCAGGCATCGGTCGGGGTTGATCCGTCACTGAATGCATATCAGGGCACCCCTACACCGGCCGGCGCCGCAACATTACGATGGGGCGCGGGGGAACAGGGTCGCGACGAAGTCCACGAAGGCGCGAACCTTCGCGGACAGGTGTCGATTCTGCGGATAGATGATCGAAATCGGCAGGCGCTCCCGCGTTGTCCACGCCGCCATGATCGGCTGCAATTGTTGGGCGGCGATCGGACGCGCGACCATCAGATCCAGAAGGTAGACGATACCAAGTCCTGCGATGGCTGCGTCGATCAAGGCCTCTCCGCTCGACAGCGCCAGGCGACCATTGGGCGGGCGAACAATCCGCTCCCCTTCGTCCTCGAAAATCCAGTCTTGTACGCGACCAATGCCGGCGCGATAGAAACCCAGGCAGCTATGCCCGTCGAGCGCATGCGGCGAGGCGGGTTCACCGAAGCGCTCCAGGTACGAGGGTGATGCCGCGACCACGAATCTCGATTCGTAGACTTTGCGGGCGATGAACGATGAATCCTCCAGTACGCCGACGCGCAAGGCCACATCCACCCCTTCGGCAATCAGATCGAGGCGTTGATCGGTCAAGGTCGCGACGATCTCGACCTCCGGATACTGTGCGGAGAATCTCGGCAAGGCGGGCATCACATATTGCAGGCCGATCGTGACCGGCAGATCAATCCGCAGTTTGCCGCGCGCAACGGCCTTGCCGCGGCTGAGCGTCGCTTCGGTTTCGGTGATGTCGGCGATCACCCGCTTGCAGTGTTCGAGGTAGGCCGCACCATCTTCGGTCAGGTTGAGCTGGCGCGTCGTGCGATTGAGCAGCCGGACGCCGATCCGGTTTTCCAGCGCCGCGATATGCGAAGTGACCGTGGCCTTCGAGAGGTTGAGGCGATCGGCGGCCCGCGAGAAGCTGCCAAGCTCCACGACCCATGTGAAGACTTCCATGCTCTGAAGCCGATCCATATCCGTCAGGCAGTCGTGCTTTCGGGAAACAACCCGGGACGCACCATTGTTTGAACGAGCAAAACGATGCATTCGATTCTATCGGCTTTTTCCCGCGCCCCGGAACAGGAACAATCGCTCAGGTCGTTGTGCTATGTCCAGAAAGCATTCCGGATCGAGTCCGCTTGGCATCGGCTCGCGGCTCGGCCCATTTCAAATGCAGGTGAGACGCGCTTTCGCGCGAGGAGCAGACATGTTGGTCGTCAGTGCCGGATCCGGTCATGTTGCAAGCGCTGTGATGCAGGGGCTTTCCGAGGTGCCCGGTCGGAAGCGCCATGTTTCCCTCAAGGGAGGGGCCGGTTGCTTGCCGAGCGGGTTCGAAAACGTCCCGATCGGCAGGGGGCTGCCGGCGGACCGGCAACGCATTCTGGAGGGCGTGTCGACGCTCGTGCTGCTGCCGACCTACGATCGGGCCATGGTCGAGGCGCAGGTCGCCTTGATCGCGATGGCCAAGCGTGCCGGGGTCGATTCGATCTACCTCGTCAGCCTGGAGGGCGCGGAGGTGTCCTCTCCGGTGACGCTGCTCCGCTGGTGCGCGCTGGTGGATCGCGCAGTCGCGGCAAGCGGCGTCCCCTACGCACGCCTGCGCTGCGCCCCGTTCGTGCAGAACCTGCGCCTCTTTACCGAACGTGAAGGAAACGGCTATGCGCTGGTCGGACCGTTCCGAGCGGCGGCTTTTCCCTGGGTGGATGCACGTGACGCCGGCGAAGTAATTGCCGCGATGATGCGGGCGGGATTGGGCGAGAACCGGTCCTTTTCGTTCGCCGGGACCGAGGCGGTCGATTTTGATGCGATCAGTCGAATGCTGGCCGAGGCGAGCGGGCGGCCGGTGCGGTTCCTCGATGCGCTGGTGCCGCAGGCCGTGGGACACCTCGAGGCGCGGGGTTTGTCGGCAACCCGCATCCGCGTGATCACCGAGTATTGGGATTTTCTAGTGAGCGGAATCATTCAATCCACGCGATGCGACGCGATATACCGCTATCTGTGTCATCCACCAAGGCGGGTCAGTGCGTTCATAGACGAGTTCGCGCTGCAGTTGCGTGCGGCGGCTTGAACGCAGACGAAGTGAAGTGCCATTCGGAACGACTCCCTCAACGTCCGACGGGAATCCAAGGCACGGGAATCCAAGGCACTTGGCGTCTGCCAAGCGTCCGTTTATGCTGCGGGGTTGAGCGGGCTTGCACTTTCGCGGTCCGTTGGAACGAGGGGAACAAAAAGATGAATCGACGTCACTTTCTTGGTAACGCAGGTGCCCTGGCCGCCGCGACCCTTGCTACATCCGCTCGCGCTTTCGGCGGTAAAGATGAACCCATGCTGCTTGCCCAGGCCGCCACGCGTACCCCGGACGTGATCTATGTGCCCACGCCGCAGGAAGTCGTCGATACCATGTTGTCGCTCGCCAAACCGACGAAGAACGATCTCGTCTATGACCTCGGCTGCGGCGACGGGCGTATTGTCATCACCGCCGCGAAGCAGTTCGGCGCCCGCGGCATCGGGGTCGACATCGATCCGCAGCGGATCAGCGAAGCCAACGCGAATGTCAAGGCTGAAAACGTCGGCGATCGCGTGCGGATCATCCAGGGCGACCTGTTCGAGATCGATTTCAAGGATGCCACGATTGTCACGCTGTATCTGCTACCCTCGCTCAACCTCAAGCTGCGGCCCAAGCTTTGGCGCGAGCTGAAGCCCGGCACAAGGGTCGTATCGCACGATTTCGACATGGGTGATTGGGTCCCGGAGCAGAAGGTGAGCGTTGCCTCGCGCACCGTCTACTTCTGGCGGATCACCGGCAAGAACGGCTAGCAATCCATCAGGCCCCCTAGCCTCCACAAGGTCCCCTCGACATATGCGCATGAACAAGCCCCTCTCGGACGGTTGGTCGGCATCGAGAAAGGTGCTGGCCGGGCTCATGGCCGTGTTTGCGCTCGCGTTGGGCTCCGGATGTGCGTATCTCGAGGTCAAGCAGAAAGAGCTCATTTGGCGGCCGTCTGCGACCACATGGTGGTCGAACTTCGACGTCAAGGCCAATGGCGTTGAAGAGCTTTGGATCGCCCGCGATGGCAGCCCATCAGCCTCCCCCGAAGGGGCGGCGGACGAGAGCAACGGCGAGCGGCTTCATGCATGGTGGTGGCCGAATACGCGACCCGATGCGCCGGTGATGCTCTATCTGCACGGTGCGCGCTGGAATCTGCAGGGCAATGCGTTTCGCATCGCGCGCTTTCGCAGCATGGGGTTCTCGGTCCTCGCGATCGACTATCGCGGTTTTGGCAAGACGGGCGGTGACTTGCCGACCGAAGAGGACGCCTACGCCGATGCCGCCATCGCCTGGGTGCATCTGAAGAAACTCGTACCCGATGCGTCGCGCCGTTATGTCTATGGCCATTCTCTAGGCGGCGCGGTCGCGATCGATCTTGCTTCGCGCCACGACGATCTGGCGGGAATCATCGTCGAGTCGACCTTCACGTCGATTCGTGACATGGCCGGCACCTATACGTTACTTCGGTTCCTGCCGATCGGCTTGATCCTGACGCAACGTTACGACTCGCTCGCGCGCATCGAAAAGGTCCAGGTCCCGAAGCTATTCGTCCATGGCGCGCGCGACACGTTCGTGCCGCCCTGGATGACGGAACGGCTCTATGAGCGTGCCACGGGCGAGAAGCGGCTGCTGGTCGTGGAAGGCGCGAACCATAGCAACGCAACCGGCGTCGGCTTCGAACAGTACCGCACCGCGCTGCACGAGTTGTTTCGGATCAGCCCGCAGCGCAGCGCGGGCTTGTAGGTTCTCCCCCCTCTGGCTCGCTCAAAAATTGACCACGGAGGAAGCGGAGGGAAGGGAGGAAAAGCGCTGGAAAGTCGCGGATCGCGTCGTCGCAACTACTGTGCCGAAGCGTCGCCTCACTCCTCCTGCTTTTCCGCCGGCCTTTCCTCCTTTTCCCCCGTGGTCAATTTTTGAGCCAAGCTTGAGCAAGGATTGAGGAAGGAGCGCAGATCCATCCGCGAATGTTATCCTTCGCGCTCGAATTTTCTGCCATCCCCATGCAGCAACACGCCCCTTCGTCTTCGCGCGTTTCGGTGGACACCTTGCCCCGCCCCGCGATCCGCGCGCTCGCGAGTTCGCGCATTCGCGAGGTCGCCAATGCGGCGATGGGCGATCCGGATGTGCTGCCGTTCTGGTTCGGCGAGCCTGATCTCGTGACACCGCAACCGATCCGCGATGCGGCGGTGCGCGCCTTGGCCGAGGGCGATACGTTCTATCACCAGAACCTCGGGATTCCCGCCTTGCGGGAGTCGATTGCGTCCTATGTGTCCGGCCTGCATGGCCCGATCGACATTGATCGGATCGCGGTCACGAGCTCCGGTGTACACGGCCTGATGCTGGTGCATCAGGCGCTGGTCGATCCTGGATCGCGCGTGGTGATCGTCACGCCGGTCTGGCCGAATCTCACCGAAGGTCCGCGCATTCTGGGCGCGGATGTCGTGCGTGTTCCGCTTTCGCCCACGGTGAGCGGCTGGCGGCTTGATCTCGATCGACTGCTCGCGGCGCTCACCTCCGATACCCGCGCGCTCGTCATCAATTCACCGAACAATCCGACCGGATGGGTGATCGAGGCGGCCGCGCAGCGCACGATCCTCGCGCATTGCCGGCGGCACGGCATCTGGATCGTCGCGGACGATGTGTACGAGCGTGTGTCATACACGTCGAATGTCGCCTCCTCGTTTCTCGCGATCGCCGATAGCGAGGATCGCGTCATCTCGGTCAACAGCTTTTCCAAGTCGTGGTTGATGACCGGCTGGCGATTGGGCTGGATCGTCGCGCCCGCGCCCCTGATCGCTGAGCTGCCGAAGCTGATCGAGTACAACACGTCGTGCGCGCCGGGCTTCGTTCAGCAGGCGGGCATCGAAGCGATCCGCCGGACGGGCGATGTCGTTCCCGCGATGCAAGCGCGCATGCTTGAGGCCCGCGATCATCTCTACCGGTTGCTCCAGATGCTGCCCGAAGTCGAAGTCACCGTGCCACCCGGGGCGATGTATCTGTTCTTCCGGGTGAAGGGTGTGCGCGACTCCCTTGCGCTCGCCAAGCACCTGGTCGCGAACGCGAAGATCGGCCTTGCCCCGGGTATCGCGTTTGGCGCCGAGGGCGAAGGGTTTCTCAGGTGGTGCTTCGCCGCCTCGACCGAGCGCCTGTCAGAGGGTGTCATGCGCCTTAAGCGCGGCATCCGCACGGTAGACCGCGGGGAAATCAAGTGGGAAAAATGAACCACCAAGGCACCAAGGCACCAAGTGGAATCCGCGGATCGTCGGAGGTGTATCGTGTTCCTCTCATGCGGGGCCCGCGCTTGGGACCCCGTGCCTTTCTTGGTGCCTTGGTGCCTTGGTGGTTCAATACTCTTTCGTAACATAACCAACGGATAACCATGTTCAAAGCGATCCTCCTCGACAAATCGGATGCGGGCTTCGACGCCAAGCTCACCGAGCTCGATGACAGTGCACTGCCCGAGGGCGATGTCACGGTTCGGGTCGAGTATTCCACCGTCAACTACAAGGACGGTCTGGCAATCACCAACAAATCCCCCGTCGTGCGCAAATGGCCGATGGTGCCCGGGATCGATTTGGCCGGGACGGTGGAGGCGAGCAGCGCCGCCGCCTTTGCAGTGGGATCACGCGTGGTCCTGAATGGCTGGGGCGTCGGGGAGGGACATTGGGGCGGCCTTGCACAGAAAGCGCGCCTCAAAGCGAGTTGGCTGATTCCATTGCCGGCATCGATCACGTCGCGCCAGGCTATGAGCATCGGCACGGCGGGCTATACGGCGATGCTTTGCATGCTTGGATTGGAGAAGCAGGGCGTCAAGCCCGAGCAAGGCGAAGTGCTCGTGACCGGCGCCGCGGGCGGTGTCGGATCGGTTGCCGTCGCGCTGCTGGCGGCACGCGGGTTCAAGGTGGTCGCTTCCACGCGCCGTATGAACGAGGAAACGTATTTGAAGCGTCTCGGTGCGAATGAGCTGATCGATGCCGCCACGCTATCGGCGCCAGGCAAACCGTTGGCGCGCGAGCGCTGGGCCGGCGTAGTGGACACGGTTGGCAGCCACACGCTCGTCAATGCTTGCGCGGCGATGAAGGTTCGCGGGGTCGTGACCGCGTGCGGACTCGCGCAGGGCATGGATTTCCCCGCGACCGTGGCGCCCTTCATCCTGCGCGGCGTGACCTTGGTCGGTATCGACAGCGTCATGGCGCCACAGGCTGAGCGCATCGAAGCCTGGACCCGGCTTGCGAGCGACCTTGATCCGGCCAGGCTTGCATCGATGACCACGGAAATCAGCCTCGCCCAGGCGCTCGATGCCGGCCGCGATATCGTCGCCGGCAAGATTCGCGGTCGTGTCGTCGTCGATGTCAATCGTTAGAAATCCGCGCCACGTCACGCCGAGAGCGCTGCACGAAATCAATCAGCATCCCATCAACCATGTTGCAACCAAAAGGAAGAGCACGATGAAAGGATTCAACCCCACATGGGCCGCGTTCACGCTGGCCGGTTTGATGGGCGCAAGCGCTGCGTTCGGGCAGGCGCCCGCGAAGAATGAATTTCAACCCGAGGTCGGGCAGGCCGGCAAAGATGTCATCTGGGTCCCGACGCCGGATTCCCTCGTGGCCAAAATGCTTGCAATGGCCAAGGTCACGGCGAACGATTTCGTGATCGATCTTGGCTCGGGAGATGGCCGTACCGTCATTGCCGCGGCGAAGATCGGCGCCACCGCGGAAGGCATCGAGTACAACCCCGAGATGGTGTCGCTTTCGACGAAACGCGCGGCAGAAGCCGGTGTTGCCGCGAAAGCGAAATTCATGAAGGCCGATATTTTCGAGAGCGATTTTTCGAAGGCGACGGTCATCACGATGTATCTGCTGCCCGAGCTCAACTTGCGGTTGCGTCCGAAGCTGCTCGACATGAAACCAGGCACCCGCCTCGTCTCGCATGCCTTCACCATGGGTGAGTGGGACCCCGATGAACAGGCAACCATTGATGGCCGGAACGCAATGCTCTGGATCGTGCCCGCGAAGGCGCAGGGCATCTGGACGCTCCGCCCATCCGCGGGCAACAGCGCGGCGACGTACGAAGTCGCACTGACCCAGGCGTTTCAGAAATTGTCGGGCACGGTTCGACAGGGGCAGCATTCGGCGAAAGTCGAAGACGGACTGGTCAACGGCGAGCAGGTCGTGTTCAGTTTCATTGATGCGCGTGGCGCGAAGCAGCGATTTTCCGGCAAGCAAAGCGCGAGCCGGTTGGAGGGTTCGCTCTCGGCTGGAAACGTTGCCGAGATGAAGTGGATCGCCGAGCGGAAATAGGCGATCAAACCCGTGGCGCGCGCACGACCGTGATCGACGAGAATCTTTGCTTTCTCGACGCGGTCGCGCTCGCGCGTTTGATTCGCGTAGGCGAGGTGTCGGCATGGGAAGTCATGCACGCCCATCTTGCCCAGATCGAGCGCGTCAATCCGGAGGTCAATGCGGTCGTAACGTTGGTCGCGGATCGTGCGCTCGCCTGGGCGCGCGATCTTGACGATCGCCGGGCGCGCGGCGCAACGCTTGGGCCCTTGCACGGATTGCCGGTTGCGCATAAGGATCTGGTCAACACCAAAGGCATCCGCACGACATTGGGGTCACTCGTCTTCAAGGATTTTGTTCCCGACGAAGATCATCTGATCGTTACCCGATTGCGCGAAGCGGGTGCGATCACCTTGGGCAAGACCAACACACCCGAGTTCGGCGCCGGCTCCCAGACCTTCAACAAGGTATTCGGCGCCACCCGCAATCCCTATGATCTCTCGCGCACCTGCGGTGGTTCCAGCGGCGGTGCGGCCGTGGCGCTTGCGTGCGGCATGGTGCCGATTGCCGATGGGAGCGATCTTGGTGGCTCACTTCGTAATCCGGCGAATTTCTGCAACATCGTCGGCATGCGGCCTTCTGCTGGTCGCGTACCGGCGTACCCCAATGCCAACGGCTGGTATTCGCTCAGCGTGTTGGGGCCGATGGCGCGGTCGGTGAGCGATGTGGCGCTGATGTTGTCGGCGATCGCCGGACCGGATTCGCGCTCACCGATTTCATTGGAGGCGCCCGGGGCAACGTTCGCACCGCCCCTCGATCGGGATTTCCGGGGAACGCGGATTGCTTTCTCCGCCGATTTCGCAAAGATCATTCCGGTCGAGCCGGCGGTTGTGAATGCGATTGCGCCGCACCGGTCGACATTCGAATCCCTCGGTTGTGTCGTCGACGAGGCGCTGCCTGATTTCACCGACGCGAACGAGATTTTCGGGCGCCTGCGGGCCTATCAATACGAGAGCAATTTCGGCGCGCTGGTCGATCGTCATCGCGACCTGATCAAAGACACGGTGATCTGGAATATCGAAGAGGGGCGCAAGCTCTCCGGTCCGGATATCGCCGAGGCGGAGCGCCTGCGCACCGCGCTTTTCCGGCGCGTGCATGCGTTCTTCGAGCACTACGCATTTCTTGTGCTGCCGGTGAGCCAGGTGTTGCCGTTCGATATCGATACGCCCTATGTGAAGGCGATCAATGGCGTGCCGATGCAAACGTACATCGATTGGATGCGCTCCTGCATCTACATTACGGTGACCGGGCATCCGGCGATATCGGTGCCCTGCGGATTCTCACCCGATGGATTGCCGGTGGGTTTGCAGATCGTCGGACGCTATCGGGATGATCGCGGCGTGCTGGAGCTGGCGTATGCGTTCGAGCAGGCGACGCGGGTGGGGGAGCGGCGTCCTGCGGTCGCTCTCTAAAGCGTACACATGTCTGAATCGTCCCAATGGAACACGGAGGACGCAGAGGGGAAAGGAGAGGACGCGGAGGAATTCGATGGCGTTCGCGATCAGGGTTGGTCCTCGTCCAAGTGATCGAACGGGGAGAACCCGCTCGGGACAGGCCCTTCGACAAGCAGAGGACAGGCCCTTCGAAGCCTTGCCCGCGGAAACCGCATAGTCCGTTCACGCCCCATGAGCCACTCGTTACCGTTTCTCGCCGCTGACGAGATTCATCGCGCGCTTGATTTCCGGTTGCTCACCGACGCGCTTGCCGAGGCGTTTCGCGTCGGCGCCGAGGTGCCGGTGCGCCATGCGCATTCGGTGAACGGCGCCGGCGATGGCAAGCTCCTGCTGATGCCCGCATGGCGCCCCGATGAATCGATCGGCATCAAGATCGTCACCGTGTTTCCGGGCAATCGGGCGCACGGGGTACCTACGGTCGGCGCCCTCTACATCTTGCTGGATGGTGCGACCGGTCATCCGGTGGCGCTGCTGGATGGCGAGGCGATTACGCTCAGGCGGACCGGCGCCGCGTCAGCGCTCGCCGCGCGTTACCTTGCGCGACCCGATGCCCGCATATTGCTCGTTGTGGGAACCGGCGTATTGGCGCCCTTTATGGCGCGTGCCCATGCTGCGAATCATTCGTTCGATCGCGTCCTGGTGTGGGGTCGTAGTGATCCGCGTGTCCATGTGCTCGTCGCGCGACTCGCGGCGGACGGCCTGCCTGCGGAAGCTGCCGGTGATATCGATGCCGCAATGGCGGTCGCCGACATCGTCACCTGCGCGACCACGTCGATGGAACCGATCATCCACGGACACCAACTGCGCCCGGGCATGCATCTTGACCTGGTCGGCGGGTTCACGCCCCAGATGCGCGAAACGGACGATGCCTGCCTCGCCCGCACCAGCGTTTTCGTTGACACGATTGCCGGCGCGCTCAAAGAGGCCGGTGATCTCGTCCAGCCCATTGCGGCGGGGACGTTTTCGCGTGGCGAGGTGCGGGGTGAACTAGCCGACCTCGTGACCGGACGTCATGTCGGCCGGCAGCGTGCCGATGAGATCACGCTATTCAAATCGGTGGGTACCGCACTCGAGGATCTCGCGGCGGCGCGCCTCGCGTTCGATCGGCGTGCGGGATAGGTCGTGCGAGATCCTCGTGTCGCCGCGCGCTATGCCAAGACCGCAACCGCCTCGATTGCAACCTTCATGCGTTCGCCGTCGCCGCGAATTCCCGAAACACCTTGACGAAATGATCGGGCTTTTCCGTCTGGGGCAGATGCCCGCATGCCGGCACGATATCGACCCGCGCATGCGGAATCAGTTTCTTGAACGCCGCGGCGTATCCGGACGGGAGGATCTTGTCGCTGTCGCCCCACACGATTTGGGTTGGGACCTTGATCCGGTGCAGCCACTTGTGCAGATGCGGATCGAACAGGCGCGGTTCCCAGGCGAGCTTCGCGGTGGCGTGATAGTTCTTGATCGACACCTCGACCTGTTCCGGAGTGGGCGGGACGGACAGCAGCCGATCGGCAATCGTCTGATCATGGAATAGATTGCGCACGCGCTCCTCGGGCGTCCAGAGAAAGAGATCCCCTCTTTTCAGGCCCTGCGAATAGATGCCGGAAGGTCCGATCACGCTCATTGCGCGAATGCGTTCGGCGCTCCGGACCGCGATCTCCAGGGCGAGCCATCCGCCGATCGAGCTGCCGACCAGGAACACCTTGCGCAGATCGAGCTGCTCCATCACATCGAGATAGAAGTAGGCGAGATCGTGGATATTGTCCATCCACTCGGGTTCATCCGATGCGCCAAAGCCAGGATGCTCCGGGACGAGCACCTCGTAGTTCTTGGCCAGCTCGGACATGAACGGCTGCACCATGGCCGCGCCGCCCGCGCCGTGCAGAAACAAGAGCGTCGGGCCGCTACCGCCACGCTTGAGGGTGAAACGGCAGCCGTTGGTCGTGAGTACGTCGGATTTGAAGGTCGCAGTCATGCAGTGTCATCAGAGTTGGAAGGGTCGGGTGCCTGTTTATTCTGTCGGCGCGTGATTGTCAATCTCGACGGCGATCCGTGGCGACGGTGACTGGCGGATCGGGCGGCGTAGAATCGCGCTCGCCGACATTCAATCGAAACGGGAGCCACCCTTATCATGCCAAGAAGCGTCGTCGCACGCATGGATGCCGTCGTGGATGCGTTCGCCACCCGGTGCCGGTTCTTTCGTGAGCCGATGACCAAGTCGCGCGCGCAGATGTTCGCGATGCAGCATCGCCTGAATACCCGCCAGCGCAACTCAGTCCTGAAGCTCAAGGTTGCGACCAACTGCACCGACTGGGACACGCGCATTCGCATCCTGAAAGCATGCAGTGAAGAGGTGATCGCCGATCATGAGCACGGCGGTGGACGCGCGCACTGGCAGATCCTCGAAGACCTTGGCGTGCGCATCGGTCTGCGGCGCTTGCAGCTCCAGAAGGCGACGCCGTTGCCCTCCACGCAACTTTGCTGGGCGGCCTGGGAAGGGCTCATGGCGAACAAGCATTGGCTCGAAGGTATCGTTGCCAACACGTGCGCCGAGCGCGTCAATGTGCCCGGTTACGGTACCGGCCTCTTCAAGCGACGCGGCTGGTTCGGTGTGGAGCGGCAACGCTGGGGCCGGCTGTTTGCGCTCGCGAACGATGAAATGGAATTCTTCTCGCTGCATGAAGAGGCGGACATCGAGCATTCGAACATGGGGTGGAAGGCCGTTGAGCGGTTTGCCCGCGAGCTGCACATGGAAGATGCGGTGGTCACCGCCTGTGAACGCAATCTCTTCGTCTGGGAGCACTACCTGAATGGCATCGCGGCCGGCGGGGACGCGCTCGCTCGCGAACAACGCGCAGCGGGACGCGCGCGATCATGAGGAAAGTGTTCCTGAGCAAAGAGTGATGCTCCGGCAACCACGACGGCTCCAGCCTGCCCCCGCGAAGGCGGGGGACACGACGGTTCACGGAAAGGCGCTTGCATTGTGGGATCAGGCGACGCGTCGTGTCCGTCGAGTCGTCGTGTTGGATCTTGATCTTAAGGGTTAGGGTGCAATGAAGCGTCTCCTTGCTTGCGCGATGCTCGCGATCGCCTGCGCTGTTCCGGCGGTGTTTGCCCAATACCCGGCTAAGCCGATCCGCTTCGTCGCGCCGATTCCGCCTGGCGGCGGCCCCGACATCATTGGTCGCCTCGTGGCGAGCAAGCTCTTCGAAGGGTCGGGCTATCAGGTGATCGTCGAGAATCGGGTCGGCGGGAACGGCATCGTCGCGGGCGAATATGTCGCGAGGGCGCAGCCCGACGGCTATACGCTATTGCTTGGCATGGATAGCCTGCTTACGATCAATCCGCACGTGTATCGCAAGATGCCGTTCGATCCGCTCAGGGATCTCACGCCGGTGGCAAGCCTCGTATCGAATGGATTCTTCCTTGCGCTCAATCCGCAGGTGCCCGCGCGATCTTTGGCGGAATTCATCGCGCACGCAAAGAAGGCCGATCCACCGTTGCAATACGCATCCGGTGGAAATGGCAGTCAACATCACTTGACGATGGAGCGGCTGAAGGCACGCGCGGGATTCGAGATGGTGCATGTGCCGTACAAGGGCGGGTCACCCGCGACGACTGCTACCGTTGCGGGCGAGGTTTCCTCGATGATGTCGGGCACCTCCAACGCCGGCCAGATCCGGGCCGGCAAGCTGCGGGCGATTGCCTACACCGGGCGGGCGCGCTCCTCGATCCTGCCCGATGTGCCCGCCATCGCCGAGTCGTTTCCCGGTTTCGAGATGACACAGTGGTACGCGATTCTCGGACCGATCGGCATGCCGGAACCCGTGCTCGTTCAGTTGCGTGGCGAAATCGCGAAAGTGCTGCGCATGCCCGAGATGATCGAGCGGCTCAAGTTGGCCGGCGGAGTGGAGCCGTGGATCACGACGCCGTCGGAATTCGAGGCGGCCATCCGCGCCGACTACGAGAAGAACGCGAAACTCGTCCGGGACATCGGGATCAAGATCGATTGATCCGCAGGAGCGGGCGATGGGTCAACCATGCTCGGGACTCGGCCGTTGCATAGTGACCGCCCTGTGCCCCGTACCCACCCGTGAGAACCCTGCGTGGTTTGCTGCGCGCGGATTCCTTGATTCCTAGTATGATCGCGCGCTTTTGCCGGTCGCTCTTTCACTGCCCCCACGCCAATGGCCGCCACTGCCGCACCCCAATCCATCGCGCAAGCGCCCGCGAGCTCGTCGATCCGGCCCTACGCCATCACGATCTTCCTGTCGGCGTTCCTGCTCTTCCTGGTCCAACCGATCATCGCGAAGCAGATCCTTCCATGGTTCGGCGGGTCGGCGGCGGTGTGGACCACCTGCCTCGTCTTCTTCCAGAGCATCCTGCTCGCGGGCTATGCGTATGCGGACGTGACCAACCGCCTCGGGCTGCGCCGGCAGACGATCCTGCATATCGCGCTCCTTTTCCTGTCGCTGCTGACGCTTCCCATCATCGCGTCCTCGGGATGGAAACCCGCCGGCGAGGAAGAGCCGATCGGCCGTATTCTCTTGTTGTTGCTCGCCACGATCGGCCTGCCGTATTTTCTGCTGGCCACCACGACGCCGCTCCTGCAGGCCTGGTACTGGCGGCGATTCGAGGCGGCGGTCCCGTATCGATTGTTCGCGTTGTCGAACTTCGCTTCGCTCCTCGCCCTGTTCGGGTTCCCGGTGTTGCTGGAGCCGTTCCTCTCGCTCCCGCATCTTGGCTGGACGTGGTCGGGCCTCTACGCAGCGTTCGTGGTGATCTGTGCCGGCACCGGCTGGATGTCGCTCCGCGCCTCCGAAAGTGAAGGCATCGCGAAGACATCGGCATCCGCGCCGACAGCGGGTGCTGCGGTGGCCGCGCCGCCGTCGGCCGTCCTGCAATTGCTGTGGCTCGTATTGTCGGCGATGGGATCGGTCATGCTGCTCGCCGTGACCAACCACGTCACGCAGAATATTTCCAGCGTGCCGTTCCTCTGGGTGTTGCCGCTCTCGCTCTATCTCATCACGTTCATCCTTTGCTTCGATCATCCGCGCTGGTACAAACGATGGATCTTCATCGCGCTGCTCGTGCCGGGCATTCCGGCGATGGCGTACTACCTTCCCAGCCATGATCTGCAATTGGCCGCGATCCTCTATTTCAGCGGCATGTTCGTCGCCTGCATGTTCTGTCATGGCGAGCTCGCACGGCTGAAACCCGATCCGCGTTACCTCACGCGCTTCTATCTGATGCTCTCATTGGGCGGGGCGATCGGTGCCGTGCTGATCGCGATCGTCGCGCCGCTCACATTGCGCGGCTACTACGAAATCGGGATCGCACTGGTCGCACTCGCGCTCGTGATGTTCGTGCAGATGCGGGCCATCGTGCCGCGGTTGATTGCGCTTGGCGCTGCGATTGCAACCGGATACCTGTTCGGCCAGGGCGTGCGCGAGTATCTCGATGATGTGCGCATGATGGAGCGCGATTTCTACGGCGTCGTCCGTACGCGCGATCGCAGCAAGCCCGCGCCGTACCGCGCGATGTTGCATGGAAGCATCGTCCATGGCGGTCAACTGCTTGGGGACGATTTCAAGAACACGGCGAGCGATTACTTCGGGCCGACCTCCGGGTATGGGCGATTGTTCGCGAGCCTCCCGGCGGACAAGCCGCGGAACATCGGCGTCATCGGACTCGGCGCGGGGGTCATCGCGGCCTATGGGCGCCCGGGCGATACCCTCGTTTTCTACGAGATCAGCCCGAAGGTTGTCGATCTTGCGAAGCGCGAGTTCACCTTTCTCAAGGACACGCACGCCAAGACCGAGCTTGTGATGGGCGATGGGCGTCTCAGCCTGGAACGCGAACCGCCGCGAAAGTACGACATCCTGGGGATCGATGCCTTCTCGGGGGATTCGATTCCGATGCACCTGGTCACCCGCGAGGCGATGCAGGTGTATGTGAAGCATCTTGCCGACAACGGTGTAATCGTTTTTCAGGCCACGAATCGCTATGTGAACCTGATGCCCGTCATCAAGCGGCTTGCCGCCGAAGTGGGGATGGAGGCCGTGCTCGTATCGGATTCACCGGAGCACACCAATGGACCGGAGTATTGGTATTCGTCGACCGATCAGGTGATCGTGACCAAGAACAAGGCGCTCCTGGAAGCACCACGGCTGAAAGAAGCCATCGCGCCGATCGAGGACAACATGGCGCTTCCCACATTCACGGATCATCATCACAATCTGTTCCGTATTCTGAAGTAGCGACCGTCGCGGATCAGAACCGGATGGCACGTACGTAAGCGATCCAGGCCCATTTGCCCGCCATCCTCTCACTCGAGGACGTAGTAATTGGGGTGCCCGTTCGGTCGTTTGCTTGGGCTTAGAGGATTGACCGTTCGCCCTGAGTTTGTCGAAGGGTGAATGCCGGAGAATTGATAAGCGGACCATCGCGGACCGTCGACACTTGCGTTACCCTTCGACAGGCTCAGGGCGAACGGAGGCTAGAGCACAAACGGGTCAAGAGCACAAACGGGTCAAGCAGGTGCCATTCGGTTGTAGGTGCTATTTGGTTCAGAAGCATTTCCCACTCCCCCGTTTCGCGCCGGCCCAATCCACGCGCGTCGCACATCAACCCGCCCTCTTGCTTCGCTCGTAGAGCGGCATCACTTCAGGCAGGTGCCGTTCGATCTCCTTGATGCGATTCGGGCCGGTAGGGTGGGTCGACAGGAACTGCGGCGGCGCATTCTTGCTGGCCGAGGTCATCTTCTTCCATAGCGACACGCCCGCGCGCGGATCGAAGCCGGCCCGTGCGGCGAGATCCAGGCCGACAGCGTCGGCGTCCGTTTCATTGTCCCGCGAGAATTTGAGTGTCGCCAGGCCCCCGGCGTGATGAATCAATTCGGCGTACTTGCCGCCGCTGATGGCAGCGCCGAGAATCGCCGTGCCGAATCGCGTGATGCCGTTCTTGGCCAGGCGCTCCCGCGCATGCTCGCGCAACGCATGGGCCACTTCATGACCCATCACGACCGCGACTTCGTCGTCAGTGAGCCGTAGATTTTCCAGAATGCCGGTGTAGAACGCGATCTTGCCGCCGGGCATGCAGAACGCATTGATTTGTTTCGAACCGATCAGGTTCACCTCCCATTTCCACGATGCGGCCTGCGGATTGAAGCGATGGGCGTGCCGGGTGATGCGGTCGGCGATGGCCCGCAATCGGATGACCTGCGGATGATGGTCCGGCGCAAGCGCCCCTTTCGAACGGGCGCCCGCGGTCATCTGGTGATACTGCTCGCTCGCGGTACGCTCGAGTTGCTCGGCGGGAATGAGCTTTCGCCAAACCGAAGGGCTGTCCACTTGCACGCCATCGGCTTTGCTTGCGGCCCGCGACTCCGTTGCCTTGCTTGCCGGCTGCGATTCAGTGGTCTTGCTTGCGGGCTGCGCAGTGACCACCGGGCATGCCGCAAGCATGACCAAAGCAGCAAAGAGCGCATGATGATTCATGACCGTAAGCATCCTTTGACCCGAAGTGCGATCACGGAGGCAAAGTGGGGGCGGGCGGTGGGCATTGCAAGCCCGATCGGGCGGATGGCGGCGTAATCATGGTCGCCAAGGCGCGGTAACATCGGTGTTTTATACGCGGATGATCCACTCATGGCGGGACTCTACTTCGAAGAATTCGAGATCGGGCGTACGTTCGACCATCCATGGACGCGCACCGTCACCGAGATGGACAACATTCTATTCTCCAGTCTGACCATGAATGTGCAGCCGCTTCATATCGACGCCCACTTCGCGGCCAAGACCGAGTTCGGCAAGCCGCTCGTGAACAGCATTTTCACGCTCGGGCTCATGATCGGGATATCGGTGAACGATACGACCGTCGGCACCACGATCGGCAATCTCGGCATGACCGAGGTGAAATTTCCCAAGCCGGTTTTTCACGGCGACACGCTGCATGCGCGCACGAAGGTGCTCGCCAAGCGTGAAAGCAAATCCTGGCCGGATGCGGGGATCGTTGAGTTCGAACACGTCTGCCTGAATCAAGATGACCAGATCGTGGCGACCTGCAAGCGGTCGGCGTTCATGCGAAAGCATCCGAAATGAGCCGCTCACTTCTCTTTGTTCCCGGCGATAGTCCGCGCAAGTTCGAGAAGGCGGCCGGTGGCGACGCCGACGGTTTGATTCTCGATCTGGAAGATTCCGTCGCGCCCGACACGAAAGCGGAAGCGCGCAGTCTGGTGCGCCAAATGCTTGCGCAAGGCGCGCCGGGCAAGCAATTGTGGGTGCGGATGAATGCGCTCGACACCGGCTTATCGCTCGATGATCTGGCGGCAGTCGTTCCCGGCAAGCCTTTTGGAATCCTGTTGCCCAAGAGCCGCAATGGAGAGGACCTGCGCGAGGTGTCGCACTATCTCGATGCGCTCGAAGCGGCATCCGCCATCACGCGTGGATCGATCAAGATTCTCGCGATCGCCACCGAGCTTGGCAGTGCAATGTTCGGGCTGGGGACGTATGCGAATGTCACCTCGCGTTTATGGGGCATTACCTGGGGCGCGGAGGATCTTTCCGCTGATCTGGGCGTGATGACCAAGATCGTGGACGGCGTCTACACCGACGCCTTCCGTATCGCCCGTGCAATGTGTCTTTACGCGGCGGCGAATGCTGGCGTACGTGCGCTTGATACCGTGTGCGTCGATATCGACAACATCGAGGTCGCCAAGCGTGAATCGGCCGAGGCGCGGCGCGACGGATTCGCGGGAAAACTTTCGATTCATCCGAAGCATGTGCCGGTGATCAATGCGGCGTTCACGCCGGGCTCGGACGAGATCGACTGGGCGAAAAAAATTGTCGCGGCGTTCGCGGGGAAGCCCAACACCGGTGCGTTCAAGATGGATGGCAAGATGATCGATCGGCCGCACCTTCGCGCCGCGCGCCGGATACTTGGCATTGCGGAATGAACCAGGCGCGCTCGAATCCAAAATGTAATGGCATTTCGCATTACGCCTTGCCTCGAATGCAGGGAATAGTTAGCCTTGGGTTGCGCCAATTCTCAGACGAGGGACTCGACCGATGATGCTCGACGTATTCAACCACTTCATGCCGAAAACGATTTTCGATCGATTGAGCGATCTGGTTCCAGGTCATATCGCGCTCTCCGCGTTTCCCGGGCTGCCCACTCTCTGGGACACGAACGCACGCCTTCGCCTGATGGATGAGTTCGGCGACTACCAGCAGGTGCTGTCGCTGTCCAATCCGCCGATCGAAGTGCTCGGATCCGCCACCGTGACGCCTGAGCTCGCGCGCATCGCGAACGATGGCCTGGCGGAGTTATGCCGCAAACATCCAGACCAGTTCCCCTGTTTCATCGCCTCGATGCCGATGAACAATGCCGAGGCATGTCTGGTCGAAATCGATCGGACGATCAATCAACTGGGTGCCCGCGGTATCCAGGTGTTCACCAATGTTCTTGGCAAGCCATTGAGCGCACCGGAGTTCAGGCCGATCTTTCAAGCGATGGCGAAGCATGATCTGCCGGTCTGGATCCATCCGATCCGGGGGCCGCAGTTCTCCGATTATTCGAGCGAGCAGAAATCCGAGGACGAAATCTGGTTCACATTCGGATGGCCCTACGAGACGACGGCGTGCGTGACCCGGCTCATTTTTTCCGGGATCTACGACGAGCTGCCAAGCCTCAAGATCATCACGCATCACATGGGCGGGATGATTCCGTATTTCGCCGCGAAGATCGAGCTTGGCTTCGATCAGATATTCAACGGCTCGCCGTCGCTGAACCCGGCGGCGATCAAGGCAGGACTCAAGAAGCCGCTGATCGATTACTACCACATGCTCTATGCCGACACGGCGCTGAACGGTAGCGCGAATGCGACGCGATGCGGGCACGCGTTCTTCGAGACCGACCATTCAGTGTTTGCAACCGACGCGCCATTCGATGCCGAGCAAGGACGTACGCTGATCGGATCGACGATCAAGGCGGTGCGCGCGCTGCCGATTCCGAAGGTGGAGCAGGATAAGATTCTGTCGGGGAATGCGCGGAAGCTGCTCAGGCTTAACTAGATCTCTCGATCTTCACCACGGAGGACGCAGAGGACACAGAGGAAGGACACAGCGAGGACCGGCGTGCGCGCAGTGTTCGTGGGACATCGCCGGCACGCGATTGCACATACCCATCTCGCGGGGATTGGGCCAACGAACGCCTTCTCAACAATAGCCACTGCGCCCTCTGCGTCCCCTGTGGTTCAATTTTCAGTTGGAGCATCTCGATGCGTACGCAGAACATCAAAGTTCCCATGCGAGACGGCACCATGGGTGCCTACCTCGCGATTCCTGATCGCACCCCGGTGGGTGCGGTCATCGCCATCATGGAGATCTGGGGTGTCAACGACACCATGCGTCATCATGCGCATGAGTTCGCCGAGGCAGGATTTGTATGCCTCGTTCCCGATCTCTTCTGGCGACAAGAGCCTGGTATCGAGTTGTCGGACCATGATCCCGATCACGCCAAGAAGGCGTTCGATCTCTACTACGACTTCGACTACGACCTTGGCGTCAAAGACATGGTCGACGCCTGGCGATTTTTGGAGAACATGAAAGAGTGCAACGGCAAGGTGGGCGCGGTAGGCTATTGCCTCGGGGGCAAGCTTTGCTATTTGATGTGTTGCCGCACGGACATTCCGTGCGCCGTGGCCTACTACGGTACCTATATCGAGCACCGCATCAAGGAAGCGCCCAATCTCCACCGACCCTTCATGTTGCACATGGCAATGAAAGATCGCTGGGTGCAGGCCGAAGTGAACGATCTCATCGAGCGGCGCCTCTCACCCAATCCGCTTGTCACGATCCACAAATACCCGGACGCCGATCACGCGTTCGCGCGCAAAGGCGGCCGGCCATTCCGGCAGGCGGATGCGGATCGCGCGCTCGGTCTTACCGTCGATTTTTTTCGCCGGCATCTCATCTGATCGGCGGATGACGGCGCTTCGTGTAATGGGGCGCGAATGGCCCAATGGCGGTAAAAGTGGCGGTAAAAGAAGTGCTGGCTGTACGAGCGTATCGGGACAGTTAACACCAACAAAGGGGAGGCACCAATGAGTGCATCGACGCAGAATTTCCTGCAACTGATTGGCCGCATCATGTTGTCGCTGATATTCATCGTAGCCGGGATACGCAAGGCAATGGCCTTTACCGGAACGGTCGCCTACATGGCCAAATTCGGTGTTCCATTCACCGAGCCTCTGGCGGTCGCGGCAATCGCGCTGGAGATTCTTGGTGGGCTCGCGCTGCTGCTCGGCTGGAAGACGCGTTCCGTTGCGGCCGTCCTCGCGATCTTCGTCGTCATCATTACGCCGATATTTCACGCGTTCTGGGCTGTCGATGCGGCCGCCTTCGGGAATCAGCTCAACCATTTCCTCAAGAACGTCTGCCTCGTCGGCGGGCTTTTGTACGTGGTCGCGTTCGGTGCCGGGATGTACAGCATCGAGGGCGGCGAGCGGCGTTAGCGTCGCATCGCTAGACCTCTCGCGTGATCATCGGAAAGTGCAGATTCCCGCCGGTAAAGGGCGGAAACTTGTGAAAGTCTTCGCGCATCGCATGCCGGGCCGGGGAATTGAGCGAGGCGGTCAAGGCTTCCGGCGTATCGAAGACGACCTTGTTTCGTTGCATCACGTCGGCGCGCGGCCAGGGTAGAAATCCGCACCAATCGATGCGGGTGCAGATCTCAATTTCCCGAATGCCCGCGAATTTCGCCATCAATTGAGGATGGTGGCCGATGTAGTACCAAAGCCACGCGTTGAAATCTTCCGCTTGGCCGGGATACTCGACGAGGTAGGTGCAGCGCCGATCGTCCGCATTCACCACGGGCTTCGGCTCGGGCACATCGAATGGGCGCGACAGCATGGCCTGTTGTTGCACCGCCGCGCGCGCGAGGCTCGGAAGCGCGTTCGGCGCGGTCAACGCCTGCAGGTGCCCGTTCGGTGCGAGGGCATTCTCCAGGGCAGCGATCTCGTCAAAATAGAGCTCGAACGCAAGTTGTGGCGACGGGCCGTCATTCAGATAGGGATCATGCGTCGCGGACGGGGTGAATACCAGGCCACGCCGAAGACCCGGGGTAGTGCCGACCAGATCGACGACGCGCGATTCTTCCGCCGCCGTAATGCGCATCGTGGGGGACTGCCGGTCATGGAAGAAGAGGAAATACGCGAAGCGCATAGTGGTCTCGCACGCTGTTGAGGGGATGGAATTTCCAGGCAGCCGGCATGATAAAGCCCGACGATCCCTTTGACAGGGCGCGCGCACGCTCCTACAGTTGGCGCTGGAATGTTTCCCTTGGCACGCCTTCGGAGTAAAGACCATGTTCTTGCGCAATGCCTGGTATGTGGCCGCGTGGGCCAGTGAACTCGCGAGCGGACAGTTGTTGGCTCGCACCATCTGTGGCGACCAGATCGTCTTCTGGCGGGATCAGAGCGGGAAGGCGTGCGCGGTTGAAGATCGTTGCTGCCATCGCCTGTTTCCGCTGAGCAAAGGATCGGTCGCCGGTGATTTCATCAAGTGCGGCTATCACGGCTTCGAGTACGACTGCTCGGGCAAGTGCGTCCTGATTCCCTCGCAGCGCGACATTCCGCAAAATGCACGCGTACGCAACTACACGGTCGTGGAGCGCCATAGTGCGGTGTTCATCTGGATGGGCGATGCGGCAACCGCTGACATGACAAGGATTCCGGAGCTGCCGACCAGTGATCCACAGTTCGGCTGGAAAGGCGCGCGGTACTACGTGCATGGCAACTACGAACTCATCATCGAGAATCTGCTCGACCTCACACACCTCACATTTGTGCACGCGTCCACGATCGGCAATTACGCGTTGATCGACAGCCCGAATGTGAAGACAGAGCGCTGGGAGCGCGAAGTACAGGTGAGTCGCTGGATGATGAATTCGGATCCTCCACCGACCTATGTGAAAGCGGGCAACTTCAAGGGCAAGGTTGACCGCTGGCAGATCATCCGATGGGTGGAGCCGTCTGTCGTGCGCCTATGGACTGGCGCCGCGCCGCACGAGCAAAACGCGCGCGAGAAGATTGCGGCGCACGGTGCACCCGAGGGTGCAAAACTTGGCGGCATCGGCCTTTTCAATCTGAATCTCATCACGCCCGAGACGGAAAAGACGACGCATTATTTCTGGGCGCAGGGACAGGACATGCAGCCAAACAATCAGGCGATGACCGATATGGTGTTCGGGCAGATCGAGATGGCGTTCACGCAGGACTGGGAAGTGTTCGAGCTGCAGCAGACGCGGATGGACCAGGCGCCGGGGCGCGCACGCGTGGATGTGAACGGCGATGCCGGGGGCATTCAGGCGATCAACATCCTCAGGCGATCGATCGAGGCGGAGAAGACGTTGCGGGTGGCGGCCTAAAGCGACATTCTTGAACCGCGATGGACGCGAAGGACGCGAAGGGTATTCCACGAAGCATCGAATGTCCGGATCGATGATTCGCGGAATGACTCGGTCCGACCTTGCTCGTGTTGCATCACCGAGAAGTCGTACGGCCGGATGCGATAAGCCTGCGACCGGCAGCACGCGCCGTGCGGTCAGCGTTGAATACTTCAATACAGAAAAACAGCCCCGGCCCTGACGAAGGATGCATCCAGTCGGTTGCCGCCGACACCGGTTGCGCTGCTCTTCTCGAACGTCGCCCCGACCGCGAGGGCGCTGCCATCGGTGCTCAGTCCGAGCGCGCTCCCGAAACTGTCGCTCGCCCCCGTATTCGAAGCCTTGACATAGGCCTGCTGCACCCAGGTCGCGCCGCTTCGAACGAATACATAGGCCGACCCGGAATCCGGCGCGGTCGTGTCGCTTTGGCTCCCGTTGATGCCTAGGGCGCCGCTGCTTTCCCCCGAGGCCCCGGCGGCTAGCGTGTTGCCGTCACCACTCAGCCGCAATGCGATGCTAAAAAAACCATTCGCCCGTGTATTCGAGGCCTTGAGATAGGCCTGCTGTGCCCAGATCGTGCCGGTTCGCAAGAACACGTACGCGGCGCCCGACGATAGAGCGGTATTGTTGGCTTGATTCCCGTTGATCCCCGTGGCGTTGCTGCTTTCAAATCTTGCCCCCACCGCGAGCGTATTGCCGTCGCCGTTCAACGCGAGCGCACCGCCGAACGCATCTCCCCTCTCCGTATTCGACGCCTTGATATACGCTTGCTGCTGCCAAGTCGTGCCGGATCGGACGAACACATAGACGGCACCCGCAGAGCCTGCGCTATTGTCGGCTTGATCTTGGTTGATGCCGGTGACGCTGCTGCCTTCGCCTTGCGCCCCCACTGCGAGCGTACTGCCATCGCCGCTCAGCGCGAGCGCCGCGCCGAAGCGATCTTCCGTTCCGGTATTCGAAGCCTTCACATAGGCCTGATGCGACCAGGACGTGCCGGTTCGCGAGAACACGTAGACCGCCCCCGAAAAAAAGACCGGAAGGGCACCTGGGATCTGGTTGACGCCGGTGGCAGAACTACTCTCAAGACTTGCCCCCACCGCGAGCGTATTCCCATCCGCACTCAGCGCGAGCGCCTCGCCGAAGGAATCGGATGGTCCCGTATTCGATGCCTTGAGATACGCCTGCTGCGACCACGTCGTGCCGGTTCGAGAAAACACGTACACGGCGCCCGAACGCGGCGCCAGAAAATTGCCTTGGTCCCCGTTGACGCCCCGGGCATTGCTGCTTTCTCCCGACGCCCCGACTGCCAGCGTATTGCCGTTGCTACTTAGCGAGAGCGCGATGCCGAATACGCTGGTTGTCATCGCATTCGATGCCTTGAGATAGGCCTGCTGCGTCCAGGTGCCACCGGTTCGCGTGAGCACATAGACGGCGCCCGCTCGCGAGGCCGAATTGTTCGCTTGGTCACCACCGATACCGGTAGCGTTGCTGGCTTCGAGCGGCGCGCCCACCGCGAGTGTGTTGCCATCCCCGCTTAGCGCGAGCCCCACGCCGAAAAGGTCGCCCGCTTCGGTATTCGATGCCTTGAAGTACCCGATCGCATCCAGCATTGAACCGAGGATCCCCACCTCGTTCGAGGGTGTGCAGCCGACTGCGTTGCAGGCATCGACCCGCAGGCGACCGTTCACCCAATCGGTCCGATGCACCGCGAGGGGCATAGCGGCCGTGGTACTCCCGCCGGGAAGGTCGGCGCCGATCTGCGTGAATGCCGCCGTCGCATTCGGCTTGAAGAGCAGCTTGAATGCGGTGGCGTCAGGATTGGCGCTCCAAGCAAGATTGACTTGCCTGATGCTGGCCTTCGGGCTTGTCACGCTCAGCGCAGAGGGCTGCGTGGAGCCGGTTGAGGCGGGCGGTGCATCCCCGCCGCCGCCGCCGCCGCCGCCGCCGCCGCCGCATCCGGCGATCGCGAGCAACCCACATATCATCCCGACAAGACGCAGGCCAACGAACCGGTGGGATAGGCGAGGCATATTTTTTCTCCGTCTTCTTATGATGAATATCCGGCGAGTACCTATCGCCCGGCAATCGATATTCGACTGATGATCACGCGCCGGCGGCGTCGTGGCAGGCCGAGATTGCGGCCAACCACGCACCGCGCGATAACTTCACGACCCACGGCTTGATGAGCACGGGCTCGCTGACTCCTTCATTCAATATAACATCTTCATCTTTGGCCTCATTGCGATCGAGTCCGGACGCACGCGGTCAATGCACCACCGACCCACCGTCCACAACGATGCATTGCCCAGTCATGAAGTCACTGTCCGCGCTGCAGAGGTAGACCATCGTTCCGGTCAGATCTTCGGGCACCTGCTCGCGCTGCAGCGCCCGCGTCGAGGCGTTCATCTTGATCATCGCTCCGGTGAAGCTCGCGTTCGATTTCACGCCTTCGCTCATCGTGAGCCCAGGGGCGAGCGTATTCACGCAGATGCCGTCGTCGCCGAGCTCGCGCGCCATGCATCGCGTCATACCGACCACCGCGGCCTTTGATGTCACGTAATGCAGCATCATCGGCGTGCCCTTGAACACGGTGCCCGATGCGATGTTGACGATCTTGCCGTACTTGTTCCTGCGCATCTCGGGTACCGCCGCCTTCACGCATTCGAAGACGCCGCGCACATTGACCGCCATGAGCTTGTCCCATTCCTCGCTCGAAATTTCCATGAAATGCTTCTGTTGAAGTGCGGCGAAGACCGCGGCATTGTTCACCAGGATGTCGAGCTTGCCGAATGCCTTGATGGTGCTCGCGACCATCGCCTGCGCCGATTTCGGATCGGCCACATCGCAGTGCACCGCGATGGCCTGTCCGCCGGCGCGCTTGATTTCTTCCGCGACGGGTTTGGCATCGAGAACGTCGGCCGCGCATACGCGTGCTCCCGCCGCGGCAAGCGCTTTGGCGTAGGCGGCGCCAATGCCGCGCGCACCGCCGGTGACGATAGCCACGCGGCCTTCGAGTCGTTGGGTCATTTGAGGTTTCCTCCAGCGTGAGAGATGATCGGGATGACGCTCGAATAGAATAACCCGCTTGGGCCGAACTCGCCGCGAAAGCCACCACCATGGATCTGGGAATCAAAGGCCGCAAGGCGATCATCTGCGCATCCTCCAAGGGCCTCGGACGCGCCTGCGCGACGTCCCTCGCGCGGGAAGGCGTCATCATCTATCTCAACGCACGCAACGAAGCAGTGCTCAATGAGACGGCCGCTGAGCTTCGCGCGGAAACCGGCGCCACGGTGTATGCCGTCGCGGCCGACATCAACACGGAGGCGGGGCGCGCGAAGTTGATCGCCGCGTGCCCATCGGCCGATATCCTCGTCAACAACAACGCCGGCCCGCCACCAGGCAAGATCGAGGATTGGGATCGAAAGGCCTGGAACGGCGCGATCGAAGCCAACATGCTGGCGCCGATTTTCATGATCCAGGCGCTGGTGCCCGGCATGCGTGACCGAAAATTCGGACGCATCGTGAATATCACCTCGGCCATGGTGAAGTCGCCACGCCCCGCGATGGGTCTTTCGACCGCGGCGCGCGCAGGGCTCATCGCGTTCTCGAAATCGCTCTCGATCGACGTAGCGGTCCACAATGTGACGATCAACAACCTGTTGCCGGAGCGTATCGACACCGATCGCCAGAAATTCATGGCCGAGCGGATGATGAAAGAGGGCGGCATCACCTACGAGGAAGCGAGAAAGCGGATCGCCGCGTCGATCGCGGCCAAGCGGCTTGGGCATCCGACGGAATTCGGGGACGCGTGCGCCTATCTGTGCAGCGATCAGGCGAGTTTCATTTCGGGCCAGAACCTGCAGATCGACGGTGGCTCGTATGCGGGGCTTATATAGGGATCAGCGAGCCTTGCGCTCACTCCACCCTGACATCGTGATCCTTCACGATCTTCGCCCACTTCGCTTTCTCGGTGCTGACAAATCGTGCAAGCGCCTCGGGTGCCATCGGGATCGCCTCGGCGCCTAGATCGCTTAAGCGCTTCTTCATTTCGGGTTCGCCTAGGATTCGCAACAGCTCGCTGTTCAGCCTTGTCACCACTTCCTTTGGCGTCCCTTTGGGACCAAAGAGAGCCTGGTACTGTCCCGCGAAGAAACCCGGATAGCCGAGCTCGGCAACGGTGGGGACATCAGGGATGAATGACAAACGGTTCGGACTCATCACTCCCAGCAGGCGAAGCTTGCCGCCTCTTACGAACGGATAGGTCGAGATCATTGCAATGGCGAGCGCATCGGCTTGACCCGATGCAACGTCGGCCAGGGCCGGGGCGCCACCTTTGTATGGAATGAACGTCCAAGTCACCCCGGCACGCGCACCCAGTTCGACACCGGCCAAATGCGACGCGCTGCCGTTGCCAAGGTGTGCATAGTTGACCTTGCCCGGATTCGCTTTGGCGAACTCGAGAAGCTCCGCGAGGGTCTGCGCCTTGAAATTCGGATTGACCGCCACACCGTGCGGTGAATTCACGAGCATCGTGATCGGCGTGAAATCTTCGATCGGGTCGAAGGGCAGCTTCGGATACACCGCGGGTCCGATGGTAAGTGTGCTCAGATCGGCGTGTAGGAGGGTGTAGCCATCCGCTGGCGCCTTGGCAACGAAATCGGCACCGATGTTGCCGTTCGCGCCCGGTCTGTTCTCGATCAGGAACGGCTGGCCAAGCGACTCCTGCAGTCGTGCGCTGAGGATCCTGCCGACGATATCGGTGGCGCCGCCCGCTGGGAACGTAATGACGACGCGCACGGGCTTGACGGGATAGGTTTGTGCATGCGCCGGGAAAGCACCCGTGAGGATGGCAAGGGCGAGAAAGGGCACGGCGCATCGAGTTGGTACAGTCATCATTCTTGTCGTCCTGTTGGTGTCATGGTCGGCGCGATAGCGCCATTGGATTCAGCGCCCGGTGAATCGCGGCCTTCGGTTTTCCTTGTGCGCGGCCATCCCCTCGTCGACGTCGTGACTCCATTCGAGCTCGCGGCGTAGCTGATCGGACAACATGCGTGATGCGTGGAAACCCGGCTCCTGGCGCGCAGCGCCGATGCGTTTCGCGCCGCGTACTGCGAGGGGGCCGCTATCGCCGATCTTTCTTGCAATCGCGAGGACACCCGGCATCAGTTCTTCCGGCGGATAGATGCCCTGCACCAGATTCAGGCGTTCCATCTCGGCCGCATCGATCGTGCGCCCGGTGCAGATGAGCTCGATCGCGCGTGCGCGGCCGACGATCATCGGCAATCGGACGGGTGCGCCCGCGCCGGGAAATCCGCCCCAGGTGGCTTCAGGCATGGTCATCGTGGCGTGCCGGGATGCGTAACGCAGATCGCAGGCCAGACACAGCTCGGCCGCGCCGGCGAGGACCTTGCCGTTGATCGCGACGATCACGATCTGCGGCAGCGCTTCGATCGCATCGAACACGCGATTGGAGCGCATGACGATCTCGATGATCTCGTCTTTCGTGTAACTGGCCCGGATCGCCGGGTTCAGGATACCCATCGAGAAGTTGGCGGTGCCGGAGCCTGTGATGAGCACCACGTTGATCGAAGGATCGTCGCGGAGCAGGGCGGCGATGGTGCCAAGCCGCGCCATCACCTCGGGGTTCAACCGGTTGAGATCGTCCTGACGATCAATGGTGATGGTGAGCAGACCGGAGCACTGGCTGTCACGTTCGAGCACGAGGCCTTCCGGCGTACGCTCGCGCCCGCCTGCCGCCAGTTGGATGCTCATTGGGTGCGCCGCATCAATTCGAGCAGCGCGGCGTTGAACGCTTGCGGATTGCACACCGTCGAAATGTGCGTCGCCCCGGGAAGCACGATATGCCGGGCGCCCGGTGTGGCATCACACATCGCCTGCACGATGTCGGGCGGCGCGCCAACGCGATCGTGTTCGCCGCTTACATACAACACCGGCATGCGAAGGGTCGACAATCGATCGGCATGGCCAAGCGTGAGAATCGCCGCGATACAGCCAAGATATCCGTCGAGCGAAGTGCGCAGGATGGCGTCACGCACCGATTTCATGGTCGCAGCGTTGGAGGCGCGAAATTCCTCGGAGAACCATCGGCCGATCGTCCTATCGGCGATCGCCGCGATGCCGTCCTTGGCAGCGGTTGCCACCAATGCGGGCCAGATGCCTTGATATTGCGGCGTCATCGTGGCGCGGCAACTCACCGGGACAAGTGCGGACACGCGATCACCATGGCGAAGCGCAAGCTCGCTCACCACGACACCGCCCAACCCGAGGCCGGCGATCGCTGATTTGCGAATGGCGAGGGCATCCCAAACGCCGATGACATCGCCCACCAATTGAATGAGCGAGTAGGGGGGCGGTGAGCTCGTCGACAAGCCGTGGCCACGGCTATCGATGCGAAGAACCCGGTAATCGGCGCTGAGCGCGGGAATCTGCGCATCCCACAACGTGTGATCGTTCGCGATGCCGGTGACGAACGTGATCCAGGGTTTTCCTTCCGTGCCGTCGACGACGCAATTAAGACGCGCCCTGTCGACGTCGATGAGTCTGGCGATGCCCATGCAGCCTCCCGTTGATCCCTACGCCGACCCTATGCGGCGAGATGTTGATGAACCCAATGCGCTGCCGCCAAGGTGCGCGCGTCATCATCGAGGCGGCCGATGACCTGCAGGCCGAGCGGCAACCCAGCGGGGCCCTTGCCGGCGGGAATGGCGACGCATGGCGTGTGGAGAAATGTCCATACCTGATTGAAAATCGGATTTCCTGTGGGGAAGCCTTTGGGCGCCTCGCCCGGCGCTGCAGGAGCGAGCAGTACGTCGCAGTCGCCCATTGCGTCGGGCACCATCTGCCGGCATTCGCGACCGAGCGTCTGCGCGCGATGATAGACACCCGGATCCACTTCATAGGCGTTGCCGCATCGTTCGAACAATTCAGGCCGCAATTTTTCGCCGGACCGGTAGCACTCGTCCGCGAACGAGCGGCCGGTTTCCCACACACCCACGGCGGTCTGCGCTTCGAGCAGGCCGGTGAATCGGTCGGGCAGGGTCACTTCTATCACGATCGCGCCGGCCTTCGCGAGTTTGCTGCCGGCAGCAAGCAGGCACGCCTGCATTTCCGGGGTGGCGTGACGCCACTCGTGGGTCTTGCAAAGCCCAATGCGGGGCGTGGCGATGTGATCGGGTACCAACAACCCGCGATACGACAATACAGCGGCGACCCACAACGCAATATCAGGGACCGTGCGTGCGAAGCCGCCAACGGTATCGAGCGAATCGGCGCTATTCCAGACACCCTTCTTCGGGATCAAGTTATAGGTCGGCTTATATGCAACGACCCCGCAGAAGGAACCCGGTCGGATCGTCGAGCCGAGCGTCTGCGTTCCGGTCGCCAACGGCAACATGAAATCGGCCACCGCGGCAGCCGATCCGGATGACGATCCGCCCGGGGTATGTTCAATGTTGTGCGGATTGCGCGTTTCATTGGGTGGAAACGTCGCGAGCTCGGTCGTCACGGTCTTGCCGAGAATGATGCCGCCGGCGCGTCGCGTCGCGGCAACGCACGCCGCATCGAGTGAAGTCTTGAGACCGGTATAGACCTTCGATCCGCCCTGGGTGGGCATGTCGTAGGTCTCGAAGATGTCTTTGACGCCGATCGGCAGCCCATGGAGCATGCCTTTGACCGGCCCCGAATCGAGCAGCTTGGCGGCGGCCAGCGCCTGCTCACGGCCAAGATAGGCAAAGGCCCGAACGCTCGGATCGCGTTCATCAATCCGCTCGAGCAAGGCGCGAACATATTGTTGCGCGGTGATCTCTCGCTGCGCGAGTTTCCTGGCAGCGTCGATGGCGCTGAGACGAATGAGGTCTTTCATGGATGCCTTTCGTAGTTATCGGAGGCCGGACGATTGGGAATGGGCACTCGCCGCGGCCGACAACTCGCGAACACCGGCGAGCGGCGCACCCATCTCGCTCATGACCTTGAGCGGATCCTGATGCAATTCGTTCGGGGCGCGTTGCGCGAGCGGCTTCAGTTGCGCCTCTAAATACGCGCCGAGTCGACGGCCGCGGGCAACCAACCCGCTGCCGAAGCGCCGGCGCTCGATATCATAGCGAGTGAGTGCGGCATCGATGGTGGGCGACTCCACCAGCGCGGCCGCCAGTGTTCTGGCATCGAGCGCGGCCTTGGTGATGCCCGCGCCGACGTGCGGTCGCGCGACGAAGGCCGCATCGCCAAGCAGAACTGCACGGCCAAACACGAGCTGTGGTGATTCCAGATCGAAGATTGGTTGAAAGAATAATTGCTTGGTGCGATGGATGGTTTCCGCGATCTGCGGGGCGAGCAGGCGGTCCGCGCTTGCCCGGGTCGCGGCGAGTACGTCCGTGCGGATCAGCGGTGGCGGAATGGCCAGACCATGTTGATGGCCGGTCGCGTCGGTGCACAGATCGGGAAGCATGTGGACCGGGTCGACCGGGCGATACCAGACGAAATTCATCGCGCGATGTCCGGGTCGCGTATCGTCGCCGACACCCGGGACCGGATAGGCGAGCAGCACCTCGCCATCGGGCAGGCAGAACGTATAGCGATGAAACAGCGCCGCGTGCGAGGCAGGCGAGAAATCGGCCTCATCGACCAGGCCGCGCCATGCGACATAGCCGGCGTACCGAGGTTGGACTTCGGGCATGAATTGTTCGCGCACGGTCGAGCGAATTCCGTCGGCACCGATGAGCAGATCGGCGACCTCGTGCGATCCGTCCGCGAAACACGCGTGGACGCGATCCCCGTGCAACTCGACACGCGCAAGCTTCGCGTTGAATCGACTGCGTTCGGCGGGAAACGCATCTTTCAACGGACGATAGATGCGTGCCCATGCGCTCATCGTCTGCGGCATCGGGATGCGATGACTCACCTGTCCGGCGCGATCGAGGCATACCCGTTCGTGCAAGGCGATGCCAAGATCGGGATCAACCGGGACGCCGATTTCACGCATCACGTCAAACAGCTCGCTATGCGTGCCGATCCCTGCGCCGCGGGTCGCCAGATCGTCGGCCGATCGCTCGAAGACACACACGTCCCAACCAATCCGCAGCAACGTGTGCGCTGCGAACAGGCCGCCCAGCGAGCCGCCGATGACGAGCGCGCGTCCGCCCTTCATTTCCCTGGTTTCGCGCCGGGTGCGCCTTTCAGCAGCAAGCCACGAATTTCATCGAGCGTCGGATCACTGCGTGCCTCCTTGCACGCGCTCAAACGCGCATAGAGATCGGCGCTCGCCAGGTGGAATCCATCGGGTAGGCCGGCGCTGTGGAAGCTTGCCGCGATTTCTTCCATTTCCGCGATCCAACGCCAAGCCTTGCGTGCACTGGCCGTAATCGCCGTCGAGCGCTTGACCAGATCGGATTGGCTTTCACCCCATTCGTTGAGGAGAACCTCATCAATGCCTTCATGCGCGGCCAATGTTCGAATGTTCCCGAGCAACGCAATGGACCCTTTCGTCCAGGCCGCATAACACGCCTTCACGGCCGACGCCGCGCCCACCGGCTGTTTGAGCACGATGGTTCCAAGCGCCGTACCGGCAAACAGTTCAGCGACCCGTTCTGCCTCGTTGCCGGCGAGATAGAGACGCGTACGAACGCCTTGCCGCGGCGGCGGTCCGATGATTCCCCCGTCGACGAATGTGCCGCCCGCGGCGACGACGACTTCACCGATGGCACGCGAGGTGGCCGGTGCGATGGCATTGGCATCGACATAGAGGCCCTTGAATCCCGCCGCGACGGCGGAATGTGCGAGGTCGAGCGCCGCGTGCGGTGGGCAGACCGACAAGATGATCCGGCTGTCCCGGATGGTGGATCGCAAACTGCCGCCGTCGTGCAAGGCGGCCGCTTTGGCACGCGCCAAGGTTTCGTTGCTCCGACCCTCTGATGCGAACATGACGCGCATATTGCGTGCTGCGAGGCAGCCACCGATCGCAGCCCCCATTTCGCCAGGATGCAACAACGCTACGAGAGGTTCACTCATCATCGGCTCCGGGGTGTTCGCTGGACCGATCGGGCGAAGGCATGGTCGACATCGTCACCACGCAGCCCGACGGCAGGGCGAGTGTACTGCGTGTGGTTCGATGCGTGGGGAACGGCGCCCGGCCCACCGGCCTGCGTCGCGGATCCCGAAGACATTGCCGCGAGGCGCTCCGAAAACCGCGCTCGCCGACAACGCTTACAATAATGGTGCCGAGAAGAGGACTCGAACCTCCACACCCTTGCGGGCGCTAGGACCTGAACCTAGTGCGTCTACCAATTCCGCCATCTCGGCGCTACGGGGCTGGCATCACGATTCGACGAACTCTCTTCGCCCAACTGTGCGCCATCTTGCGAATCAAGTGCGAACGTCTTGCGAAGCCATCGCAAACCAACGGGATCAAGAACACGGTCCCTTGGCATGGACCGACTCGCGAGAACGGCCTCGGTAGAGGTCGTCGATTGATCGCGAGTATTGCCAGTCCGAACGATAACTTCAGGAAGCCGCGGCCCCAAAGCAGCCGCGCATTCTAAGAAAGAAAAGAAAGCTGTGTCAACGAAACGAAGTAATTCCCTTCCGAAGGCAGTACAAATACGGGGTCAAAGGCCGGTGCGGCCCGAAGTTGATCGCTCGCTCGTGACGATTCCGTCGCGCGAGGCGATCCTCGAAGCCCTTACGCGCGATTCAATTCCGCTTGCCGAGGCCGACCTTGCCGATCGAATGGGCGTTCCCGAGGACGCCCGCGAAGTGCTGCATCGGCGCGTCAACGCGATGGCGCGCGATGGCCAGATCCTGCGCAACCGCAAGGGTGCCCTCCTGATCGCGGAAAAGCTCGATCTCATCAGCGGGCGGGTCAGCGGTCATCCGGACGGCCACGGCTCCGCGTCGGGGGATGATGGTCATGAATATGTGCTCGCGCCGCGTGAGATGAACCAGGTTCTCCATGGCGATCGTGTTTTGCTCCGCCCAACCGGGATCGATCGGCGTGGTCGCCGCGAAGGGGTCATTGTCGAGGTGCTCGAGCGGGCGCAGAAGCGGATCGTCGGGCGCTTTCACCGCGAGCACGGCGTGTTCTTCGTGGTTGCCTCCGATCGGCGCATCAGCCAGGACATCCTGATTCAGCCGGAAGGCGTGGGCAACGCGAAATCCAACCAGGTCGTGACGGTGGAGTTGGTCGAGCAGCCATCGCGGAACATGCAACCGATCGGGCGCGTCGTCGAGGTGCTGGGACATGCGACCGATCCCGGCATGGAAATCGAGATCGCTCTTCGCAAGCACCAGTTGCCGTTCGAGTTTTCAGCGGCGGCGATCCGCCGGGCGGAACGGTTCACCGAGGGGCTTCGCCCTGCGGAGCGAAGTGGCCGCGTCGATCTGACCGCGACGCCGCTTGTGACGATCGACGGTGAGACGGCGCGCGATTTCGACGATGCCGTGTTCGCCGAGCGGGACGGGCGCGGCTATCGATTGCTGGTCGCGATCGCCGATGTCAGCCACTATGTCCGTCCGGGCGAGGCGCTCGATCGTGAAGCGCGCGAGCGTGGCACATCGGTCTACTTCCCGCGCCGAGTGATTCCAATGCTGCCTGAACATCTCTCGAACGGTCTTTGCTCCCTCAACCCGCAGGTCGAACGCCTCGCGTTGGTCTGCGAGATGGCGGTCACGAAGGCGGGGCGGGTCGGCGCGCACAAGTTCTACCCGGCGATCATTCGTTCCGTGGCGCGCTTGACCTATACGCAGGTCGCGGAAGCACTCTATGCGGAGAAGAAAGGCGTGGCGGGGTTGCCCGTGATGGATCCGGATCTGATCCCGCATCTGCACTGTCTCGACGAGGTGTTTCGCAGCCTGTTCAATGCCCGCAAGCAGCGCGGCGCGATCGAGTTCGAGTCGGGCGAAACCGAGCTCGAATTCGATGAGGACGGCAAGATCAAAGGCATCAAAGCGATCGTGCGCAATGATGCACACCGCCTGATCGAGGAATGCATGCTCGCGGCCAATGTGTGCGCCGCGACGTTCCTCGAGGAAAACGAGCAGAAGCTGCTCTATCGGGTGCATGAGGGTCCCACGCCGGAAAAACTCGATAATCTGCGTGAGTTCCTGCGTGGCTTCAACCTGGGCATGCCGGGCGGCGATAAGCCGAACTCCAAGGACTACGCGCGCTTGATGGACGCGATCAAGGATCGCCCCGACCGATCACTCCTGCAGACCGTTCTGCTTCGATCCATGCGACAGGCGGTGTATAGCCCCGACAACGAGGGCCACTTCGGCCTTGCTTATCCGGCGTACGCGCATTTCACGTCGCCAATCCGGCGCTACCCGGACCTGCTGGTCCATCGCGCCATCAAGGCGGTGCTTGCGGGGGAACGTTACGAACCCGGCGACTGGCGCTCGCTCGGGGAGCATGCGTCCCTCACCGAACGCCGTGCCGATGAGGCGTCGCGCGATGTGGTGCAGTGGCTGAAGTGCTTCTTCATGAAAGACCGGGTGAACGAGGAGTTCGAAGGAACGATCAGCGCGGTCACCGGATTCGGCATCTTCGTCCAGCTCGAGTCGCTTCACGTCGAAGGCCTCGTGCATATCTCCGAGCTTGGCAACGACTACTTTCATTTCGATCAGGCCCGCCATGAGCTGCGGGGCGAACGTGGCCTGCATACGTATCGGTTGTCAGGAAAAGTTCGCGTTCGGGTCGCGCATGTCGACCTCGATCTCGCGCGCATCGATTTCCGGCTTGCGGATTGACAATGGCGCGATCCTATCTTTACGGTTTTCATGCGGTGACGGGGCGGCTGCGGGGCGCCCCGTCGAGCGTCGCCGAAATTTACATGGACGCCGCGCGCAGCGATCCGCGCGCGAAAGCGCTGGTGCAATTGGCGGCTGAAAAGGGGGTGCGCGTCATGCAGGTGGAGGCGGCGCGGATCGATGGATTCGCACGCGGCGCCCGTCACCAAGGCGTCGCGGCGAGCGTCGAGTCGGTGCTACCCACGAGCAAATCGCTCGACGACCTGCTCGATGGGATCACCGATCCGCCCCTGTTGCTCGTATTGGATGGCGTCACGGATCCGCACAACCTGGGGGCGTGCCTGCGCGTCGCTGATGGCGCTGGCGTGCATGCGGTCATCGCACCCAAGGATCGCGCCTGCGGGGTCAACGCGACCGTCTCGAAAGTCGCAAGCGGCGCGGCAGAGGTCGTTCCCTATTTCATGGTCACGAATCTGGCTCGAACGCTCGTGGAGTTGAAGGAGCGTGGGATCTGGATCATCGGGACGATGGATGATGCCGCCGACGGTCTCTACGATGCTGACTTCCCAGCCAGTGCCGCATGGGTCTTTGGCGCCGAGGGTGAAGGGATGCGGCGCCTCACCCGCGAGAAGTGCGATCTTCGGGTCCGTATCCCGATGCATGGATCGGTCGAAAGCCTGAATGTTTCGGTTGCGGTTGGCGTGTGTCTGTTCGAAGCGCGGCGTCGCAGAGGTGCGGTCTGAGTGATGAGCACGCTGCAGGAAGGGGCTGGGACGCCCCGGCACCGGCCTTCACCGGATGTCTATCGTTGAAGTATTGCAGGCAACCGTCTGATCGCATTACAATTGCAGGTTCTTCGCGGCCGCACGCGGCTGCGTAGTTGTTCGACGGCCCGTTGTTCGCGACGATCGGACTCGATCCTTCCTTGCCTCACCATGCCCACCCCGTGGGCAATTCGGGAGGCGTTACCCATAAGGAGCATTATGCGTCACTACGAAATCGTATTTATTGTTCATCCCGATCAAAGCGAGCAGGTGCCCGCGATGATCGAGCGTTACCGGCAAACGGTAACGTCGCGCGGCGGCACGATGCATCGCCTCGAAGACTGGGGTCGGCGCCAGCTTGCTTTCCCGCTCGACAAGATCCACAAGGCCCACTACGTGCTCATGAATGTCGAGTGCGACAACGAGGCCCTTGGCGAACTCGAGCATTCGTTCAAATTCAGCGACGCGGTATTGCGCCACCTCACCATCAAGATGAAGGCTGCCGTCACGACGCCCTCGCCGATGATGAAAGACGAGAAGGCGCGTTCTGTCCTGCATGGTGACGTTGCGAAGCCCGCGGAGGCGGCGCCCGTTGCCGCGGTGGTCGAACCGGCACCTGCGCCCGCTGCGCCCGCTGTGGTCGCGGCGGTCGCGAGTCCCGCGTAGGCTTGACCGCAGCGAACCGGCTCATCCTGAGTGGGCGTGTTGTCGAGCTGGAATCGCTCCGCTACACACCCGCTGGCATCGCGATCGTGCGCTTCAAGATCGAGCACGATTCGGAGCAGGTCGAGGCGGGCGCGGTCCGGCAACTGCACATGGAAATCGCGTGCGTGGCAACCGAAACGATGGCACATCTGGTGTCTGCGGCGCGGCTCGGATCATCCATCCGGGTCGAGGGATTCATCGCGCACCGTAGCAAGTCGCATCGGGGAATCGAGCTCCACGCCCTGAATATTCAATTCGAATAAGGAATCATCATGGCAACATTTGGACGAGGCCCATCCAAGGGCAAAGCAGGTGCGAAGGGCGGGCGCAAGGACAATCGCACGCGCGAGAAGGGGCTGTTCCGGCGTCGCAAGTTCTGTCGCTTCACCGCTGAGAAGATCCTTTGGATCGACTACAAGGACATCGACATCCTGAAGGATTTCGTCAACGAGAACGGAAAGATCATGCCGGCGCGCATCACGGGCACCAAAGCGGGGTACCAGCGCCAATTGTCGATCGCGATCAAGCGGGCGCGCTTCCTCGCGTTGATTCCGTATACGGACCTCCACTGAGCGAAGGCGCGTACCCATGCAAATCATTCTGATGGAGAAGATCACCAATCTCGGCGGACTTGGAGATGTGGTGAAAGTGAAAGACGGCTTCGCGCGCAACTTCCTGATTCCGTCGGGCAAAGCGCGACGCGCAACACCTGCAAACCTGGAAGAGTTCCAGAAGCGCCGGGTCGAGCTTGAAAAGGCGCACGGGGAATCGCTCGCGCTCGCCCAGTCACGCGGTGCGAAGCTGGATGGATTCGCGGTCAAGGTCACCCGCAAGGCCGGGGTTGACGGTCGGCTGTTTGGTTCGGTGACGTCACACGATATCGTCGATGCGCTCAAGGCGCAGGGACATGACGTGGAGCGCACCGCGATTCGTCTGCCGCAAGGACCGTTGAAAGCGATCGGTGATCATCAGGTTGCCGTTGCCTTGCACGCGGACATGGTCGTGCATGTGACCGTGTCGGTCGTTGGTGAGTTGGTCGGAAGCTGACCCTTCGAGTCCGGCCTAAAGTGTTCATGCCTCGCTATCGGTGCGAGGGATGAGCACTCCCTGAGCGCGCCCGCGCACGCGACCGATGCGTAGGCAAAAAAAACGGCCCTTTCGGGCCGTTACAGGGAGGAAGAGCGCGATGACTCAGCGCTCTCGGAGGTAACTGGTTAAGTGCCTCGATTCTCGCGAGGCGATCTCATCAAACTGGAAAGTCCGCAGACGCTAATTTTTGTCTCTTCCGATAAGCGGTAGCTTTATGGTGATCAGCGGGCTAGCGCTGTCGGAGAAAAATTCGATGTAAATCCGACGAAGGAACATTAGCACAGATTTCGGCGGTTTGCGAATATTTTGTTACTCTCCGTAAGCGATTGAATTGTATCAGTTAATAGCCTTTATATTGCTCTTTTAGGGGCCTGAAATGTCGGTCCGATCCACTTCGGAGTGATAGTTTGACGAAATGTTGACAGATGGGGGCTTTTCGCTGACTGGCCGGCGCAAAGTGGGGCGAGGCGTTTCGACCACTCGTCGTCGGACGGGCGGGTCCCGGCGTGCGTGTCGCGCTGGAACCAGCAAGCTCCACGGCTTTTGGTGCGTTGCAACAAAAAAAGCTTGACATGCTTTTCACGACCCTTAAAATGGTGTTTGTGCATTGCAGCAATAAACGTCCCACCCAACTAAGGAGTCGCCCGAAATGACGATCAGCCAAGAGAATTTGATGTCCGCCGGCAAAGCCGGTGTTGAAGCCGGAATAGCCATTGCCCAAACCCAGTTCGCGGCGATGGAGCGGCTTGCAGCACTGAATTTGAATACCGCCAAAGCAACCTTCGCAGACGCGAGCGAGCACGTTCGCTCGGCTCTCAACGCGCGCGATCCCCAAGAGCTCGGCAAGCTGAATACCGCTGTCGCGCAGCCGGCCATCCAGAGCGCTGTGGCCTACGCAAAGAGTGTCTACGACGTGGCGGCCCAGGCGCAAGCAAACGTCGTCAAGATCGTCGAAGCGCAGGGTACGGAACTGAACCGCGCTTTCGCCAGCACGATCGACGCGATGGCCAAGAATGCACCGGCCGGATCCGATGCCGCGATCAACGCATTCAAGTCGACCTTTGCCGCATTCAATTTTGCCTACGACGGCTGGTCGAAAATCGCCAAGCAGACGGTGGAAGCAGCGGAATCGAATTTCGAAAGCAAGGCGAAACCCGTTTCGAAATCGCGTTAAGGCGAGACGCCCTATGTAGTGATCTCGTCCGATAGGCGAGTATCGCGACAACGAGAAGCCCCGGCCAGTCCGAGTGTCCGGGGCTTTTTCGTTTTCCGTGTCCGGTTTCGGGCCGCTCCAAGAAACGAATCCGATCACTCGCACGGTTTCCTCCTGCGCGATAACACGTGACCGGAACGGGCTTGCACAAATCGACGCATCGTTTCAAGATGCTGGCGTGGGTAGACCTTTGCGACCGCGACGCCCGGCCTAAGAGAATTCATGCAGTACTCAACAAACGATCCCGCCCGACTGCTGACCGAATGGATGCGAGCAGGTCAGGAGGCGATGCAAAATTTCAATCTCGCGTTGGGCGCCGGTGCGCCATTCGCGTCCGGCGCCCCGCCGAACGACACGGCTGATCCGGCGGCCCGGCTCATTGCGAACGTCACGAGCGCGGCAGAACTCCAACGGGAAGCATTCAAGAGCATTACGGACTTCTGGACGCACTTTGCCGCACAGCCGGGATCAGGCGGCGTGACCAGCGCGTCTTCGGTCAACGATCGCCGATTCGCGAACGAGGCATGGGCCAACGACCCCCGCTTCGATCTGGTCCGCCGAGCGTACCTGGCGTACTCAAGTTTTCTTGAGGGCACGGTGGAACAGACCAACGCGGATGAAAGAACCAAAGGGCAGTTGCGCTTCGGGGTCCGGCAATTTCTGGACGCGATGAGTCCGTCGAATTTTCTCGCGACGAATCCCGAGGCGACCCAACTCGCTATCGAGTCGGGCGGGAAGAGTCTGGCCGAAGGGATGGCCCTATACTTCCAGGACCTCGCAAAGGGTCGTGTCTCGATGACCGACGAGAATGCCTTTGCGATCGGCAAGAATCTGGCGATGACACCCGGTGCGGTGGTGTACGAGAACGAGATGATTCAACTCATCCAATACGCACCCACCACCAATGCTGTGTTCGAACGCCCGCTCATCATCATTCCGCCGTGCGTCAACAAGTTCTACATCCTCGATCTGCAACCGGAGAACTCGTTCATTCGCCACGCGATCGCAGAAGGCCACACGGTGTTTGTCGTGTCGTGGCGGCAGATCACTGCCGATCTTGGGCATCTTACGTGGGACGATTATCTCAGCGAAGGGGTGATGCGAGCGATCGATGCCGCCCGTGCCATCACGGGTGAATCGCGGGTCAATGCGCTCGGCTTTTGCGTCGGTGGCACGCTGCTCGCCTCTGCGCTCGCGGTCATGGCAACGCGCGGCGAAGATAAGATTGCAAGCCTCACGCTTCTCACCACATTGCTCGATTTCACCGACACCGGCGAATTGGGATTACTGGTGAGCGAGGAAGCCGTCGCCGCGCGGGAAGCAAGTATCGGAAGCGGTGGCATTCTTCCGGGCAAGGAAATGGCGTTCACGTTTTCGGCACTCCGCGCGAACGACCTTATCTGGCAGTACGTCACCAACAGCTACCTTAAAGGCAAGGCGCCGCCCGCCTTCGATCTCCTCTATTGGAACGCCGATAGCACCAACTTACCCGGACCGATGGTGACGTGGTTCCTGCGCAATGCCTATCTGGAAAACAAGCTTGCCAAGGCGGGCAAGACGATCCAGTGCGACATTCCGATGGACTTCGCTGCCGTCCACGCCCCCACCTATGTGTACGCCTCGCGCGATGATCACATCGTGCCGTGGAAAACGGCCTACCAATCGACACGACTGCTCGGCGGCGAGACGATATTTCTGCTTGGCGCGAGCGGCCATATAGCCGGGGTCATCAATCCGCCGGCGAAGGGCAAGCGCAACTATTGGGTCGATGGCGCAACGAGCGAGGACCCCGAGGAGTGGCTCTCGACGGCGTCTTCCATGCCGGGGAGCTGGTGGCCGCATTGGTATCAATGGCTCGCACCGCATTCGGGTGCGCACCGGCGCGCGCGCACGCGGCTTGGCAGTAAGAAGTACCCAACCATCGAGCCTGCACCCGGACGCTACGTCCTCGTGAAGGCGGACTGATCGCCCAACGTAAGCAGGCGCAACGCGTGGGAGACGTCGCGATCGTCGCAGCGTTGCGGAGCGTAACCGGGAGATTCGGTGGCCCGCCACGATAGCTGCCGCGAAACGGGGTGCGCATGTCATCATTCATACGCGCGACGGTGTTCGAATAGGCGGCGATATCGGCGCGGCGCTAGTCGTGGCATATTGATCGCGGACTTGCAGTCGGAAAAAGGAGCAATGAGATGACAAAGCGCGTTGCGTTTGTGACGGGTGGCATGGGTGGTATCGGAACGTCGATCTGCCAGCGTCTGGCGAAGGAAGGCCACACGGTGATCGCCGGTTGCGGGCCGAGTCGCGATCATGTGAAGTGGCTCGCGGCGCAGCGTGAATTGGGCTACACGTTTTTCGTCTCGATGGGTAATGTGGGCGATTGGGACTCGACGGTCGATGCGCTCAAAAAAGTGAAGGACGAGCACGGCGGCGTCGATATCCTGGTGAACAACGCCGGCATCACGCGTGACGGAACATTTCGCAAGATGTCGCGGGAGGACTGGTCCGCGGTCATCAACACCAATCTGAATAGCCTGTTCAATGTGACGCGTCAGGTGATCGACGGCATGCTTGATCGCGGATGGGGACGGGTCATCAATATCTCCTCGGTGAACGGACAAAAAGGTCAGTTCGGGCAGACCAACTACTCGACCGCCAAAGCCGGAATTCACGGCTTCACGATGGCGCTCGCGCAGGAAGTCGCGTCGAAAGGTGTGACGGTCAACACTGTGTCGCCCGGCTACATCGGAACGGACATGGTGCGAGCGGTTCGCCCCGACGTGCTGGAAAAAATCGTCAATACCATTCCGGTCAAGAGGCTCGGCACGCCGGATGAGATCGGTTCGATCGTGGTATGGCTTGCTTCCGAGGACGGCGGCTTCGCAACCGGCGCGGACTTCTCGCTGAACGGCGGGCTGCACATGGGGTAATCGCGGGGTTTCGCAACGCATGCGTTGCGCCGCGATTACGGGTTCGGCATGAAGGCCGAACCCTCCAAGCGCGCATATGAGGAATTTCCGCAACGCATGCGTTGCGCCTACAAGTGCGCCGTCACCGTCCGCCCCCGATGCGGCATCGTTGCGCGCAGAATCGCACCATGATGCGATTCGGTCATATAGAGAACGTCGTCGGTATTCCCGGCCGCGTCGATGCCATAGGCGATGTTCGTGATGAACGAGCCTGCGGGGCCTTTGACGCGAACGATCGCCTCCCCCTCAGGATTCACCAGCCACACTGAGCCGCTTCCCGGATGCGCAATGGCGAGGTTGCCGGCATCGTCCATCGCGAGACCGTCCGGACCGGTCGGGCCGAACAACTGAAAGAAATTGCCGACTTTCGAGAGCGTGCCGTCTTGCATGATGGGTCCGCGCCAGATGCAATTTCCGCGCGTAGCCGCGACGAACAAAACCTTTTCCTCTGCATCGAGCACGATACCGTTCGGGCTCGGTACGTTTGCAAGAAGCAACTCGAGGCGACCATCGACCCGCATCCGGTACACCCGTCCCGTGGGGTCATGCAGACCGGTCTGGCCTTGATCGGTGAATAGAATGTCGCCATTCGCTGCGATCGTGAGATCGTTGAGGCCCTTGAAACTTTCCGAGTTGCGGTGGGTGAGCACCGATGTAATCCGACCCGTGGTCGCATCGAGCTGCATCAAGCCGCGGCGATAGTCCGCAATCAGGATGCGCCCGTCCCGCGCGATCTTCAGTCCATTCGGCCAGCCGTCGTACTCGACCGCGAGCGTCCATTCGCCTGAAGGTGCGATGCGAAAAATGCGCCCGAACGGAATATCGACCACATGGAGATTGCCGGCCCGGTCGAAAGCGGGACCTTCCAGAAAGCAGTCGACGGGCGCGCCGCCCCGGTTTGCATCGGCCCACGCGGTTTGCTCGCCGGTGCGACGAAACCGCGCGGGCATCGCGCTGTGGAGCTGAGCGGTGATCAATGCGGGAGGGTGCGCAGGCATCGTGGAGGCGTCTTCCTTCAGTGAGGCGGTCGTAAGCGGTCCGATGCTAGCATCGGGGATGTCTGTCGAGCATGAAAGCGTCATCCCCGATTCGCCGCGATTTCCATTCCGGCGACAGTGCCCGTTCGACCCGCCACCCGAATATGCAAAGGCCCGCGCGGCCGGCCCATTGCATAGCGTCACATTATGGAATGGCAAGCGCGCATGGCTGGTGACCCGCTATGACGAAGTGCGTTCGGTATTGATGGACGACCGGCGCTTCAGTGGTGCCATGGCGCAACCGGATTTCCCGACCGTGACCGAGGCACGCGTCATCGTGGACCGGAACGAGCGCGCGTTCGTCGGCATGGACAATCCGCTGCACGATCACTATCGACGCATGTTCACGCGCGAGTTCAGCGTGCGCCGGATGTTGGCCTTCAAGCCGAGGATCGCGCAGATTGCCGAAGATCTGATCGACGAGATCGAAGCAGAGGGCCCGCCGCTTGATCTGGTGAGCACATTGGCGGTGAAATTTCCGTCGCTGGTGATGTCCGCACTGTTCGGATCGCCTTACTCGGACCATCCGTTCATCATTCGCTGCGCTGTCGCCCGGCACGGTCTTACGCAGACACCGGACGAAGCGCAGAGCAAGGCACGTGAGCTGGCCGCGTACGTTCGCCGACTGATCGATCGGAAAGAAGCTGAAACCGGCGATGACATGGTGAGTCGCATTATCGAAGAGCATGTGAAGCCGGGCAACCTGAGTCGCGACGACTTTGCCGAGATCGGCGCGATGATCCTGCGCGCGGGGCACGACACGACGACCAACATGATCGGCATGGGAACGCTTCTGATCCTGCAGGACGACTCTTTGCGTCGAAGCCTGATCGAGCATCCCGCACTGATCGAAGGTGCGGTCGAGGAGTTGCTGCGCTTCGTGACGCCGGTGCAGTTCTCGCCGCGACGCGTGGCGCTGGAAGATGTAGAGATCGGTGGCGTCTTGGTGCGTAAAGGCGAAGGGCTGTTCCTCCTGCTGGCTTCGGTCAACAGGGATGAAAGCGTTTTTCCGAATCCGGATGCCGTCGATTTCGAGCGTGACGCCTCCGCACAGCTCGCGTTCGGCTACGGCATTCACCAGTGTCTTGGGCAAATGCTTGCCCGCTACGAGCTTCACATCCTGTTCGCCGTGCTGCTGAGACGATTGCCGGCGCTACGGCTTGCCGTGCCGCTTGCGGACATTCGCTTCAAGCACGATATGCAGATCTACGGCATCCACAATCTGCCGGTAACCTGGTAGGCACGGTGGTAAGGATACGACTCGTGATTAGCAATGATCCTCCGCTACGCTACGAATCATGGCCAATCACCCAAAGATTTTGTACGAACAAGGGGAGAAAGACCCCCTTGTGTATCCCCCATAGGAACAAGGAAGCTTCGCCCCCTTGTTGATCCCCTCCACAGCGGAGTTTCATTGCTAATCAGGATACGAGTTGATCCGGCACGATGCATCGGATCCGGGCAATGTGTCCGGACAGTCCCCGGCGTATTTGATCAACGCGAAGAGGATGGCATTGTCGTGTTGCTTGATGCGAATCCCGCCGGCGCTCTCGTCGAGCGGGTTCGCAAGGCGGCCAGACTTTGTCCATCGCAGTCCATACGGATCGAAGAAACCTAGATAGGAGGCATCACCATGCGCTCAATGAGACATCTCGCACTTGCCCTGGCATGCGCGACCATCGCGGCCGGCGCGCTCGCCCAGGAATTTCCGACCAAGCCGATCCGCTTGTTGATTCCGTTTCCACCCGGCGGCGGCACCGATTTCGTTTCGCGCATCGTTGCCAACAAGCTTGCCGATACGCTCAAGTGGAATGTGGTTCCGGAAAATCGCCCCGGTGCGTCGGGCAACATCGCGATCGAAGCCACCGCGAAATCGCCGGCCGATGGCTATACCATCGTCATGGGGCAGTCGGACAACATGATGCTTGGACCTTGGCTCTATCCGAGCGTGGGGTATGACACCGTGAAGAGCTTCGTGCCGATCGTTCAAGTGTCGAGAACATCGCTTGCGATGGTGAGTGCCGCCAAATCGCCGCTTGCATCGCCCGCCGATCTCGTCGCACGGGGTAAGTCGCCGGCAGGATTGAGTTGGGCGACCGCCGGGAACGGCTCGGTCGGACATGTGTTCGGGGAGCAATTCCAGCGCGCCGCGGGCATCAAGATCCTGCAAGTTCCCTACAAGGGCGCCACACCCGCACTCGCCGACGTCATGGGTGGGCAGGTCGACGTTGCCATCATGTCGGTCCCATCTGTCTTGGGCTTGGTGAAAAGCGGCAAGCTGACGGCCGTGGCGGTGAGCTCGGCGCAGCGCTCGGCGGCATTGCCTGCAACGCCCACCCTCGACGAATCCGGTCAGCGAGGCCTCGACGTGACCATCTGGCTCGGACTGTTCGCCCCGATCGGTACGCCTGAACCGATCATCGCCCGCTTGAACGCCGAAGTGAACAAGGTACTCCAGTCACCGGATGTGATCGAGAAAGTCACTGCCCAGGGCGTGAGCGTGGCAGGCGGCACATCGGAGGACTTTGCGGCGTTTGTTCGCACCGACTATGAGCGATGGGGGCGCGTCGTCAAGGAATCGGGCGTGAAGTTGGAATAACGCGCGGGAGGCGACGATGCAACTCGATGGCATCCGCGTCGTCGATCTGACCCGCATCCTCTCCGGACCATTTTGTTCGATGTTCCTTGCGGACATGGGCGCGGAGGTGATCAAGATCGAAGACCCCGATGAAGGTGATCCCGTTCGCAAGCAGGGCGCGGCGCGCAACGGGTACTCGCTCTATTTCGCCAATTTCAATCGCAACAAGCGTTCGCTCACCCTCGATCTTCGCACCGACGACGGACGCGAGATCTTGCGAAGCCTCGTGCGGAAGGCCGATGTCGTCGTCAACAACTATCGGCCCGGCGTCATGGACAAGATGGGCTTCGGACGTGACGCATTGCGTGCGGTGAAGCCCGATATCGTCAGTTGCCACGTCACCGGCTTTGGCCTTGACGGACCCTATGCGAGTCGCCCATCGTTCGATTTCATTGCACAGGCGATGAGCGGATTCATGAGTGTCAACGGCGATCCGAACGGGCCGCCGATGCGCGCGGCGCCGCCGATCTCCGATCTGGTTGCGGGTGCCTATGCGGCGATGGGCATCCTTGCAGCGCTAGTGCGGCGGGCGCGCACCGGGGAGGGCGAGGAGGTCGCGACTGCGCTTACAGACGGCATGACCAGCATGCTCGCGTTTCTGGCGACCAACTGGTTCGCGACGGGCAATCTGCCGTTGCGAACCGGGAACGATCACGCACTCGCGTCCCCGTACGGCCTCTTCGAAGCCTCCGATGGCCAGGTTGCGATCGCGCCAAGCAACGATACGTACTACTTCAAGTTGCTCGCCGCGCTCGATCTGGAGCATCTCCGGGATCGGCCGGAATTCAACACCAACGACAGCCGCTTCGAGCATCGCGGGGCGATCAATGCGGCCTTGAACGAGCGGACCCGCAAGAAATCCATCGCCCACTGGATCGATGTGCTGAACAAAGCGGGCATCCCGTGCGGGCGGGTGTTGAACATCGGCGAGGTGTTCGCCGACCCGCAGACCGTACATCAGCGTATGCGCATCACGATCGATCACCCGCTGCATGGTCCACTTGATGTGCTCGGATTTCCGATCAAGTTCACCGATGCGCCTTGCCGCATGCATCGTCCGCCGCCCGCGCTGGGCGCCGATACGGACGAAATTCTTCGCGATCTGGGACTGAGCAAGTCCAAGATCGCCGGGCTGCGCGAGCGAAGTGTGATCCGCTAGTTCGCACATCGGCGGCCCATTCACCGAGACCGAGGAGAACCATGAGCACCTTCGCAAACAAGACGATTATCGTCACTGGTGGCGCCGGAGGCATCGGCGGGGCAACGTGCCGCCGCTTCGCGCAAGCGGGCGGGCGTGTCGGCATCCTCGATTTGAATGTCGACGCGGCTCGGGGTTTGGCGGGCGAAATCGAGGCGGCGGGTGGCCGGGCGGAAGCGATGCGCTGTGATATCACCGATGCCGCGAGTGTGCGCGATGCGGTGGCTGCGAGCATCGAACGCCTGGGTGCCATCGACGTTCTCGTCAACAACGCGGGTTGGGATGTGTTTCGGCCTTTCGTCAAGACCGATCCCGCCCTCTGGGAGCGGTTGATTGCCGTCAATCTCATCGGGGCGCTGCATATGCATCACGCGGTGCTGCCGGGGATGGTTGAACGCAGGCAAGGGCGGATCGTCAATGTCTCCTCCGATGCGGCGCGGGTCGGATCGTCAGGTGAAGCTGTCTATGCCGCCTGCAAAGGCGGCTTGGTCGCCTTCTCCAAAACGCTTGCACGCGAGCATGCCCGGCATGGCATCACCGTCAATGTGGTGTGTCCCGGGCCGACCGACACAGCGCTCTTCGACGGTTTCAAGAATGCCGCCGGCAATCCGGAGAAACTCGTGCAAGCCTTCGAGCGGTCGATTCCACTCGGTCGCATCGGCAAGCCCGACGATCTGCCTGGTGCGATCCTATTCTTCGCAAGTGATGATGCCGCCTATATCACCGGGCAGGTCCTCAGTGTCTCGGGTGGCCTGACAATGAGCGGATGAAGATGCGCTACGACAGCGAAAAATCGCGTGCAATCGTGAACCCGCCGCAGGGAAAACACGCAATGAATTTCCGCGAAATAACGAGACAGGCCGACCAATGAATCCTTACCTCGACCACGACCTAGTGGCCTTATCCGAGCACGTCCGCCGATTTGCTACGGAGCGGATAGCACCGGGTTTTCAGGAGCGCGATCGCACGCGCACGCTTGATCGCACGCTGATGCGCGCGATGGGTGAATTGGGATTGATCGCGCCGGAGTTGCCGGAACATTTTGGCGGGCAGGGGTTGGGATGCCTCGCGAGCGGCGTCATCGTCGAGGAGATTTCGCGCGCGGATCTCAGCATGGCCTATGTTCAACTGCTGGGCTCGCTCAACGCGCAGATTCTCTCGCAGCACGGCAATCCCGACGTGACGCGCCCGTGGCTCGACCGCCTCACGCGCGGGGAAGCCCTGGTGGCACTGGCGCTTACTGAACCGCGAGGCGGATCGGATGCGGCCAATCTTCGCCTGAGGATGGAGCGGGTCGGCGACGAGTACGTATTGAACGGCGAGAAGACTTCGATCTCGGCCGCCGATCAGGCTGATGCCGCGGTTGTGTTCGGGCGCACGGGTGCCGCCGACGCGGGCGCCCGCGGTGTCTCAGCGCTCCTGGTCCCGATGACACTTGCGGGTATCACGCGCAGCCGTTTTGATTGTCATGGGCAACGCGCGATTGGGCGTGGCTCGATATTTTTCGAGAACGTGCGGGTTCCGGCCGATCATCTGCTTGGTCGCGCCGGCGAGGGCTTCATGCAAGTCATGCAAGGCTTTGATTTCTCGCGCGCGCTCATCGGTCTGCAATGCCTCGCCGTGGCGAAGGTGAGTCTCGAGGAAACCTGGGCGTATGTGGCGGAGCGTCAGGCGTTCGGCAAGACGTTGTCGGCCTTTCAAGGCGTCTCGCATCCGCTCGCCGAATTTGAAACGCAGGTGGAAGCGGCCCGGCTGCTGTGCCTGCAGACGCTTTGGCTCAAGGATCGCGGTGCACCGCACACCGCCGAAGCCGCGATGTGCAAGTGGTGGGGGCCCAAACTCGCGTACGAGGCTGTTCAATCCTGTCTTCTCATGCACGGCCATGGCGGCTACGACCGCGAGCTGCCCTTCGAGCAGCGCCTGCGTGATCTGCTCGGTTTTCATATCGGCGATGGCACCGCGCAGATCATGAAGACCATCATCGCTCGCCAGCGCGCGGGGCGTGCGGCGGTGCCGAACTAGTCACCGCGTCTTTCGTCACTGCAGCATCTCGCGGTCCGCATGTGCGCGATGCGCCGTTGATTCAACCGGCAGGAAGAACCGCGTGACGACACACGAAAATTCAGACGAGCGCGCGCTGCTGACGGTGGCAACCTACAATGTTCTGGCGACCGCCTACATTGGGCATGGCATGTTTCCGCGCAGCGCGCCGGCGTTACTCGATCCGAGGCGCCGCCTTCCCGCGTGCGCGGCACATATCAAACGCCTCGACGCCGATGTGGTGTGTCTGCAGGAAGTTGAAGACGTCATGTATGCCGAAATCGATCGCTGTCTTGCACCGGTGGGGTATCGTGGCGCACTGACCAAAAAAGGCGGTGGCAAGCCTGACGGTTGTGCGGTGTTCGCGCGCGGGCCAAGAGTAGAGTTCGTCAAGGTCATGCGCGTTGACTACGACGACGCGGTGCCGGGGCAATCGCGATCAGGTCACATCGCACAACTGAGCGTCGTGAAACATGGCGGGCGATTGCTGGGAATCGCCAACACCCATTTGAAATGGGATCGGCCGGGCACGCCCAGCACACTTCGATTTGGTACGCGGCAGATGCGGCAATTGTTTGATGTGCGTCGCACGCTTGCACCTGAGTGCGCCGGATGGATCATTTGCGGCGACTTCAATGTCGTTGCGGAAGATGAGGTCGCGTGCCTTCTTTTGGAAGCCGGATTCACCTATAGCCACGCCGGGTATCCGGATGCCGCGACCTGCAACGCGAATGGACGCGCGAGGATGATCGATTTCATGTTTCATGATGCGTCACTGCGATCGACGCCGATTGCCCTGCCCCCGGTCGGCGACCAAACGCCATTGCCCGGCCCGGATGAACCCTCGGATCATCTTGCAGTGGTCGCGCGGTTCCAGTGGGCGGCCTGACAGGGTGTTAGCGGCAAATGCGGAATTGTGTTGTGAGCGATCGATGGGGTGCGTGCGTAGGGTGGTCGTTTTGTCCGCGGCGCCATCCATTGGCATGCATCGGTCGCCGCGCCACCGCGTCCGCTGACCACCGGCATGGATCGGCAAGGCTGCGGCGCTGATGTGCTGTTGCGCACGGTCACCGAACGTCTCACGGCGCACGGACCGTGCTGCGTGGATCGACGGTCACCGCGGATACTTGACGCGTCTGCCGCAAACGCCGTTATGATTGAGGCGACATCCACCGTGGGAGCACGCCATGCAGCTTGCCGCTGAACGTCCTTCGGCAGTTTCGATTCGCGCCAAGATGAACTATATCGTCGACACCGGCACGCCGCCGGTGCGCTATATCGACTGGCCGGAGATGGCGCACAAGGAAATTGCGCCGACCTATGCGCTGCACGACGTTGTGATCCGCAACGGCCGACCTCTGCGCGACACCTTCAAGCTCGACTTGCATGGCTTCGTCTTCACCGATCATCACACCAGCATTCAGGATTTCACTGACGAGGCCGAGCGCAAGCATGTGTATGACTCCGAGGTCGCCGGGTTGATCAAGCAACATTCCGGCGCCTCCGACGTTGTGGTGTTCGACCACACGATCCGCGTCGGGGATGAGAAGGTTCAGCTATCGACGGGCGCGCGGCCACCGGTAAAGGGCGTGCACAACGACTATACCGAGGCCTCGGCACCGCGGCGGCTGCGCGAGATCGTCGGCGACGCGGAGGCCGAGCGGCGCTTCAAGAAGCGTTGGGCGATCATCCAGGTTTGGCGACCGATCCGCGGCACGGTGATGGTCGATCCGCTCGGAATCTGCGACGGACGCACGATCCCACAGAAGGGCTTCATCCTGGTGCAGCGGCGGTACAAGGAGCGCACCGGTGAGGTCTATCACATCGCCTACAATCCCGAGCACGCTTGGTACTGGTTCCCGCGAATGGCGCGCAACGAAGCGATGGTGTTCAAGGTGTTCGACGCCGACACAAACGTGCCGACGCGCTTCACCGCACATTCGGCCTTCGAAGATCCTGACACGCCGCTCAACGCCCCGCCACGCGAAAGCATCGAGACCAGGACCTTCGCGTTCTGGGATTGAGCAGCGCCGCCGAACGCGCGGGCTGGTGCGTAGGCAAGCAAGGGAAGGCGGCTGCGCTAACCTAGTCCCCAGGATTTCAGGTAGAAGCGTTTCATTGCCGCGAAAGGTCGGTCCTTGCCGGCGTGGCGCTTGAGCTTCTCCAAGATCCGCCGCTTCTTGTCATCCGTGAATTGGCCTTCCTGGGGTGTAAGGACCAGCGTCTCCAGTTCGTCGTAGTGGTTCCAGCGCAGCCGTAGCAACTCCGTACGGTTGAGGCCTAGAATCTCTTCAACCGCCTTGTGAGCACGCTTGGCTCGAGCAGACGTCCCTCTCGCGACGATCCAAACCTCTTCGGTCTCAGGGTCAGCCTTCCAGGCGAATAGCTGATCAGGATCCACCATGTAGGGATCAAGCAGGTTGGCGTTCTCGGCTGAAAGAAGTTTCCTTCTGGCAGCTCAAGGTGTAGTAGTCGTAACAGTACGCGAGCCACCAGTACTCGCTCTTGGGGCGGAAGTGTTCGACGTCGCCGTGCGCTACCGCCGCGGTATCTGCTTCGCAATAGGCGCACTTGTTGGACGAATCGAGCTTCAGCTGACCCTTGGCTTTCGGCCAAACCTGTCGAGCCTTGGGCTTGAAGTCCACAGTTCCGTTGTCGCTATAGTAGTACTCAAGCAGCTTCCCGAGTTTGGCTTCCAGCACCGTTCCGGTGAATCCGCCCAACAGATTTGCCGCCCGAGTGCGTTGAAGCTGAATCACTTTTTGCCCTCCAATGACCCAAGCGCCGCGCGGAGCTTTCTGGCGGATACGGCCGGGCGATTGCCGTTCTTGGAGATGGAGGTCCTGATCTCCTTCAGCAGTGCAACCTGCTCTCGTGCATAACGAGGAACGGCATCCCAGTTCGGGGCGGCGCGCAGTGTTTTCTGCACGCTGAGCATTTGCTTCCTTTCCGACGGCGTGAGTGCCGTCTTCTTGGTCCTCAGCTTGCGCACGACGGAGCGCGCCTGTTCGACCTCGACGGAGTCCATGGAAGCCAGTCCGAACATGGGGCTCATCAGCAGCTGATGCAGCATCATCTTGCGCGGCTCACCCACGAAGGGGATCAATGTCGGCCGCTGCTTGGTTCCTTCTCGTCGGATGACGTATAGCTCGCCTTCACAACTTTGCTGCGCAGTTAGGGCCGAATGCGTCGTGGCGATGAACTGGAAATTCGGCAATGTGTCCGAGAGGAAGTCGACGAGCTTCCTCCTCCACACAGGGTGCAGATGAAGGTCGAGTTCATCGATCAGGAGCACTCCCCGCGTGTTGAGCGGGTCCTTTCGATCGGGGAAGGCCTCCGTGATGCGATAGAGGAGATCTCCGCACCATGCGGCCATGTTTTGGTATCCGTCTGAAAGCTGGTCAAGTGGAACCTCACCATCAACCGTCTTGAAGATCAGCTGCCTCTTTCTGCGATCGATTCGCGCGAACTCCATCGCTGGTAACAAGCGATCTAGCGCAAATTGCACAGCGGCAAGGGAAGTCCTGCCCTTTCGGTAGTCGAGATCCATCGCCCATTGCTCCGGCGAGTCGAGCGTGGCGTCGGTCGAGAACATGGTCGCCAGTGACTGGGCGCGCGACGAGCGGGGCATCTCGTCAAAGACAGCGGTCCTGGGTTTGCTCGAAGAAGGTCGCCTGGACACGCCGTAGCCGAGCACGAAATAGTTGCGGTCCGTGTGCGCGATCGCAGCATCCAACGCCTCAAGCGAAGAGCTGTTTCGATCGTAGATGGTTTTAAGGCGATCACCCCGGTTGATCACCAGGACAATCTCCCGAGGCGCGCCTTTGGCTGTGACGAGCGTGCCTTCGATACGGAATTGCTTCGCGCCGTTTCGAATCCACGCATCGGGATCGCCAAGGAGGTCTGGCAGCGCTTCGCTCCCCGCCAACATCAGCGCAACAGCTCTGAGAACGGAACTCTTGCCGCAGCCGTTCTCACCAAGGAGAAGGGTCTATCGTCGATTGCCCCCTTCGCCGGTACCGAAGTCAAGCGTGATCGACTCCATCGACCGGACGTTGCTTAGTGCAATTCGCGAGAGAAACATCGCTTCACCTCATTCTTCGGCCAATACGAGCCATCGTTAGCGGGCCTTGGCTCGCCCGCACCTGCGCTGCGCGTGACAGGTAGCCGGGTGAACGGTCCCGGCCGTCCGAATATTGACCGCCGGTGTTGATTTGGATTCCTCGAATTACTTGCCGTCGCCGCCGAACATCCGAACGGGATTCGATTGCCGCTATGGTCCCCCCGACAGGAATCGAACCTGTATCTAGCGCTTAGGAGGCGCTCGTTCTATCCATTGAACTACGGGGAGAGGGGCACCTCGCATTATTCCATGACTCACCCGCTGGCCGACGAGTGTGCCAGTTCGCGCTCGCATACCGCTGCACCGGCACTTGGAAGGTTCCGAGTGCGTCGCAATTATTGAGGCGAGGCAGGAAGCCTAGTGTAGTGCGTCAATTAGAAGCGCTCTTATTCAGAACCGCGCGAGCACGGGTGACCTTGGCGAGGATGTCGCTGGCCTTGGCAGTCCAAATGAACGGTTTGGGTTTGGCATTGTGGGTGTCGATGTACTCATTGATGGCAGCCTTCAGTTCGGCCACGCTCTTGAATACGCCGCGGCGGATGCGCTTGTCGGTGATGTCGCGGAAGAACCGCTCGACCATGTTGAGCCAGGAAGAACTGGTGGGTGTGAAGGGCATAGGAAAGCGCGGGTGCTCGAGGACCCAATCCTTGACCTTCTGGTGCTTGTGAGTGGCGTAGTTGTCCACGATCAGGTCCAGTGCTTTGTTCTTGGGCGTGTTGCGATCGATGGTTTTTAGAAAGCGCAGCCACTCCTGGTGCCGATGCAATGGATCGGTCATCGAGAGCACCTGACCGGTGAGCATGTTCAGGGCGGCGAACAGCGTGGTGACGCCGTTGCGTTTGTAGTCATGCGTCACAGTGGTACCCCGCCCGCGCTTGAGTGGCAGGCCGGGCTGAGTGCGATCGAGCCCCTGAATTTGCGTCTTCTCATCGCAGCACAACACCAGCCGTGCTCAGGGGGATCGAGGTACAGACCGACGATGTCCTGGAGCTTCTCGACGAAGTGCGGGTCGTTGGAGAGTTTGAAAGACTCGACCCGATGGGGCTTGAGGCCCACCCCTTTAAAGGTCATGCTCTCCCTGAGATAGTTGTTGCAACCTATTGAATTGTAATGCACCATCCCTCCCCGTCCATTCGAGACGGGAGGCCGGCTGTGATCGCAAACGAAGTTCTGGATCGCTTTGCCCAACAGACGCCGATGACGGTGATGGCACAGCTGGGGCTGCAGCACGCCTTGGAGGCGCGCGGGATCGATGAGTTGTTTGAGAAGGAAAGCCGATCGCAATACACCCGCGAGTTGTTGTTCTCCACCACGGTGGAGCTGATGTCGTTGGTGGCGCTGGGACTGCGCCCTTCGGTGCACGCAGCGGCCAAGAGCATGAAGGCGTTGCCCGTGACGGTGCAAGCGCTGTACGGCAAGCTCAACCACAGCGAGCCTGAGGTGGTGCGCAAGCTGGTGAGCGGCAGCGCCGAGCGGCTCACGCCGGTGGCGCAAGCGCTGATCAAAAAGCAAGCGGCGACGGTCCGGGGGTATCGACTGCGCATTGTCGATGGCAATCATTTGCCGGCGAGCGAGAAGCGCTTGAAGCCGTTGCGCGCGTTTCGGGGCGCGGCGCTGCCGGGGCAATCGTTAGTGGTCTACGACCCGGATTTGCAGCTGGCGGTCGATGTGTTGCCCTGTGAGGATGCGCACACCCAAGAGCGGGTGCTGATGAGGACCATTGTCGAGACGGCTGCCAAGGGGGATTTATGGATCGCCGATCGCAACTTCTGCACCAGTGGCATTCTGTGCGGATTGATCGGGCGCGGGGCGCATTTTCTGATTCGCGAACATGGCAGAAATCCCAACCCGCGTGAGCTGACCGGGGCGCGCCGTGTCGGGCGAGTTCCGAGCGGAACGCTCTACGAACAGCGCGTTGGCCTTGAGGATGAGCACGGTGTGTGTCATGCGCTGCGGCGGATCGAATTGCGCCTGAATGAGCCCACCGAGGATGGCGAGCAGTTGATCCGGTTGTTGACCAATGTGCCGGCCTCGCGCATGAAGGCGACGAAACTGGCTCAACTGTATCGGTGCCGCTGGCGCATCGAGAACCTGTTTCAGCGTTTGGAGTCGGTGTTGCACAGCGAGGTGCGCACCCTGGGGCATCCGCGTGCGGCGTTACTGGCCTTTGGCGTGGCGCTGCTCGCCTACAACGTACTGGCGTTGTTGCAAACAGCGGTGCGCACTCGGCATGCGCGCACTCTGGAGGAGGCGCAGATGGAACTCTCCTCTTATTACATTGCTACGGAGATCAAGGCCAACTACGCCGGCATGCTCATCGCGGTGGCCGCTTCGGTGTGGCGGCGCTACGAATCCTTGAGCACTAACGGGTTGGCGAAACTCCTGCTCGCCCTGTCGGCAAAGGTCGACCCACGGCAATTTCGCAGTTATCCGCGCGGACCGAAGGTAGCGAAGAAAAAAGGCTACGTGTCCAAACAAGTTGCCCAACGCCATGTCGCTACCGCACGCGTTCTGGCATTGGGTCGCATACCGAAATGACCTTTAAAGGGGTGGGCTTGAGGCCCTGGGCGCCCCAGATGCGGGCCACCGCGGAGGCGTTGGTGTCAAGGTGCTCGGCCAAGGTGCTCGGCCAAGGTGCGCGTACTCCAGTGCGTGGCCCCTGCAGGCGTTTCCTCGAGGGTGACGCGCACCACCTTCTCCACGTTAGCCGTAATGCGCGCGGTGCGCGGGCGCCCCGCGCGCGGCGTCGCGCAACAGGCCGTCCACGCCAACCGCCAGAAAGCGCGCTCGCCAGCGCGCCACGACGCGGCGCTCGGCACCCAGCTTGGCGGCGATATTCTTGTCCGACATGCCCTCTGCGGCCAGCAGCAGGATTCGCGCGCGCAACGGAACGCGCGCTTCGACCCGCTTGTCTTTTGCCGTGAGTCCTTTGCATACTGCGAAGAAGATCATGCCGCAATCTGAGGAGCAGTGCCATCCGCACCGCGACCGGCTGGATTGACGGACTCGGGCTGATCTATCGCACCGTTCGGGACGTCACCCGTGTCTTGGGTGGCAGAATCGATGCGCTTCTCCGAATGTTGGCGCCGACGCTCGATCCCAAAAAGCCGGATGATCAGGCCGATAGCCCGCAGAGGGCGGCACGAAAACGGTTTTTTGGTTTTACGCTATTCGATTCTCAACTTCCCTTCACGCGCGACCTTGGCCCAGCGCGCGACCTCGGCATCAAGGAACACCCGTGCCTCTCCCGGCGTCGAGGACACCGGCTCGGCGCCGAACTTCGACAGTGCGGCAGCCGCCGCCGGATCGGACAGCACCTTGCGCAGCGCTGCATTTAAGCGGTTGACCACTGCCTGCGGCGTCCCGGTGCGCACGAGCATCATTCCCCAATCGCTCACTTGAAGGTTTGGGAATCCTGCTTCGGCGACGGTGGGGACATTGCCGATCGCGGCCAGTCGTTTCGGTGCAGTGACCGCAAGTGCGCGCAACCTGCCAGCGGTAATGTGCGGGATCGTTGCGGCGGTATTGAGAAAGCCGTAGTCGAGGCGCCCGGTCATGACATCACCGATCCCCTGCATGAACTGGGTATGTGGTACATGCACCACATCGACACCGGTTTCAAGCTTGAACAACTCACCCACGACATGCGCCGGTGTTCCGTAGCCGCCAGACATGAAGCTCAGCTTGCCAGGTTGGGACTTGGCGAGCGACACCAGCTCGCCAATCGAGGTGACCGGCAAGATCGGCGCGACGACCAGTGCGTTGTAGGAAACGGACGTCCGTCCGATTGGTTGAAGATCCTTGTTGAGATCGATCTGAAATGCCGGCGAAATACTCGGCACGACCGAGATCGGCATCGAGATGACCGCCACGGTGTATCCGTCTGGTGCGGCGCGCAACACCTCTCGCAACCCGATCGCGCCATGACCACCGGGACGGCTCTCAACGACGATCGGCTGGCCGAGATCTTGACTCATGCCATCGGCGAGCCAGCGGGCCACGACCTCTGGCGGTGAACCGCTCGCGAATGGCGCGACGATTCGAATCGGCTTGGATGGATACTCCTGCGCCTGCGCTGCGTGGCTCACCATCAATGCCGCAGTCAACGCCACGGATGTTCGTGCAAGCGATCGGAAGGCTTCGTTTCGACTCATCAGAATATTTTCCCCATAGCGGTTAGCGCGGCAGGCAGGAATCGCAGCCGAATCTAACGCAGTTGGCCAACGTGCGCAGCGATGGCAGGCGGGGGCACAACACTTCGCGACACTCCCGATGCCGCTAAGATGCAGGCTCGACTTTTCTTTCGTCTTCACACTCCAAGGAGTTCCCATGCCCATTTCCATGTACCAGGCAAGCGTTCCGCGTTTTGTCAACATCCTCGGCAACTTGTCGAACATTCTGGACAAGGCGCAAGCCCACATCGACGCCAGGAAAATCGCCGATGCGACGCTGACCGGTTATCGGCTTTTCCCCGACATGCTGCCCATGACCTTCCAGGTGCAGACCGCCTGCGACACGGCAAAAGGCGTGGTGGCGCGCCTCGCTGGCGTGGACTCCCCTGCCTACGAAGACAACGAGAAGACCCTGGCCGATCTCAAGGCCCGTATCGCCAAGACCATCTCGTTTATCCAGACCATCAAGCCGGAGCAGGTCGATGGCACGGAAGACAAGGCCATCGTCACCAAACGCGGCGACAAGGAAACCCACTACAAGGGCATGCAGTTTCTGCTGGGCCACGCCATTCCGAATTTCTATTTCCACATCGCCACGGCCTACAACATGCTGCGCCACAACGGGGTGGAAATCGGCAAGCGCGACTTCCTCGGCAATCCCTGACTCGCCCCGCGCCTGATAGAGGCAGGCACACCGCGCAAGGCCAGCACGATGCTGTCGGGCCCGGATCGTACCGCCGCGCTGGCGCAGTACCGCCGCCGCGCCGGTGCGTACGACCTTGAACGAGCGGTGGTCGAACCCGTGTGGCGTGCGGGGCATCGCGCCGCTTGCGATTCAGAGCGGCGGGCGCGTGTTGGACGTGGGATGCGGGATCGGCCTGAGCTTTGTGATGCTGCGCCAAAGCGTCGGAGCCGCTGGCAGCATTGTCGGCATCGAGCAAAGCACCGACATGATGGCAAAGGCTCGTGAGCGCGTGGCGCTGAACCACCGGAACAAGATCACCTTGTTGTGCTCTTCGGTCCCGTGAACATGTTCGTGTTGCTGGCCGCCAGGTACGCCCGTGAGAAGGCGCGCCCAACTCAGGCACGCATGATGAAACCGCCCGACGACCACTGCGGGTAACAACACCAGCGGCTTGCCGTGCGCACTTGCCAGTAAGTGCTGTTCAACGCTGCCCCAATATGTTTTCCACTGAAAATGACCAGCGCCAGTGGCGGTACGAAGCGCCCGGATACGAATTCCATGATAATCAGCGA
>JBJXGX010000161.1:0-18950 GCA_046160305.1 Burkholderiales bacterium
TCATCGAACACCGTTTCCAGCCGCTGGCGAAGTCGCATCGCTGTCTCCGGGACTTTGGCTTGGAGTTCGAGCACGAAGTCGAGCAGTGCGGGGGGATCGATCTCCTCGACCGGCGAATTCCAAAGGACCGCCGGCATATGGTTCTCAAGGCATGCGATCCACTCTCGCGCGTGCTTCGTAGTCCGCTTGGGCTCGATTACCCGTTCGTGGTACGCGCGACAAGCGCGTGCCAGCGTGAGTGACTCGCGCTGCGCCTGAGTCTTGCGATCCGCTTCTGCGGCGAACGCTTCTTTGCGGGCGCGGTCGCGATCCTCGATCGGGTCAATCCCCCGCTGAATCTTCGTTCGCGCGGCTTGCGCAAGATCTCGCGCATTGCGCAACGATTGACCCGCGCTCGTCGCGTTCGTGCGTGCCACCACACCGAGTCCCATCTCGCGCCGATTGCCGCTTGGGGATGTGTAGCGCAAGACCCACTTCGCCGAGTCGTCGATCACCCGAAGGTAGAGTCCGCCACCGTCCGAGCGACTTCCTTCATTTGCCGTTTGAACTTCCCGAACCGAAAGACGGTTCAGTCCGCGTGTCGTGGCCACGATCAACTCCTTCGCCAACCAGAATTTTAGTCAAGTATGGTTGCTGCCCAGTCCGCCAGCCAGTCCACCAATTATTCGTGCATTGGGGTGCACTTGGTTGCCGGGTGCATGCACTGCTAAGGAGTTTGCTACAGGCAGAAAGCCGAGTCAACTCAACGGCTTACTGCAACTATCTTGCACTGCTATGCACTTGCTGTGCATATTGTGCTGGCGGAAGCGGTGAGATTCGAACTCACGAACGAGTTGCCCCGTTGCTAGTTTTCAAGACTAGTGCCTTCAACCACTCGGCCACGCTTCCTGCATGAGACGATGAGACCACTCGACCGCAGCATCCGGGCCCTCCGCCGGCCCTCGGCAGACCCGTTGATTATACGTGCATGGTCCCATGCAGACCGCATCCGATGATGCGGTGCAAGATCCATTGAAGTCACGATCATCATCCCAATATCATGGTAGTGTCTTTTCCGATGGGTGCGTGGACGGTCACCTCGGGGGATTGGATCGTCGCCAGGTTTGGGGCGTCGCCAGGTGATTCGGCGAACGAACTGCCGGCGGGGGATTGATTTTTAATTGATTCTTTCGGAAACTTCGCCCCATATCGCCCCGTCTAAGCGGAGCGATCCGGATCATAACGTTGAGGAGAAAACAGATGGACCCACGACTGCAACCTGTCTCGAGCGCACCTTATGCGCAAGGCGCGGAGCTTGCCCAGCAGCAGCATCGCGTCCTTCGCAATACGTATTTCCTACTCGCGCTCACGCTCATTCCGACGGTCATCGGCGCCGCGATCGGCACCAATATCGATCTGTCGATCATGCGTGCGCACCCGATCATCTCGCTGTTCGCGGTGCTCGCGATCTTCTACGGCTGGATCTACGCGATCGAGCGGAATCGCGAAACCGGGATCGGGGTCGCGCTGCTGCTCGGATTCACGTTGTTTCTCGGATTGTTGCTTGGGCCGCTGCTCCAGCGCGTGCTCGGATTCAGCAACGGGGTGCAACTGGTGATGATGGCTGCCGGCGGCACCGCCGCGGTGTTCTTTACGCTCGCGTCGGTGGCATCCACGACCAAGCGCGACTTCACCAAGCTCGGCTCGTTCCTCATGATCGGCGCGATCGTGATCATGCTCGCGGTGATCGCCAATGCATTCATGCAGAGCCCGGTGCTGCATCTGGTCCTGCTCTGCGGATTCATCATCCTGTCGTCGGTGATGATACTGTTCCATGTGAACAGTATCGTGCATGGCGGTGAGACGAACTATGTCTCCGCGACGCTGTCGCTTTACGTCGCGATCTACAACCTGTTTTCTGCCCTGTTGCAAATACTCGGCATAACAAGCGGCAACAACGACTAGAGCGGCACGGCAGCTCGAAAAGGCGGCTCAGGCCGCCTTTTTTATTTCTAGCTACCGGCTGAAACAAGCGATTGATTCGACGTGCGAGGTGTGCGGAAACATGTTCGCAATGCCGGCCGCCAGCAGACGGTAGCCGGTCAGCTTGACGAGAATGCCCGCGTCGCGCGCAAGCGTGGCCGGGTCGCACGATACATAGACGATTCGCCGCGGACCGCGGTCCGGCGCGATGGCCTTCACCACCTCGATTGCGCCCTCGCGGGGCGGGTCGATCAGCAACTTGTCGACCTCGGAGAGATCGGGTATCCCGGTCGGCTCGAATAGATTGGCCAGGCGAAAATCGGCTGCAAGGCCGTTGCGCGCTCCGTTGTCTTGCGCGCGTCGCACCAGCCCGGCGTTGCCCTCGAATCCGGTTACCGCGGCACCCAGACGCGCCATCGGCAGCGAAAAATTGCCCAAGCCGCAAAACAAGTCGTAGATGCGCTCACCGGGTTGCGGATCGAGCAATCCCATGGTGCGGCGCACCAAGGCCGCATTGACTGCATGATTGACCTGGGTGAAGTCAGTCGGCAGGAATCCGATTCGAACGTCGTATTCCGGCAACGCATAATCGAGCAGCGGTCCGTCCTTTGGATGGAACGGATGTGCGCTTTCGGGCCCCTGCGGCTGGAGCCAGATCGACACGCGATGCGTGTCGCCGAAAGCCCGCATGAGGTGTTCGTCGCCCGCGGCAAGAGGCACCAAGGTTCGAAACACCAGCACCGTCACATCCGCGCCGACCGCGACCTCGATCTGCGGAATGCGATCCGGACACGAGAGTCCCTCGACCAAGCGCCGGAGCGGCACGAGCAGCTTCGACAGGGCGGCCGGAAGCACCTCGCAGCTCTCCATGTCCGCCACGAAGGTGGATTTGCGTTCATGGAATCCGACCAGAACAACACCCTTCTTCGCAACGAACCGCGACGTGAGACGCGCCCGATGCCGATAGCCCCAAAGCGGGCCTTCGATGGGTCGGAGCACCGTCTCCGGCCGCACGCGCCCGACATGCCACAGCGCGTCTTCCAATGAACGCTGCTTCGCGGCGATTTGGAGCGAAGATCCGGCGTGTTGCATCGAGCAACCGCCGCATACGCCAAAGTAGGCGCACTGCGGAGTTGTCCGACTGGCGCTCGATCGCAGGATCCGCTTGGTACGCCCGAGTTCGTAGCTCCCCTTGCGTCGCGTGGTTTCATACTCGACCACTTCCGCGGGCAGCGCGCCTTCGATGAAGATCGCTTTCCCCTCGACATGCGCAACGCCCCGACCTTCGGCGTTCAACGATTCGATCGTGGCGATCCCCATCAGACCGGGCGCGAACCCCAGGCCGCAAGGAACTCACGCCAATGCGCCCCTTTCGACTTGCCAAGCGTGGTGCGCACGAGGGCGACTTCGCCAGCGTACTGCGCCTCGTCGATCACACCGCGCATGCGCTGGAACGCGATGTAGACAAGGTGCGTGTTGACGACATCGGTCTCGCAATAGTCGCGGATCGATCCGATCTCACCCTGGCGATACGCGTCCCAGACCTTGGAGCCATCCATTCCCAGTTTGCCCGGCAATCCGAGCAGTTTTGCGATCTGATCGAGCGGCACGTTGTTGCGCGGCTGGTAGAGCGCGAGCAGGTCCATCAGGTCCAGATGCCGCGTGTGGTAGCGGCTGATGTAGTTGTTGTAGCGGAAATCACGGTCGTCATCCCCCATATCCCAATACTTCGACGCGATGACCCCGTTCACCAGCCCGCGGTAGTGCAATACCGGCAGATCGAATCCGCCGCCGTTCCAGGAGATGAGCTGCGGTGTGAACTTCTCGACCCCGTCGAAGAAACGCTGAATCAAGGTGCGTTCGTCGTCGTCAGGGGATCCGATCGACCAGACGCGAAACGTCGCGCCTTCACGCATGGCGCACGATATGGCCACGACCCGATGCTGATGGATCGGGAGGAAGTCCGAGCCGATCGCCGCGCGGCGCCGCTGAAACGCGATCTCCGCGACATCGTTGTCGGACATGGTCGCGTCGAGATCGAAAATCGCGCGAAGGCCGGCGACATCGGGCACCGTTTCAATATCGAAGACCAGTGTGGGCGTCATCGGCTAGGCCGGAAATACGCCGGTCGACAGGTAACGATCGCCGCGATCGCAGATGATCGCAACGATGGTGGCGCCCTGCACTTCCTCCCCGATGCGCAAGGCAATCTGCACCGCACCGCCTGACGAGATCCCCGCGAAAATGCCTTCCTTCACGGCCAAGTGGCGCGTCATCTCCTCGGCATCCGCCTGACTCACGCTTTCCACCCGATCCACGCGACTTCGGTCGAAGATCTTCGGGAGATAGGCCTCAGGCCATTTGCGGATGCCTGGAATATTCGAGCCGTCGGTGGGTTGCGCCCCGACGATCTGGATCGTGCTGTTCTTTTCCTTCAGATAACGCGAAACGCCCATGATGGTGCCGGTCGTGCCCATGCTCGACACGAAATGCGTGAGGGTCCCGTTGGTGCCCTGCCAGATCTCGGGGCCCGTCGTCTCGTAGTGCGCAAGCGGATTGTCGGGATTGGCGAATTGGTCGAGCATCACGCCTTTGCCTTCGGCCGCCATTTGCGCGGCGAGATCGCGCGACCCTTCCATCCCGCCCGATTTCGGCGTGAGGATCAGCTCCGCGCCGTACGCGCGCATGGACTGCCGTCGCTCGATGGAAAGATGCTCGGGCATGACGAGCACCATCCGATAGCCGCGCATCGCGGCGGCCATGGCAAGGGCGATGCCGGTGTTGCCGCTCGTGGCTTCCACGAGCGTGTCGCCAGGCCGGATGTCGCCGCGTTCCTCGGCCTTCTTGATCATCCAAAGCGCCGGGCGATCCTTCACCGAGCCCGCGGGATTGTTCCCTTCAATCTTGGCGAGAACAGTGTTGCGGTCCGTACCAGGCAGTCGCCGCAGTTGCACGAGCGGTGTGTTCCCGATCGTGCCCTCGATGGTCGAATAGGACGGGAAAGCCATTACTGGTCCGCAAGCAGGCGCGTGACATAGCGACCCACGCCCGTTTGCACATCGAGGAACGCGGCGTCGTATCCGGCCTTGCGAAGATTACGCATGTCAGCCTGGGTATAGCTTTGGTACTTGCCTTTCAGTGCATCGGGAAAAGCGATGTACTCGATCAGTCGCTGTTCCTGCATTTCGCCCAACGCAAGCGCGCCCTCGCCTTTGGCCTGGCGGCAGGTGTTGACCGTGGCGCACGCCATGTCGTTGAATGTGCCGGCGCTGCCGGTGCCGACATTGAAGATGCCGGAATCGGTGCCGTGCTCAAGAAAATGCATGTTCACTTTGACAACATCTTCGACGGAAACGAAATCGCGCCGCTGTTCGCCGTTGCCGTAACCGGCGGACCCCTCGAACAGCTTCACGCGCCCGGTCTCACGATACTGATTGAAAAAATGCCAGGCGACCGAAGCCATCCGTCCCTTATGACCTTCGTTCCGGCCATACACGTTGAAGTAGCGGAATCCGACGATCGCGTTCGTCGCGGTCTGGAGGCGCCTTCGCACGACCTGATCGAACAGCACCTTCGAATAGCCGTACACGTTGAGCGGCGCTTCGTGAGCCGGGTCTTCGCTGAAGACGCTATTGCCGCCGTATACCGCTGCCGACGATGCATAGATCATCGGGATCTCCTCGTCTGAACAAAAATCGAGCAGCGCCACGGAGTACCGATAGTTGTTGTCCATCATGTAGCGCCCGTTCGTCTCCATCGTGTCGGAGCAGGCGCCTTGATGCAGGATGGCTTCGACCGCATTCTCGAACTCGCCCGCCTGGAGGCGTTCGATGAAATCGCGCTTGTCGAGATAATCCTCGAACTGGCAGCCGATCAGATTGCGGAATTTTTCGGAACGCTCGAGATTGTCCACCGCGATGATGTTGCGAACGCCGCGCTCGTTGAGCGCCCTGAGGACATTGGAGCCGATGAACCCGGCGGCGCCGGTGAGAATGTAGTACGAAGGCATTCGTATGCTCGGTCGATAGCAGCGCTTAGTCGATATGGGCGATATCAGCAGCGAGCTCGGTCGCGGTGACGACCGCGGTGCCCAGTTTACCAACGACGATCCCGGCCGCGTGATTCGCGATGCGGACGGCATCCATCAATTCAGCCCCCGCGGCCAGCATCACAGCCAAGGTCGCGATCACTGTATCACCCGCGCCGCTCACGTCGTACACCTCACGCGCGCGGGCCGGATCGTGCATGACCGATCCGGACCGAAATAGCGTCATCCCCTCCTCGCTTCGCGTGACCAGCAACGCTTCGAGGCCGAGATCCGCGCGGAGCGCTTCAGCGCGCCTTGCAAGGTCGGCCTCGTCCGACCAGCGTCCGACGACCTCACGCAGTTCGGCACGATTGGGGGTGAGCACATGGGCATCGCGATAGCGGCTGTAGTCATCCCCCTTCGGATCGACAAGCACCCGTTTTCCGGCACGTCTGGCGAGCTCGATCATCCGTACGATGTGGGTCAGACCGCCTTTGCCGTAGTCGGAGAGGATCACGACATCGCAGTTGGCGAGAAGGGATTCGAAATCGGACAGCTTGTCCGCGAGGACTTCGCGGCTCGGAATGCTTTCGAAATCGATACGAATGAGCTGCTGCTGGCGGCCAATGACCCGCAGCTTCACGGTGGTCGATACGAACGCATCGCGATGCAGCACCGCCGCCACGTTTTCCGCCTCGATGAGCTCGCGCAATCGCGAGCCCGCTTCATCCTCGCCGACCACGGACAACAGCGACGCGCGCGCGCCCAGTGCGGCCGCGTTACGCGCAACATTCGCGGCTCCTCCCGGGCGCTCCTCGGTGCGCTCGATCTTCACGACCGGCACGGGGGCTTCCGGCGATATACGCTCGACCCCGCCAAACCAATAGCGATCGAGCATGACATCGCCCACAACGAGAACACGGGCAAGAGCGAGGTGTGGGAGTTGCATCAGGAAGGGATCATTGTGGCGATAGGATGGTGATGTTCACCGTGCGGCGCGAATTTCGGAGCGCCTGCTTGCCCCGCGTCGAACGGCATCCCGATGCAGCGCGATGCCGCGTATCGAGGGTGATGCTCATGGCGCGGCAACCCGTCGTCCAATGGGGAAATACTCGAGACCTGCACGCGTCACATCCACCGGATCATAAAGATTGCGGCCATCGAAAATAGCCGGCGATTTCAGCGCCTTCTTGATCGCCTCGAAATCGGGGCTGCGAAATTCCTTCCACTCGGTTACCACCGCCAGGGCGTCGGCGCCCAGCAGCGCCGCCATGGGATTCTTCGAGAACTCGACCCGTGCCTCGCCGCCGAAAACCCGCTTTGCTTCATCGATGGCCACCGGATCGTACGCGCAGATCGTCGCGCCGCGCTGGAGAAGATCGCCGATCAGCTCGCGGCTTGGCGCTTCGCGCATGTCGTCGGTGTTGGGCTTGAATGCGAGACCCCACACGGCAAAGCGACGACCGCGGAGGTCCGCACCGAAGCGGGCGACGATCTTCTGCGTGAGGACATGCTTCTGGACGTCATTGACCCGTTCGACCGCGCCAAGAATTTCCAATGGCAAGCCGGACTGTTGGCCGGTTCGCATGAGCGCTTTCACATCCTTCGGAAAACAGGAGCCGCCATAGCCCGCGCCGGGATAGAGAAAATGAAATCCGATGCGAGGATCGGAACCGATTCCCCGGCGCACATGTTCGATGTCCGCGCCCAATCGCTCGGCGAGATTGGCCAACTCGTTCATGAAGGAGATGCGTGTGGCCAGCATCGCGTTCGCGGCGTATTTGGTGAGCTCGGCCGAGCGGACGTCCATCACATACAACTTCTCGTGATTGCGTTGAAACGGTCCGTAGAGGGAATGCATGAGGCGCGTTGCTTCGGCATCGTCCGATCCGATGACGATCCGGTCGGGGCGCATGAAGTCATCGACCGCCGCGCCTTCCTTGAGAAATTCCGGATTGGACACGACCGCATACGGAATGCTCACGCCCCGCTGCCGCAGCTCATCGCCGATGGCATCGCGTACCGCATCGGCTGTTCCTACCGGTACGGTGGACTTATCGACGATCACCCGGTAGCCATCGATATGGCGGCCGATATTGCGCGCCGCCGCAACGACGTGGCGCAGATCCGCGGAGCCGTCCTCATCCGGGGGCGTTCCGACCGCGATAAACTGCAATAGACCGTGCGCGACGCCTTCGACGACATTGGTCGTGAATCGGAGCCGGCCCGCGGCGCGATTGCGCGCCACCATCGCCTCCAATCCCGGTTCATGGATCGGAATGCCGCCAGCGTTCAAGGTATCGATCTTGCGCTGATCGACGTCCACGCACAGCACATCGTTGCCGACTTCGGCAAAGCACGCGCCCGTAACAAGGCCCACATAGCCTGTACCAATCATTGTTATCTTCACACTCGGTTCCTTTTCATCGGGTCATGCGGTTGCTTTGCCCTATGGTCCCAGCTCGAACTCTTCTGTCCGCCGCGGCGGATACGTCTCCCATCCCGCGCAGGCCGGACACTGCCAATAGAACTGCCGCGCTTTGAATCCGCAATTCACGCAGCGATAGCGTGACAGCCGCTGCGTCTGGCCATGCACCAGATTCTTCACCAGCTCAAGCTCCTGTCGACGCTCGGCGGATGCACTGATCAGCTGCGCTTCGAGCAGGCGATCGAGTCCAAGCAGGGTTGGATTCCGTCGCAACTCGTCCCGCACCAGCCGATAGGCCGCTTCGGGACCTTCGGCATCGAGTGTCGACTGGAACGCCACATCCAGCATGTCGAGCGAGGGCGCTTTCTCGAGGAATTCCTTCAGTAGCGCGAGCCCCTCGGCGTTGCGGCCCAAGGCCCGAAAACTCGCAAGCAGCCGCTGCGCGACCAGTGCGAGAAAAGCCGGATCCTGCTGCTCGATACGCCGCCATGCGTCAATGGCCTCGGCATGCTGATTCTCTCGCACCGCAAGATCACCGGTAATGACGTTGGCGCGTACGCATCGCTTGTTGACCGCGATCGCCTCGGCGAGCGCGGCGCGGGCGCTCACCGCGTCAGGTTTGTTCATCTCGGCGACCGCGATCTCACACCAGTAGTTCGCGATCTCCTTGCTCCACGACTGACCGGAGTCTTTCGCCGATTCCTGGGCGATACCGATCGCCTTGCGCCAATCCTTTTCGATCTGGAAGATCTCGAGAAGGCTCTTCAGCGCGCGGGCGCGAAACGGACCGTCGCGCAGCTGTGTATAGGATTCTTCGGCGCGGTCAAGCAGACCCGCCTTCATGTAGTCCTCGCCCAGTTCGATCAGCGCGTGCTGCCGCTGTTCCGGCGCAAGATCGGTCCGCTCAAGTAGATTTCGATGCATGCGGATCGCGCGGTCGGTCTCCCCGCGCCGCCTGAACAGACTGCCGAGCGCGAAGTGCAGCTCGATCGTCTCGGGCTCGACCTTGACCACTTCGATGAACGCTTCGATCGCCTGATCCGGCTGCTCGTTCAAAAGGAAATTGAGCCCTTTGAAATAGGAGCGCGGTAACGCTCGCGATTCCGAGATCAGGTGCTTGAGATCGATGCGGGCGGCAAGCCACCCCAGCCCGAAAAAAACCGGGAACCCGATCAGCCACCAGAACTCGAATTCCATTGAGCGCGTGCCTTCAGGGTGCCGTCAGAGATCCGTTGCCACGCTCACGCATGACCGAGCGGGCCATCGGGCAACGGCCGTACAACTTCATCCGGCACGGGAGGGGGCTCGGCACGGCGCGCCCCTTCGGCCGATCGCAAACGAAGCTCCCGCTTGAGGGCGATGATTTCACGTCTTTGCGCGACCACGCGTTCGAGACCCGCGACAAGACCGAGCAGGGCGCCAATCGCGAGGGTAATGAACAGAACGAGCGCAAGCGGTGCGCTCCACGAGTGCCCGAGATAGAAATGGAGGCTCACCGGATCGGTGTTCTTCATCGCGAACAACAGCATGAAGAGAAACACGAATCCACGAATAAGCCAAGTCAGGATCTTCACCAGCGCTGGCACGGCATGTCTCCCCGGCATGTGCTGAAATAACAACGGCGACACCGCACTCGATGCCGCCGCGAACGATTTGTCACCTGGCAATCCGCTAGCCCGCGGAATCGTCCGTCTTGTCGTCGACCCTTTCCCGCAACTCCTTGCCCGCCTTGAAATGGGGAACGAGTTTTTCGGGCACGAGCACCTTTTCGCCGGATTTCGGATTGCGCCCCACGCGCGCCGGCCGCTGATTGAGGCCGAAGCTGCCGAATCCACGGATCTCGATGCGCTCGCCATTCACCAGACTGTTTGTCATGGCATCGAGGATCATCTTGACCGCGTACTCGGCATCCTTGGCGACGAGCTGCGGGTAGCGGGACGCGAGCCGGGCGATGAGCTCGGACTTCGTCATCCCGCCGCGACCGACCGTGTCGGCCGCCGCTTCGTCGTCGTAGGTCGTACCTTCGATCATTGCGGGGTGCCGCGATCGAGCCTTGCTTTCAACAGTGCGCCGAGGTTGGTGCTGCCGGTCGCGGCGGCACTTTCGCTTTGGATCTTGGCCATCGCCTCGTTCTCTTCGGAGAAGTCCTTCGCCTTGATCGACAGGTTGATGTTGCGGTTCTTGCGATCGATGTTGATGATCATCGTCGTCACCGCATCGCCCTCTTTCAAGAGCGTCCGCGCGTCTTCGACGCGGTCGCGCGAGACTTCCGACGCACGCAGATAACCTTCGACCTCCGGTTCGAGCTGGATGACCGCGCCCTTGGCATCGACCGATTTCACGGTGCCGGTAACTACGGCGCCTTTATCGTGTATCGCGACGAAATTGTTGTACGGGTCGCCTTCCAGTTGCTTGACGCCAAGCGAGATACGCTCACGCTCCACGTCGATCGACAGCACGGCGGCCTCGACCTCATCGCCTTTCTTGTAGTTGCGCACCGCTTCTTCGCCGGTGAGGCTCCAGGAAAGATCGGACAGGTGTACGAGCCCGTCGATGTTGCCCGGCAACCCGACGAAGATACCGAAGTCGGTGATCGATTTGATCTGACCGCGCACCTTCTCGCCCTTCTTGTGGTTGACCGAGAACTCTTCCCAGGGATTCGGCAGGCATTGCTTCATGCCAAGGGAAATACGGCGGCGTTCCTCATCGATCTCGAGGATCATCACTTCGTGCTCATCGCCCACCTGCACGACTTTGGACGGATGGATGTTCTTGTTGGTCCAATCCATCTCGGACACATGCACCAGGCCTTCGATGCCGCTCTCGACTTCGACGAACGCGCCGTAGTCGGTGATGTTCGTGACCTTGCCGAACAGCCGCGTGCCGGTCGGGTAACGCCGCGAGATGCCCACCCACGGATCTTCACCGAGCTGCTTGAGACCAAGCGATACGCGATTCTTCTCGGCGTCGAACTTGAGGATCTTGGCGGTCACTTCATCGCCGACATTGACGACCTCGGTCGGGTGCTTCACACGCCGCCATGCGAGATCGGTGATATGCAGCAGGCCATCGATACCACCCAGGTCGACGAAGGCGCCGTAGTCGGTGATGTTCTTGACGATTCCTTTGACGACCGCGCCTTCCTGCAGGGTCGCGAGCAAGTGTTCGCGTTCGGCCCCAGCCGTTGCCTCGAGCACCGCACGCCGCGATACGACCACGTTGTTGCGCTTGCGATCGAGCTTGATGACCTTGAACTCGAGCGTCTTGCCCTCGTAGGGCGTCGTGTCCTTGACCGGGCGCATGTCGACCAGCGAGCCGGGCAGAAACGCGCGGATACCGTTGCACATCACGGTCAGGCCGCCCTTCACCTTGCCGCTGATGACACCGCTCACCAGCTCGCCCGATTCGAGCGCCTTCTCGAGATCGAGCCACGCGGCGAGGCGCTTCGCCTTGTCCCGCGAGAGGCGCGTCTCGCCAAATCCGTCTTCAAGTGCCTCGATGCATACCGAGACGAAATCGCCTTCTTTGACCGACAGTTCGCCACGATCATTCTTGAACTCATCGACCGAAATCACGCTTTCGGATTTCAGACCGGCGTTGACGATGACGACGTTCTGGTCGACACGAACAACTTCGGCGGTGATGATCTCGCCGATCCGCATTTCCTTGCGGCTGAGGCTTTCCTCGAATAGCGCCGCGAAGCTCTCCATCATTGGAGGCATCGAAGACGGCGTGGGCACTGCGACGGAAGGATTCGCCATGAATTGAGTTACCTGATTGACCCGGTACGGACTACGAACGTTTGGCGGATTCGCGCATCGGTGCGCGAACCGACAGGGTGAAATGCCCGCCGGGGTTGGGTTGAATAAAATGGCGGCTCATGCCGCCATCACCATGTGCTTCTCGATCCTTCTAGATCCTCCTCGCTCAGCCGCTGCCCGCCCCCCGCGTTGCCGCGGAAGAATGGGCGATCGCCTGCTCGTACCATCGCAACACCGACGCGATAGCTTCATCGACCGTGAGGTCGGTGGTGTCGAGCAAGTGGGCGTCGGGGAGTTGAATCAGCGGTGCCACGGGGCGATTGCGGTCGCGCTCGTCGCGGTCTCGAAGCTCTTGCAAAAGGCGCGGTATGTTATCCGAGATCCCTTTTCCGATCAACTGCTTATGGCGCCGTTCAGCGCGGGTTTCGGCGGCCGCTGTCAAATAGACTTTCAATGTGGCATCCGGAAAGACAACCGAGCCCATATCCCGGCCGTCGGCCACCAACCCGGGTGCGATACGGAACGCACGCTGGCGCTCCAACAGAGCAGCGCGTACTGCCGGCAAGGCAGCGACCACGGACGATCCGGCGCTGATGATCTCAAGCCGGATGGCATCGGAAACATCCTGACCGTCGAGGAAAATGGTCGCGCCATCGAAGCGCGCATCGAGATCGGCGGCAATTGACGCGATAGTCGATTCATCGCGCAACATCACACGGCGATCCAGGGCCGCTTTGGCCACGAGCCGATAGAGCGCGCCACTATCAAGGTAGTGAAATCCGAGGTCGAACGCCACCCCCGCCGCGACCGTTCCCTTGCCCGAAGCGGACGGACCATCGATCGCGATAACGGGCACCGTCTCGGCGCTCACCCTTGTGTCCCCTGATGGACGATGCCGGCCAGGACTTCAAAATAATCTGGGAAGGTCTTCGCAACACAGGCCGGATCATTGATGCGAATCGGTACGCCGCCCAACGCAGCGAGCGAAAAACACATGGCCATGCGATGGTCATCATAGGTATCGATCGTAGCGGGCGTGAATGTCTTGGGCGGCGTGATGCGAATGAAGTCGTCCCCCGCTTCCACCGTTGCCCCGACTTTACGGAGCTCGGTCGCCATCGCATGGATGCGATCGGTCTCCTTGACCCGCCAACTGCCGATATTCGACAACGTACTTGGGCCGCTCGCGAAGAGCGCCATCATCGCGGCGGTCATCGCGGCGTCGGGAATGTGATTCATATCGGCCACGATCGGATTGAGCGGCCGCGCCCCATTGACCTCGATGGCGTTCTCGTCGATGGTCACCCGCGCACCCATCGCACGCACGACCTCGACGAATCGAATGTCCCCTTGAATACTCCCGATGCCGACGCCCTCCACCCGCACTGGTCCGCCGCCGATCGCACCGGCCGCCAGGAAATACGACGCCGACGAGGCATCCCCCTCGACGAATATGGTGTGTGGGCTTTGGTAATGCCGTGATCCTGGGATGCGAAAGGTATTCCAGCCCTCACGTTGAACAACAATGCCGAATCGCTCCATCAGCCGGCAGGTCATGTCGACATAGGGTTTGGAAATGAGGTCGCCCACAACCTCGACCGTCGAATCGCGTTGCGTCAGTGGCAAAGCCATCAGTAGCGCCGAGAGAAACTGGCTTGAAACATTGCCGCGCACCGCGACGCGCGGTGCGGCGACAATCGTACCGGGATGGATCTCAAGCGGCGGATACCCTTCGTTGGCGAGATAGCGGATATCGGCCCCGGCCATTCGCAGCGCGTCGACCAGATCACCGATCGGACGCTCATGCATGCGGGGCACACCCGAGAGCTTGTAGTGCCCACCGGCCAACGCGAGAACGGCAGTGAGCGGCCGAAATGCGGTCCCCGCGTTGCCGAGGAAGAGCGCGGCGCTTCGCCCCGGAACGACGCCCGCTGCGCCCTCGACCCGATAATCGTTCGTAGCCCCGTCGCGCTCAACGCGGATGCCAAGCGTGGCGAGCGCCTCCAACATCCGCGCCGTGTCGTCCGATGCGAGCAGTCCGCGCACCAAGGTCGTCCCGCTGGCAAGCGCGGCGAGGAGCAAGGTCCGGTTCGAAATACTTTTCGAGCCGGGCAGGATGACCGTTCCGCCAACCCGCTCGATCGGTTGGAGATCGAAGAATGCGGGGCGACCGCCGGGCGCAGTCATCGTCACTACTCTTCACCACGGGGTGCGCGCGTACCGCTCTCGTTGCGCGCAAGCCATGCTTCGCGTTGCGTTCGCGACGCACCGAAGATCCGATCGAGCAGCGCACCGTCCTCACCTTCGATTGCCGCACGCAGCGTGGCGACGCTCGCATCGAATCCATCCATTGCCGCGAGCAAGGCCGATCGATTCGATAGCAGGATATCCCGCCACATTTCCGGTTGGCCACCGGCGAGCCGCGTGAAATCGCGAAATCCGCTGCCCGCGTTCGCAAGCAAGAGCGCCTGCTGAGGATCGGTGAAAACCTGGTGCATCATTGCGTAAGCAAGCACATGCGGCAGATGGCTCGTGATGCCAAGGACCGTGTCATGTTCGGCCGCACGCATTTCGACCACGGTGGCCCCGCAAATTTCCCAGGCGGCGCGCACCCGTGCAATCGATGCCGGCTTGTTCTCCGCTATCGGCGTCAGCACCGTTCTGCGACCGAGGAAAAGGTCTGCCAGCGCCGCACCCGCGCCACTTTTCTCGCTGCCCGCGATGGGATGCGCGGGAATGAACTGTGCGACCGTTGCACCGAGCCCGCGTCGCGCCGCGGCAACGACATCCGCCTTCGTACTGCCCCCATCGGTGACCACCGCGGCGCGATCAAGATACGGCGCCATCGCGCCGAATTGCGCCTCCATCTGACCAACCGGCGTCGCCAGCAAGATGAAGTCCGCGCCACGCACCGCCTCGGCAACCCCTGCAATCGAATCGATGAGTCCAAGCTTTCGCGCTTGTTCGAGATTGGCCGTGCTGCGACCAACCCCCACCACGTGACCGACCTGCCCGCGCGCCTTCAAGGCGGCCGCGAATGAGCCGCCGATCAATCCAACGCCAATGACGACCAACCGCTCGATCACAACCCATCCAATCCGTTCAAGACTGAAGCAGAAATTCCCTCAAGCGCCCAACGTCCGCGACAACGCCGACAGAAACCGGTCATTCTCCGCGGGGGTCCCGACCGTCACTCTCAGGTGATCAGGCATTTCGTAGCCTGCCACCGGGCGAACGATCACCCCTTCACGCAGCAATTTCTCGAAAATCACACCACCCTGTGGCTTGCCTTGCGCGCGGGCGAATTCGATCGTGATGAAATTGCCGACCGAGGGAATGAATGCCAAGCCCAACTTGCGCGCACCCGCTTCGAGTTGTTTCAACCCATCGCGATTGAGTTGAAAACTCTTCTGGATGAACGCGTGATCTTCCAGTGCGGCTGCGGCGGCGGCAAGTGCGAGATTGTTGACATTGAACGGCTGGCGAACGCGGTTGAGAAGATCGGCAACAGCCGCGTGCATGAGCCCGAATCCGACGCGCAGTCCGGCGAGTCCATATACCTTCGAGAAGGTTCGCACGATCACCAGGTTCGGAAAGCGCTCGAGCCACTTCACCGTATCGAAACGCAGCGCCTCGGGAAGATACTCGTTGTACGCCTCATCGAGCACGACAAGCACATTGCGCGGGACTTTCTCGAGGAACCGTTCGACTTCGGCGTGGGGCGCGAACGTGCCCGTGGGATTGTTCGGATTCGCGATGAACACGATGCGCGTATCCGGCGCAATCGCCGCGGCCATCGCATCGAGATCATGCCCGAATTGCTTGGCTGGGACGGCGATCCCTCTGGACCCGCGGGCCTTGGTCGCGAGCGGATAGACAGCGAACGCATGCTGTGAGTACACCGCGGAACGCCCCGGCGCGAGAAAGGCCGCTGCCGCAAGCTCGAGCACATCGTTCGAGCCGTTTCCGACGACAATATTTTCCTGCGCGACCCGATAGCGTTTGCATAGTGCCGCCTTCAAATCGAACGCACCGCCGTCCGGATAACGCGCGAGATCGGCGATCTCACGTTCAAGAGCAGTCTTCGCGGCGGGACTCAGTCCGAGCGGATTCTCGTTCGATGCCAGCTTGACGATAGCCGACGGGTCGAGCCCGTATTCGCGGGCGAGCTCGGCAATCGGCTTGCCGGGCTGATAGGGCGCGATCGAGCGAACGTAGTCGGGCGACTGTTCACAAAGATCACGGAGCTCGTTTGGTGCCATGACTGTTCCTCGGAAAACACACTGCGCTACATGGCGCTTCACATCGCGCGCCATGGCGCTCCAGTTAAATCGCGGCGGTCGGATACGACCCGAGGATCTTGAGATAGGGCGCGAGCTTGGCCAGCTCTCCAAGCGCCTGTCCGACGGCGGCGTCCTGCTCGTGACCCTCGATATCGATGTAGAAGAGATAGTCCCACTGTCCGGTGCGCGCAGGTCTCGACTCGATGCGGGTCAGGCTCACACCACGCTCGGCGAACGGGGCGATCAGTGCATGCACCGCGCCCGGGCGATTCGGTGCGGACATGACGAGCGAGGTGCGGTCACGCCCGCTTGGCGAGGTGCTCTGGCGTCCCAGGACAAGAAAGCGTGTGCGGTTGCGCGGATCGTCTTCGATCTTCGCGGCAAGGATCGAGAGGCCATATCGATCGGCCGCGATCGAGGGGCCGATGGCCGCTGCGCCGGGCTCTCCGGCCGCGACGCGCGCCGCTTCGGCGTTGCTCGAGACCGCGATGCGCTCGGCGCGCGCAAGGTTGGCATTGAGCCAGCCATGGCATTGCGCAAGCGACTGGGCATGCGAATAGACCTTCACGATATCCGCGAGACCGCCGGCCTTCACCATCAGGTTCTGATGCACGCGGACCACCACTTCGCCGCACACGACAGCCGGCGTTGTGAGCAGCAGATCGAGCGTACGACCGATCGCACCTTCGGTGGAGTTCTCTACCGGGACGACCGCGTAGTGCGTGCCACCGCTTTCAATGGAACGAAACACGGCATCAATCGATGCGCAGGGTTCGCTCTCGACCGATTGACCGAAATGTTGCCCGACGGCCATTTCACTGAAGGTTCCCGCGGGTCCAAGATAAGCGACCCGGACCGTCTGCTCGAGCGCGCGACACGCGGACATGATCTCAACGAAGACGCGTTTGACCGCCTCGGACGAAAGCGGTCCGGGGTTCGTCGCCGCCACTTGCGCGAGCACCTGCGCCTCACGCTCCGGGCGGTACACCACCCCTCCGCCTTTCAAGTGGCCGATCGCCTGCGCGTGCGCCGCGCGCGCCGAGACGAGCTGCACGATCTCGCGGTCGATCTGATCGATTCCCACCCGATGCTGCGCAATGCCGTCGGCGGGGCGCTTATCTTGGTCGGCGGCCATGGATTCCACCCGCGGTCCGCCGGGCTACCCGCTATGTGCTGGCAGGTACCGCACCGCCAACACGCCGCGAATATTCTCGAGCGCCTCGATCGCCGAGGCGGGGACATCGCTATCGCAATCGACCAAGGTGTAGGCCATCTCGCCTTTCGACTTGTTGATCATGTTGTGGATGTTTAGACCGGCGTTCGCCATGGCCGTGGAAATCTGACCCAGCATATTGGGAACGTTGCTGTTCGCGATGGCGACACGGAACGGTGATTCACGTGCCATGACGACATCGGGAAAATTGACCGCGTTGCGGACGATGCCGTGCTCCAGATAATCGCGCACCTGGTCGGCCACCATGATCGCGCAATTGTCTTCGGCCTCCTGGGTCGACGCGCCAAGATGCGGAAGCGCGATCACGCCGCGCTCTGCAATGAGCGCGGGCGACGGAAAATCCGTCACGTAGCAGCGCAGCTTTCCATCCGTGAGCGCTTCGACGACCGCGGGCTCGTCGACCACCGCGTCACGCGAGAAATTGAGGAGCACGGCGCCGCTTCGCATCTCCGTGAGCGCGCGCTCGTCGATCAATCCACGCGTCGCATCGTTGAGCGGAACATGCAGACTGATGAAGTCGCTCTCGCGCAGGACCTGATCGATCGAGTCGGCGCGCCGGACCTGGGAGGGCAGGCTCCATGCGGCCTCGACCGTGATCTGCGGATCATGCCCAAGGACATTCATGCCGAGGCGGATTCCGGCGTCTGCGACCAGGCTGCCGATTTTCCCGAGCCCGATGACGCCAAGCGTTCGGCCCGGCAGTTCCATCCCGGCAAATTCTTTTTTTCCTGCTTCGACACGCTCATCGAGCGCATCGGACTCCCATGCCTGGCCGCGAAGCGACGCGACGAACTGCAAGGCGGGAACGAGATTCCGCGCCGCGATCAGCATGCCCGAGACGACCAACTCCTTCACTGCGTTGGCATTGGCGCCCGGCGCATTGAATACCGGCACACCGCGCGCGCTCATCGCCCCGATCGGAATATTGTTGGTCCCCACGCCCGCACGACCGATCGCGCGAACGGATGCCGGAATCTGCATCGCGTGCATGTCCGCGGAGCGAACGAGCACCGCGTCGGGCGCCTTGGTGTCCTTGCCGACGTGATAGCCCTGCGCAGGCAATCGCTGCAGGCCGACGGCGGCGATGTTGTTGAGGACAAGAATCTCGAAGCGTTTGGCAGTCATTCAGGCCCTGACCTTCTCGAATTCGCGCATGTAGTCCAGCAACCGCTCGACGCCTTCGATCGACATCGCGTTGTAGATGGAGGCGCGCATTCCGCCGACCGATCGATGGCCTTTCAGTTGCAGGAGACCC
>JBJXGX010000162.1:0-37133 GCA_046160305.1 Burkholderiales bacterium
TCCACCAGATCGGCGAGCTGCGCGACGAATTCATCAAGTGTGACCCGCGATCCCGCCGCCGGCGTTGCGCCGTGACCGATCAGGTCGTATCGAATCACAGTGAAATGGGGTTCGAGGATTGGCAGCGTCGCATCCCACATGGTCAGATCTAGCCCTACGCCATGAATCAGCACCAGGGCGGGTCCTCGACCAGACACGGTGAAGCGCGTCTTCCATCGGTCGGTCATGCGGATCACTCAGCCTTCAGTCCGATTTTGCCGATGAGTTTGGACCAGCGCGTGATCTCCAGCGAGATGAACGCGCGAAACTCGTCGGGCGCGCTGGGCTTCGCGGCGACGCCGAGTGTCATGAATCGCTCCCGCATCTCGGAATCGTTCAACACCCCGGCGACGGTTCGACGAGCATCAACATTGGTGAGGCGCCGACCTGCGAGACCGGCTGAAAATCCCGCCCGGTGTCATATGGGAGCTTCGAGTAGAGCTTGGGGTTGCTCGCGTGATCAGTGACAAGACGGGTAATCACGTCGGTACCACTACCGGGCGGAAAGGGCACGACGATGCGAACCGATTTGACGGGAAACTCGGCCGCGATTCCCGGCGCGCTTAGCGTGGTGAACAGTACAGCCGCCGCGATGCAGCGGGCGACCGGTGGTAGGCGTCGTCTCATGCGTTGTCGCAGTCGTCTTGTATGGGCCGGCAAGTATAGACGGCCTCGCTCTTCGGGCCGGGTTCGCCACGCACGCTGTCGACACCCGCGCTGTCACCGCACGCCGGCGCTTCTCGATGGCCGCGCGCTCGTGGCCCACGGTGCCCGCGGATCTCGGGCGCGTGCGGATGGTTGTGGGGGCAACTACTGGCCGTATGACGTTTCTCAGATCCGCGCCGCGAGCGAGCCGAATATCCGATACTCTAGCGTTCAGGGGTTACGGCGCGGGAGCTGGCCGTCGAAGAATTGTTCTCGGCGGCAGCAATGGATCGGACACCGCATTGAAACGCGTCACCAACTACTTGGGAGGGAGATAGACGTGTCAGTCAAATCGAGCGCAGGAATCGCGAAGCGGAGCGTGGCACAGGCGGCGCTGGCCGGTGCCCTGGGGCTAGGGCTGGCGGCAGGCTCGAATCTGGTGCTCGCGCAGCCGGCGTTACAGAAGCTACGCATGGCCATTCCGGTGCCGGCGCTGGTGTTCTATCCGATCTACGTTGCCCAGGACAAAGGCTTTTTCGCGGATGAGGGCATCGAGATGCAAGTGATCTCTACCCAAGGCGATGGACCGGACGTGGATGCGCTCATCGCGGGCTCGGTGCAATTCACGGCCTCCACCCCCAACCGCCTTCTCACCGCGTTCGAGCAGGGCAAGCCGCTCAAGGCCGTGATGTCGATGTCCAACAAGATGGGCATCCATTGCTTCATGAACAAAGAATCGGCGGACAAAGCGGGCCTCAAGGACGGCATGGCCCTGACCGAGAAGTTCAAACTACTGAAAGGTATGACGGTCGGTGGTACACGGCCCGGTGCTTTTTCGTTCGTAATCGCCGTGGACTATGCGAAGCGCGGGAATCTCGTACCGCAAAAGGACGTGAAAATCGTGGGCATCGGCGGTGGGCCACAGATGCTCGCGGCGGTTGAGAACAAACAGGTCGATGTCGGCTGTTTCGCGAGCCCGATGGTCGAACTCGCGGTGTCGCGCGGCAAGTCGGTTTGGTTCGTGAACAATGCGCAAGGCGAGGACAAGGCATTCTCGGAATTCCTCTTCGAATTGGTGTACGTGCTCCCGGAGTACGCCAAGGGGAACCCGGAGACGGTCCGCAAGGTTCTTCGCGCACTCGTGAAGGGTAACGAGTGGATTCTGAATGCGACCCCAAGCCAGCATCTTGAAGTGCTGAGGAAGCGCTTCGAGACGGTGGAAACGAAGGTTCTCCTCGATTCGATGAGCAATGTGCGTTCAGCCATCACCCCGTCCGGCTGCATCACACCACGAGCCGTGCAGGCCGCCGTCGAGTTTATGCAGCGCGTCGAGCAGCTGAAGAAGAACGTTCCATTCGATGCGGTCGCCGACAACTCATTCCTGCCGGGCAAGTGCAAGTAGTCGCCGCCTAGCCTGGTTCCGGGGTGCTGCACATCCGGGCGGTTGCCAAGCGATTCGTATCGCGTGGGGCACGCATTACCGCGCTCGAGCGGATCGATCTGGACGTTCAAAAGGGCGAATTCCTGACGATCGTCGGGCCCAGCGGGTGCGGCAAGTCGACGCTCCTCAACATCGTGGCAGGGCTGATGCCGGCCTCCGAGGGTGAGGTCACGTTCAACGGTATCAGAATTGCCGGCGTGGACCGGCGAATCGGGTACATCACCCAGTCGGACAATCTCTTCCCCTGGCGCACGTTGCGGGACAACGTCGCATTCCCGCTTGAGATCGCGGGAATGGCCTCGGTCGAGCGCTACCGCCGCGCGGACGCCTGGATCGAACGCGTGGGGCTGAAAGGTTTCGAAACGGCTTATCCGCATGAACTCTCCGGCGGGATGCGCCAGCGCGGCAACATCATTCGCACACTCGTCTACGAACCCGAGGTCCTACTGATGGACGAGCCGTTCGGGCCGCTGGATGCCCAGACCAGGATCGTGCTCCAGGATCAACTGCTCAAGTTGTGGGAAACCTCGCGCGCCACCGTGATTTTCATAACGCACGACCTCACGGAGGCCATCGGGCTGGCAGACCGGGTGCTCCTGATGAGCGCTCGTCCGGGACGGATGGTGCGCGACGACCGGATCAGCATTCCACGCCCGCGCGACATCTTCCACATCCACGACGACTCGGAGTTCCGCCGGTTGTACGACGAGATCTGGAAAGAGCTCGAAGTGCAAGTTCGCGGCACGGCAAGCTGAGCGAGCCTATGACGAACGATTCGATGGAAAAGGGGCTCTTGTCCCAGCGCCAGAAGGTGCTGCTGGGCCAGCTTGCAACCGTGGTTATCGTCCTGGCGCTCTGGGAGTACGCCGCGGGCCGATGGGTGGACGTGTTCTTCGTCAGCAAACCCAGCCTCATCTCGGTCAAGCTGTGGTCCGAACTGTTCGAGTCCTCCTTCTATAACGATCTGCGTGTCACCGCCTCGGAGATGTTCGGCGGATATGCCATCGGCGGCTTCGGGGGCGTCATTCTCGGGGTGTTTCTCGCTCGCTGGCCGGTCGCCGCGCAGATCTGCGATCCGATGTTCGTCGCCTTGAACAGCATCCCCCGCATCGCGCTTGCGCCGCTGCTCATCATCTGGTTCGGCATCGACATGGCCTCGAAGATCGTGCTTGCCGCGACGCTCGTCTTCTTCCTCACGTTCTTCAATACGCTCGCCGGCATTCTGAACGTGGAGACCGGCTTGGTGAACGTGGCCCGTGTCCAGGGTGCTTCGGAATGGCAGATCTTCACAAAGGTCATGCTCCCTGCGGCGACCAGCTGGATCATGACCGGCCTTCGCACCGCGCTACCGTTCGCCCTGATCGGGGTAATCGTGGGTGAATTCCTCGCGGCATCCGAGGGCCTCGGGTACCGGCTCAACCAGTACTCCACCACCTACAATACGACGGGCACGATGGCCATGCTGATCGTGATGATGGCGCTCATGATGATGCTGAACAACGTAATGATCCGGATCGAGCGCAGGTTGCTGAAGTGGAAGCCGCGGAGCGCCTATCAGGTTGATACAACCTACTGAACAGGAATCCCGTTGTGGCCGGACACGAAACAGGAGGAGTGAAATGGCAAGAACAGCGAAATCCAAAGCGGATGGCTGGGAACGCACCAAGGTCGGAGAGAAGATTCACATCAACACGCCGCCCAAGACCAACGCCAACCGGAACCTCGGAGTTCCGCTGTGCGCGGCGGTAAAGGCGAACGGCTTCATATTCTGCTCCGGAGCGGTCGCGTTCGACCCGGTGAAAGGCGGCATCCAGCACGGCACTATGGAATCCGAGACGCGTGTCACGCTCCAGTGCCTGAAGACTATTCTGGAAGCCAACGGATCGTCTCTCGCCAAGGTTGTGAAGGTGGGCGTTTTCATCGACACCATGGTCGAATTCGAGAACATGAACCGCGCCTATCGCGAGTTCTTTCCGGTGAATCCGCCCGCGCGAACGACCGTGGCCTGCGAACTCGGCTGGGGCGTGCGTGTCGAAATCGACTGCGTCGCCCTGTGTGACGACTAGGCCAGCGCGATCGCTTCGATCTCGATGTCGAACGGCCAGGGCCAGGCGCCGACGTTCACGAAGGTGCGTGCAGGCGGCTCATGCTTGAAGTATTCCGCGTAGATGCGATTGACGTCTTCGAAATACGCACTGTTGGTGATGTAGACGGTAACCTTGAGCGCCTTCTCGAGGGAGGACCCGGCCGCCTCGAGCGCTGCCTTCACGTTCTCGAGGCAATGGCGGGTCTGCACGTTGATGTCACCGCGAACCAGCTCGCCGGTGTGCCTGTCGAGCGGCGGAAGTCCCGCGACGAACACGAGCCCGGCGCCCTTCGTGACGGCCGACAACGGCACTTTCCGGGCCTCGATGGCTTCGGATATCTTTCCAACGCGAACGATCTCTTTTTTCATGTCTGGACTCGTATTGAGAAAACGAGCGACAAGCATACCTTGGAGAACAAACGACCATGGACGCAAAAGTGTGGGACACGTTTTTGACGGAACGCGATAAGGCGGTATTCAATGCGTCCGGCTACGGCGTAAAAGCGGGATTCGGCACGCGCCCCGCGCTTCTCATTGTCGATGTCAACACCAATTTCACCGGCGAACATCCGGAGCCCATCCTCGATATGGTCAAGACCTGGCACAACGCGTGCGGGGAAGAGGGCTGGGTGGCGATCGGCCACATCAAGCGGTTGCTTGCGGCGTGCCGCGCCAAGGAGCTACCGGTGATCTATACCACGGGCGAACGCCGCACGGACGGCTTCGATCTCGGGAGCTGGGGCCTGAAGAATGCCCGTTTTCTCGAGGACTACGATCGCGAGGAGCGCGGCAATGCGATCGTCCCGGACGTGGCGCCCCTGCCGCGGGAACTTGTCATCAAAAAGCAGAAGCCGAGCGCGTTCTTCGGGACGCCGCTGATGAGCTATCTTGTCGATCTCAAGGTGGACACGCTATTGATCACCGGCGTCTCGACCAGTGGATGCGTGCGCGCGTCGGTCATCGACGGCTTCAGCTACAACTTCCGCGTGGTGGTGGTCGAGGAAGGCTGCTACGACCGATCGCAAGCCTCGCACGCGATCAATTTGTGCGACATGAACGCAAAGTATGCCGATGTCGTGCGGGTCGATGAAGCCATCGGCTACGTCGAGGGCCTGCCGAACAAGTTGTTCAGCCGTCCCTCGAAAGACAGGTGAGGCACCAAGTCGACCCTGCCATTTCATGAGATCGTGGGGTCAGCCGGCCGCTCAGCGCATCGACATCAGTAGCCCGGCGGCTGATGTCAACCATGGACGAGGCGATTCGGGAGGGCTGGGCGATAGACAACAGCATTCACTGGGTGCCGTGGCCGTTGGGAAGGATCAGTACCGAGCGCATATCCTGCGATTGGTCGCCACGCAATGAGGGTCCTTCGTGCGTATCGACCAAACACGCCCCGCCCTTGACACGTCCGGGACGACTGTGGGAACGTTCACCGCGCCGCGGACAGCAGCGGTTGGAATCGGAACAAAGGCGAACCCAATGAATACATATTCACATCGCCGCGCCATGCGGCGATCGGTCATCAAGAGCCTGGCCGCGCTCGGGATGAGTCCATATCTTGGCAGCGCATTTGCGCAAAGCGGCGATGTCCTGCGATTCGGTGTTGCCGATCCGCTCACCGGCCCCAACGCGATTTTCGGCGTCGATCAGATGCAGGCCGTGCGCTGGGCCGTCGATGATATCAACGCCAAGGGTGGCGTGAACGGACGCAAGCTCGAAGCCATCATCGTCGATCACCAAGCAAATCCCCAGGTCGGGATCGCCGCGGTCGAGCGTTTGATCAGCGTGGACAAAGTGCCGGTCTTCATCACCGCGTTCAGCAACGTCGTGCGGGCAGTTGCACCAATTGCCAATCGCGAAAAGGTGTTGATGCTCTCGGTTGGGGCGAATTCGCCCGATATCAAGAACCTTGGGGATTACGTCTACACAACGTTCCCGCTTGCCGATGTCGATATGCGCGCGCTCGGCAAGTATCTCGTCACCAAGATGGGCAAGAAGCGTGCGGCGGTCATCTTCGTCAACAACGAGACCGGTATCGAGGGCGCGAAAATCCTGCGTCAAGCCTTCCTCGATGCAGGCGGCCAGGTGCCGGTGTACGAGTCCTATGAGGCGGAGCGCGCCGATTACACCGGGCTCGTGCTCAAGGTGCGTTCGGCCAATCCGGATGTTGTGCACATCCACAGCGTGATCCGTGATTTCACCGCCATCGTGGCGCAATTGCGCCAGCTCGGGTCGAATGTGCAGGTCACGAGCTATCAGACCGCGTTCAACCCACAAATGGTGAAGGAACTCGGCAAGAGTGCCGAGGGGATCATCGTTACTGCAATGGCACCCAGTGTCGAAGACAACAAGAACCTGCCCGCCTACCTCGAACGCTGGAACAAGGCGCACAAGCGCGAGCCGAACGGCCTGCCGTATACGCAGTTCTTCTACGACTCGGTGTATATCGTGGCGGCGCTCTACAAGCACTGTCTCGACAATAAGCTCCCGATCACCGGCGAGAATATGCGCAAGGCGCTGATCGCGGTGCGAACGCTCCAGTTGCCGTTGACCAACAGCGTGACCTTCAAGGACGATCATTCGGTCGACTCGCCCACTTACTTCTGGCAGGTCAAGGACGGTCGCTTCCAGTTGGTGGGCCGGCAGGACTGACGCGCCCGCTCCGGAGGGCGCGGCTATCTTCGATCTGTCCATCGTCGCGCAGCTTGCATGGACCGGTTTCGCGACTGCTTCGTTCTATTGTCTGTCGGCCATTGCATTCGCCCTGGTCCTGAAAGTCAATCAGGTCTGGAATTTCGCGCAGGCCGGGGTGATGGTCGTCGCGTACTACGCGATGTACGTCGGGACGCGCGTAATGGAGATGCCGCTCGTGGCGGGTCTCGTCTTCGCACTAGTCGTCACGCTGCTTGCGTCCTGGGCACTCGAGCGCTTTGCCTTCGATGTGCTGCGGCGACGGCGCTCCTCGGTACTCACCTATTTCATCTTCACGATCATGTTCGCGCAGTTCGCGATCTATATCGCCGAGCTCGTGTTCGGCACCGAGCCGAAAACAATCACGACCGAGCTGATCTCGCCGGTGTTCATGGTGGGGCCGATCGCCGTGAGCCATTGGGATCTTTTTGCAATCTCGATTACCGCGGTGCTGGTGCTCGCGTTGTATGTGTTCATGAACAAGACCAACACCGGCCGATGCCTCATCGCGGTCGCCGACAACGCCGAGCTCGCCGAAACCTATGGCATCGACCGCAAGCGCGCCTACATCATTGCTATGTTGTTAGCCGGAGTATTGCTGGTCGCGTGCATGTATCTGTTCGGGACCAAGGCGGCATTGTTTCCATCCACGCCGCTGACCCAACTGCTGATGTACAACGTGATCGCGACGATCCTCGCGGGCTTGGGCAACGTGTTCGCGGCAGGCGTGGTTGCGGTGCTGCTCAGCGTGATCCAGGCGTTCAGCATCCTGGTCATTGAATCCAGATGGCAGGTCCTGCTCGCGTATACGCTCATTTTCGTCGCCATCTTGCTGTTCCCACGAGGCGTCGTGCTGCCCAAGCGTATTCAGCTGACGAGACGCGATGCACCTAGCGACGCGAAATCGCCCGCGACGCCGAAGCCATCCTGAGTCCGCGCGCATCATGGAATACGTCTACACGGTAGCGATTCTCACTGCGATCAACGTCATCCTCGCCGCGGGTTTCAACCTTATCCTGGGCTACGGGGGATTGGTTTCCGTGGCCCATCCCGTGTTCTTTGCGATCGGTGGGTACGCTTCCGCGCTGCTCGCGATGTGGGCGGGCGTGCCGATTCCAATCGCGATCGTGCTCGGTACATTGATCACGATGGTGGCGTCGCTCTTCGTTTCAGTCCCTGCTCTGCGCGTATCAGGAGACTACCTGGTCATCGCGACGATGGGGTTCCAGCTGGGACTCGTGCATATCATCAACAATGTCGGATGGACCGGCGGTGCCAATGGACTCTCCAACATCCCTTCACTGCTCGAAGGGCCGTATCGACGCCAGATATTCCTCGGGTTCATCGTGCTCTTGGCGGTAGGCGCGGTGTATCTGGTGCGCCACCTTGTGAACGGCCCCTATGGACGAGCGATTACGGCGATGCGCAATGATGAGGACGCCTTCAAGGTACTCGGACGCAATCCCGTCCGAATCAAGATCGGCATCGTCGCGTTGGGTTCAGGACTGGCCGGGCTGGCCGGGGCATGCTATGCGCATTTTTTCCAGTACTTGACGCCGGAACAGTTCGGCATTTTCACCTCCGCTGCGCTGCTGACGATGGTGGTCGTCGGTGGTGCAGCGACAACCTGGGGACCCGTCGTGGGCGCGGTGATGCTGACCGTGATCCCGGAGCTGGTGCGATTTCTGGATCTGCCGATCTCGATCCTGGGGCCGTTGCAAGGTGCGATCTTTACTGCGCTTGTCATGTTCTTCCTGTTCTGGCGACCGCAGGGTTTGGCTGGTGGCAAGCGCGGGGGCCTCGACGCCTGGTCGGGTAGCGGGCGTATCGCGCCGGACCGCTGAAACGAAGTCATGATGACCGACGACGTGCTTCGCATCGAACGGGTCTGCAAGCGATTCGGCGGGATCGTTGCCGCGGACGAGATATCGCTTTCCGTTCGCGCAGGGGAAGTGGTGGGTTTGATTGGCCCGAATGGATCGGGCAAGACGACACTATTCAATCTCGTCACCGGAATTCTGCCGACGGACAGCGGTTCGATTTTCATCAACGGGACACGTGCCGAGCACATGCCGGTCCACGATCGCGCCGCGCTCGGCATTGCACGAACGTGGCAGCACACACGCCTCTTCGTGAGTCTGAGCCTGGTCGATAACCTGATCATCGCCGCACGGGAGTATCCGGGCGAAAAGCTCACGAATATTTATTTCCGACCCGGCGCCGTGCGTCGCGTCGAACATTCGGCGCGGGCGCGTGCAATGGATTTGCTCGCCACCGTCGGACTCGCGCACCGGGCCGATGCGCTACCAACGGAGCTGTCATACGGCCAGCAAAAACTTGTCGGACTGTGCCGAGCGCTGATGAACGATGGCCATTGCGTACTGCTGGATGAGCCGATGGCAGGTGTCTCAGGCACGATTTTCGATCGGATCACGGCGATCGTGCGTGCGCAGGCAGCCGCGGGTAAAGCGATCGTCATCGTCGAGCACAACGTATCTTTCGTACGGGCGCTCTGTAGCCGCGCCGTATTCATGTTCGGCGGTCGCATCATCGCTGCGGGCCCGCTCGACACGCTGATCGCCGATCCGAATCTGACGCAGCTTTACTTTGGGGCCGCGGCGTGAAAATCGCCCCGTTGTTCGAGGTCAACGCATTGAGTGCGCGTTACGGCTCGCTGCTTGCGCTTGACAATGTTTCGCTGACATTCGCCGCACAGGCGCGCACCGGCATCTTCGGCCACAACGGCTCGGGCAAATCGACGCTCCTCAAGTGCCTGATCGGCGCGATCGAGGACACCGACGGTTCGGTGCGATTCCAGGAACACGCGATCCGGCCCGGCGCAACGTACCAAAACGTTCGCCACGGCATCAGCATGGTGCATCAGTCGCGGAACGTATTTCCAAGCCTCACCGTCCTGCAATGTCTCGACATTGCAGGCATGCAACCCGGATCGGCGCCGATCGCCACTGCGTTCGACGTATTTCCGGTGTTGGCCGAACGGCGCGAGCAGCGTGCCGGATCCATGAGCGGCGGCGAACAGCAGATGCTTGCGGTCGGCATGGCGCTGATGCGCCGTCCGAAAGCCATCCTCCTCGACGAGCCCACGGCGGGGCTCTCGCCTGTCGCAGCGCAGAATGTGCTTGCAAGCCTCGTGCGAATCAACGAGCAATATGGAGTCGCGGTCATTCTCGTCGAGCAGAACGTATTGGCAACGCTTGAGATCGTCGAACGCGCGATCGTCATGAAAGCGGGCAAGATCGCGCTCGACATCGAAGCACGCGCCCTGCAGCACAAGGAATCGCTTTGGAAATACTTCTGAGGTGCCGAATCAGCGCCCTGCCTGCTTGAGCTCGATCAGCGTGCCGCTGGTTCGCTTCGGGTCGAGGAAAAGAATCGGTAAGCCGCCGGCGCCAATGATCGGCTTGCCACTGCCGAGCGCGCGATAGCCTCCGGCCGTCAACCGATCGCGCGTTGCGATGAGATCGTCGACCACATAGGCGACATGATGCAACCCACCCTGCGGATTGCGTGCGAGAAAATGGTTGATCGTCTGATCTTCGAGCACGTCCTCAATAGGCGAACGCTCGCATGTCGCCGCCAGCAATTCGACGCGCACATTCGCAAGTTGCACGAACGCGACAGCAATGCCCTGATCGTCGTGGAAGACAGGTTCCGATACAGGAAATCGGAGCACGTCGCGATAGAACGCGCATGCCGCGTCCAAATCGGGTACGACGATACCAAGATGATCAACAACGCCGACCGCGCTGGTTTCGCTAGGTAGTTGATTCATGTTCGCTGAGATCTGTCGTTATACGATCGCTATCGATTCGATCTGCACGTGAGCGTGCGAAACAGGCCCGGGTCCTTGGACGACGATCACCTCCACCGCCGGCAGCTCGCTATCGCGCATGAACTCGGTGCGGACACGTTCATACACGGCGAAATCCTGCTGATCTCGAACGTACACCGATGTCTTGGCCAAGTGTGCGAGGCTGGATCCCGCGCTCGCCAATGACGCCTTGAGTTGCGACAACGCTGCCCAGCATTGCGCCGCCAATCCGCGCACACGTTCAATGGCCTCGAGCTCGCGAACGAGCCCGCGCGCAATCGCCGGCAGCGCATCGGCGCTATGCACGAGCAGACCGTCCGCACCGATCCCGAGCATTCCCGAGCAGTAAAGCAACGGGCCCGCGCGCATGACCGCGGGTGCCGCGAACGGCGCGGCACCGGTCCATGGCGTTCTTGCGGTCGTCAACGCGGCCTTGCCGTCCAACGCCGTCAGCTCGATCTCGATGCGGCATCCGCGATGCCCGACTTCGTCGAATCCAGCAACGCAGAGGGACGGACCTTCTTCCGGAAAGAAGTGCCGATGCACACGATGAAACGTTCCGAAGTCGCGAAGATCGCCGAGGAAAACGGTGGCATGGACAACGTCGCGCATGGCGAGTCCATGCTGCTCGATCGTGCGACGCAACTCGTTGTAGATGTACCAGGTCTGCGCTGCGATCGGACCGTCGCGGCTATCGGGGTGGCTGCGACCCGTCGCGAGAGAGCGCCCTTCCGGCGGCACGTCGTCGAACGAATTCACCAGCGGCTTGCCGGGCTCGGCCGTCTTGATCGCGATATGTCCCGCAGTAAACAGGAGTGGGCCGGAGCGGACCGCTTGCGAGTAGTGCGATGCCGACGGCAATTGCTTGCTGTCGACGCCGCTCATGACTTGGCGCGCGCCGAAGAGGCCGTTCTCGCCTGGACAGACCGCGATGCCATCGATGCCGATCCAACCGTCGGCGCGACCGGAAATCCGCGCTACGCCAAGCCCGCTACTCGGGGCGGGTGCCGCCTGCCAATGCATCCGCACGCGTTCGTAGCATGGAAAAAAGCGCTTGTCGCGCTGCCAGATGTGTTGGCGCAGCAACTGATCGCCCATGGTGCCGGCAACCCGCAATACGCGCTCGAGATTCTCATGGGCGTTCCACGATTCCGCCGTGACCACACCTTCGAGCGTATCAGCGAGCGAATAGCCTTGCCTTTTCGCCTGGCCTTCGCTCGGCAGTGCCTCAAAGCCGCGCGGATTGGATGCTGTCATGCCGGCACGTATCCCGGACAGGAAAACCAACCCGTTGCTCTTCGTCGCCAGCGGATAGGGCGCGAAGACCTGACGGACATCCGCGCTTGTGATGCGTTCTATGTTCGAGGCCACGCTACGAAGTCTCCCGTGATGAATGGGTCGCACCATGGGACGCCAATGTATTGGGGGTCGCGGTGGGACCGGCAATGTAAGCTTACTCTCCGAGACGCTCGTCGCACAATGGTGTGGACCTCGTTCGGCTACCCTTAGCTGTCGGCTTCGACCATGCCGGATACCAACCTCGGTCCCAATGATGCGATATACATAACTTGTCCGGGAGACGGTCATGATCACGCACGACACGAGCTACAGCGCCGGCAGTGCCCTGTGGAGCCCGCTCGACATCGGCGGTATGCGGGTGCGACACCGTGTTATGACCACCGGGCACACGCTGCTCTATGGCATCGATGGTGTGCTGTCGCAGCGGCACATCGATTACTACCGCGAGCGTGCGGCGGGCGGTACCGCCCTCATCGTCACCGAGCAACAGGCGGCGCATCCTTCCGGAGCGAATTATCTGCAGGGGTGCCGGGCTTACGATTCCCGCGCGATCGCCGGGTATCGACGATTGGCGGAGGCGGTCCGCCCGCACGACACTCGTTTGCTGGTGCAACTGTTCTGTGGTGGGGCGCAGGGCTCGGGGACGATGTACATCGACGATTGGCGTCCGCTATGGGCACCATCGGCCATCGCCTCGACGCAGTTTCATGAGCAGCCCGCAGTGATGACCGTGGACGATGTACATTCGATCATCGAGGGGTTCGTTGTCTCGGCGCGGAATGCGCAGGAGGGCGAATGCGACGGGGTCGAGATCCACGCGGCCCATAGTCAGCTCCTCGGTGCGTTTCTTTCCCCCGCGTTCAATCGACGCACCGATCGCTATGGCGGCTCGGCGCTCGACCGCTGTCGCATCGTCCTCGACATCGGCGAGGCAGTCCGGCGCTCGGTCGGATCGCGATTCGCACTCGGCCTGCGCTTGTCGATCGATGAGCGGCTCGCCAATGGTGCAGGCATTACAGAAGACAATTTTCTCGTGCAACTCGAACATCTGGCCGCGGCCGGCCTGTTCGATTTCTACGATCTGTCGGCGGGCGGATACTTCGCCAAACACGTGTCGGTCACTCCGATGACGAGCGATCTGCCGGATGCGTTTCTCGCACCGGCGGCGGCGCGCGCGAAGCGGGTCGTAGGCAATCGCGGCCGCATCTTCGTGGTCGGACGCATTTTCGACATCGCCACCGCGAGTCGCGTCATCGATTCGGGCGACGCCGACATGGTGGCGATGACGCGCGCGCAAATGGCCGATCCGCATCTTGTGAGGAAGGCCCAGGCAGGTCGCGAGCGTGACATCGTTCGATGCGTCGGGGCCGGTGTCTGCACACGACGCCTCGGGGAAAATAATCATGTCGCCTGCGCCGTGAATCCCGCGCTCGGTCGCGAGGCAACATTCGGCGATGGCACCCTCCTGCAAACCGCGCACCCAAAACGTGTGGTCGTGGTGGGGGGTGGGCCGGCAGGAATGCGCTTTGCGGGCACCGCTGCCGCGCGCGGTCATGCGGTGACCTTGATCGAATCTGCCGGACAACCCGGTGGTCGATTGCGGATGCTCGCTTCATTGCCCGGTCGTGAGCGCTGGGCGCAGGCGATTCAGGACCTTCGCAAGACGCTTGAAGTGAATCGCGTCGTGATTGCAGTCGGCCAACCTGCCGACGCCGCCGCGATAGCGCGCTTGACGCCGGACATGCTGGTGTTCGCGGTCGGGGCCCGTTTCGAGGTCACCGGCTATAGCGCCTACCGACCCGAGCGGACCGGCATTCCGGGGGCAACGGCGCCGCACGTCATCGGCATCGATGCGGCGATCGAGCACGTCATGTCCGATCCGGCCGCGCTTGGCAGCCGCGTCGTGATCGTTGACGATGGTCATGAAGAACTCACCGCCGGGATCGCCGAACGCCTGGCCGGCACCGGATCGACCGTCGTGCTGGTTACTCCGCGCGCCTACTGGGGCGAGGCGCTCTATCGCACATACGACATCGCACACGTCCTTCCGCGCCTTCGCGACGCGCGGGTCGAGATTGTTGCCCAGCACTTCGTCGAACGGATCGAGGGCGATATGATCGAGCTGTACGACCTGTGGCATCCGGCCGTCCGGCGACGCGTTGCGGTCGATACCGTTATCCTCGCCCTGGGTCGCGAACCGGCGCCGATACCTCACGTGACGTCAAAGCTGCCAATCCACCGGATCGGTGACTGTGTCGCGCCACGGTCGGTCGAGGCCGTCATTTTTGAAGGGGAGCAGCGGGCGCGCGAAATTTGAATCGACGATCGCGCGGGGTGAACCGACCGCGGCCGACTCGCCGTGGACAATTTGCTGTCGACACACCACACTAGCACCAGGAATCTGCGCGAGCTGCCAAGCAGATTCCTATCACATTAGGAGGAGCAGTTCATGCGAAAAATGTCCAACGTCAAGGGATGGCGCGTCGCGTTGATTGCAGGCTGCATCGCGGCGTCGATGCCCGGCCCTGTACTCTCGCAGGAAGTGAAGATGAATCTGGCCGATGCGTACGCACCGACCGAATTCATGAACGTGAACATGCTGAAATGGGCCGATGAGATTCGCGCTGCGACCAACGGATCGGTGCAGATCACGATGCATTTCAGTGGTTCGCTGTACAAGAATCCGGATATCAAACGGGCGGTGCAAACCGGGCAGGTCGAGCTTGGCACGCAACTCATGCAAAACCTTGGCCCGGAGAAGCGTGTCTTCGAGGTGGACGGACTGCCTTTCCTCGTGCGGAGTTACGACGAAGGCATGAAGCTGTGGGAGGCTTCCCGTTCGCATATCGATGGGTACATGCAAAAACAAGGGCTGCGGTTGCTCTACGCCGTGCCGTGGCCGTCGCAGGGTTTCTTTTTCAAGAAGGAAGTCAATTCGCTGGCGGATGTCGCAGGCCTGCGCCAGCGCGCCTACAACGAAATGACATCGCGCCTGGCACGGTTGATGAATACCGTGCCCACGACCGTGCAAATTACCGAGCTGCCGCAAGCAATGACCACCGGCACGGTGCAAATGTTCAACACATCACCCACGACCGGCGTCGTGTTCAAGGTGTGGGAATACACGTCGCACTTCTACGATACCGATGCTTGGTTGCCCAAGCAGATGGTCTTCATCAATGAAACCGCGTTCAAGAAATTGTCCGCTGGGGCACAGAAGGCGATGCTCGATGCCTCGACGATCGCCGAGAAGCGCGGCTGGGATTTGAGTCGTGAGAACGTCGATACCGCGCGGAAGAAACTGGCCGAGATGGGCATCAAGATCGTCAAACCATCGTCTGCCTTTCAGGCGGAGTTGAATCAGATCGGCGAGACGATGCGGGCCGAGTGGCTGCAGAAAGCCGACGATGAGTCGAAGGCTGCGATCAGCCAGTTCCTGAAGGCAGTGGGAAGGTAACGCGGTCATGGCGACATTGCGGCAGGCCGAGCAGCAGTTCTTCCCCGACCCCTCGATCGATCGATTGATGGGTGTCGTGTTCAATTTGGCCGCCGAGCTGCAGGTCATGCGCGAGCGCGTGAGCGTCCTCGAGCACCTGCTCGAGCAGCGTGGCGTGGTGCGTCGCGACGAGATCGATGGCTTCAACGGTTCAACCGCCATCGAGCAATCGATTGCGGAGGATCGCCGCGCGTATGTGCATCACGTGCTCGAACCGGTCCTCGGCCTGGCTGCGTCCCGCAATGATGTCGAGGCAAGCCGTGCAGCCTGATCGCAACATGAAGGCGTTCCAGGGGTTTCTGGTCGAGGCGCGCCGGTACTGGATGTCGGACATCTGGAGCGCGCTCAAAGACGACTATGCACGACGCACCGAAGGGCAAGCGATCGCCACGTCCGATGACGTAGCCCGTGTCATGTACGCGAGTCCGCTCTACTGTTACTACGCATGGCTCGAGCGTCATATCCAACGCGCCAAGTACGCGGGGCGGTGGGGGCTCGTTCGCTACTTTCGGGATGAAATGCCCGCAGGGATCGATTCGGATCGATTGCGTCTCGATGCGACCCTGCCGATTCCCGAGTACTTCGAACGGGTCGATATCCACCAGCATCCGGGCAATCTGATCGACGGACCGGGTGCCGGGCTCGTGTACAAAGCGAGCGCCGTGTCGACGCAGCCGGGGGCGACACAGGGATACGGACTGCATGAACGATTCGCCACGTTTCTCGAGGAGCTGGGGCGATTCGATCGGATCCTCGACATGGGCTGTGGGTTCGGCAAGAGCGCCCTGCCGATTGCCGAACGTTTCGCACAGGCGAAGGTAAAGGGTGTCGATCTCGCGGCCCCCTGCCTGACGCTCGCAGCCGCCGAGGCCACGCAACAGGAGGTCCCGAATCTCGCTTACGAGCAGGTCGATCTTCGGCATACGCGATTCGACGACGCATCGTTCGATCTGGTCACATCAACCATGGTACTGCACGAGCTCGATCCACCCGCGGTGCGTGAGGCGCTTGCCGAAACCTATCGGCTCCTCGAACCCGGCGGCACCGCGGTACATCTGGATTTCCGCGTGAAGGATCCGTTCCTTGAATTCATCCACTATGGTCACGGCCGGCGCAACAATGAGCCGTACATGGAACCATTGAACGAAATGGACGTTGAAGCGGAAATGCGCGCCGCCGGATTCGTTGACGTGCGAACCGTGCCGTTTGAGGAAGCGGAAGGAGCCACCGCTCGTGATTGGCCAACGTGGCGCCTGCCGTGGACTGCATTCGTCGCGCGCCGGCCGGCAGCGTCGGGGTCGGAGCGTTAGCGCGATGCGCAGGCTGCTCGATGGACTCTATCGCGCGAGTGGCGCGCTCGCCGTGACGTGTCTCGTCCTGATTGCAATCCTCACCATTTCCCAGATTATCGCGCGCCTCATCGGTACGATCGTTCCGTCCGCGGATGATTTTGCCGGATTCGCGATGGCGGGCGCTGTTTTGCTTGGCCTCACCTACACGCTACGAAGCGGTGGGCATGTGCGCATGCTCGTTCTCGTCAATCGACTGCGACCGGCGGTACGCCACTACGCGGAAGCGGGTTGTGCGGGAATCGTTGCGGCGATCGTCGGCGCCTTGATCTGGTACACGGTCGATATGATCCACACCACGCATCGCCTCGGCGAGCACACGCTCGGACTCGTGCCGATTCCGAAATGGATACCGATGCTCCTGATGCTATTCGGTCTCGTCGTGCTCGCTGTTGCGCTGATCGATGATCTGGTGCGCGTACTGTCGGGACAATCGCCCAGCTACGGGGAGCGCGATATGGAATCGACGCTCACGAGCGGCTCCGCCGAGTAGTCGTCACCCCCGCCCGACACCGCCGCCCCTCACCCACCCGGCATCCGCATGGATCTCACGCTGCTCGCCCTCGCACTGCTCGCATTGCTGTTTATCGTACTCGCGGCCGGGATCTGGATCGGCATCGGATTGGGTGTTGTGGGCGCCATTGCGATCGCGGTTGCGAGCCCCGCGCCCGTCGGTCAGGTTGCGGTCACGGCGATTTGGGGCGACAGCGCCGAATGGACACTCACCGCGCTGCCGATGTTTCTTTGGATGGGTGAGATCCTGTTTCGGACGCGCATCAGCGAGAGCATGTTCAATGGACTGGCGCCGTGGCTCACCGGCATCCCGGGCCGGCTATTGCATGTGAACGTACTCGGCTGCGCATTGTTCGGTTCGATCTCAGGGTCGTCCACCGCGACCTGCGCAACGATTTCGCAGATCGCGCTGCCCGAGTTGAGGAAGCGCGGATACCCGGAATCGATCACGCTCGGATCGCTTGCGAGTGCGGGGACGCTCGGGATCCTGATTCCCCCATCGATCATCATGATCGTCTATGCGGTGGCGGCGGAAGTGTCGATCATCAAGTTGTTCGTCGCCGGCATCCTGCCGGGGCTTCTGGTGGTCGTGCTGTTCAGCGCGTACATTGTGTGCTGGGCGCTCGCGCATCCTGACCAGATCCCGCTTGAAGTCCGCCTCTCGTGGCGTGATCGGATGCGCGCTTCCAAAGAGCTCTTGCCCAGCCTTGTTCTAGTAGCGGGCGTGATCACGGGCCTTTTCTCCGGCGTTGCCACCGCGACCGAGATCGGCGCACTTGGCGTCGCGGCAGCCCTCGCGCTTGCGGCTGTGACGGGCTCGCTCACACGCAAGAGTTTCATCGACAGCGCCTACGGTGCCTTGCGAACCACCTGCATGATCGGCTTGATCCTCGCCGGCTCATCGGTGCTCTCCGCGGCGATGGCCTTCACCGGCATTCCGCGGGGCCTCTCGACGTGGGTGGCGGGACTGCAATTGAGTCCCTTTCTATTGATCGCGGCGCTTTGCGTGGTCTACCTGCTACTTGGGACGGCGCTGGAAGGCGTGGCGATGATCCTGCTCACCACGTCGATCACGCTTCCCTTGGTGACCGCGGCCGGATTCGATCCGATCTGGTTTGGTATCTTCATCGTGTTGATGACGGAACTCTCGACCTTGACCCCGCCGGTGGGATTCAACCTGTTCGTGCTACATGTCATGAGCGGACGCGACAGCAATTACATTGCGCGCTCGACGCTCCCGTTCTTCCTGCTCCTTATTCTGACCGTCGCAATTCTGGCTGTGTTTCCGGAGATCGTGACTTGGCTGCCGAAACAACTCACTCCACGTTGATTCGCCGTGCATACATCACCCTGGGCGGCCGGCAGGTCCACGTTCGCCACGCGGGGTGCGGCGATCCGGTCGTATTGATCCACCAGTCCCCGACCTCCGCCCGCACGCTCGATGCGCAGACGGAAGGTTTTGCCCGCGCCGGATTCCACGCGATCGCGATCGACATACCGGGCCTCGGACGATCCGATCCGATCGGACTGCCGCAACCGGAAATAGCGGACCTCGCGGCAGGTCTCGGCGCATTCCTCGATGCGATCGGCATCGTGCGTACCGCACTGTACGGGTCGCACACCGGCGCGCTGATCTGCGTCGCATTCGCGGTGCGCCATCCGGAGCGAGTCAGTGCGGTGCTGATCGATGGGTATCCGGTCTATACCCCGGATGAACGTGACCGGCGCGTCGCCACCTATTTCCCGCCCTATGCCGAGCGCTGGGATGGCACGCATCTCGTTTGGCTCTGGTCGCGTTATCGTGAGCAGTATCTGTTCTGGCCTTGGAACGTGCCGGGTGCATCGACCCAGGCGCGCTGCGACGTGCCCGACCCGGTGTTCTTGCACGAAGGCGTGATCGATATGCTGCGTGCGGGCAATGCGTATCGCATGCCGTACTCGGCCGCTTTCCGGTGCATCAGCGACGCGCTGCTTCGTGAAGTGCGTGTGCCTACCTACTTCCTCGCGTATCCCGACGACTCACTCACGCAGGCGCTCGCGCTGCTCGAGCCCTTGCCTGCATCATGCCGCGTCGAGCCGATGCCGGCCGAGCGCGCCGCCGGTGTCACGCATGAAATCGATCTGTTGCGACGCCATGCGCCCGGACGCGCAAGTCCATCGTTGCAGACCCTCGCATGCGCAAGTGGGATCACGCGCGATTACGTGACCGTGGGCGCGCGGCAGCTTGCGGTGCGCCGCTGCGGTAGCGATTCAGCGCGGACGCTCGTGGTGATCCCACCGGTACCCGGCTCGGGTTCGATGCTCACGGCCGAGCTGGAAATTCTTGGCCGATCGCATCGAGTGATTGCGATCGATGCACCCGGCAGCGGCGATTCCGATGCGTGGCCGAGCATGGACCCTGCGCCGGCTGCGAAGGCAATCGGCGAGGCGCTCGATATCATGGGGGTCGGGCAATTCGATCTCTACGCTTTACACGGTGGGTGCGCCCCAGCGATCGAGCTTGCCATCGCACGCGCAGCAAGTATCGGGCGCGTCGTGCTCGAATCGCCCGCCGGGGGCTATCCGACCACGAGCGCGTTCCTTGACCAATATGCCCCCGCGATCTTGCCGCGCTGGAGCGGTAGCCACTTGCTCGAACTGTGGCATGCGACCAGAAACCGCCGACTGTTCCGGCCATGGTTCGATGAACGGCTTGCGGTCCGCCACACGTACTTTGCGGCGATCGAACCCGACACGATCAATCGGGAGGTACTCGCCTGTCTCGAATCGTGGCGCACCTACCGGGCCGCCTGGGCAGCGGTGCTGGCCTATCCGATCGCCCCGGCACTCGCCCGGCTCGGCAACAAGGTGACGGTTGCCTCGCGACGAGAAGACGAGTTTGCCCCGTTCGTGGAGCGGCTCGGCCGATCGATCGAGTGGCTTGCCGATGCGGTGACGCCGAGGACGCAGCACATCCTCGCGTGTCTTGCGCGTGCTTGAGCGCGCCATGACGATGCTCGATCACGTGTTCAAGCCGTTAGAGATAAACCATTTGCGCGCACGCAATCGCGTGTTCGTACCCGCGCATACGACGAATTTCGGTGCATCGCACCTGCCGACCGATCGCCATGTCGCCTATCACCGCGCGCGCGCGCGCGGCGGGGCCGCGCTCGTTATCTTCGAGGCGATCCGCGTCATGGAGAACACGCTCGGACGCCCACAGGGCGTGGCCGGTTACCCGCCCGAATGCGTGCCGCATTATCGGCAGGTCAGCGATGCGGTACACGAAGAAGGCGCGCTATTCTTCGCGCAGATCTGCCACATGGGCCGCCAGATCGAAGGTGACTTCGAGCGGACCTGCTCCTATGGCCCTTCTCCGATTCGCTGGTCGATGGGCGCGTATCCACCGCGTGAGATGACGCGCGCGGACATGCAAGCGGTCATCGATGGCCATGTGCGCACCACCGAGAACATGCTGCGAGCGGGCGTTGATGGTATCGAGCTGCATTGGGGCCACGGCCATCTGTTGCAGCAGTTCCTCTCGCCGATGTCGAATCAACGGACCGACGCGTACGGTGGCTCGATCGAACATCGCATGCGCTTTCCGCTGGAAGTGGCGACACGCCTGCGCGCGCTGGTCGGTCCCGATTACTGTCTCGGCATCCGCTTCAGCGCCGAAGAGTATCTGCCCGATGGATTGACGCTCGAGCAGGCGCGCGTGATCGCGCGCGAGGCGGTGCGTGCGGTGCAACTCGACTTCATTCATGTGACGCACTCCGCGTATCACATGAGTCGCTCGCTTGGCACGCAAATGGCCGACATGGGTGTCGATAAAACCATGTTCCGGGATTTACCCGGCGCGATTCGCACCGCCGTGGCGGACGCACCCAACCGGGTGGCGATCCTCACGGTCTGCAAATATCGCGATCTGATCGAAGCCGACGCAATGATCGCCGCCGGTGCGGCGGATATGGTGGGCATGGCCCGCGCCCACATCGCCGAACCCGATCTGGTTCGCAAATGGCAAGCCGGTCGCGTCGATGATGTCCAGCCTTGCATCGGATGCAATCAAGGCTGCGCGCAGAATTTGGAAAAGAACATCGCGCTCACCTGTCTTGTCAATCCTCGCGCCGGACGTGAAGCGAAATGGCCGGCCATCGAGGACGATCGCAGCACGCACGCTCGCACGGTGCTTGTCATCGGCGGCGGGCCGGCGGGACTCGAAGCGGCAGGCATCGCGGCCGCACGCGGCCATCGTGTGCAATTGTGGGAGCGCGGCGAGCACTTCGGAGGCCGGTTGCGTCTTGGCGCGGGCTTGCGGCTTCGCGAAGACTTCGACGCGTGGATCGAATTCGCGGTGCGGCGCTTGCGGCGCCTAGGCGTCGCGGTCGAGTTGGGTCGCGAGGCCACGGCGGAATCGATCGTATCGTGCGGCTGCGAAGCAGTGGTATTGGCCACCGGGGCAACGCCGGTCGCGCACAGGCTGTCCGACGGGACCCGCTGCATGACGCTCGACGAAGCAGCGACGGCTGATCTCGATCATCGCAATGTGGTCGTCTATGACGAGACCGGCGATTGGGGCGCTCTCGGGCTGGTCGAGCATCTGGCTGAACGCAAGGCCCGCGTCACCCTGGTCACGCCCGCCGCCGGCGCGTTGTGGCGAACAACCATCTACAGCAACACGCTCACGTTTTCGCGCTGGCGTGAAAAGAGAATCCGGATTCGCACCCTGCGCCGGCCACATCGTTTCGCAGCCGGTACGCTCACGCTCGAAGACGTGTCGTGCGGCGAGATGGAGCAACTGACCGGCATCGACATGCTCGTTGCGTGCATCCCGCCCTGTGCCGCTCACGCGCTCGAAGCACCGCTCACCGCGCTTGGCGTGATACCAACCCTGATCGGCGATTGCCTCGCCCCGCGCAACGCACTGGAGGCGATTTTTGAAGGGCATCGCGCCGGGCGCGCAATCTGAGGGACGACACGATGCGGGACGACACGATGCGGGACGACAACCAGGCAATGGTATTGATCACCTACACGCCGGGCCCGGCTGCGCGACCCGCCTTGTACGAGTCCTGGCTGCGAAGCGAAGACAACCCGACCTTCAACGCGGTGCCTGGGATCGACGAGTATTCCAATTGGAAGATCATCGAACCGCGATCAGCAACGCTACCCTGGACACATTTCGATTTTCTCGGCCTCACGAGGCCGGACCAACTGGAAAAAGTGTGGTTCGACCCGGTGCTCGAAAGGTTCCGCGCGAAGTGGGTTGCGCTCTGGGGCTACGGCAGCACGGGTCCAAGCCCGGTCAATGCGCACGGTCACCTTTGCGGGCATGTTGGCGAACCCATTCGTGCCCGGTCACAATGGGTCGAGATTGCCTTCGACGAAAACGGTCGCGAAGCTGGCGCGCATCCCGGCGAACGCTGGAATATTCGTGGCACGGTACGCAAGCACTACGCGCTCGGGCCCGCGCCCACCGGTGAATCGTGGTGTCGACCAATCGAGGCGTTCAATCCGCTCGGATGCAAACAGCTCACGATCACCTTTTATGATCAAGCACCGGAGTCATCAATGTGGACGCGACAACGAGTGCTAGCCGAGTGCATCGCGGCGCCCTCGCTTCGCATCTGATCTCGACATGCCTTGGGAGAACCCGTTGAGCATCCCCGCCCCGAACGACCCTTTGCGCGGATTCGCTGCGCCCCTCGAACCCGGCGGGCAAGCCTCGTTGTATGGCCCTCCGCCGTGGCGATTTCACGGCCGCATGCTTACCGTATTTCTACGCGCGGATCCTCGCGAATTCGCCGCGCGCATTCCCGCGCCGCTGCGCGGCCACACCGATCCGATCCTTCGCGTCAGCAGCTACGAAATGGTGTGCGACTACGGCTTTGGGCCGGCCTTCACCGCACGCCATCCTGAGCTCGCGCATTTTCGCGAAACCGGGGTTTCATTGTTCGTGGATCACGCGGGTGTCGGCGGACACTACTGCGCATTCATCTGGTGCGATGGCGACGCCGAAATCGCGGTAGGACGCGAAATGTATGGCTGGCCTCAAGTCTCCGGACAGATGTGGCTCACGCGTCCGCCACACGGCCGCTCCTGGCGCGCAGGCGATGAGATCGCCTCGCTCGTTAGTCGCGCCGGGCGACCGGTCCTGGAGATTCTCGCGACCCTCGAACGTCCGGGCGACGTCGACCTTGGCCTGCCGCTGTTCCAGGATTTCTACACGATGACTGTGTTGCCGAGCCCCGAACGGCCGGAGGTCGAACGGCGCATCACCTGTACGCGCATGCTGGACGTGCAGATCGATGACGCGTGGTCGGGAAGCGCGAACATCCGTTTCCATGCACCCGAGCTCGCGTGGCTCGAACACGCCATCGTGCTTGGCGCGCGTACCAATCTCATCGCCTGGACCAAGCCCTATGGAAAGGTGATCCATCGTGAGGTCGTACCGGTCGGCGGGGCGTGAATCGCGCGGGCCTGCCTTAGACCAACAAGCGCGCCGGGTTCTCGATAAGCGCTTTCAGCTCGCCCAGAAATTTCGCCGCAAGCGCACCATCGATCGCGCGATGATCCGCTGTCAAGGTGACTTTCAAGACGCTGCGTTCCCGCGCGACGGCGCCATCCAGATAGAGCTCGCGGTCGATCGCGCCCACCGCAACGATTGCGCATTGCGGTGGATTGATGATCGCGGTGAATGATTCGACGCCCAACATGCCAAGGTTTGAGAGCGTGAATGTACCGCCCTGATAGTCCGCCGGCTGCAACTTGCCCGCGCGCGCCTGTGCGGCAAGTGCCCGGATTTCGGCTGCAATGTCGAAGAGAGACTTCGTGTCCGCATTGCGCACGATCGGGGCGATGAGGCCATCGTCCAGCGCGATCGCCACGCAAACGTTGATGTCTTCATGCAGGCGAATCGTCTCGTCGTGAAACGTCGCATTGACCGCCGGGCACTCGCGCAACGCAAGGGCGGTGGCCCGGACGACGATATCGTTGATGCTGATCTGCGCGTCGGGCATCCCGTTGAGTTGCGCGCGCAACGACAGCAGCGCATCCGCCGCGATCTTTACCGTAGTGAAAAACGTCGGGATCGACTCGAATGACTCGGTGAGGCGCCGCGCGATGGCCTTCCTCATCGGCGTGAGAGCGATATCGCGCGTCGCCCCGGTTCGCGCACTTTCGCGGACACCGGCCTGCCCGATGCGCGCGCCAACCGCCGCGGAAAGATAGCTCGCTACATCGCGCTCGACGATCCTGCCTTCGGGCCCCGTGCCATGCATCGCTTCGATCGGCACACCGCGCTCGCGCGCAACACGCCGCGCCCGCGGTGAGATGCGTGGTCGCTGATCCGATGCATGCGTTGCAGCAATGCGCTCGACGACACTGACCACCGCCGCACGTTCAACCTTCAATGCCGGAGCGACCGATGCCGGTTTCCCGGTGACGCTGACCGGTGAATCACTCAGCTCGGCGAGCGACTGCGCCACCCGTGCGTTGCTCCCGGCCGGGACGAGAATCTTGCTGAGATACCCATCCTCCGTCGCTTCGCAATCGACGATCGACTTGTCCGTCTCGACGCTGAAGAGCGGTGCGCCACGCGTCACGAACTCGCCCTCTGCAACATGCCAACTGATCAAGAGCCCTTCTTCGATGGAAGGACCGAGCAGCGGCATCACCACGGTCTTCTGCATGTCCTCTCCTCCTCGATGTCAATCGCCCAAGTACGCTTTCACCATGCGCTCGTCGGACAGAAAGTTACGCCATCCACCTGGAGCAATCTCGTGGACGATTCTGCCAAGCGCCATCACGTACCCGCGATCGGCGATCTCCGCTGCGATGCCGACATTCTGCTCCACCAGCAGCAAGCTGATCCCTTGGTCCCGAAGCCCTCGAATGACGGCCAGAATTTCCTTCACGATCTTCGGTGCAAGTCCGGTCGACGGTTCATCCATGATCAGCAGATCAGGCTGCATGAGCAACGCGCGCGCGATCGCCACCATCTGCTGCTCGCCACCGCTCAAGAGTTCAACCGCGCTCGACTGGCGCTCCGCGATGATCGGGAACAACCGGATCACCTCTGCGAGCGTGAAGTTCACCTTGCCGCCCTGCCTGGCATTCACTTCTGCAAGGCGCAGATTTTCGCCGACGGTCAGCTCACCCCATAAGCGTCTGTTCTCCAGGACGACGGCGACGCCGGTCCGCATCCGCTCATGGGTCGGAAGGCGCGTGACATCGGTATCGTCTTTCACGATCCGACCTGCCGTTGGCGCGAGGAGGCCGCACAGGGCGCGAACGAGCGTTGTCTTGCCGGCCCCATTGGCCCCGACGAGCGCGACGATCTCGCCGTCACCGATGCGAAAGCTGATGTCACGCAGTACGGTGAGGCGGCCGTATCCGGCATGGAGGGCGGTGACCTCAAGCATGGCACCATGACTTTCGGTAATGACGAATGGATGAACCACCAAGGCACCAAGACACCAAGGGGTTCAAAAGCGGTCGTGCACGTTGCGTCGTCGTGTTCAAGGTTGCGAGCAGCTTGGTTCTAAAGCACACCGCGACGGCTCGACGGCACGCGACGTGAATCAAAGTAAAACCTTGGTGTCTTGGTGCCTTGGTGGTTCCCCTTCACAAATAGCCTTGGGGTTTCCGCTTGAAGGGTCCGGAATCTGCGTGCTCCGCCGCATAGATTCCTACACACCGAGGTAGACCTCGCGAACGCGGGGATTCCTCTGCATCTCGGCCATCGGACCGGATGCGATGATCTCGCCGAAGTAGAGAACGTTGACGACGGTGGCGATGTTCATGAGCTGCATGTCGTGGGAAACCAAGAGTAACGTCATCCCCTCGTGATTGAATGTTTGCAGGCAGTTCCCAAGCGCTTCGACCTCGGCCGTATTGAGTCCGGACGACGGCTCATCGAGCAGCAGGAGTCGTGGCTTGCCCGCGTAGGCCCGTGCCAGTTCGAGCATGCGACGCTGCCCGCTGGTCAGCTTGGCAGCCGGCGCGTCGCGCAACCGTTGGAGTCCGAAACGCTCGATCATCGCGTCCGCAACGTCGCGCATGGAGGCGAGGTCGCGGCGCGCACTCGGAAGCGAAAGCATATTGGCGATCGGACCCGACCGGGTGAGTTTGCACGCACCGACCATGATGTTGTCATGCACGCTCAGGTGCTCGAACACCTGCGGCGTTTGAAATGTTCGCACCAATCCTCTACGGCTACGCGACTCCACGCTCATCCCGCGCGTATCTTCGCCTGCCATCATCACTGAACCGGACTGCGGGACGAGAAAGCCGTTGAGTATATTGAAGAGGGTGCTTTTTCCCGAACCGTTCGGACCGATCAGTCCGACGATCCGCCCGGCGGGGACCTCGAACGATACGTCGGTGAGCACCGTAAGACCACCAAACGCATGTCCGATTCCACGTACATCGAGCGCCAAAGCGGTCACTTGGTCCCCTCGCTCGAGTTGGCGGCATCCAATGGCTCGGCGGGCGTTCGCTGCAACCATCGCTCGATTGTCCCGACGATCCCTTGCGGCGCCGCGATCACTACGACGATCAACGCGAGCCCGAACACGATGCCGTGGAAATCGCCGAGTTTGCTCAGGAGCTCGGGCACGAAGGTAATGAAGAGCGCCCCCACAACGACACCCGCGATCGATGCCACACCACCCAGAACGGGGATCAGCAGAAAGAGGATCGCCTTGTCGATCGTGAAACTCGCGACGCTCACGTAACCCGTGTAGTGGGCGAAGAGACTCCCCGATACGCTGCCAAGCACCGCACACACGACAAAAATCGTAACGCGCAATGCGTGCACGTCGATCGCCAGCACTCGTGCGGCATCGATCGCGTCGCGCATGCCGCGCATGGCGAGCCCGGTGCGGCCGGCCACCAGGTTACGGACGAGCAGCATGGCGATGGCCGCGATCCCCCATGCAAAGTAATAGAACGTGAGGGGTGTGTCGAGTACGAATCCGAACAGACCGAGCTTGGGAATCGCGCCGATGCCGACCGTGCCGCCGGTGAGCCAGTCCCACTCGAAGAAGAGCGCGTTCGCGATCATCGCGAGCGCGAGCGTTGCAACCGCGAGAAAGAAACCGGTGAGTCGCAGTACCGGCCATCCGAGTGCAAGCGCGATCAATCCGCTTGCAACCATGCCGGTTACGAATCCCAATGATGCGGGAAGCTTCAGATTGACCGTGATGATTGCCGAAGCGTAGGCACCGATCGCGTAGAACACTGACTGCGCGAGCGTGACGATCCCGCATTGACCGAGCAGCAGCCCGACGCCAAGTCCGGCGATCGTATAGATCGCGGCGAAGACCAGTAGGTCCACATGGTGGCGCCCGAGCATGAACGGCAGCAACGCCCACACCGCAACAAGTGCAATCAACCAAGGCCGGCGCATGCGCTTAGCCACCTTTGCGACCGCGCCGGCCGAGAATGCCCTGCGGCACCAGGATCATGATGACCAGCAACACGCCGAACGCCACGACATCCTTGTAGGCGGATGCGATGAACACGATGGCAAGCGATTCGACGAGTCCGAGCACGAGCCCGCCGACGATCGCGCCCATCGGGTTCGTCAATCCGCCGATCATCGCTGCGCAGAATCCTTTCAACGTGAGCACCAGACCCATGTAGTAGCTGATCGGCACGATCGGCGCGACCAGCAGCCCCGCGAGCGCACCAAGCAGTCCGCCCATGCCGTACGTGGCCGTTCGCATCGCGGCGACGTTGATCCCGGTGGTTGCCGCACCATCGGCATCGATCGAGGCCGCCATCATTGCCAAGCCGAACGATGTCTTGCGATAAAAGAAACGCAATGCAGCGACGATGGCCGCGCATGCCACGATCACCCAGATTGCGTGAGTGCGGATCGTGGCGTCGAACACAATGGCCACGCCGTCGGACCCGATCGATGGCAAGGTGAAATAGTCGCGGCCCGCAAAGAACAGCACGCCGGCGGAAATGGCGTAGGCAATACCGATCGTGAGCAGCAAGAAGGCATCCTCGTCGGCCTTGCGCCGGACCATCGGACGGACGAGAAAAACATCGACCACGATTCCGAGCAACACCCCGAACGCGGCACCCGCGAGGAATGCGAACGGATAGGAGAAGCCGGCCGCCTTCATCGCGAACACTGCAACGACTGCACCAATCAACGAGAACTCGCCCTGCGCGGCGTTGATGACGCCGCTGCCCTTGAAGATCACGGCGATGCCCATACCGATCAGCGCATAGATAACGCCATTGGTAACGCCGGAGAGAACCGCCTGAACGACTAGGCTCGAGAACATTCGATAGGAATCGGCGCAACCAACCCCACAGAATTCTGACGGCTGGCGCGGTGGGTTGAAATATCCGTGGGCGCGGCGGCCATTTCGGCACACCGAGCCCTGACACGGAAACGCCTAGTTCGACACGCGGAACGGCAGGCGCGTGTACTGCCCTTTCACCAGCTTCGAATACACGAAGCTGGTGAGCTTCAAGCCGGTGAGATCGGCTTCACGAAAATCGTAATCGGCTAACGTCCCCTTGTGCGGGCGGCGAAGCCATTCGCACAGATCGGCGGACTTTGCATCGGCCGGCGTCGCCCTCAACGCGGCGACCATGAACTGCACCAGGTCCCAACCAGCAGCCTCGAAGTTCTTGGGCGTGAGGTTGTATTCCTTGCGATACATCTCCACGAATGCCTTCTGGTCAGGCAGCGGATCTTCGCCGACGAGGAATTCCGGGATGATCACGTTATCCGCGCCCTCGCCCATCGCCTTCACATATTCGTACGATGACGAACCGATCGCTGCGATCACCGGCACTTCGATGCGCACCTGCTTCACCGCGCGGAACGGCGTGCCGGAGGTTGCAATCACCATGACGGCCTCGGGACTTGCGGCGCGGACCTTCGCCGCCTGGGTGGTCACGTCGGTGGCACCGATCTCGAATTTTTCGATGGCGACGAACTCGATGCCCGGATAGGACGACGAGATCGACTTGAGCGCCCCCATTACGACGTTCCCGTATCCGGAATCATGGAGCACGCCGACTCGCTTGACCTTCATACCGTTGGCGGCATATTCCATCAATGCGCGCGCGTTGAGTTCCTGCGGCGGCAGCAAATGGTAGATGCATTTACGGTCGCGCTCGACCGGTGCCGACAAGCCCGCGGGCACAATGTGCGGAAGCTTGAGCGGATCGGTAATCGCGCCGGCCGCCACAATCTGCGCGACTTGCGAAGGACCGAGAAGTCCGACAACCTTCTCGTTGTGAACGAGCGCGTTCGCTTTCGTGCGCGCATTGTCGGGGTTGCTCGCGTCATCTTCGATGATCACTTTGATCGGCCGACCCCGGACACCGCCTGCCGCATTCACTGCCTTCTCGGCAAGGAGCACACCATTTCTGGTGGGCACACCAAGGCCGGCGCCGGGACCGGTGATCGCGAGGATCGCGCCGATCTTGATCGGCTCGCCCGTTGCCTGCTGGGCCTGTAATGGGGTCGTTGCAAATAGTCCGCATGCGGCGGCGGCCAATAGGCCATGCACCGGCATGCTCAGCGATTTACGCGTCATCTTGGTCTCCTCCAGCGTGGCGTATTCGTTGTGCTATATAGCATAGTTCCCCATTCCAACAGTCTTAAGCGAGACATCGATATGAAACCGCAGATCGGGATTCTCGGACTTGGCAAGATCGGACGCGCAGCCGGGGAGAATCTTCTCAAGGAGGGTTTTCCGGTTGCTGCGGTACGCCGGCCAAGCACCGAAGACTTCATCAAGGTGGGTGGCACGCTGGTCGATACCGCCGCCCTGCTCGCGCGGCGCTCCGAACTGGTCATTACATGCCTGCCCAGCATTGAATCGATGCATGAATCATTCGAAGGACCAAACGGCCTGATCGCCGGTGCACACGAGCGTCTCACCGTACTTGAAATGGGCACGTTCTCGGCGGCGCTCAAGGCGGAACTGGCAAAGGGACTCAGCGCCAAAGGCACGTCGATGCTGGACAGTCCGATCAGCGGCACGCCCTCCATGGTGGCGAACAAGGTGGGTGTTCTGTTCGTGAGCGGCGACAAAGCGGTTGCCGAACGCTGGAGCGAAGCGATCAACGCGTTCGCACCGAAGAATTTCCATGTGGGTGAATTCGGCTGCGGGATGGCGATCAAGCTCGCCACCAATTTCATCGTGGGCGCCAACAGCCTCGCGGTCGCTGAAGGGTTCGCGTTCGGCATACGCGCCGGGCTCGATCCCGAACTGATGATCAAGGTGATGGGGCCAAGTGCCGCCGGATCGCGCGTTTTCGATTTTCGCGCGCCGATGATCGCGCAGCGCAAATTCCGGCCGGCGCCCGGACCTGCGCATGTGCTCTGGAAGGATCTTCAACTCGTCAAGGAAGAAAGCGAACGTCTGGGCCTTGCCGCGCCGATCCTGAAGACGCAGCTCGAATGGTTCGGCAAGATGATGGATGGCGGCAGGCAGGATGACGAGTGCGCCGCCGTCTTCGAAGTCCTGATGGATGCGTCGAAGCCGGCGAGCACGTAATGCGAAGAGAGGGCTCAGCGTCGTCACTCAGTTACGCAATGCTCAGTAGGTAGCAGGATTCAACGTCACGCACCAGCGTAGTTCAACATCAACCGGAGAAGTGATCATGGAGAGCAAGCACTACAGCCCGGCCGAAATGGAAGCGAAATGCATCGTGCGCTTCAAGAATCTCAAGTACATGGGCGCCGGTGAGAAGAAGAAGGAAGGACCGATCTCGCCCGAGGTGTACAAAATGCTGGCGGCGCCCGCGTTTGCGATTACGGCACCGGAATTCGACAACGGTCCCTGGGGCGAGGCGCGCGTAAAGGTGCCCGACTACGTCAATATCATCGCCGAGTTGCCGCCAGGCGGTGGCGTACCGCTGCATATGCATGCCAAGACGATCGAGACGTTCATGGCCCTGACCGGCAAATGGAAACTGCAATGGGGTGACCAGGGTGAATACGAGACGATTCTCGAACCGTTCGATACCTTTGCGGTACCGGCCGAGGTAAGCCGCCGATTCGAAAACGTCGGGACCGAGAAGGCCTATCTGCTGGTGCTCATTTCCGGCGGCACCCACGATATGGACGACCTGATCTACGCGCCAAGCGTCGGCAAAGCGATCGAGGATAAATTCGGCAAGACCACCCGCGAGCATGTGGAGAAGGTCGGTTTCAAATTCACTGCGGGCATCTCGGGCGCACACGCGCATATGAAGTAGCGAAGTAGCGGCAGGCACAGCGTCTTCACGGAACCAGCAGCCGTGAAGGCGGCCCCGCATCGCCAGGGAGCGTCGCATGAACATGGAAACCAGCCGCGCAAGCCTCATGCCGGTCGCAACGCTCACGCAGTTGTACACCACCATGCTGCGCATTCGACTCTTCGAAGAGAAAGTGCGCGAGTTGTTCGAGGCCGGCATCGTCAAAGGCACCGCGCATAGTTATGCGGGACAAGAGGCGATCGCCGCGGGTGTATGCTTTCATCTGCGCAAAGACGACTACATCGGCAGCTATCACCGTGGTCATGGTCATTGCATCGCCAAGGGCGCACGCATGGACCGGATGCTGGCCGAACTGATGGGCAAGGCGTCGGGCTATTGCGGCGGCATGGGTGGCTCGATGCATGTGGCTGATCTCGACCTCAACATTCTCGGGGCCAACGGCATTGTCGGTGCGACCATGCCGCTTGGGTTGGGCGCGGCGCTCGCGAGCAAGATTCGCGAAACGGATCAGGTCACGGTTGCATTCTTTGGTGACGGCGCTTCCAATCAAGGGGTGTTCCACGAGGCGATGAATCTTGCGGCGGTGTGGAAGCTGCCGATGATCTTCGTCTGCGAGAACAATCAGTGGGCGCTCAATACGTCGATCCATAACACGACCTCGGTCGAGCGGATTGCAACGCGTGCGGCGTCGTATGGGATGCCGGGGGTCACGGTCGATGGCAATGATGCCATCGCGGTCCACGATGTGGCGGGCGAAGCGATCGCCCGCGCCCGGGCCGGAGACGGTCCATCCTTGATCGAAGCGATGACGTGGCGCCACACGCAGCACAGCCTGCGCGTCAACTTGCCCGATCCGCGCACGAAAGCGGACATGGACGAATGGTTCGCACGTGATCCGATCGGTCGCTTCGAGCGGTGGGCCGCGAGCAACACCGACGTTGCGCGTGAATTCGATCCTATCCGGCAGGAAGCCGAGACGGAACTCGCTGCGGCCGTGGCATTCGGGCAGGCCGGCGAGGAGCCGACGATAAGCCAGATGATGGCGGCGGTCTATGGCCCGCACCTTGCACATCGCGAGCCCGGCCCGGTCGGCACGCGCAATCTCACCATGGCCGAGGCACTCAACGAAGCGCTGCATCAGGAAATGGAACGCGATGCGAGCGTCTTCGTCATGGGCGAGGACGTCGGTGCGACCGGTGGGCTCTTCCAGGTATCCAAGGGGCTCGCGGACCGCTTCGGTGAAGCGCGCGTACGCGATACGCCGATCTCGGAGGCGACATTTTGCGGCGCGGGCGTCGGCGCGGCGATCGCAGGCATGCGTCCGGTCGTCGAAGTGCAGATCTTCGATTTCGTGACGCAGATGATGGACATGATCGTGAATCAGGCGGCGAAGTTCCGGTTCATGCTGGGCGGTCGTCCGAACGTCCCGTTCGTGCTTCGCGGACCGCAGGGTGGCGGCATTCGCCTGGCCGCGCAGCACAGCCAGAGCCTCGAAAGCTGGTTCACGCACATTCCCGGACTGGTCGTCATCGCGCCCTCGACACCGTACGATGCGAAAGGCCTCCTCGCCGCTGCGATTCGCGACAATAACCCGGTTATCTTCCTCGAACACAAGCTCCTTTACCACGGCGCGAGCGGTCCGGTGCCGGCGGAACCCTATGCCATCCCGATCGGCAAGGCCGACGTGAAGCGCGCGGGCAATGACGTGACGATCGTCGCAACGCAAATCATGGTGGCACGCGCGCTTGCTGCGGCAACCAGGCTGGAAGCAGAAGGCATAAGTGTCGAGGTTATTGATCCGCGTACGCTCCGCCCGCTCGACGAAGAGACGATCCTCGCTTCGGTGAAGAAGACCGGGCGACTCATCGTCGTGCACGAAGCCGTGCGGCACGGCGGCTTCGGTGCTGAAGTCGCCGCGATCGTCATGGAGAAGGCGTTCGACTGGCTCGACGCGCCGGTGGTTCGTATCAGCGCGCCGGATGTACCGATGCCGTTCAATCCCGATCTCGAGCTCGCGGTCATTCCGTCGCAGCAGATGATCGAAGACGCGATCCGAAAGATCGCGTAGCGGGCTAGTTCTTCTCGCGCGGGCGTACGGCGTCGAGCAGGCCGAGTTGCGCCATTCGCCGATGCCCAAATCCAAGTAGCGCGCCATTCAGCGCCCAGAAGAGGATCGACGCGTCGCGCAGGAATTCGTCGCTCGCCTGATTGCGCAACATCACGCCGGCAATCAGCATGATGCCGGCCATGCCAAGCAACTTCAACTTGTCGTCGGGCGCCTGGCTCAATCGCCAATACTCCCGCAACAGACAAAAGACAAGCCAGGCGAATACCAACATGCCCGGCACGCCCATCTGATAGCCGTAGTTGAGGAATACGTTGTGGGCATGCCAGAGCATCGGATTGTTCGCCGGGGTCAGATCGCGGTCGGCCTTGTTCATGATGCCGCGACCGAACCCGGCGCCGACGAACGGATGCTCCGCGATCTTCTGCACCACCGAGGGCCAGTACTTGAGCCGTGTATCGCGCGTGACTTCCCCCACCTCGTCACCTTTGAATCGTTCCGCCTGCACCGCGAGGAAAATCCCAATCGTCAATGCGATGATGATGCAACCCGCACCGATCAGCCGCATCCAGGACAGTCTTAGCAATCCACCGCGCACAAGCAGCGCCACGGCGATAAGGCCTTGCAGCGCGAAAGCGGCCCATACGATCCGCTGCAGGCTTAGAAAAGTCGTCACCGCAAGCAGCGCGAAGAGCGCCACGATCACCGCGCGGCGGCGACGTTCCGGCGTGCAGGCCGCATAAAGAAACAACATCGGCAGAACGGCGGCCGCATAGCCTGCGAAGGCACCCGATCCACCGTAGAAGGTGCGGCGCTCCTGCCACGCGCCGAGCTGCCAGCGCGATTCGATGGCGCCCGCGCACAGGATGACAGCGCCAGAGAAAAGCGCCAACAGCAGCCACTTGAGATCCGCCTCCTGCCGGGTCACGGCGAAAAAGGCAACGAAGGCGATTGTCGTGTAGACGATTTCGTTTTTGATCTCGCCGAGGCTATATGCCGGATCAACAGCCCCGATAAGGGATACCGCGGCAATCAGTGCCCATAACCCGATTGCCAACTTGCAGGGGATTCGGGGCGGCGCGAGTGCGCGCCAAAAATAGATCACGACCAGAATCGCGGAACCGAGGCACACCATCCGAAACGCGACCGTCCCACGGAACGGAAGGATGAAAAGGAGCCCCATGAAAGGGAGCAGAGTGGGGAGAGCGCTCACGCCGCGATCTCGCGCATGAGCACCTTCGGAACCGAACCAACTGAAGCGTCGCGAGTCATGGGAGACCGCCATTGTAATTTCTTCCCTTCGCGGCCACATTCGTCTTCGCTGGCCCGAGGCGAATCGTGGCCGGCCGTCGATGCATGAGCCCGGTGCTGATTCGCGCAGCGCGAGGTGCCGGTATCATGCACCTCTTCCGCAACGCTGGATCTCCGCTGCAATGAGCGACCTTCTCGACTGGACGAAGCTGTCCGATGATCCGAACGACAGCAAGACCAAGCAGCTGGTCAAACGTGGACTGCTCGCGACGCGTCAGATCCATATGGATTCTGATCTGACGATTTACGTCGTCGGGGAGGCCGCCGGCAAGCGCGTTCTCGACATCGGCATCGTATCGCACGCCGCGAGCTATATTTCCGATCCTAGCTGGCGCCACGCGAAAATCCGCGATGTTGCCGCCCATTGCCTGGGCATCGACATCCTCGAGAATCTGGTCCGCGAGTTGAAGGAAAAAGGCTACAACGTGCGCTGCGCCGATGCCACGTCCGATGCAGACCTGGGCGAGCGCTTCGATCTCGTGTTCGCGGGCGACGTGATCGAGCATGTCGACAATGCGGTCGCATTACTGCGATTCGCCAAGCGGCATCTCAGTCCGGGCGGTCGTTTGCTCGTGGCCACACCCAATCCGTTCAGCCGAAAATTCTTTCGGCGATTCCGGCATGAAGGCGTCGCGATGATCAATCTCGACCATGTCACCTGGGTAACGCCGACCATGGCTCTGGAGCTCGGTCGCCGCGCGGGACTTGCCTTTCACGCCTACCACCTGGTCAAGCCGATCGCCAAGTGGAAGCAGCCATTCAAGCGCCTGCTTTGGCGCTTCGTTCCGCCTGAGTACACCTTCGGGGATTTTCTGTTCGAGTTCCGCGTCGCTCAGGCGTCTGGCGCCTGAGTCGTCCATGCCCGGCCCGGCCCCCTCGTTCCTCGTCATCAACGTCGCCCGCATCGGCGACACGCTGCTTGCGACGCCCGCGATACGGGCCCTCGCAGCCGCACATCCGGGCTGCCATATCACAACGCTTGCGCATGCCAAACGCGTCGAAGTGCTGCAAAGATTGCCATTCGTCGAGCGAACCGGTGGCATCACGAAGAATTCAGCACCATGGCGCGGATGGATCGGCGGCCGCCGCTACGACTATGCATTGGTGTACGGCCACGATGCAGCGCTCCTCACCTATGCGTTGCGCGTGGCCGCAAAGGTCGTCGCATTCCGGCAACGTGACGAGACACTCAACCGGCGCCTCTATCGCTGCGTGGATGAGCCGCTCCCGGGGACCGGGCATGCGGTATCGCATCGCATGCGGCTCGTCGAAGCACTTGGCATCCAGGGCGCGGGACGAAGGCTTGCCTATCACGTCACACCGGATGAGGCGGCTAACGCACGCGCGCGCATCGCGATAGATGTTCCGGCCGCGGCGGCGCCTCGCATCGGGATCAACATGGCGACCTTTCCAACCAAGTTGTTTCGCCGCTGGCCGACCGAACAGTTCGAACAGTTATCGGCGCGCGTCCTCGCCGAATGGCCCGACGCGCACATCGTTATTTTTGGCGGCGATGAAGACAAGGAAGACGCGACGGGGCTACATCAGCGCTTTCCCGGTCGGTCCACGCTCTATGCCGGACGCCTGAGTCTGCGTGAAAGTGGCGCATTGATGAGCCTGATGGATCTCTACATCGGTCTCGATACCGGTCCAACGCATCTGATGAGCGCCTTCGACATCCCGATGGTGGTGCTCTATCACTGCCGGATTCCGAGCAGCGATATCGCTCCGCTCGACCATCCTTGCCTATACGTGCTGGACCATCCGCGTCTTGGCGGCGACTGTGAGGAATCGACGCCGATGTCCGAGATCAGCGTCGATGTGGTGCTGGCGGCGGTCCGGCGCGCGCTCGCGGAGCATCCGCCGCGCCCGCGTGCGTAAGCGGAGGAATTCGACTAGGAATCTGCCCGGCAGTCCGCGCAGCTTCCTGCTGATGGACACGACCTCCCTCAACAGCCGCTCAATAAATGCGTCTGCCTATTTCTTCGCCGCCGCCTTCGCATCGGACTTCGGGAGCGCCGGAACGCCGATCGATACCGGCCGGATCGCCGAACCCGAGCTGCCATGTTCCCGCAACGGCAGGATCATCGCGCAGGACGTCCAGACCCGATCGGCGGCGAGCGCGGCAAGATTGGCGTTCTCG
>JBJXGX010000163.1:0-21197 GCA_046160305.1 Burkholderiales bacterium
CGACGCAAGGCGAGCGCATTGAGCACGGCCATAACGAGTAGCGCCATCTTGATCCCAAACAGCGGTTCGTTGACGTAATCGAGCGGCCGCGTCGCGAATAGCAGCGAACCGGTCAACACCGCGAGAACGAGTCCCGATATTGCCATCGGGACCAGTATTCGAACGAGCGGCGCAATCGCGACCGAGCGCCAGCAACCGATCAGCCGCAGATCAAGCGGCGCGATGCCACCGAGGAGGAGCGCGATGCCGATGACATGCCCGGTACTGACGAGCGGGTATAGCCAGATCGACGATCGCAGCGCCTGCGAGAGCGTTGTCGCTTCAAGCGCTCCGGCGATCGCGTCCAGCATCGACTACGCGTGCGATCAGTCGCGGTCCGGGTAAAGATCGAATTTCTTGCCGTTGATGAAAACGCGTTCGGCCTTGAAAACGCGCTGGGACGGGTTGGACGATTTATGCCCAGCGACCGTGAGCTTCACGCCCTTCACGAGCATTGCGTCCTTGAGCCCGGCACGCTCATTGCGCCACGGCTGGCCGACCTCGACGGTCCATTGCGCCCCATCGACGACGAGCGTGAGAACGCCGTGGGGATTACCGAGCTTCGCCGATTGGATTACACCGGTGAGCTCCGAGTTGCCGTCTTCCGCCCAGACCCAACCGTGATGGGCGAAAGCAGGGGCGCCAAGACCCGCGCTCATCGCGAGCAGGGCCGCGAGCGAAAGGAATATCTTGCGAATGAATGCCAGGGGTAATGCCATGCTTGGCCTCCGAGATTGAATGCGGCGGGCCTAGCAGGAAGGCCCGGCCTGTTGCTACAGCTCTTTGACTTGCACCTTTCGCCACTTGATCGCACCGCCTGGGGCGTCTTTGGGACCGTTGCCGAACTGAAGAGCGAACGGGCCCTGCGCGAACGCTGTGTTCTGAATATTGACGGTCTGGACGCCGTTGAACTTCACCGTCAGTTGCGAGCCCTTGGCTGTGATATCAAAAGTGTTCCACTTGCCACCGGCCTTGGGCATTGGCGATACCTCGGCGAAATCAACGATGCCACCGGTGCCGTACTTGGGTTCGGGACGCTGATCGAAGATATTTACCTCGTAGGAATTCTTGGCGGTGATTTTCGTGGGATCGGGATCGGTGATGCGGATGAAAATGCCGCTGTTCGTCGTGTGATCCGCCCAGAATTCGGCGATGATCTGAAAATCCTTGTACGACTTCTTGGTGACCAGGAAACCACCCTTGCCCGTGTCGGCCACGATGGCACCGTCCTCGGCACGCCAGTTTGCATCGCCCACCCGGGTCCAATTGTCGAGGCCATTTGCGCCGTCGATCAGCACCTGCGCGAACGCAGGTACCGCTAAACCGATAACCAGCAACCCCATGACGATGACGGACAAGCGTTTCATTGTGGTCTCCCGTTGTGGTCGAAAATACGCTCTTGACATCAAGAAGAAGTCTACGCTCGAACGAATGCTTTCGTTCAAGCGGCGGGCACCGGCTCGAAGCCCCGCGACCTTAGTCGCCCGCCCCGGCTTTCAAGTAGCCATCGCGCGACTGCGGCGTGCGAATGCCAAGAATGGATCCCGCGACCTGTGTCCGCAGAATCTGCGCGGTCCCACCCGCGATCGGAAACATGCGCGCGTCCCGAACCTTGCGCTCCAGCGCAAGGTTGCGCGAGTAACCCATCGCGCCGAAGATCTGCAGCGCGTCATTGGTGACCCGCACGCCAGTGTCCGCGGCGAAGACCTTCGCTTGCGCGGCTTCAAGCTTGTTGGGAAAGCCGTCGCCGGCATTGGCGGCCGCCTTGTAGATGAGCGCCTGCGCGCCGGCCAGTTGGATCGACATGTCGGCCAGCATCCACTGCACGCCCTGAAACTCCGCGATCGGTCGGCCGAACTGATGGCGCTTCTTGGCGTAGTCGAGCGCGAGCTCATAGGCACTTTCGGCGATGCCAAGGGCAACGGTCGCGGCGCCCACGCGTTGTCCGTTGTAGGCATCCATCAGGCCGGCAAAGCCTCGGCGCACGCCCTGTGGAGGAATGAGGACCATATCGCCGGCGACTTCCAGGTTGGTGAGAATGATCTCCGTCTCCGGCAGCCCACGCACGCCCATTGCGGGTTCGCGCTTACCGACGGCCAGCCCTTTCGGTGCGCTCGTATCCGGATTACGCACGACCATGAATCCGCCGATGCCTTGCTCCACGCCCGCATCGAAGATGCGCGCGAAAACAAGATGCAGCCGAGAGACTCCGCCACCCGTGATCCAGTGCTTCGTTCCGTTCAGCACATAGTGGTCGCCCTTGCGATCGGCGCGGGTCGTCATCTCGGTGGCCGCGCTGCCCGCCTCGGGCTCGGTGATGCAGATCGCCGGCTTGTCGCCGCCTAACACGAGTGACGCGGCCAAGCGCTTTTGCACTTCACTGCCGTACTGCATGATCGCGCCGAGCGCGCCCATATTCGATTCGACGCAGATGCGTCCGGTGGTACTGCAAGCCTTCGCCATCTCTTCGATGAGCACGACCGCGTGAAGATAGGAGGCACCGCGGCCGCCGTAGGCCACCGGGATCGTCATCCCCATGAAGCCTTCACGCTTCAGGATGTCGACGCAATGCCAGGGGTATTTCTCGCTACGATCGGTCTCCGCCGCGTGGGGTTCGATCTCGCTGCGGGCGATGCGGCGGACGCTCTCTTGAAATGCTTTCAGCTCTTCGGACAGCGCGAACACCATGGATCCCCTCGTTTGCATCGGCCGTGCGCCGCCAAGGCGCGAGAGGGATACTACGATGATACGAACATGGGATCAATCAACGCTGCGCGGCCGGACAAAGGAGCGATCAAGATGGCGCGAATAACGGGGACGCAAAGCGCGGAACAGGATGAAATCGCCCGCGAATGGATCGAGCGCGCACGCAGTTTGCAGCCGATGCTGGCGGCCGCGGCCCCAAGAATCGAGAAAGCAAGGACGCTACCGCCGGATGTTCTCGATGCGATGCACGATGCGAAGATGTTCCGCATGACGGTGCCGCGCTCGGTGGGCGGCGCGGAACTCTATCCCGCCACGTTCGCGCAGGTTGTTGCGGCGATTGCCGAAGGCGATGCCAGCGCGGCCTGGTGTATCGCGCAATCGGCCTGCGCGATGATGGCTGCCGCCTATGTGGAGCCGCGCATCGCACATGAAGTGTTTAGTGATGCGCGCGCGGTCTTCACATTTGGATTCACCAATGGTCAACCACCGTGTCTGGCGGTTCCGGTAAAAGACGGCTGGGTCGTCAATGGCACCTGGACATTCGCGAGCGGCAACCGGCTCTGCGGGTGGCTGGGCGGCCACTGCCGGCTGTGCGATGAAAACGGCACGCCCCTCAAGAACCCCGAGGGTCGATTCATCGAGCGCACCATGATCTTTCCGCGCGCATCGGCGACGGTAGACGAAGACATGTGGGACGTCATGGGCCTTAGCGGCACCGGCAGCGACACCTATTCGGTGAAAGACCTGTTCGTGCCGACTGCGTACTCGGTGATACCGCGTGTATCAGCTCGCGACCAGCAACTCCCCGATGGGGTGCAGGCTGCCGGACCCGAGCCGGAGCGGCGTGAGAACGGCATCCTGTATCGCTTCTCGATGCAAGCGATTGCCTCCGCGGGACTGTCGTCTGTCGCCATCGGCATCGCACGCGCGACCCTCGACGCGTTCATTGCCCTTGCCAGAAACAAGGCCCCATTCAACGCGAACCAGTCGTTGCGTGACGATGGCTGGATTCAGGCGCGCGTCGCGCAAGCCGACGCGAAGATCACCGCAGCCAGCACGTTGCTCGTGCAACTCCTGCACGAAGCGTGGGACGAATGCGTGATCGCCGGTGGCATCAGCTTTGGCCGGCGCATCAAGCTTCGCGAAGCGTGCACGCACCAGATCGATGCTTCGCGGGAGGCCGTCGACATGATCTTCCTCGAAGCGGGTGCGACAGCGATCTTCAAGAACAATCCGTTCGAGCGACGGTTCCGCGATATGCACGTCGTGGCGCAGCAGGTGCAAGGAAGCGTCGCCCGCATGCAGTCGGTGGGGCAACACTACCTTGGGCTGAAGCCGACGCTTATTCTGATCCCCTGACTGGCGCGCCGCCCGCCGAGTTGAAGTCCCAGCGCGAGGCTGCGAGAATTGATGCGCCAAGTCGTCTCGTGGCCATGCCGATCGAGTCCGGGCCAGCGTTGGAGAATTGGATGTCGAAAGTCTTTATCAGTTATCGCCGCACCGACACGCAGATGGCCGCCGGGCGCCTTCGCGAATCGCTCTCGAAGCGGTTCGGCGATGAAGCGATCTTTCGCGACAAGGACAGCATCGTGGGCGGCAAGGACTGGATCGAGGCGATCGAGCACAACCTCGGCGCGAAGGGCGTGGTCGTGCTCATGTTGATCGGTCCGACCTGGCTCACCGCGCAGGATGAGGCCGGGCGGCGCCGCTTGGATGATCCCGAGGATTGGAATCGCATCGAGATCGAGCACGCCTTGCGAAACGGACGAACGCTGGTGCCCGTTCTCATTGACAACACGCCGATGCCTTCTGCTTCGCAACTGCCGGAAAGCCTGAAAGCCATCGGGCGTACCAACGCGGTCAAGCTCCGGGACGACGATTGGGACGCCGATGTCGCGAAACTGGAACGCGTGCTCGCCACCCATGGAATTCCTGTCCCTGGCGGCGCTCCAATGTCACGACCGACTCCCGCTTCGCGTCACCTGATCATCGCGGGGAGTTTCGCGTTGACGCTCGCGCTCGCCGGTGCCGGCGCGTGGCTTTTCACTTCGCTGGGCGACTCGAAGGATTCGCTGTCAGGCTCGTGGGCCCTGACGCAGTTCTATGAAGACAACTCGAGGCATGGTGGAACGCTCACCCTGGAGCATCGAGGTCAAACGCTGACCGGTACGCTTGCCTGGGCACAGAAGGGCGCGCCGCGCGCAATCTCAGGCGGTCAGGTCAATGGATCCACGATAGAGTTCGAGGCCTCGGGACCGCGCGGCGCAAGGCGCGTGTATCAGGGCGAGTTGGACGACGCACGCAACCTGATTCAAGGATCGGCTCGGGGCGGATCGTCAACAGCATCGATATGGAACGCTGTGAGGCAGTCGGGGCGGCCGTAGCAACGTCGCGCGTCGGGTCGATGGTGATCGTTGGCTTACGCGTTCGAGAACACATCCTGTTTGTAACCCGCGCGCTCGAATAGCGCCGCCCGCGACGCATCGAGCCCGCGGCGCAAGCGCGGCATGTCGACATCGAGCATCTTCCCGCGAAACTTGCGCACGCGGCCGCCGACGATCACCGTGTCGACATTGACGATCTCAGCGAATGTCACGACCGTCGCGACAGCGTGATTGAGCGGATAGGTGTTTCCCGCATCGGTACGGATAAGAATCAAGTCGGCTTCCTTGCCCGGCGCGAGCGACCCGATCTTGGTGTCAAGACCCGCACACGCCGCGCCATTCAACGTAGCATAGCCGAGCACGTCGCGAACGGTAATGGGCGCGGGCGCCTTCTCGTCTTTGGTGAATCGCCGGTTCGCGGCCATTGCCCGTTGCATCATGTAGACGACCGTCATCTCCGTAAACATGCTGGTGCTGTAGCTGGTCTCGCCATCGACGCTGAGCCTTGGTTTCAATCCATGGTCGAGTGCCTTTTGCAGTGGGCTCAGACCTTCGGCGATCAGATACTGCGCATCGGAGCGCGCGCAGATATTCACCTTCGCGCCACTGTCGCGCAGATAGCGCCAGCCGGATTCTGGAACGCCGCTGCAGTGGTTGTACGTGATCCACGGACCGAGCAACTGACGTGCCCCGAGATCGTCGAGTCCCTTGGCGGCGAAGGCGGTGAGCTCAGTCGCGATACGCAGGCTGCGGTCGCGTGCAAAGGCAAGCAACTCGGGTTTCAGGTCGGCGTACATGCCAAGCGTCACCAGTTGATCGTCCGAGGCGAAGTACTGCTTGCGCAGCCGGTCGATATCCTTCGGCCATTGCTTGTCCCATTGCGCATCGACGCGCGGCATGCCCGAGGCGTGCACCGCGCGAATACCGGCATCGAAAAGTCCGCGGATGGCGGCGTCCGAGTGCGCGGCGGTCGGCGAGTTGTGCGAGTTGTCGACGATGCAGGTGATGCCGGCCTCCAGGCAACCAAGCGAAGTCATCAGGTTGCCGATGTGGATGTCGTCCGGCCGATAGGGCTGCGCAAGATTCCGATGCGTCTGCACCATGTAGCGGCCGATCCAGCTTCGCTGCGTTCGCGTTCCGTTCGGTCGCTCATCGTCTTCTCCTTTCCCCCCCGGGCGGCTTCGCGCGGTCAGCCCCTCAACGCATCTTCTCCAGCTTCTGCAGCGAGCGCATCCGCCACAGTGTCTTGTTTTCGGGGAAGAGGCGCGGATACTCGGTGTAGCTCACTTCGCCCACATAGATGTCACCGCGCGAGTCGAGCGCAAGGCCGTGCGGCGCGACGAATTTTCCGGTCTCAAGCCCTGGTCCCGCCTCACCGCCAAGCCGCGCGATCAACTTGCCCTCGCCATCGACGATCGACAAACGCGGCCCGATATTCGGATGGGCACGGTTGACCGCCATCCCCGGCCCAAGCTCACCGATGATGAACTGCGGATTCGCACCACGGCAACAGTAGAGGCCGCACGGCCGGTGCAGGTTCATCCACTGCGTTTCGTAGCGGCCCTTTCCATCGAACACCTGAACGCGATGGTTCTCGCGATCGGCGACATAGACCCAGCCTTCGGCGTCAGTGACGATGTTGTGCGCGATGTTGAATTGGCCAGGACCGGTGCCCGGCTCGCCCCATGACAAGAGCAGCTTGCCGTCCGGCGAGAACTTGTGGACCCGCGCATTGCCGTAACCATCGCTCACATAGATGTCTCCGGTAGGCGAGAGCGCGGTGTGCGTGCAGCGGTGGAAGGGCGCGCCGCTCATGTAGGGCGTGGGCTTGCCTGGAACGCCCAGCTCCATCAGCACCTTGCCCTCGGTGGTGCACTTGCGCACGAAGTGGCCGCCGTCATCGGTGCAATAGAGAATATCGTTCGCGTCGATATGCAGGCCATGGGCCCGCGGAAACGAACCCTCGCCCCAGGAGCTGAGGAACTTCCCGTCGCGATCGAACACGATCATCGGATGCTCGCCGCGATTGAATACATACACACGGTCCTTGCTATCGACGGCGACCGCGGCGACGTCCTTGAGTTCCCATCCATCGGGCAGCTTCGCCCAGTCTTCCACGACGCGGTATCGATGCTCGTTCGTGCCCAGGATCGCTGTCATCGGTTGTTGTCCTCTCATGATGATTGATTGTGGCTCTGTGTAGCTCTGTGTGGCTCGGAGGCAATTCGCGTCCGAGCCTAGCACGGGTCGCGCCCTGACTCGCTCACTTCAAGTCGCGCGGGAAGCGTGGCGGTAGCGAGGCCTTCAATCGATCTTGGCGCCGGATTCCTTCGCCACCTTCGCCCACTTGCTCACTTCATCGCGCATGAACGCGGCATGCTCGGCGGGTGTGTTCGTCACGGGTTCGAAGCCTTGTTCGCCGAGCGTTTTGCGCATGGCCGGATCCTTGATGATCGCCACCACCGCCGCATTGATCTTCTCGACGATGGGTCCGGCCAACCCCGCGGGGCCGACCAGACCGAAGAATCCGCTTGCCTCGTAACCCGGCACGCCGGCTTCAGCGATCGTCGGCACATCGGGTAACGACGGGATGCGACGGGTGGAACTCACACCGAGCGCCCGCACTTTGCCCGACTTTACGTTCGGTACCGCGGTCGGGGAGGTGGCGAACGACAGGGCGACATGGCCCGCGATCAAATCGGTCATCGCCGGTGGTGCCCCTTTGTAGGGCACATGGACGAGTTGCGTGCCTGTCATCGTCTTGAAGAGTTCGGCGGCCAGATGCGGCTGACTCCCGTTGCCCGCCGAGCTGTAGTTGAGCTGGCCCGGACGGCTCTTTGCGAGCGCGATGAATTCCTTCAGATCGGATGCCGCCACCGACGGATGGACCACCAGCACCTGCGCTGTTTCCGCGACGAGCGTGATCGGCGTGAAGTCCTTCAGCGGATCGTAGGTGAGGTTCGGATAGAGGCTCGGGTTGATGCTATGAATGGTCGACGCCATCAGCAACGTATAGCCATCGGGTGCGGCCTTCGCGACCGCCTCGGCGCCGATGTTCGCGCCGGCGCCCGGCCGGTTCTCGACGATGACCTGATGCTTCCAGCTCTCGGTGAGTTTTTGCGCGAGCACCCGCGACAAGATGTCGGTTCCGCCGCCAGCCGGGAACGGTACGACGATGCGGACCACCTTGGTCGGAAAGTCCTGAGCGTGCGCGGTGGCAGCGATCAGAATGACCGCAAGCAATCCGGCAACACGACCCTTCCTCATCACGTCCTCCTCTATGCGTCGCGAAACAAGCGGCCCGCGCCGTCAACCACGGTTCGATCCTTGATACGGCGCAATGTCCCCCACATTGCCGCCTGATTACTTGTTATGACCGGTCTGCCCGTCTCTCGCTCGAGCTCTTCGATGATGTCCAGGGTGCGAAAGTTCGAGCAACTGATGAAGATCGCCTCGGTTTCGGGGCGGAGCACTTCCATCGCCAGGCCCTTCACGATCGCCGTCGAGATACTTCCGTGGGCCTGCGTGCCGAGCCCCTTCATCGCCACGATTTGAAAGCCTGCCGCCTCGATATAGATACGCAGCTTCTCGTTCATCCAGGGTTCATACGGGGAGGCGACGCTGACCCGCTTCACCTTCAATGCCTTGAGCGCCTGCACGATGGAAGCCGACGAAGTCACGCTCGGAATTCCAGTGCGCTTCTCCAAATCGGCGGCGAGTTCGAGATCTTCGGCAGGCGTTTTTAAAAAGCCGCTGCCGGTGCAGCCGTAGCAAATCGCATTCACCTTTGCGTGCGACACCAGCTCGGCGGCCGCCGGCGCTTGTGTGGACATCCACACGAGGTTCTCTTCGGTATCGGCGGTGTGGCGGATGCGTTGCGAATGCACCGAGGCTGATTCGCCCGCCATCCGTTGGAATTCGTATTCCATTACCGTGTTCCACGACGGCACGATAATGCCGAGCTTCAGGTCCCAGGTCATGCACTCGCTCCCTTATGCGAAGCCGTAAAGCGCGGCGGGATTGTCGACCAGGATCCGGCGTCGGATTTTCTCGTCGGGAATCCAGTGCGAAAAGACATCGAACAGATCACCGTCGTTCGGCATCGCACGCGCAAGCGGCACACCACGTGGTCCACCCGGTCGCGGATGAACATGCGGCCAATCGCTGCCCCATAGCAACCGCTCGGGCGCGGCCTCCATCAATGCCTGCGCGAACGGGTTCACCTCGGAATAGGGATTCTGCTGAGACGATAGCCGATACGGCGCCGTCAGCTTCACCCACGCCTTGCCGTCTTTCATGAGACGCAGCAGCGCTTTGAAGCCCGGCAAACTGGTGCCTTTCGATGGCGGCATCACATAGCCAAGATGCCCGAATGAAACCGGTGTGGGGAAATCACTGAACAGCTTATCGAGCGTGGGCTGCTCATCGACATGCATCAGAAATTCGACATGCCAGCCGAACGGCTGGCTGCGCAGGGCGAATGCGCGGATCGCCGCAAGATCGAATTCGCCCTGACCGGTTTTCAGGTCGACGATGTTGCAGCGGATGCCGCGCACGCCTTTCGTGTGGAGCCGTTCGATCTCCTTGGTCGGCGTGTCGAACGGCAACACGGCAACGCCAAGCATCCGCTTCGGATCGCGCGCAATGGCATCCAGCATCGCATCGTTGTTGCTGCCGTAGACACTCGGCTGGACCAGCACGGCGCGCTCGACACCGAGCACATCGAGCATGTGCCGGTAATCCTCGGGCAATGCGTCGGCCGGTGTATAGAGACCGGTTGACAGGAACGGATACTTGTTGCCCGGACCGAAGACATGCGCATGCGTGTCGCAGGCCCCGGACGGCAGGGAAACCTTCGGCTTGCGCGGATGCGCGTCGTGCGGTTCAGAAAGTGGAAGGTCAGTGGCCATAGTGGTTCCTAGATCAGCGAATCCCCTGGTAGTTCATTTCAGCGCAGCAAGCAGGGTATTCACTTTGTCCTGCGCAGTGTCCCGCAATATCTCGGAATCGATGCCCGTGATAAAGAACGGCGCCGCGCCCTGCTCAATCATCTCGCGCATGTATTGGACGTCGCCGATGCCGCCGAGCGCAAAGGGTTTCCCGAATTTCGCGCAGGCCTTGATCGCTCTGGCGTTCGCGGCGTGGATCGCCTCGTTTCGATAATCGCCGAGCACGCCAAGATCGGCGGAGAAGTCGTTGTTGCCGCTGATCACGAAGTCTACGCCATCGAGTGCGGCGATCGCTTCGACATTGCGAAAACCGACTTCGGTCTCGATACTGATCACGACCAAGGTGGCCTGATTCGCAAGTGCGTTGTGTTCGCGCGGCGGAATGCGCTTCAGCCCGAAGAGCGGTAGCGCGCCGATCTGCGAGCGGCAGCCGCGCGGCGGAAAGCGACAGGCCGCCGCGATCTCCGCGGCTTGTTCCGCGGTCTCGACCCGCGCAGCCATGATGCCCGCCGCGCCGCCATCGAGCAGCCGACCGATCACCCCGTAATCTTTCTCGGGCACGCGAACGAGCGGCACGAGCCCACTATCCAGCGCGGCCGAGCACATTTGCGCGGCGACATCGATCGACATGGTGCTGTGCTCGAGATCGATCCAGAGTACATGGTGCCCGCTGTTGAGCGCCACCTTGGCGATGTCGACGGTGCGCGAGCTGCGAACGCCAAATGCGAGGACCGGTAGCTTGTTCGAAAGCCGATGGAGGACGATGTTCCGACCCTCCTTCACCATCCAGCGACACGCGCCCGGCAATTCCAACGATCGCTCACCCAATTGTTGACTCACTTGCTCGCTCAATTGCATGCTCCCGCGATGTTCGTTCCGCGTTCGAGCGTAGCACGCACCGAGCGTACATCGCGCGACGGGACAGCGGACACCTCGCGCGTAAGCGGACTAGACTTCAACCCCAAGCGGCGTCAGGAGATCTTGCGTGCGCATTCAGAACTTTCTTAAAGCGGGAGTCGTGATGGCGGTTTCATCGCTGGTGTCAAGCGCGCCGGGGGCGGCGACGCATGTGTATGTTTCAAACGCGGAGGACGGCGATATCGGTCAGTACACCATGCAAGCCGACGGTTCGCTCCAGCCGGGCCCGCGGTTCAAGGCGGACAAGGCCGTGATGCCGATGACGGTGAGCCCCGATAAGCGATTACTCGTCGCTGCGGTGCGCGCGAAGCCATTTTCGGCGTACACGTACGGCATCGATCGCGGCACCGGCGCGCTGATACCGGTCGGGTCCGGGCCGCTTGCGGAGAGCTTTCCCTACATCACGTTCGATCGCGGCGGGCGGTTCCTGCTCGGCGCGTCTTATGGCGCCAATCTTGTGAGCGTCAACCCGGTTGGTGCGGACGGGCGCGTAGGCGAGCCGATGCAGGTCGTGCCGACCGCACGGAACGCGCACGCGATCATCACTGACCGGACGAACCGCTTCGTCTTCGTGCCGCACCTGGGCACTGACCAGGTCTTTCAGTTCCTGTTCGACGAGAAGAGCGGGCGGCTCACCGCCAACACGCCACCGGCGGTGCAGATGAAGACGGGTACGGGCCCACGCCACCTGATCACGTCGTCCGACAATCGCTTCGTGTACCTGCTGAACGAGCTCACGGCCACCGTGACCACACTTGCGCTCGACGGCAAGACGGGACTGCTCGCAGAGGTTAGCTCGGCCTCCGCGCTCGCTCCAACCCTGCTGCATCCACGAACCGTTTCTCCAATCGTGAATCGCATGGCGAACTGGCTGCTCGAAGCGCCGCTCGCCGTCCGCGAGTGGTAAGGACAGGGTTGATGTCGGCGTAAGACGTGGCGCCAATCGGGTCGATGCCCGGGTGGCGAAGGGCCGTTCCCTACCCGTAGCCGTTTACGCTACAGTCGTAGCCATGAAAGCTACATCGGCTAACGCGTCCGCCCTGCTCTTCCCCGCGACCTATCGGCGCCACGTGCTGGCGCTGCTGTTGTTGCATCCCGAGCGCAAACTTCACGTCCGCGAGATTGCGCGACTGACCGGCACCGCAGCCGGGACGCTGAACAAGGAGCTCGACCGCCTGCATCTCGCCGGCCTTCTGGACCGTGAGCGCGTAGGAAACCAGGTTCAATACTCGGCCAACCGCTCCCACCAAATCTATCCGGAGCTCGCCAGTATCCTGCGCAAGACTGTGGGCGTGCGGGACGTGTTGATCGCGGCGCTTGCGCCGTTGGCCGAGCGCATCAAAGTGGCGCTGGTCTTCGGCTCGATCGCGCGCGGCACCGAAACGGTGGGTAGCGACGTTGACGTGTTGATCGTTGGATCGCTCGATTTTGGCGTAGTGATCGACGCGCTGCATCCAATCCAGCAGCAGCTCGGTCGCGAGATCAACCCCAAGGTCTTTTCGGTGCGCGAATGGAAGGCCAGAATCAAAGCGAAGGATGCGTTCATCGCCGAAGTACTGGCCCAGCCGAAAATCCTCCTGCTAGGGAGCGAGCGTGAGCTTACAGAACTTGGTCGGAGTAAGCCTTGAACGAATAACGCCGTCAAGGCAGTCGGTCCGGCGACTGCTCGACGGTGCAGCTCGCCATATCGCCGATGCCAAGGTGAAAGGGGTCAGCGCCGAAACCCGTTTCCGATCCGCATATACCGCGATCCGGATGCTTGCCGACGCGAGCCTGCATGCGCACGGTTATCGGACATTGACCAGCAAACCGGGACATCACCAGACAGCGATTCAGACGCTGTCGCTGACCTTGGGTGTGGAGGCGCAAACGGTGGTGCGACTCGATGCGCTACGAAAGCAACGCAACCTGACCGAGTACACGGGGGACACGATTCCCGAGGCAACCGTCGCTGAGTGTCGTTCCCAAGCCGAGGCGCTGTACGTTATGGCTACCGCCTGGCTCGCGTCTCACAAGCCGGAACTGATGTAGAACGATCGCTTCTTCGCGGTGATCTCGGGGACATGTTCGATGGGCACGGGCGACAAGTTCGATCCGGAGAGCACGGTCCCCGCTCCAGCCGGCAGCTACGTGATCGATCGCGCAGGCGAGGTGCACTACGGCGGCGGAGAAACGCTAATTGTTTGGTAAGGCGTAGTCGCATCCGAGGAACCGCGGGTCGGACAATCGATAGGTTACAGGGGAGGTTTGCGCCGACACACGCAGCGCGGACATTCGTGGCAACCTAAGATTCATTCCAAGGAGGAGGGCCGGTGAATAGACGGCATTTCGAAGACGGGCTGGCGGCTGCGGCAGCTTGCGGCGCCGGCGCACGGCGGCCTGTTGGTGCAATTCGCGGATATCCTCCCGACGATCTGACGAGTGAACGCCGAACGGGACGGGGAGGTGACATGATGCGAATAATCACGCGATCTTGGCTCGTACGGTACGCACTCGCGACCTTTGCTGCAACCAGCGTGCTCGGACTCTCCACCGCGCTCGCCCAGAGCAATGCCTGGCCCGAACGCCCGGTAAGGATCATCGTTCCGTTCCCCGCCGGTGGCGCGGCCGATGTGCTGACACGTGTTCTGGCCGAGCAACTGCAGATGAAGCTCGGGCAACCGTTCGTGATCGAGAACCGCACCGGCGCGGCCGGCAACATCGGCATGGAGGCGGGGGCAAAGGCCGCACCTGACGGCTATACGATTGCATCGGCTACCATCGGCACGCTCGCGATCAATCAGTTTCTCTCGAAGGGACTGCCTTACGACCCGGAGCGCAGCTTCGCCTACGTGTCGACCTTCTGGATGAACTGCAATGTTTTCCTGGTGCCCTCACAGCACAATCCGGCTAAGACACTGCACGAGTTTCTCGCCTGGGCGAAGGCGCGGCCGCAGGGTGTCACCTTTGGCTCATCAGGCGCGGGTACCACACCGCATTTGTCGGGCGAGATGTTTCGCCTGCGCACCGGCCTCAAGGCGATCCATGTGCCATCACGCGGTGCCGCGCAGACGATTCCGATGTTGCTCTCGGGCGACCTCGATTTCGGGATCGACAATCTCGCGAGCTACACGGCGCTCTTGCAGTCGGGTCAGGTGCGGGCGCTCGCGGTCACCTCCGCCGAGCGCTGGCCGACCTTGCCGGATATCCCGACCATGGCCGAGGCCGGTGTGCCGGACTTTGTCGTGACATCGTGGGGTGCGTTCGTCATGCCGGCCGGTACGCCACCTGCGATTGTCGACAGGCTCTCGGCGGCGATCGGCGAGAGCGCGGCGGATCCGGCCGTGCAAAAGCGCTTTCTCGCAACGGGCGCACGCGCGGTTGCAACGACGCCGAAGGAGACGGTGGCGTTCGTCGAGCGCGAACGACAAAAGTGGGGTGAGGTCGTGCGCGCCTCGGGTGCGCGGACCGAATGAGGGAGATGAATCCGTGTCGCGATTGAACCAATGGCTCGCCGGCGTCCGCGTGCTCGACCTCTCGCGCTACCGGCCGGGTCCGTTTGCGACGATGCTGCTCGCCGACATGGGCGCCGAGGTCCTGAAGATCGAAGGCCCCGACGGTGACGACATGCAGCATCTCGGGCCGCGCGATGCGGCGGGTCAGCCGATCTTCTATCCGTCCCTGAACGGCGGCAAAAAAGTCCGCCGCATGGATCTCAAGAACGCAGCCGTCCGCGCCGAGTTCCTGAAGATCGTCGAGTCGGCCGACATCCTGCTCGAGACGTTTCGTCCCGGCGTAATGGCGCGCCTTGGCGTGGGCTACGACACGCTATCGAAAATCAATCCGCGGCTCGTCTATTGCGCGCTGTCGGGGTACGGCGCGAATGGTCCGCTCGCGCAGGCCGCCGGACACGACGCGAACTATCTTGCGCTCACCGGAATCCTCGCGCGGAACGGCCGCGGTACCGGCTCGTACTTCGATCCACCCATCGCCGATGATGCGGGTGGGCTCTTCGCGGTGATCGCGATCCAGGGCGCGCTCCGTGATCGCGATCGCACCGGCCGTGGTTGCGAGATCGATATCGGCCTCGCCGATGCGGTCTGGCCGCTGCAGAGTTTTCAGGTCGCCGACTATGGCGAACGCCGCTATGCGCCGGGGCCGGAGGAAACGTACCTGAATGATGGCGCGGCCTATTACCGCGCATACAAAACACGGGATGGACGCTTGGTCGCGCTGGGTGCGGCCGGTGGTCCGTTCTGGAGGCGGTTTTGCACTGCGGCGGAGCGGCCGGAGTGGATCGATCGCGAAGCCGACCCGATGCCGCAACGCGCGTTGATCGCCGCAGTGGAACAGTTTTTCGCGGGCCTTGATCTGGCCGAATGCGTCGCGCGATTCGAGCCGGCGGATTGCTGCTTCACGCCCGTCATCGGACTCGCCGAAGCGATCGAGTCGAAGCATACGCAGGCGCGAGGGTTGGTCCGGCGCGCGCCATCAGGCCAGCTCCAGGCATTGTTCCCGGCGCGTGTAGACGGCGAGGCACCCGTGTCGCGTGCGTCGATGCGCGATACGAACGGCGGTTTCGGCGAATGAACGACGCGCTGATGAACCGTGTCATGCGTTCGGTATGAATCCTTCTAGCTAGCTCTATCGCGACAGCGGCGCTAACATCTCATCAACCGGACTGCAAAGGAACCCGATGCCATCCATTTCGTTGCGCGGCGCCGACATTCACTACGGCGTGTCAGGACAGGGCGAGCCGCTGCTCTTGATCCCGGGGCTTGGGCTCGATCGCAATTACTACCGCCTCGGTATTCCCGAGCTGTCAAAGCATATGAAGGTGTACGCCGTGGACCCGCGCGGCATCGGCGAATCGACCAAGTCATCACCGCCCTATACGGTCGAGGCATGGGCCGACGACTTCGCGGAGCTCATCCCGGCACTCGGCTGCGGACCGATGCATGTAGTGGGTTCATCGCTTGGCGGCGCGATGGCACTTGCGTTGGCCGAGCGCGCGCCCACACTCGTGAAGAGCCTGATCGTGGTCGGTGGTTTCAGTGAGCTTGACCGCGCCGCGGAATTGAATTTCGGCCTGCGCATGCGCCTCATCGAGCGCATGGGCATGAATCAGGACGTCGCGGACTACATGGGCCTGTGGACCATGACGCGCGAGTTCGTCAATTCGGAGGCGGGCTTCGCGCAGATGCGCGCAAATCAGGAAATCATCAAACGCAATTCGCCGGAGTTGTATCTGGCGTTCGTCAAGTCGGTGCTGGCCTGGGGCCGCAGCCTGCCGGAGCAAAAGGGCGAAGCCAAATTCACGACGCGCTTGCCCAACATCAAAGCCGCGACGCTCGTCATCGGTTCAGGCAACGATCAGCTCATCCCACTCGCATTGAGCCAGAAGATTGCGCAGGCGATTCCCGGTGCGAAGCTGCATGTGATGCCGGACGGCGGACATATTCCGTTCATCGAGAAGCCTGCGGAAGTGGTAAAGATCGTGCTGGAATTCATCCGAACGCTCGGGCGTTGAGTGCTTAGGCTCGTCGTCTAACGAAATAAGGACCCTCACCATGGGCCTCTTCGGCACCCGGCAGGTTCGTTCCGAGGACGACAATCTGATCGTCGGTCGCGGTCGCTTTATCGATGACATTCGGCTGGCCGGTATGCTGCACGTTGCGATCGTGCGTAGCGCCGCGGCACGCGCCAAGATCAAAGTAGATGTGCGGGCCGCAATGAAGGCGTCGGGCGTGCTCGCGGTATTCACCGCGGCCGATCTGCCCGCAACCGCTCGTCTGTTGCCCGATTGCCATCCGAGTCCGACCCTGCAATTTCCCACCAGTTCGCCCGTGCTTGCAGAGGGTGAGGTGCGTTATGTCGGCGAACCGATCGTGGCGATCGTGGCGGAGAGCCGCTACGTGGCCGAAGACGCGGCCGAATTGGTGGAGATCGACTACGACACGCAGCCCGCCATCATCGACCTGGAACGTGCGTTCGCGAATGCGTCCGACAAGGTGCACCAGCATCTTGCGTCGAACGTCGCAACGCGCATTCCGATCGCAACCGGCAACACGGACAAGGCCTTCGCCGATGCCGCCTGCATCGTACGGCGGCGCCTGCACATCCAACGCGGCGCTGGACAGGCGATGGAGACGCGCGGGATCATCGCCAGCTGGGATCCGCATGAAGAGCGCATGCAGGTGTGGAACGTCTCGCAGGTGCCCTATGTTCATCGCGCCGCCATCGCGGAAGCGCTCGGTCTGCCTGAACGAAGCGTGCAAGTGCTCTCCCCCGATGTTGGCGGCGGCTTCGGCTACAAGGGCCTCACCTATACCGAGGACTTGCTGATCCCGGCGATCGCGTACCAACTTCGCTGCCCGATCAAATGGATCGAGGATCGGCGCGAGCATCTGATCGCGTCCTATCACGAACGCTTGCAGATCCACGATCTTGAGATGGCGACGACGGCCGACGGTGTGATCCTCGGCATCCGCGGCAGTTTTCTGAATGATATTGGTGCGTACACGCCATGGGGACCCGTGGTGCCGCTCCTCACCGTGGTCAACATTCCCGGCCCGTACCGCGTGCCGAATTTCGACGTCGTTGCGAATGTCATCTACACGAATACGGTACCAACGGCGCCGGTGCGTGGTGCAGGGCGCCCGCAGGCGGCGTATGTGTGCGAGCGGCTGCTGGATGCGGTCGGGCAGAAACTCGGGTTGGATCCGGCCGAGCTACGTCGGCGCAATCTCATTCGGGCAGACGAGTATCCCTACGAATTGGGATTCGTTTCGCGCGATGGCACCAAGCGAAAGTACGACAGCGGTGATGTGCCCGCTTTGCTGAAGCGCGCCCTGGAGATGGTGGACTACGACGCATTGAAGATTGAACGCGATCAAGCCCACAAGAATGGCCGGTACATCGGCATCGGCATGGCGTGTTGCGTCGAAGATACCGGCCTTGGGCCGTTCGAGGAAGTGGCGATGTCGATCGAGCTGGATGGCTCGGTGACCGTGCGCATGGGAACGCCATCGCAGGGTCAGGGCCAGCGCACGGCGTTCGCGCAGATCGTCGCCGATGTGTTTACGATTCCATTCGAGAAGGTGCGCGTACTGGCCGGCAACACCGACAGCGTGCGTTACAGCATCGGCACGTTCGCAAGTCGCGCGGGCATCGTGACGGGGTCGGCGGTATTGCTTGCGGCCCGTGAGCTCAAGGAGCGCGCACTACAGATCGCGAGCCACCTGTTAGAAGCCGCGCCGGCAGATCTCGCACTCGAAAATGGCACGATCAAAGTCGCGCCGAATTTGTCGCGGGCGGTGAGCTTGAAAGAAATCGTCGCGGTATCGCTTGGCAAATCGGGCGCCCCGTTGCCGTATCGCGACCTGGGGCCAGGCATGAGCACGGTCGCAAGCTTTTGCCCGCCGACCAATACGTTCGCCACGGGCTGTCACGTTGCCGTCGTCGAAGTGGACCTCACGCTCTGCACGACAAAGATCCTCAAGTACATCGCGGTCGAGGATTTCGGCACGATGATCAATCCGTTGATCTGCGATGGCCAGGTGTTGGGTGGCGTTGCGCTTGGCATCGGCAACACGTTCTTCGAGCGCGTGGTCTATGACGGCGATGGGCAGATCCTGACCGGTACGTTCATGGACTATCTGATGGCGACCACGCTCGATGTCCCGCGCGTGGAGATCGATTATGTGCCCACGCCGAGTCCGCTCAACCCACTTGGCATGAAGGGATCGGGGCAAGGCGGCACGATTCCGGTGCCCGCGGTATTGTCGGGTGCGATCGAAGATGCGTTGCGTCCGTTCGGCGTCAGCCTCGACTTCGTGCCATTCAGCGAAAGCGATCTGTTTGCCGCATTGCAAGTGGCAAGGACTCGCAGCCGGGAACGCGCAGCATGAAGCCGCCGATCTTCGCGTATGTGGCACCGGATACGATCGAGGAATGTACCGCGCTCTTGCGTGAATACGGCAGCGACGCCAAGATTATCGCGGGCGGGCAAAGCCTCATGCCTATGCTCAATCTGCGCATGATCCGCCCCAAAGTGCTGATCGATATCAGCCGCATCAAGGGGCTTGATCGGATCGATCGCGTAGACGGGAAGCTTCGCATCGGCGCCATGGTGCGACAACGTGCCAGCGAGCGAGCTCCGCTCGTCGCGCAGTTCGCGCCGCTTTTGGCCGAGGCTGTCCCACATATCGGCCACGTCGCCACGCGCAGTCGCGGCACCGTGGTGGGTTCCTTATGTCATGCCGATCCGGCGGCCGAGTTGCCGGTGTGCGCAATGTTGCTAGGTGCCGAGCTCATCCTGCAGTCGCAGGCGGGCAGCCGGACCGCGAATGCGGCAGCGTTCTTCTCGAACGCGATGGTTACAACAGTGCGCGACGACGAGTTGGTCGCGGCCGTGCAATTTCCCGCTCCTGGCCCGGGCACCGGTTTTGCGTTTTGCGAAATGGCGCGGCGCGCCGGCGATTTCGCGCTGGTGTCGGTTGCCGCGACGATCCATCGCGATAGAAGTGGCAATCTCGTCGACGGGGCTGTGGCCCTAGGTGGTGTCGGCGATGTCCCGAAGCATTTTCGCCTGGGCGAATTTGCCGCAGGCGCACGCATCGACGCCAAGGCTTACGAAGCATTCGGCGCGCATGTCGCGAGTGCGGTTGAAGCCAGATCCGATCTGCATGCGAGCGCCGAATATCGCCGGTCGGTTGCCGCAGCGTTGGTGCCGCGTGCGCTCGATGCTGCGGCTACACACGCCGCCTCACGGAGATGATCATGCAAGCACCCGCGCAACGCATTGCAGTCGCGCTCACGATCAACGGCCGGAAATTTGCGGCCACCGTCGAAGCGCGGCGGACGCTTGCGGATTTCATTCGCGAAGACGCCGGGCTGACCGGCACGCATCTTGGCTGCGAGCACGGCGCCTGCGGCGCTTGCACTGTCACGATCGATGGCACGCTCGCACGCGCATGCCTCACCCTCGCGGCGCAGGCGAATGGCGCCACCATCCGCACGGTCGAGGGCCTCGCGAACGGTGACACCTTGCATCCGGTGCAGGCCGCATTCAAGCGTCACCACGCATTGCAATGTGGGTTCTGCACACCGGGCTTTCTCGTCGCCGCGGTAGCGCTACTTGAGGAAAATCCCAACCCAAGCGAGCACGACGTGCGCGAATGGCTGAACGGCAATATCTGCCGCTGTACCGGCTACCAGTTCATTGTCGATGCGGTGCTCGCCGCGGCGGCGGAGATGCGGGGGGAATCCGCGTAGGCCATAGAGTCCTTTGGGGACCTGGCGCACTACCAGATCGTAGTGATCTCCTTTGTGCCGCGCAATCGATCATCGGCCGTAACAAGTTCGGCGCCAAGTACCTGGGCGGTGGCGACGATGATCCGGTCCGCCGGGTCGCCGTGCACCGACTCTCCCATCGCTCCCGCCATCTCGGCGATTGCGACACTGACGGGCTCGAAAGCAAGCTCAGGCAATGTCATGAGATCGGCGAGCCATGCGTGAAGTGAAACGCCGAGCGTGAGGCGTTCGCGCCGTACGGCCGTGGCAATTTCCAGCACACTGATCGTCGAGACGATGATGGGGCCCTGCTTCACCGCACGCTCGATTGAGCGCTTGGCGCGAGCCGATAATCGTTGTACGCCCGAAACCCACCATACGAGAACGTGGGTGTCGAGAACGATCAACGATTCATCTCCCAATCGGCGGGACTGATGACCGGTTCGAGTGGGCGATCGAAGCGAATCACACTGCCGCGCAGCCGCGTACGTGCCGCGTCGGCCTCACCTGGCACCGGCGAGGGCGGGGCAAGCTCGGCGATGACCTTGCCTCTCGAGGTGACGCTGATGCGTTCACCCTTCGCGGCGCGCGCGAGATAGGCGGGCAGGTTCTGCCGCAATTCGGAAACGTTGACGTCTTTCATCGATCGACTCACCATTTGTACAAGCGTATTGTACAAATGGATTACGGGGTGGTCAATCCCCGACATTCACCGACCTGCCCCGGACGGTCGGATCGCCGCTTTGCGCCGGTGACTCCCCGATCATAGTGTGCATTCCTGTCTACATCCCGTCCTTCGCGACCGCGCGCAAAGTCTTGATGAACAGCGCCGTTTGCAAGTCCATCGAAATGCGGGTGACGCATGCATTCGGCAGCGAAAGACCATGCGCCCGGAACGCTTGCTGAATGAGGGCGCCAATGACATGTG
>JBJXGX010000164.1:0-14636 GCA_046160305.1 Burkholderiales bacterium
CGTGACCGAAAAACGTCTTGGCATCATCATGTACGGCGTCACCGGGCGCATGGGCACCAATCAGCATCTCGCGCGCTCGATTGCAGCCATCCGCGCCCAAGGCGGCGTTCGGTTGCAGGACGGCACGCGGGTCATGCCCGATCCCATTCTCGTGGGCCGTAGCGAAGAGAAGCTTCGCGCGCTCGCCCGCGCCCACAACGTCGAGCGCTGGACCACCGATCTCGACCGCGCGCTTGCCGACAAGAACGATACGGTGTTCTTCGACGCCGCGACCACGCAGATGCGCCCGACCCTTCTCAAGCGCGCGATCGCACTGGGTAAGCATGTCTACTGCGAGAAGCCGGTCGCGACCAACCTCGCCGAGGCGATCGAGCTTTACCGCATCGCCGAGAAGGCAGGCGTGAAGCACGGTGTCGTGCAAGACAAGTTGTGGCTGCCCGGCCTGCTGAAACTGAAAATGCTGATCGATTCCGGATTCTTCGGCCGCATTCTGTCGGTGCGTGGCGAGTTCGGTTATTGGGTCTTCGAAGGCGATCTGCAGCCATCGAACCGGCCTTCATGGAATTATCGGACCGAAGATGGTGGCGGCATCATCCTCGACATGCTGTGTCATTGGCGCTATGTGCTCGACAATCTGTTCGCTGCGGTGAAGAGCGTGTCCTGCCTTGGGGCGACACACATCCCGGAGCGTTGGGACGAAGACGGCAAGGCCTACAAGGCAACGGCTGACGATGCGGCCTACGCGACGTTGCAACTCGATTCAGGCGTCATCGCCCACATCAACTCGAGCTGGTGCGTGCGTGTGCGCCGCGATGATCTCGTTACGTTCCAGGTCGATGGCACGCACGGATCGGCGGTTGCGGGACTCCAACGCTGCATGTCGCAGGCGCGCGTCAATACGCCGAAGCCGGTATGGAATCCGGACATCCCGCAGACGATCGATTTCTTCAACACCTGGCAGGAAGTCCCCAACAACATCGCGTACGACAACGCGTTCAAGGCCGAGTGGGAGCTGTTCATTCGCCATGTGTGTGAAGACGCACCGTTTCGATGGACGCTGCTCGAAGGCGCAAAGGGCGTGCAGCTCGTCGAATGCGCGCTGGAATCGTGGAAGGAGCGGCGCTGGGTGGACGTGGCGCCGCTTGCCGTGTGACACGGGAAACGGGAAAAGGGAAACGCTTAGTTGACGCTGTACGGTTGCCGTTTGATCTGGCGCAATGCGCCGTCATCCCGTTTCTCGTTTCTCGTTTCCCTTTTCCCATGACGAACGCAGTGGGGAATCATTGATGAACGCGCCACAGTCGATCGGGCTGTCGATCAAACTGCCGGTTGCACCGGGCGTATCCGACACGTTTGTGCTGTCTGCTCCGCGCAACTTTCCGGCCAGACAGACCCAGACCTTCAATCGCGTGGCCTATGCCGCCGCGCATGTCGTGGCCGATCCGTGGTCAACCAAGGAGCCGTGGCTCGATGCTGCCATCGACTGGGATCAGACGATCGCGTTTCGCCGTCATCTCTGGTCTCTTGGTTTCGGCGTCGCCGAGGCGATGGATACTGCGCAGCGCGGGATGGGCCTTGATTGGCCGACCTCTCTTGCGCTCATCAAGCGCTCGGTCGCGGCGGCACGGGATTTTCCCGGGGCGGTGTTGGCAAGTGGTGCGGGAACGGATCATCTCGCCTTGTCGGACCCGTGCACCATCGATCAGGTCATCGCCGCCTACGAAGAACAATGCGCCGCGGTGGAGGGCGCAGGCAGCCGCATTATTCTCATGGCAAGTCGTGGTCTCGCGGCGTGCGCGAAATCCCCCGACGATTATGCGAAGGTCTACGGCCGCATCCTTGCGCAGGTGCGAGAGCCGGTGATCATTCATTGGCTGGGCGAGACGTTCGATCCGGCGCTCGAAGGTTACTGGGGGAATCGCAATCACCACGAGGCGATGAAGACCGCGATTGCGATAATCAATGAGAACGCCGCGAAAATTGATGGCGTGAAGGTCTCTCTCCTCGACAAGGAGAAGGAAATCGTCATGCGCCGCCAATTGCATCCGGGCATCCGCATGTACACCGGCGATGATTTCAACTACGCCGAACTGATCGAAGGCGACGATCAGGGCTACTCCGATGCGCTGCTCGGAATCTTCGATGTCATCGCGCCGGCGGCCTCCGCTGCACTCTCCGCATTGGCGGCCGGCGATCGAATCCGCTACCACGAAATCCTTGCGCCGACGGTGCCGCTGTCACGACACATTTTTCGCGCGCCCACGCGCTTCTACAAGACCGGTGTCGTGTTCCTTGCGTGGCTCAACGGACATCAGGACCACTTCGTCATGGTGGGCGGACAGCAGGGCGCGCGCAACATCCTGCATCTCGCGGAGGCCTTCCGGCTTGCCGATCGCGCGGGATTGCTTCGCGACCCGGTGCTTGCTTGCTCGCGGATGCGGCAGTTGCTTGCGACACACGGTGTCCCTACTTGACGACATTCACCGAACCGGGGTTATCCATGAACGAGCTCATCCGCCTTGCCATCGACGGCGCAATCGCGCGCGTTACCCTCAACCGCGCCGACAAGCTGAATGCCTTCAACATGGCGATGCTGGGAGAGCTGGAAACCGTTTGCCAGCGGATCGATATCGATGATTCCATTCGTGTGGTCATCGTGGAGTCGGCATCGCCGAAAGCATTCTGTGCCGGCGCCGACATCATCGAGTGGGCGCCGCTTGGCGGGCGGGGCATGTGGGCGCGCTGGATTCGCGATGGGCAGCGCGTCTTCGATCGACTCGCGCGATTGCGTCAACCCACGATCGCTGCGGTCGGCGGGATCGCATTCGGTGGTGGGCTCGAGCTGGCGTTGTCGTGCGATATGCGCATCGCCTCGACCGCGGCGCGTTTCGGATTGCCGGAGGCGACCATTGGCGCAATCCCCGGGTGGACGGGTTCGCAGCGGCTCCCCCGCCTGGTCGGAACGGGTCGGGCCAAGCAGATGATGTTCTCGGGCCAACCGATCGACGCCACGCTTGCCAACGATTGGGGATTGGTCAATGAAGTCGTCGCACCGGAACAGTTGGCGAATCGCGTGCTTGAGTTGGCGCGCCGCATCGCCGACAATGCACCGGTCGCGGTGCAGGTGGCCAAGCAGCTTGTCGACGCTTCGGTCGGCGAGGGCGTGGCGACGACACTCGAAGCACTCGCGGCCGGCCTGACCGCTTCAACCGCCGATGCAGAGGAAGGCATCGAGGCGTTCCGCGGCCGCCGTCCCCCGAAGTTCAGCGGTCGTTAGGCTTGCCGTTCCACCAGCCCGAATCAAGGAGTAGTCATGAATCGCAGATTATTCAGCCGGCTCGTTTGCGCGGGAGCGCTCGCATTGCCGCTTGCAGCGGCGGGGCAACAGACCATCACGCTCAATGGCGCGGTGCAATTCAACGACGATCATGCTTTCACCAAATCACTCGTTCGCTTCGAGGAACTGGTGAAGAAATACTACGGGAAGCCGGTCAATGTCACGCTGCATAAGAACAGCGCGCTCGGCCTCGAGAAGCAATATTTCGAATACATGGCCCAAGGCAAGGCGGTCGATTACGGGATTGTTTCGCCGGCGCACATGTCGACGTTTTCTCGCGCTGCACCGTTCATCGATGCGCCGTTCCTGTTTCGCGATCTCAAGCACTGGAACGCGGTGCTCGATGCCGACCTGTTGAAGCCGATCGCCGATGAAGTAAATCAGAAAGCCGAAGTAATGCTGATCGGCTATGCAGGCGGCGGCGTACGCAATATTTTCGCCAACAAGCCGGTGCGCAATATGGCCGAACTGAAGGGATTGAAGGTGCGGGTGCAAGGCGCGCCGATCTGGAGCCGCATGTTCACCGCCGCCGGCATGGCCCCGACCGTGATTGCCTACAACGAGGTGTACAACGCGATTCAGAACGGCGTGATCCAGGCGGGTGAGAACGAAGCGGCTGGCGTCGAGCAGATGAAATTCTTCGAGGTCGGGCCCAACCTTAATATGACCGAGCATGCGATCACGATTCGCCCGCTCTGCTTCTCGACCAAGACGTTCAAGCAATTGCCGCCGGATCTGCAAGCGGCGGTCATTCGCGCCGGCAAGGAAGCGGGTGCCCATGGCCGTCAGATCGAAGCGAGCGAAGATGCCGCCAAGCTCGATGCGCTCGAAAAGGCCGGGAAGCTGAAGCGGGTACCGTTCGCGGATCGCGCACAGTTGCAGAAGGCGGTCGAGCCGGTGCTCATTGCCTACGCGAAGGAAATCGGCGCGGATCAGATTCTCGCGCAGATCAACGCGATCAAGTAATTCCCAGCAACGTCAATCTCGACACCACCTGATGCGCCGGTTGATCGGTGCATCAGGTGGCTTCGGCTTTTAAAACACCGTCGCATCCGGCAGCGCCATCGCTATGGATCCTTCTTCCCCAACCGCAGCGAGCGGGCTGCGATATTTCGTGGCGGTCGTCCATCGTGTTCTCACCTGGCTCCTGGTCGGAGCGGTGGCGATACTGATCATTCCGGTCAGCATGCAGATTTTTTCCCGGACGATTCCGATCATCCCGACCTACATCTGGACCGAGGAGATGGCGCGCTTTCTGTTCGTCTGGATGATCATGATCGGTGCGATGGTCGGTGTGCGCGACGGGGCCCATTTCGATGTGGATATCTGGCCGATCCTGGGTGCGCGCGCCAACGCTAGCCTGCGAATGGTGAGCAACATGTTCGTGCTGATCTTCGCGCTGGTTTTCGTCTGGTGGGGGATCGAGTTCACGCGCTTTGGCTGGAACCGGATTTCGGAGCTTGCCGAATTGCCGCTGTGGCTGATCCACATCGCATGGCCTGTCACCGGATTCACCTGGTTCGTGTTCGCCGGTGAACGCATGGTCGACGATCTTCGCATCCTGTTCAGAAGGCCCAGCTGATGCCCGGTGCAACAGCCCTTTCGCCGGGCGAGGCGGCCGCTATTCTTTTCGGTGTGTTTTTTCTGTTGATGGCCTTGCGTGTGCCCATTGCCTTCGCGCTCGGACTCGCCTGCCTGCCGATCTTTCTCATCGAGCCACGCCTCACGCCGATGAACCTCGTGCAGGAAACGTTCAACGCCTACAACTCGTTCATCCTGCTCGCGGTGCCGTTCTTTCTGCTTACCGCGAATCTCATGAATGTCGGGGGCATTACCGATCGGCTGCTGCGACTGTCGCGCGCGATGGTCGGGCATTTCCCCGGCGGCTTGGCGCAGATCAACGTCGTGCTCTCGATCTTCTTCGCCGGTATTTCAGGTTCGTCCACGGCCGATGCGGCGAGCCAGTCGAAAATCTTCATCGAGGCGCAGCGCAAGGAAGGCTATGACGACAGTTTTTCGGTGGCGATCACGGCGGTCTCCGCGGTGCTCGCGGTCATCATTCCCCCGTCGATTCTGATGATCGTGTGGGGCGGCGTGTTGACCGTGTCGATCGGCGCGCTGTTTCTCGCGGGAATCATTCCGGGACTCCTCATCGGGTTGGTACAGATGGCCACGGTCCATGCCTATGCAAAGGCACGCGGCTATCCAACCTATCCACGCGAAACGTGGGGGGAACTCTGGCGCTCGATGATCGTATCGATTCCGGCACTCATGACTCCGGTGATCATCATCGGCGGGAAAATATTCGGTTGGTTTACCGCAACGGAGTCCGCGTGCATCGCGGTGCTCTATGCCGGTGCACTGTCGTTTTTCTTCTATCGCGAGATGGGTCTCAAGGGGCTCCATGAAGCGCTCTCCGATACCGGCAAGCTCGCCGGTGTCGCGTTGTTTTGCGTCGGCACGGCGAGCGCGTTCGGATGGTTGCTCGCGTACTACCAGATCCCCAAGGCGCTGCTCGCCAACGTGATCGGCTGGGGCATGGGGCCGATCGCCGCGGGATTGTTCATCGCCTTCGTGTTTCTCGTGGTCGGCTGTTTTCTCGATGCGATTCCCGCGATCATCATTGTCGGCACGATCCTCCAGCCGCTTGCGAAAGCAGCGGGCCTTGACCCGGTCCACTTCGCGATGGTGGGGATCGTGTCGCTCGCCTTTGGACTGGTGACCCCACCCTATGGCCTTTGCTTGATGATCGCCTGTTCGGTCGCGGGGATTCGGATGACCCAGGTGCTCAAGGACGTCATCATCATGCTGCTGCCGATGTTGGGCGTGCTGGTGCTCGTCATCGTCTGGCCCGACGTGGTCCTCTTCCTGCCGAAGCTGATATCGCCAGAGTTTCTGAAATGAATATTGGAGTGCCACCGCTCACCGATTGGACACCCGAGCAATTCTCGCTGCGCGATCATCGTGCTTTGCTGATCGGCGGAACAGGCGGCATCGGCCGGGAAATCGCGCGCGGATTCCTCAGGGCGGGTGCCCGTATCATCGTTGCCAGCAGCAACGCCGACAAAGTCGAGAGCGCGGTCGAAGAACTCAGCCCGGAGGGAAGCGTTGCCGGGTTGACCGTTGATGTACGCGACCTCTCATCGCTTCGCGGTGTGATCCGCACCACGATCGAGAAACTCGGCCATGTGGATACGCTGCTCAACGCGCAAGGGATCCTGCGCCCGAAGGCCGCCGAGGCTTACGACGAGGGCGACTGGGCCACCGTCATGGACATCAACTTGCGCGGCGTGTTCTTCGCCTGCACCGAGATGGGGAAGCACATGCTCGCGCGTGGCTCGGGTTCGATCATCAACATCGCTTCGCTTGCAGCCTATCGGGGCTGGCGGAACAATGCGCTCTACGGGATCTCGAAGGCGGCGATCGTCTCGATGATCGAATCGCTTGCGACCGAGTGGGCACCGCGTGGCGTGCGGGTGAATGGCATCACGCCGGGATTTTTTCTGACCGACCTGAATCGCAACGCAATGAGCGAGGAGCGCAAGGCGCTTGCGCGTGAGCGCACGCCCGTGGGGCGCTTCGGTGAGCTGCCCGAGCTTGTGGGTGCCGCGGTGTTTCTTGCCTCGCCCTCGGCGCGCTTCGTGACAGGTGCGACAATCCGCGTCGAAGGGGGCTTTCTCGCGGCAGGCATTTGACCAGGAATAAAGATGCGATGAACCACAACCCACCCAATCCCGAGCTTCTCGCCGTCAACGCCGCGACGCTTCGCGAGTCCTGCAATATGCGCCAGGCGGTCGATGCCTTGCGCCGGCATCGCATCGGCGGCATCGCCCCGTGGCGGGACAGAGTGGCCGAAGCCGGGCTCAAAGACTCCGCGAAGATGATTCGCGATGCGGGGCTCACCGTCACCGGCTATTGCCGGGCGGGTCTCTTCCCCGCGCTCGAGCGCAAGGCGAGGCAGGCTGCGATCGATCAAAACCTGCGCGCCATCGATGAGGCGGCAACGTTAGGGGCGCAGTGCCTCATCATCGTTGCCGGTGGATTGCCGAAAGGATCGAAGGACCTGATCGGTGCGCGCGAAATGGTGCGCGATGGCCTTGGTGAGATTCTCGATCACGCGCGCGGTTGCGGCGTCCCGCTGGCGCTCGAACCGTTGCATCCGATGCAATGCGCCGATCGCGCGTGCGTGAACACGCTGCGGCAAGCGCTCGATCTTTGCGATCAGCTCGATTCGAGCAAAGGTGGCGCGATCGGCGTGGCGGTCGACGTGTATCACGTGTGGTGGGATCCGGAGCTGAAGGCGCAGATTGAGCGCGCCGGCGAAAAGCGCATTCTCGGTTTTCATATCAGCGATTGGCTGGTCCCCACCACCGACCTCACGTTCGATCGCGGCATGATGGGAGATGGTGTCATCGATATTCCGATGATCCGGTCCTGGGTCGAGGAGGCCGGCTATCGCGGCATGCACGAGGCCGAGATATTCTCGGTGAACAACTGGTGGAAGCGCGATGCGGACGAAGTCCTGGTGACCTGCAAGATGCGCCACGAAAGCGTATGTTGAGTTTTAAAATAGGGAGTGGCAGATGAAGCGTGGATATGTTTTTTGGCGGTCGGCGGCGATCATCACCCTGGCTGCAGGCTCGATTTCCTTCGCGACCGCGCAGCAGTACCCAACCAAGGCGATCACGCTGATTGTTCCGGCTGCAGCGGGTGGCCCGACCGACACGGTTTCGCGCATGATCGCGCAGTCGATGGGCAGGGAGCTCAAAGGCCAGATCGTCGTCGAGAATGCCGGTGGCGCGGGCGGGACGATCGGTGCTGCGCGCGTCGCGCGCGCTCAAGGTGACGGTTATACGCTCTACGTCTATCACATCGGACAATCGACCTTCCCCGCCCTCTATCGAAAACTAACTTTTGACCCTATCAACGACTTCGAGCCGATTGGTCGCATCACCGACGTGCCGATGACATTGGTCGCGAAGCGCGAGCTGGCGGCCAACGACTTCAAGGAGCTGATGGCGTGGATCAAGTCGAGCGGAAATAAAGTTGCGTTGGCAACCGCGGGGCTCGGTTCGGTATCGAATCTGTGTGCGCTGCTGCTGCGGCAATCGTTCGGCGCCGATCCGACGATCGTACCCTACAAAGGAACGGGGCCGGCCATGAACGATCTGCTGGGTGGTCAGGTCGACGTCTTGTGCGACCAGACCACGAATACGACGCCGCACATCAAGTCCGGCCGGATCAAGGCGTTCGGGGTCACGACGATGACGCGGGTGGGCGCATTGAAGGATCTCCCCACGCTGGACGAGCTTGGACTGAAGGGCTTCGATCTGTCCGCCTGGCATGCGCTATGGGCCGCGAAGGGCACGCCGAAGCCGATCGTTGATGAATTGACGAAAGCCCTGCAGCGCGCGCTCAAGGATCCCTTGGTCGTTCAGCGCTTCGCCGATCTTGGCACCGAGCCGGTCAAAGAGTCGGAGGCCACGCCGACTGCCCTGCGATCGCACCTCAAGGCTGAGATCGAACGCTGGGGGCCGATAATCCGGGCAGCGGGGCAATTCGCAGACTAATCGGCACGGACTGAAGCGCGAAGGGCGCTGAAGCCGGCCGCCCGACCCGCGAATGGGAGATCAACATGCGATATGCGTTCTACTATTGGCCGATGATCCAGGGTCGCGGCGAATTCGTTCGACTTGCGCTGGAGGATGCCGGCGCCGACTATGTGGATGTGGCACGCGAACCGGAAGCAATCGGCATGGGCATGGCGGCGATGACGCGCCTCATGCAGGACGCGGGCGCGAAGCGTCCGCCTTTTGCGCCGCCCTTCCTCAAGGTGGGTGATCAGTTCATTGCGCAAACGGCGAACATTCTTGCGTATCTTGGGCCGCGGCTCGGGCTCGTACCGGATGACGAGGCGGGGCGGACGTGGGCGCACCAGTTGCAGCTCACCGTTACCGATTTCGTGAAAGAGGCGCACGATACGCATCATCCGATCGCGAGCAGCCTCTATTACGAAGACCAGAAGCCCGAGGCGACCAAGCGGTCAGCCGATTTCCTCGCGGTGCGATGGCCGAAATATTTCGGCTACTTCCAGAGCACTCTCGATCGCAATGGCGGGCAATGGATGGTGGGCGATGCGGTATCGCATGTTGATCTGTCGATGTTCCAGATCGTCGCCGGCATGCGCTATGCCTTTCCAAGAGCGATGGCCCGGCAAGAATCCGCCTACGCAAAGCTGATCGCCTTGCATGATCGGATCGCCTTGCGCCCGCGACTCAAGGCGTATCTTGAATCGCCGCGACGCATTGCGTTCAACGAGAAGGGGATCTTCCGGCGTTATCCAGAACTGGACGGCTGAGGTTCTTCGGTCGAGTCATCGCAGGCACCGCCGGACTCGCCCCCTAACCCAGATTGCGCCGCGATGCAAAGGGGTGCGCGCGGAAATTCGCACGACTCGCCGGCATTTTTCATCCGCATAGATTTGGTGGCCAATCCGGGACAAAGGTTAAAATTCCCGCTTTCCCGCCGCACCCTTTCACCGTCCGCATTTCCCTCGGAGACGCCATGACCAGTCCATCTGAACGCATCGCTCGCGTGGAAGACATTGCTCGCGCAATGGTCGCGCGAGGCCGAGGCATTCTCGCCGCCGACGAATCCACCGGCACCATCGAGAAGCGCTTCAATTCAATCAACGTCGCGAACACCGAAGAGAACCGCCGCGCCTATCGCGAAATGCTCTTTACCACCAAAGGCGTCGGTCAGTACCTGTCGGGCGTGATCCTCTATGACGAAACGTTGCGCCAGAAGTGCGCGGACGGTACGTCGTTCGTGGACGCGCTCAATCGCCAGAACATCATTCCCGGCATCAAGGTCGACAGCGGCGCGAAGGACATGCCGCTTTGCCCGGGTGAATTGGTGACCGAAGGCCTCGACGGGCTCGCCAAGCGCTGTGTGGACTATGCCAAGCTCGGCGCGCGCTTCGCCAAATGGCGTGCGGTCATCACGATCGGAAAAGACATTCCTAGTGCCGCGTGCATCGAGGCGAATGCCCATGCGCTCGCAAGGTACGCGGCGCACTGCCAAGCTGCTGGTATCGTGCCGATCGTGGAACCCGAAGTGCTGATGGACGGGGCACACGACATCGACACCTGCGAATGGGTGACTGAAACCACGCTTCGAACCGTGTTCATCGCGCTCGCGAGCCAGCGGGTCGTGCTTGAAGGCATCGTCCTCAAACCGTCGATGGTGATCTCCGGGAAGGATTGCCCGAAGCAGGCGAGCCATCGCGAAGTCGCCGAGCGTTCGCTCAAGGTTCTGAAGCGCACGGTTCCGGCTTCGGTTCCCGGGATTGCGTTCCTTTCGGGTGGTCAAAATGATTCGGATGCGACGATCCATCTGAATGAAATCAATCGGCTCGGCGGCGGACCCTGGGCCCTCACGTTCTCGTACGGTCGTGGATTGCAGCAATCCGCGCTCAAGGCCTGGCGCGGTGCAAGCGCCAACGTTCCCGCGGCGCAGGCCACCCTGTTGCATCGCGCGCATATGAACAGCTTGGCCGCGACTGGTGAATACAACGCATCGGTCGAGAAGATCGCCGCTTAACAACAACCTGTAGCATCTGCCATCAGGAATCTACGCGGTCTGCCGCGTAGATTCCTTGGCATTACAATTCGCCCCTTCCTCATCCTTGGCCCCGCAGCATCGGGGCACCCTGCAGTGACCCAGCCCCTTTACCGGTCGTCCATCAAGAGTTTGCCGTTGCTGTCGCAGGGCAAGGTGCGCGACATCTTTGCGGTGGATGATCGTCATATGCTGATCGTCGCCACCGATCGGCTGTCCGCGTTCGACGTCGTGCTCGACGATCCCATTCCTGACAAAGGGGCGGTGCTCACCGCGATGTCGTTCTTCTGGTTCGATCGATTGCAGCATGTGGTTGCGCACCATCTGACTGGTATCGATCCTGTTGCAGTGGTACAGGGTGCAACCGAGCAGGCTGAGGTAAGAGGCCGGTCGATGGTTGTGAAGCGGCTCGCGCCCTTGCCGATCGAAGCGGTCGTGCGCGGCTATCTCATCGGGTCCGGATGGAAGGACTATCAATCCACCGGCGCGGTCTGCGGCATACGATTGCCGGGCGGGCTCCGGCAGGCCGATCAACTCCCCGCCGCGATCTTTACACCGGCGACCAAAGCGGCAATGGGCGACCATGACGAGAACATCGATTTCGCGGCGGTCGAGGCGTTGATCGGGCCGGCGCGTGCAAAAGAAGTGCGCGACGTGAGCATCCGGCTTTATGTGGAGGCGGCCGATTACGCACGCACACGCGGCATCCTGATCGCCGATACGAAATTCGAGTTCGGTCTGGATGCCGAGGGCACGCTGCATCTCATCGACGAAGTGCTCACCGCGGATTCATCGCGCTTCTGGCCGGCGGATGAATATCGCGCGGGCATCAGTCCGCCTTCGTTCGACAAGCAGTTCGTGCGCGACTATCTCGAAACGCTGGCATGGAACAAGACGGCCCCCGCGCCGCGCCTTCCGCCGGAGGTCATTGCAAAGACCGCGCAGAAATATCGCGAGGCGTTGTCGCGATTGACCGGGAAGGGGTTGGCGGGTGGCTAGATCACCGCGCGTTCGGCCGCTCGTGGGCGTCGTGATGGGGTCGTCATCCGACTGGGAAGTCATGCAACACGCCGTCGGTATCCTCGAAGAATTTGGCGTGCCGCACGAAGCGCACGTTCTTTCCGCGCATCGCATGCCCGACGATATGTTTGCCTACGCCGAGAGCGCGGCCAAGCGCGGTCTGCGGGCGATCATCGCCGGTGCGGGCGGCGCGGCGCATCTGCCCGGAATGCTTGCCGCCAAAACGATCGTCCCGGTGCTGGGCGTGCCGGTGCCCTCGAAGTACCTGCGTGGTGAAGACTCGTTGCTCTCAATCGTGCAGATGCCGAAAGGTATTCCGGTGGCCACGTTCGCAATCGGCGAAGCCGGCGCGGCCAATGCCGGTCTTTTCGCCGTCTCGATGCTTGCCGCGCATGATCGCGCTCTCGCGACCCGACTCAATGCATTGCGTGCCCGCCAGACACGCGCGGCGCGCGCGATGCGCCTTCCCCCCGCGAAATGAATTCCGCGGGCTTCGTGCAACCGGGCGCGTGGCTGGGCCTGCTTGGGGGTGGGCAACTCGGACGCATGTTCACGATGGCCGCGCAAAGCATGGGCTATCGCGTGGCGGTACTCGACCCGAGTGACCATTCGCCGGCCGGTTCGACAGCGGATCGCCATATTCGCGCCGACTATCTCGATGCGCGCGGCCTCGAAGCCCTCGCGGGACTTTGCCAAGGCGTGACCACGGAGTTCGAAAATGTTCCGGCCCGCGCGCTCGAGTATCTGGCTTCGCACTGTCGCGTGAGCCCGGATGCCGCCGCGGTGTCGATCGCACAGGATCGTATCCGCGAGAAGGCGTTCGTGCGAAGCTGCGGCATCGACACCGCGCCGTTCGCGGCGATCATGGCAATCGATGACATCGACCGTGCATCGGAGACGCTGTTTCCCGGCATTCTCAAGGCGAGCCGCCTTGGCTACGACGGCAAGGGGCAGGTGCGGGTCGCCGATCGTGCCGAGGCGCGTGCCGCGTTCGCCGAGTTGTCTGGCGTCCCATGCGTTCTGGAAAAGCGGATGCACCTGGTATGCGAGTTATCGGTGGTCATCGCACGCAATGAGCGTGGGGCCACCGCTGTCTATCCGGTTGCCGAGAATGAACATGCGAACGGGATCCTCGTCACCAGCATCGTGCCGGCGCGTGTTGACGATGCGATCGCCGGTCGTGCGCGCGATGCCGTGCTCGCGATCGCAAATGGCTTGCGCTATGTCGGCGTGTTGTGCGTCGAATTCTTCATGTTGGAAGGCGATGTGCTGGTGGTCAACGAAATCGCCCCGCGCCCGCACAATAGCGGTCACTACACGATCGATGCCTGTGTCACCTCGCAGTTCGAGCAGCAGGCGCGCGTGCTTGCCGCGCTCCCGCTTGGGGCGACCGAACAGCATTGCCCGGCGGTGATGATGAATCTGCTCGGCGATCTTTGGGGGGAGGGCGAGCCCGACTGGCGGCGCGTATTGACGCATCCGCGCGTGAAGCTGCATCTTTACGGCAAGCGCGAACCGCGGCCGGGACGCAAGATGGGCCATGTCACATGCCTTGGCGCAACGGTCGAAGAGGCCCTGGCAACCGCCGAACAGATCCGCTCCGAATTGAAATTCTAAGAGTTCCCCGTATGGCTGAAGAAATCGTTAGTCCCGCTCCGTTGCCCGAGGCCTCTGATGGCGCGCGCGTGCTGATCCCGCCGGTCCCGCCCGCCAACATCAAGGACGCCACGGATGAGGCCATCACAGCAGCGGTCGAGTTGTTGAAGCAGGGTGAGGTGGTCGCGTTCCCGACCGAGACGGTGTACGGTTTGGGCGCCGATGCGTCCAATGCCGAAGCGGTCGACAGGGTGTTCAAGTTGAAGGGTCGACCCGCGACGCATCCGCTCATCGTGCATATTCCGTCCGCGGCGCACATGGATCGGTGGGGACAAAATATTCCCGAGATCGCACGCGCGCTGGCGAAGATGTTCTGGCCCGGTCCCCTTACGATCGTGGTGCAGCGAGGCGTTGGCGTGCTCGATGGCGTGACCGGCGGACAAGACACGGTGGCGTTGCGCGTGCCGGCGCACCCGGTTGCGATGAAGCTGCTCGAAGCGTTCGATGGTGGAATCGCCGCACCATCAGCCAACAAATTCGGGCGAGTAAGCCCGACCCTGGCCAAACACGTGTTCGCGGATTTTCAACTGCACGTGCCGCTCATTCTCGATGGCGGCGCGACGAATGTCGGAATCGAATCGACCATCGTGGATTGCACGAGCGACCCGCCTCGCGTGCTGCGCCCGGGCGGCATCAACATCGCGCAACTCGAACCACTGATCGGCAAGAGCGAAGGATCCGCGAGCGCTGACGCACCGCGTGTGTCAGGCAGCCTGCCTGCACATTACGCGCCGAGAGCCGTGGTCAAGATAGTCAAACGGGTCGAGCTGCTCGAACAACTCGGCCAGAACAAGGGGCGGCGAATATTCGTCCTGGGCTTCGAAGTATCCGTGCCGCGGCTTGCGCAATCGCACCAGCGCGTGGTGCCGGTGGTCGCAGCGGCCTATCAGCGCACGCTCTACGCGACGCTTCGTGAATTCGATGCGGCGGGCGCCGATCTCATCTTTGTTGAAGCGCCCCCTCGCACGATTGCCTGGGCGGCCGTCTGGGATCGCCTCGAGCG
>JBJXGX010000165.1:0-15738 GCA_046160305.1 Burkholderiales bacterium
TCACGGACCTCGGGCATTTTCATGATCCGGGTCATCTCCTCGTGCAACCGGACCACGATCTCGCGCGGCGTGCCGGCGCGCGCGAGCAGGACATGCCACGACACCGCTTCGAAATCGGCGACGCCGGCTGCCTGGGCAAAGGTCGGGACGTCCGGAAACGTACTGAACGGCGTCGTCGATGACACGGCGAGCGGGCGCAGCTTGCCGTCCTTGATCAGCCCTTGCGAGGCACCCGCCTCGGCGAAAGCGAGTTGCACGTTGCCGGCCACGATATCGAGGATCGCTTGCGAAGTGCTCTTGTAGGGTACGTGCGTCATGGTAAGACCGAAGCGCTGATTCATCATCGCCATCGCCAGATGCGGCGCACCGCCGACGCTCGGTGAGCTGTAGGAGAGCTTGCCTTGGTGCTCCTTGGCGTACGCGATCAACTCGGCAACGGTGCGCACCGGCAGATCGCGATTGGTCACCAGCACAAATGGCGATTTCAGGTAAAGCGAGATCGGGACGAAGTCTTTTTCAGGATCGTACGACAGCGTCTTGAACATCGACGGATTGATCGACATCGCGCCGCTGGTCACGACCACCAGGGTGTGACCGTCGGCGGGCGCGGCCATAACCTGGTTGATAGCGACCATTTGCGCACCGCCCGGTTTGTTCTCGACGACGACCGGTCGATCAAACACCTTCGAGAGTCGCTCCGCGTAGGTGCGCGTGACGACATCAAGGCCTGAACCCGGCGTGAGGACCACGACGATCGTGATCGGCCGCGTCGGATACGACTGTGCGAAGGCGGGCGCTGCGGCGAGCGACGCGACGACCCAGCCTGCGAGGGTAGCAAGCACCACGCCGAAGGCGGACTTTCTGAAAACCAACATATCAGCTCCCCGTGACCTAGGAATCTTCGAAGTCTGCCCAGCAGTTTCCTAGCGCGCCTCATCGACGATAGGATTTCGCAGCACACCGATGCCCGAGATATCGATCTCGATCACATCGCCCGCCTTCATCCAAAGCGGGGGCTTGCGCGCAAAGCCGACGCCTTCTGGCGTACCGGTCGCGATCACATCGCCCGGCACGAGCGGCGTCCAGCTCGAAACATAGGCAATGATCGCCGGCACGTCGAAAATCATGTCGTCGATGCCCTTGCGTTGCACTTCCTTGCCGTTCAGGCGGGTGATCAAGGTCATCTTCGACGGATCAGGAATCTCGTCGGCGGTTGCGATCCATGGACCGAAGCCACCAGTCGACACGAAGTTCTTACCTGCCGTCAGCGAATGCTTGAACTGGTAATCACGGATCGAACCGTCGTTGAAACAACTGTAGCCAAAGACGTGCGAGAGCGCGTTCTTCGCGGCGATATGGCGGCCGCCTTTACCGATGATGATCGCAAGCTCGCCTTCGTAGTCGAAATCACTCGAAACAGTTGGCCGGATCATCGGCGCGCCGGAAGCGACCAGCGTGTTGTTGAGTCGCGAGAAGAGCGATGGATACTCGGGAACCTTGAAGCCGCCTTCGGCCGCATGCGCCCGATAGTTGAGGCCAATGCAGATCATCTTGTCGGGATCGGGAATCGGCGGCAGCAGGCTCACTTGCCCGATCGTCAGGTCCGATGGTCCCTGTGTCAGATCGCTTTTCGCGAGCACGCCATCGGCGATGGCGCGGCGCATGCTGGGCGACCCGCCAAAGCGCAGGCTCAAATCCCACACCTTGTCGCCCTGTACGACACCGTATCCGTTACGTCCTGCGGTCGTGAAGCTGATCAACTTCATGTGGCTCTCCTTTTTGATCTGTCAAGAATCCGCGCGCGCTGCGGCTCGGTGCGGACAGTATATCGGTGCCGCGGATCGGCATGATCGGGGCGGGCGCCAACGGGTGGCGCTCGGACGCGGTCACTCAGGCTTGATACCCGCGGCCTTGATGACACGCCGCCATTTCGTGATTTCGGCACCGAGCGACCTGGCGAGATCGTCCGCGCTGCCCCCGCCGATATCGAGCCCCTGGCGTTCGAAGAGTTCCTCGATCTCGCGGGTTTTAAGGACCGCCGTGATTTCACTATGCAGGCGCGCGACGATTGGCACTGGCGTGCCGGCACGCGTGAACGCGCCGTACCATGTTTGCACGTCGTAACCTGTGAGCCCCGCCTCGGCGATCGTCGGGACATCGGGGAGCGCGCCCAACCGCCGCGAGCCGGTAACACCGATCGCGACCAGCTTGCCGCTTTTCAACAATGGCAGTGCGGGCGGCACCGCGATGAAGTGCGCCTCCACCCGGCCACCGATCGCGTCCGCAAGCGCCGGCCCGGCGCCTTTATAAGGAATATGCGTGAGCTTGAATCCACCCATCTGCATCAACAGCTCCATCGAGAGGTGCGTCGACTGGCCGGTGCCGCCCGAGGCATAGTTGATTTCGCCGGGGCGCGCTTTCGCGAGCGCGATCAGCTCGGCAATCGTGCGGGGCGCAAAAGAGGGATGCACGACGAGAATATTCTGACTCGTCGCGAGCATCGTGATCGGCGCGAAGTCGGTTACCGGATCGTAGGGAAGCTTCTCGTGCATGCCCGGATTGATCGAGAACGGTCCCGCGTAACCGAGCACCAGCGTGTAGCCATCAGGCGGTGTCTTGACCGCGACCTCGGTGCCGATGATGCCGCCACCACCGCCGCGATTGTCGATGATGACCTGCTGCGAAAGCCGATCTCCGAGCCTTTGGCCGACGATGCGAGCGATCGTGTCAGGCGCACCGCCGGGCGGGGCCGGCACGATGAAGCGAAGCGGCCGGGCGGGCCAGTCCTGCGCATGGGCGGTCCATGGCGCAAAGAGAATAAACCAAGCGACGAGAAGTCTTCGAATCATGATCACTCCGACGATCCGTGCGTATCAGCAATTGCTTCGTCAAACGGCTGGTCGAGCCTGGAATCGCTGCCGCAGTCCCGCTTGCTCGAGCAACGGATTCACCTCGTCGATCCACTGCTTCAGCTCTTCCTGATAATTGACCCACGACATCAGACAACCATCGACGCCCATGCGCGTGAGCGTTGCGAGCTGATCGACGACTTGCGCCGGCGTGCCGACCAGCGGATAGCCGCCGTGCCCGGCAATGAAGTGGAAGCGGAACTCATCGAGCACCTTCGGATCAAGCGTCTTCGATTGCATGCCGAAGATCGTGAGCAGGTTGTTGACGGCTTCGTAGTCGCCCTTCTCCCGCACATAGTAGTCGAGATAGCGGCGCGCTTCCGCCTCGGTATCGCGCACCACCACGTACACATGGATCCACACCTGCACCTCGCGCCCGGCCGCGCGTGCCATCCCTTTCAATTTGTCGATCTGCGCCTTGCCGCCCTCGAAATCCTGATTGCGCAAGATGACGAAGTTCATGTCTGCAACGGTCGCCGCATACCGCTGGCCCGCTTCCGACCCGCCTGCATTCATGATCGGCGGGAACGGTTGCTGGATGGGTTTTGGATGACTCCATGCACGCTTCGATTCGAAGAACCGGCCCGAGTAGTCGAACTCTTTTTCTTCCGACCAGACCCTGCGCAAGAGCTCGACCCATTCGGTCGCGTACTCATAGCGCACATCGTGCTCGCGCCATTCGGCTGCGAACATCTCGAACTCATCCTTGAACCAGCCGCAGACGACATTCAGGCAGAAGCGGCCGCCACTCACATGGTCGACGGTAGTGGCCATCTTCGCTGCCATGATCGGATGCACGAGCGGGACGTGACAGGTGGCGAACACCGCGATCTGCTCGGTCATCGCCCCCAAAGCGGAGGCCCAGGTGAAGCTCTCGTAGGTGCTGTTGTTGAAGTTGGACGGCCCGCCGTAACCACGCCAGCGCCCGACCGGAAGCAGCACATCCAGGCCCGCGCGATCGGCCATCTGCGCGATCTTCTTGGTGTCGCCCCAGTGGAGTTCCCACGCGCCCTCGGCGGTGGTGATCGTCGAGCCATGGCTGCAATTGAATGCCATGACGCCAAGTTTCATGCGATGCGTGCGATACAGAGGGTTGGTCGCGAGGCGCGAAACGTGATCGGTTGCGGTCATGGTCGTGTCTCCTTTCTTGCGTTCGTATGGTCGCGCTGCTCGCAGTGCCCGGGTGCGACTATCGCATGCGCGACACGGTTTCGTGTCCCCGCGTAGCATGCCCTCATCGCTCCGCGCGGTCGATCCGCGGCGCATTCCCGCTCGAAAGGGTTCAATGGCTCAAAAAGCAACGATCTTCAAGGCGGAACTCCAGATGAGTGACCTGGACCGACATTATTATCAGACTCACGCTTTGACGCTTGCCCGCCATTCTTCCGAGACTGACGAACGCATGATGGTGCGCCTGATCGCCTTCGCGCTGCATGCCGACCCGACGCTGTCCTTCGGCAACGGCATCAGTGCAAGCGACGAGCCGGATCTGTGGCAACGCGACTTGACCGGTGCGATAACGCTTTGGATCGATGTCGGCTTGCCCGAGCCGAAGCTGCTGCGTCGTGCGGCGGGGCGCTCGGGGCGAGTGGTCGTGTACGCATACGGGCGCGGCGCGGATCAATGGTGGAACGAACATCGGGCGGACCTGAATCGGATCGAAAATCTCAGCGTCTTCCATCTCGCTACCGAATCAACGCTGGCATTGGCCGCGATTGCCGAACGCACCATGCGTGTGCAGTGCTTGATCCAGGACGGCGTCCTCAGTATCACCGTGAACGACGCGACATTTGAAATCGGGATCGAAACAATCAAGGCGGTGGGGCGGCGATAGCGGTCCGGTCAGGGCTGCAGCAACGCATCACCTGCGGCGCGCGCGTCTTGACAAGCTTCATCAAGAAGACCCAGAAGACGCCTACCGAAGATCTCGCCCTGGCGCGGAAACGGATGAAAGAGGTGATGTCATGAAGAAACGGAATCTGCATATCGGCTCATCGCTCGATGACTTCCTGCAAGAGCAGGGCATCCTCGAAGAGGCGCGTACCCTCGCGCTCAAGGAAACGCTGGCCTGGCAGGTTCAGCAGGTGATGGCAAAGAAGCGGATCAGCAAGGTCGAGATGGCACGACGCATGAACACGACCCGTGCAGCGCTCGACAGGTGACTCGACCCCGGAAATACCGCGGTGACGCTGCAAACGCTCTCCAAAGCCGCCCACGCCGTCGGAGGGGACCTGCGGATTGAGCTTGTCTAGGAGACTGCGCGCATGCAGGTCGTCCTTGACAGGCCCAGGCCTGCCCGGACGGATTCTTAGGGTCGATCAGTGGATACTGTGGTCACCAAACAGGTGGATTCTCTATCTTGCCGGCGGTGTTAAGCGACTCGACCATCGTTGATGGGACAATCCAACAATGAACCGCCTTACGCCCTCCCAACGCTCCGGCATTGCCATCGCCGCGGCGACCGCGATGAACCTTCCTTTCGGCACGATCTACGCCTTCAGCGTGTTCCTGAAGCCGATGGAGGCATTGCTTTCAATCAGCCGCGCGGAAATGACGATCGTATTCGGGCTTGCCACCATCAGTCTGACCGCCGGCATGAATCTCGCGCCGCGCCTCTATCGCATGATGTCGCCGGTCACGTTATTGCTTGCGTGTGGCGCTGGCAGTGCGATCGGACTTTATCTCACGTCGATGGCCACAGGTTTTGTGGATCTCGTGCTCGGTTACGGCGTGTTGTTCGGTATCGGCGGCGGCTGCGGATTCATCGTCGTGCAGCAAGGCGTCAACCAGACGATCACGAAAATGAGCGGCCTCGTCAACGGATACATTGTCGGCCTCTTTCCGATCGGCGCGATGATCGGCGCGCCGGTCTTCGGTTGGGCGATCGAAGCCCATGGCCTACGCGCGACCTTGATGGGTCTTGCGGTGGTGGTGCTCGCAGCCGCGACGTTTGCGGCCGGATTAATCCGGCTTGCCGACATTCGCATGCACGACGCCTCCGCCCCAGCGCTCGCGGCAGCGGATCGCCGCACCGATGTGTTCATCCGCCTTTTCACCGTGTTCTTTCTTGCGGCCGCGGCGGGCCTGATGGTGATGAGTCAGGCAGCCGGCATCATCCAGGCGTACGGCGGAAAAACACTCCTCGCGCTCGCCGCAACCACCGTGATCACCGGCGCCATCGCTGCGGCCCGTATTGGCGGCGGATGGCTCGTCGATCGATTTCCGATGCCGATGGTGGCTACGGGTGCGCACCTGTTTTCACTCACCGGCGCGCTCCTTCTTACCCTCTGGCCCGGTCCGCTGGTTGCGATTCCAGCGTTGACGATGATCGGCATGGGTTACGGCTTCATCTCGGGCTCATGTGCCGGCACCATCGGCCACTACTGGCACAAGAACGCGTTCGGACGCATCGCGAGCCGGCTCTATATCGCGTGGTGCATCGCGGCGGTGAGCCTGCCGGTGCTCGCCGGTTGGCTGTTCGACCGCACGCAGGGCTATGGCGTGGCGGTCATGATCGCAGCCGGTGGCAACGTACTCGGGGCGTTGATCGCGCTTGGATTGCCAGGGCGTGAGGACGCGCGTCGATTGGCCACGAATTAAAGCGAACACGACGGCCCAACCAACACTATGCTCTCAACGTATTGATTGCGTTGGATTGGCGAGCCGTTGAGCCATCGGGGTGAAACGCATGAGAAGGCGCCGCCCCAAAACAAATCCGATCGCGCACACGCCGAGCGTCCAGACGACCACGGGTCCCGACGGGAGATCGAACACGGCCGAAGCGGTGAGCCCGACGAGATAGCCGACCACGCCGATCAGATAGGCGCTCATCAATGCGCCGCGCGTCATGGCGTACACCGCGAGCGCAGGCACGATGAGGCTTGCGAAGACAAGGTAGACGCCGACGAGTTGCACCGAGGCGGTAACGCTCAACGCGAACGCGAGATAGAAGGCGATCCGCCCGAACGACCTCTGGTTTGCGAACCAGGCGGTGAGGACGATGATCGTTACGATCGCCATCGATACGATCTGCTCGCGTGACACCCACAGAATCTGGCCGACCAGGAGATCCTTGAGGTGCTCTCCGCCATGCGCGTGGCCCGCCAGAAGCAGGGTCGCGCCGGTCGCCGAGAGCGCAAACATTGTTCCGATGAGCGCCTCCTGGATGTCCGGCCAGCGACGCTCCGTCCAGGTGAGCAGAAGGGCCCCTGCCAGCGCCGCCGAAAGAGCAGCGAGCTGGCCTGCCCATGTGGTGGATTCCCAGCCGAGCCGGTCGGCGGCAATCACACCGAATCCTGCGACCTGCGCGATGGCAAGGTCGATGAACACGATGCCTCGTTTCAGAACGTGCATGCCGAGTGGTACATGCGTCGCGAGGACGAGGAGTCCCGCAATCAAGGCGGGGCCGAGGATCGACAGTTCGAGCGCATCGGTATTCACCGACCGGCCTCGAGCAGAATATCGATCATGCTGTCGAACCAGATGAAGAGGTCCTTCGATGCGGCGTTCCCGCCAACCGAAAACGGCAGCATGACTGCCGGAATTTTCGCGCGCTCGGCGAGCCATTGCGATGCGCGGGGATCGTTGAACGAGGCGCGGACGATCAGTTGCGCGGGTTCGGTCTTGTGCCGTTCCAGAAGCGAGGCGAGATGGCCGGTCGATGGTTCAACGCCGGGTTTGGGCTCGAGGTAACCCACGACTTTCACCCCTGACCAATTGAAGAAATAGCTGAACGAGCGGTGGTGCTCGATGACTGCGGTACCACGAAGCGGCACCGCTTTCCGTGTCCATTCGGACAGCGCATTGCGCCAGCGAATATCGAAATCGGCGAGCCGCGTGCGATACGTCTGGGCATTGCCAGGATCAACCAGTGCGAGTTGCCTGGCGAGTGCAGCGGCAATCGGGGGGATGTTCCGTGGATCGGTGTGCACATGCGGGTTACCCATCGAATGCACATCGCCCTCGCTGCGATCGATGCGGACGGGGATATCGATCATGGAAGCGTGACGCGCGGCCTCGAAGGTTCCGGGCTGACCCCGCTGGATGGTGGCATTGCCGGATTCCCGAATCAGGATCGGCAGCCACCCTGCCTCCAACTCGGCACCGGTGCACACCACAAGGTTCGCCCGACGCACTGCGGCAAGAAGACTCGGCCGCGCCTGAATGTGATGGACGTTCTGCATGGCCGTGGTCGCGACATAAAGCTTGACGTTATCGCCGGCGAGCTCGGTGACGAGTGCACCCCATTCCGGCTCGCAGGCAAAGACATTGATGGCAGCCGCGATCGGTTGCGCAACAGCCATGAGACCGCCCGCCATTGTCACCAGAAGAAATCGTGTGATCATGTTCGGCTCCTACCAGGCATGGGCGCCGTGGGCGCCAAAGCTCATGATGTATTGCAGGTAGATTTGATGATCGATTGCATCCGGACGCGACCGGTCGCGCGCATACTGCAGGCGCAGCCGGCTGAACTCGCTGGGTGACCAGTCGACCATGGCGGTCGCGATCGACGGCCGGTGGCTCGCCAGCGTGGGAAAGTCGGCAGCCGCAAGCGCACCATCCGTCACCTGCCCGATGCGCGGAGTACCGCTATCCACCCGATCGTAGCGCGCGCCAAGTCGCCAGCGCGGCATGAACTGGTAGGTGGCCTGTGCATACCAACCACGCTGCCGTGATGAATAGGACCCCTGCAGTGGCCCGGCCGCGGCAGCATCGGTATCAAACGTCAGTCGGCCATCTTCATTGCGCAGCATGTACTCGGCCTGAAACTTGATGTTGCGACTTGTCGGATTACCCTCTGGCGCCCACTTCCAAACGAAGTCGGCGATCCACAGCTTGCTCCGGCCGGCGAAACTGTTCGTCACGCCGACCCCCGCGCTATCGAGGTCCTGGTAGCGTCGATCGTCCGGCGCGGCCTGCAAGTAAGAGAGCCCAGTGCGCCAACTGTGACTCACGCCAAGATCGCCGCCCACATGGCCGAAGAAAGACGTGAGCCGGGGACTGTTCCGATTGTGTTCACCGCCTGGGAATGAACGGCCATTCGCGGCCTCGGCGCCGAACGCGAGCAGTACATCCGTCGGCGCAATCCACTTGATCTGCACGCCGTCATTGCCCAGTTGACCGCCCAGAAACACCCGATAGGGAAGCGGTGCATCGATGAAGTCCCATGAGTGCTGGTGCTGCTTGTTGAGGTAACCGATCTCGGAGAAGTAGCGGCCACCCTTCAATGTGAACCCACGGCCCACGGCCGTAGTCTGAAAATAGGCATTCTCGACCTCGAAACCACCCTCCGGCGCGAGCGCTCCGGTGAAGTGGCCTGAAAAGTACGGGTCTACCGCGGCGCTGATCGCGAGCTCGGTTTCAGAAAGGCTCAATCCCCGCGGCCCCGGCCCTCCGGTACCCGAGGGCATGAATCCACCGATACGATACGTATCAGGACTCTGCGATAGGTTGGCATTGCGCCCCTGCATAATCAGCGAGATGGCCGGATTGAAAGCACTCTGGCGATCCTGTTGCGATGCGGCTGCGTCACTGGGTTGCGCACCAACAGCCTTGGCGCGCGCCCCTTTCGCATTCTGTTCGGCCTGGGCGCGCTTGGCTTCGGCCTCGGCGAAGCGTTTTTCAAGCGCCTGGATGCGCGCTTCGTATTCTTCCTTGATGCGTTGGATCTGGTTGCGAAAATCAGTTAGTTCATCGCGCGACTGAGCGTGCGAGACGTGCGGCATTGCGCATGCAATAGCGGTCGCCATGGCGACCGGGTAGAACTTGGCCATCGAAGGTCTCCTTTGAACGTGCGTAGACGATGCCCGGCAGGGCAAGGCTGCTGTGGTTCAAAGGTCGGTGGGTGGCCCGCGCTGAAAGTAATGAAGAAATGGCCGGGGGGTAATGCCGCGCGTCCCCTCGGCAGACGGTGCGATCGCGGTGCGGAGAATAACCGGCGGCGCTAACTGGCCAGCGGCCGCATGCTCAAGTGCACCATACGCAGCGCACAGCCCGCACGGCGCGCCGGACTCGTGCTTGCCGTGCGTCGGGTTGCCCGTTCCACCGTCGAAGTGCTGATACGCATGCGCGAGCCCACCGATCGGGCTCAGGGCGACCGAGACGATCAGCATCAGGGACAGCAGCGCGCGACGCATGGGGTTAGTTCAGATGTGCAATCGAATTCGCATAATACCGGAGCAACGGAATCTCGTTCTCACTGGCCACGAACAAGCCGTCGCGGACTTCCACGAGGTGCCGTTGGGTCAGCATGCGCAGGCCGGCCGTCACCGCATAGTCCCAGTCGCTGCGGGGGACATAGATCCGCGCGCCGCCCGCTTCGAGCCGCTGCACGAGAAGCGCGACCGACGATTTCAATTCGAGCTCGCTGATCGGATTGCCCACACGCTGTAGCAGCACGGTCGCTACCAACGGCACGGGCAACACAGGGATGAGCTTGCCGATCTCGCTCATCAGATGACGGCCAAGCCCTGCGACCTCCTGTAATCGTGTTTCGCGATCGAGTCGGGTGAAATCGAGACTGCGCGACTCGCAATAGTGCTTGATCGACACCGGCGTTCCGAAGTTGACGCACGCATAGCCGAATCGGTGCCAGCGGCTGCGCAACACCAGCCAGAGCTGCTTGCCGGCGAACTCGAGCGTGTTGGCGAGCGCACCGAGCGTGCCCGGACCGCGCTTGTCGGGATCGGCCGACAAGAGCAACGTGCGATCTTCGAGCGTGCGATCGTAGTTGAGCCCCACCGGCACGAAGACGAGATCGCGATCGCCCCGCAGGTGAAATCCCCGCAGCATGTAGTCGAGCACGCCGAATCGCGGCTCGCGCATCCGACCATCGCGCGACAGGCCGCCTTCCGGATACATGGCCTGGGTAACGCCAGCCTCGGTGGCCATGCTGATGTAGCGCTCGAGCACACGCCGATACAGATCGTCCTTGAAGTTGCGCCGCACGAAATACGCACCCATCGAACGAATGAGCTGCTGCAGTGGCCAGATGCGTGCCCATTCCCCCACCGCATACGACAGCGCGGCCTTCTCCGCGGCCAGGTAGGAGGCGAGGATGTAATCCATGTTGCTGCGGTGGTTCATCACGAATACCACCGTGGCGTTCTCCGGTACACCCGCGAGACCCGCGTCGTCGGTGTAGCCGATTCGCACGCGATAGATGGAGCGGGAGATGTTCTTTGCGATCCAGTAGCCGATGCGAAAGTAGATGTAGGCGTTGAAGGCAGGCACGATCTCGCGTGCATAACGGCGCACCTGATCGAGTGCGACTTCGCGCGGCATATTGTGCTCGCGGGCGTAGGCCTGCATCGCGTGCTGGACCTTGTCATCGAAGATGAGCCGATCGATCAGCGCGCGGCGATTGGCCTGCTGGAATGGCCGGATCTGGATCGACAGGCGCGCGCCGACCTCATCGATCACCTTCTGCGCGCGGCTGCGAATCAGCCATCGCACCGATGGCAGCAACAGGCGGTCGAGCAGCGACCATACCGCGAGCAATCCCGCGACAATAACCAGCCAGATGGGCAGCTCGATCGTTGGCACGCGTCCCCTTTTTGGTTCTTGGTTCCCGGCGCCGGTTGGTGTTGCGCCCAAGCGTACGCCGTTTTCCGGAATCGATTCGCGCGCTTCATCCGGCTCGTGATTCGCCCGGGGCGACGCGGTGCGCACCATTCGATCGGAGCGTCGACACGCCCGGAATGTCCACGGCGGCGGAACGTCCGTGGAGAAATCCGCATTTTGCGCAGGTTGCCGTCGGGTTGACGACACATCGACTCTACCATTGACATTCGCGGCACTGCTTTTCCTTCATCGCTGCCGTCAATGACAAAAGGGACTCCCTCCGATCATGAATCAGAAAACCTCCGCCACTGCCGTCGCTGAAGGCGATGCCGCCAAGCAACAACCGATGGCGATTCAGCTCAACCCGTCCGGACAGTCGGACATGCCGATCTTCTCGAACTTTACGAACGTGAGCCCCGGGCCGGGCATGGCGGTCTTGGATTTCGGCTTTCTGGATCCAGCCACGATCCATGCCGTGACACAACTCAGCCGATCGGGGAAGAAAGCGCCAAACCCGGTGAATGGCCGCCTCGCGTCGCGCGTCGTCCTCAACTACGACACGCTCGCGAATCTCCACCAACAGATCGGGCGCGTCATTGCCGCGGTCGCAGTCGCGCGCCGTGGGCAAGCCGAGGCGGCCGGCGCGACGGCAAAAGCGGGTTCCAAGCCGAACTAGGAAAACCAGACTTCCCGGCACAACGACTCAACGGACACAGCCTGCGAATTGGCGTCGTGGCTCGTCGAGCCGTCGCGGTGAACAGCAAGGCCACGCCAGGATTCCGTGCAGCAGACCGCCGCATCGCGGTCCCGGCTCGACCGGCCAGGGCGCCCGCCGTAATTTTCGCCCCTGTGGGTACAATTGAGTGATGGCTTGGATCGACCGATCCTGGCTAGTCACGCCCACAGGGACGCCCATGAAGTTCGGCCTCAATTTTTTCCCGGCATTCCGCCCGTCTGATAACACGACGGCGAAATACTACGATCAATGCTTGCGCATCGCCGAGCGCGCGGATCTGCTCGGCTTCAACAGCATCAAGACCGTCGAGCATTCCTTCTACGACTACGGCGGTCACTCGCCGAATCCGTGCGTATTTCTATCCGCGATCGCCGCCCGCACGAAGCGTATCCGCCTGATTACAGGTGCCGTCATACCCGCGTTCCATCATCCGGCGCACCTGGGTGGCGATCTCGCCATGCTCGATAACATGAGCAACGGCCGGCTCGATGCGGGCTTCGGACGCGCGTTTCTGCCGAAAGAATTTGAAGTGTTCGGCGTATCGATGGAAGAAAGCCGCAGTCGTTTCGAAGAAGGTATCGCGATCATTCGGCAGCTCTGGACCAAAGAGAGCGTGACCTACAAGGGGAAGCACTGGCAGTTGGAAGACGTGCACCTCATGCCCCGTGTCGTGCAAAAGCCGACGCCACCGATCTGGATCGCCGCGATCTCGTCCGAAGAATCATTCATCTACGCCGCGAAGAACGGCTTCAATGTGATGATCGTGCCGTACGCCGGGAAGCCTGGCGCGCTGCAGGAATTCGTCAAGACGTACCGTCGCGTGTGGGCCGAATCCGGTCACGGCGCGGGCAAGGAAAAAGTACAGGTCGCGCAGTTCTGCTGCATTGCCGAATCGAACAAGGTCGCGCGCGAAGGCTACGAGCGGATCATGCTCCGCTACCTCGAGACATTCGGCGAAGCGGTTACCTCATGGCAGGGGAAGAGTTCCGATCAATACGTCGGCTACGACAAGATGGTCGCGAGCATTCTCGCCACCAAGCCCGATACCATCATCGAGAATAATGCGGCGTTCGTCGGTACACCCGGCGAAGTGATCGATCAGATTCACCGTCTCAACGAATCGTTCGGAACGATCGAAGCGTCGATGCAGATCAACTTCGGCGGGTCGAACGACGAGGACGCGTTCCGCACGCTGAATATGTTCGCCGAGAAGGTGATGCCGGCGTTCGCATAGAGCTGCGAATAAAACTTGAACCACCAAGGCACCAAGACACCAAGGGTTGCTCACGGAGAAGCAAATCTGACTTCCCCTTGGTAACGATCAACGAGGGTTATCTTGGTGCCTCCGTGCCTTGGTGGTTCAAATCCTGTCTCGAAATCAGTTCGCCACCAACCGCCAGATCTCGTCTCCGCCCGGTATGCCATCGGTCGTGATGTAGAGCGATCCGTCCGGTGCAAGCACTGGTGCACGGAGCCGAACGCCGAACGTGTTGAGGAGCGGCGTGCTGGTCGCCGTGGTGCCCGCGGCGTTCAGTTTCAGTAATTCGAGACGGCGCCCGGCCATGAGCCCGACCACGAGCGCACCATGCCAGTCTCGCCACTGCGCGCCTGAGAGGAATGCGCTGCCCGCCATGCCTTCGGACAATCCGCCGTTGTTCCAGGCAGGCAGCATCGCATCCGGGTATCTGCCTGTATCGGTCATCGACGTCGACCCGTTGTATCCGCAATATTGAACGCCGTGGTCGCTTCCCCCTGCACAGAACGGATCCCAGCCGCCATTTCCACCGGCGCGAAGCGGCGTCACTTCATCCGTGTAGCCCGGACCGTGCTCCGAGATGTACGGCGTCCCGCTGCCGGGCCGAAAGGCGATCCCCTGCACGTTTCGAAAGCCGTAGGCGTAGATCGCGGGGTGCCCGCCTGCCGGCGTGTTGTTGCCGGGTGCTGCGTTGCCGTCGCGATCGATACGCAAGACCTTGGCACCTAGCGCAGTGAGGCTTTGCGGGACCCAGCCTTGGCGCGTATCGCCGGTCGTGATGTAGAGATAGTCATCCGGCCCGAATCGAACGCGTCCGCCGCAATGCACGCTGTTAAGGTAAGTGATCCCGGTAAGGATGTCGCGCCGCCCCGCTACACCGGTGTAGTCCGCATTCACCGTGAACGCGACGATGCGGCTGTCCGTGGCGCCACCCGCATTGCTCGACATGTACACATAGACCATGCGGCTCGTCTCGAACCGCGGATCCAGTGCGATACCAAGCATGCCGCAGTGTTCCCCTGACACCAGATCGGCCGGATTAAAAACGAGCCGCGTCGATCCATCGTTCAATCGCACCGAGACACCACGCGCCTTTTCCGTATAGAACATTGTTCCATCGGTTGCGAATGCGAGGTCCCATGGATTCTGCAGTCCCGACATCACCACACTGCGAGTGAGCGAGGGCGTGCCCGCAGCCAATGCGGTGGCGTAGACGGACGTGGTCGTAAATCCATCGGCCGATGCCGCGAGCCTTTGCGTTCCCGTTGTAACGCCAAGGGTCCAGCGCCCGGGACTCGCAACGCCCGATGCATCACTTTGCGCGGTTGGCGATTCGACCGTGCCGCTTGCACCCACGACTTGAAATGTCACCAACACGCCTGCCTGCGGTGCCCCATCCGGACCGCGGACCATAACCTTCGGATCGACGGGCACGACACCGCCGGCCGGTCCGAACTGATTGTTAGTGCCTGCGCTCGCGGACAGCACGCCGGTCCCGGCAACCGGGAGTCCTTCGGCATGAAAAGTCACTTCCGCAAGACCGGGTGTGCGCGCCACCAATTGGTTTCGGCCTGGCTCCGCGCCAAGCGTCCAGCTCCCCACGCGCGCCACACCGTCGGTGTCGGTGATTGCGTTCGCGCCGGTGATGACGCCTTCACCTACGACCACCATGAAGGTCACCGGCATTCCGGAGATGGGTTGCCCGCCGGCGTCCCTGACTTTCATTGCGGGGGCCACCGCGACGGCCGTGGACACAATTGCCCGCTGATTCATGCCATCGTCGGCAACCGCGGAAAGCGTGGAATCGCCGCGAATGCCTCCAGGCGCCCCGGTCCCCGATGTCGTGCTCGGGCCGGCGTCACCGCCGCCGCCACCACCGCAGGATATACAGGCGAATAGAACAACCAATATGAGGGGGCGCAGGCGATACAGCATGGATGATCTCCGTTTCGATCCATGCTAGGAGCGCGAACCGGCAATCAATCCAACGAAAAGGGCGGCAAATCTGGGCTATATGGACTACCACCCGGTGCCGGCTACATGTCGCGGCACGCGCTCGCCATCACAATGATGGCGAGCGCGTCGGCATTGAAACTAACAGTGTTTCCCGTATTGCCTTCTTGCCGAGTGGCCAGACGCTCAGTTCGCCAATCAATTCGGCGCGATCCGCCAAATCTCATCACCATTGGCTTGGTTGTCCGTGGTGACATACAACGCGCCATCGGGCCCGAGCACAGGCGTGCGCAGCCGCACATTGAGCGTATTGAGGATCGGCG
>JBJXGX010000166.1:0-4425 GCA_046160305.1 Burkholderiales bacterium
GCACGCCCAGCCCGACCATCACGACTGCCAGCACGGCACCTAGCATGTAGACGTCGCCATGCGTGAAATTCGCCGCGTTGGTCGCGGCCCACATGATGTAGAAGCCGAGCGCGACGAGCGCGTAGATACCACCGAGCGAAAAGCCGGTGAGCAGATACTGAAGAATCTCCCCCATGTGAAGTGCCGCTTGGGTATTTGTCGTTAAGTTGCAGAATGCACCCGGCGGGTGCCTATCGCGTTACTCTTGTCAGGAATCGACGCGGCGGTCGATCCCCCGACGGAGACCGACCGAAAGCGTTGCGACGGCTACTTCTTGATCGCGTACGGCGTCTGCTCCACCGCCGTCAGGTAGCCCTTGTGGTAGGTGAGCATCTTGTAGTGGGTCGGCACAATCGAGTCCATGCGCTCGTAGGTGGCTTCGAACGCCGGATCGTACTTGGCGATGATGCCCTCGTACTTCACCTTGAAGAGTGCATCGCGCAGCTTCTTGCGATCGTAGTCGCCGGCGAGCTTCAATCCCTCGGCGATGATGTACACCGCGTCGTAGGCGTTCGCGGTACCGCTTGGCAAGGCGATCTGACCGGGGTTATCGAGCTTGAACTTGGTCTTGATGCGCTCCCAGACTTTCTGTGCGCGGGGGCTCAGCTGCCCGGTCCAGGCATAGGTACCTGCCACCAGCACGCCGTCGGACAACTTGCCCGCCGTCTCGCCGAGTTGCGCGGTAATGCCCCAGGCGCTCACGATGTTGGGGCGGTAGCCGATCCGCTCCATGCTCTTCAGAATAGCGTTGGCCTCGCGATCGACGCCGTAGAAAATGAGCGTGTCAGCGCCGGCATCGCGCAAGCGGATGAGTTGCGCGCTCATGTCCTGGTCGGCGATGTTGAAGGTCTCCTTGCCGACGAGCTTCATGTTCTTGGCCGTTGCCGCTGCCTCGACATCGGGCACGGCGCCTTGTCCCCAGCCGGTGGCCTCGAACAACAACGCGACCTTCTGAGCCTTGCTTCGCTGAATTGCATGATCGAGCAGGAACGGCGCCACCCAACGGTCTTTCATCGAGGTGCGGAACATCCACTCGTTCTTGCCTTTCTCCCATTCGGTGACGCGCGTACCGGCCGAGATGACACCCATCCAAGGGAGCCCCATCTCGGAGAGCGGCTCGCGAATGGCGAGCGCGTTCGGCGTACGAAAGCCGCCGATCATGACAACGCAATTTTCTTTTTCGCCGATGCGGCGCGCGTTATCGACAGCGCGCGACGGTTCACCTTGGTCGTCCAGCGCGACGATCCGCAGCTTCTGACCCAATACACCGCCCGCTTCGTTGATTTCGTCGACGGCCGCTTCGACGCCCATGCGGATTGCCAGGCCCGTGTGCGCCAGAGCGCCGCTCAGCTCCCACGACCCCGCAATGCATGGCTGCGCCTTCTGTGCATGCACTTGGCCCGCGGCAATGCTCAGCGCACCGACACAGACGGTGGCGAGCAGGGCGTGTAACGTCGTACCGTAACGGTTTCCGATCACGAGAACCTCCTGGGTTCAGTTAAGGGGTGAATCGCCACGCGCGCGGGTCATTCACGATCAGCTCTACGACGACGATTTCAGGGGCATTACAACGCAATCGTTGATAGTGGTCAAGGCTTCTTATGAGGCCTCTTGTGAGTGCTCCGAACCAGTGCGAACACACCAAAATCCGCACCAGGAAAGCGCGTTGACGCGGTGAACATATCGTGCGCAGAATGACTGCACGCAGCCATTCACCAGAAGGAGACGAGCGCCATGTCTGATCGACAGTTGAAGAGTCCGGTCGCAGAGAATCCTACTGGTATCGGCGCGGCGATTCGCCGCAAGGAAGACATGCGCTTCCTGCTCGGTCGCGGCAATTACGTTGCCGACATGAAGATTCAGAACATGACGTTCGCCGTGCTGGCGCGTTCTCCGCATGCCCATGCACGCATCAAGGCGATCGACGCCTCCGCGGCGCGCACGTCGCCGGGTGTGGTTGCGGTGTTCACCGGCGATGATCTGTTGGCGGACAAGGTGGGCAGCTTGCCGTGCGCGTGGCCGGTCACCGGCAAGGGTGGAACGGCAACCAAGGAACCCGCGCATCCGGCGCTTGCGCAAGGCAAGGTACGCCACGTCGGCGATCCGGTGGCGCTCGTCATCGCGGAAACGCTTGACGAAGCGCGCAATGCCGCCGAGGCGCTGAGAGTGGAGTATGAGGTTCTCCCGGCAGTCGTCGGCGTACTCGATGCACTGAAGGCGGGCGCGCCGGCGGTGTTCGATGACATCCCCGACAACGTCTGTGTCGATTGGGAGATCGGCGATAAGGCGGCGGCGGATGCCGCCTTCAAGAACGCCGCGCATATCGCGCGCATCAGCCTTGTCAACAACCGGCTCGCCGGCAATCCGATGGAATCGCGTGCCTCGATCGGCGATTACGATGTTTCGCGCGGTCAGCATACGTTGTGGACGACCAGCCAGTTTCCGCACATCGCCAAGTTGCTAATGGGCAATTTCGTGCTCGGCATCCCACAGCACAAACTGCGTGTCGTGTCGCCCGATGTCGGCGGCGGCTTCGGCGTGAAGCAGTTTCTTTACGCCGAGGAAGTGCTGGTGACGTGGGCGGCGCGCAAGATCGGGCGTCCGGTGAAGTGGGTGTGCGAGCGGAGCGAGGGCTTCGTGTCGGACGCGCAGGCACGCGATCATGTGACCGAGGCGGAGCTCGCGCTCGACGCCAGCGGCAAATTCCTCGGCTTGCGCGTGCGCACCACCGCGAACATGGGGGGCTACCTTTCCACGTTCGGTCCGAATATTCCGACCAACCTGTACGGTCCGCTGCTGGCGGGCGTGTACACGACACCGGCGATCTATTGCGAAGTGAAATGCGTTTTCACCAATACGCTGCCGGTCGACGCCTACCGGGGCGCCGGGCGCCCGGAAGCCACGTTCTGTCTGGAGCGCCTGGTCGATGTCGCCGCGATTGAAATGAAGATCGACAAGGCCGAGATCCGCCGGCGCAACATCATTCGCATCGGAGCCTATCCCTACCAGACGCCGGTGATGATGAACTACGACAGCGGCGACCCGCTTGGCTGCATGGACAAGGCCTTGCACGCGGCAGACTGGAAGGGCTTTCCCGCGCGCAAGGCGGAGGCGGCCCAGCGCGGAAAGCTGCGCGGCATCGGCCTTTGCACCTATGTGGAAGCCTGCGGACTGGCGCCGTCACGTATCGCTATTCGCCTTGGCGTGCGCGGCGGCCTGTTCGAGAGTGCGGCGGTGCGGGTTCATCCGACCGGCCATGTGACCGTGCTCATGGGTACGCATAGCCACGGACAGGGGCACGAGACCACCTGTGCCCAGATCGTGTCGCAGAAACTCGGTATTCCTGCCGAAAACGTCGAGATCGTGTTCGGTGATACCGACAAGGTGCAGTTCGGACTCGGTACCTACGGATCGCGATCGGCCGCGGTCGGCGGCTCGGCCTTGGCCAAGGCGACCAACAAAGTGATCGTGAAGAGCAAGAAGATCGCCGCGCACATGCTGGAGGCCGGCGAAGACGACATCGAGTTCGCGGGCGGCGTCTTCACCGTGGCGGGCACCGACCGCAAGAAGGCGTTCGGTGACGTCGCGCTGATGGCGCATTTTCCGGTCGACTATCCGCTCGAAGTCCTTGAGCCCGGACTTGAAGAGCAGGCGTTCTACGACCCGGTGAATTTCACGTTTCCGTGCGGTGCGCATGTTGCCGAAGTCGAGATCGATCCGGACACCGGTTTCGTCGAGCTGAAGGCGTATGTGGCCGTCGACGATGTCGGAACCGTCATAAATCCGATGATTGTCGAGGGTCAGATTCATGGTGGCGTGGTGCAGGGCGTGGGCCAGGCGCTGTTCGAGGATTGCCTCTACGACCCGGCTTCCGGACAACTGCTGTCGGGTTCGTTCATGGACTACTGCATGCCGCGCGCCGATAACGTGCCGTTCATGGACGCCGGCACCCACATCACCCCCTGCACCCATAACGAGCTTGGCGTCAAAGGATGCGGCGAAGTCGGCACCATCGGATCCCCTGCGACCGTGATCAACGCCGTGGTCGATGCGCTCCAGCACCTTGGGGTGCGTCATGTCGACATGCCCGCTTCGCCGAATCGCATCTGGCGCATCATCGCCAACGCGGGTAGGGCGTGAGTGGGTCCGTGACTGCCTCTCGCGCCGGCGACCGCGCCACGATTTGCGCGCGGGCGTGGCCGCGTACGCGGAATGGATACGGAGCCTTCCGTATTAGATAGCGGCCGCCCCGCAACGCAATCGTTACTTCACGATCCCTTTGCCTTTCAGGAAAGTATGGAATTCCCTCGCCTGATCGCCACCTGCTTTCGAACCGAAAGCAAGACCCCACGCACCCTGGTTATAGGCATCGCGCGCGCGCTCGAA
>JBJXGX010000167.1:0-34474 GCA_046160305.1 Burkholderiales bacterium
GCATCTGCCACCCTTACCCGAACCAGCGTCTGATCGTCACCACCCAAGGCAGGAGCCGTATGCGGTAATGCCGCACGTACGGATCTGTGGAGGGGGTGCTGGGTGACTGGCATTCCTACTCCGACTCATGCGTTGGTCTAATATAAAGAGGACCAGACTCTTCGTGAGTCGCCCACTTTAATCAATGATGATCGATCGCTTCGCGATGCGCAACCCGTCGATCCATCCGGTCGATCCATCCGGTCGATCCATCAATGCGTCGGCATCGGAAGCGCTGCGCACACCGCCCGGTATGGCAGCGCGGCGCCGACCGACGCTGTCCATTCGTCGCGTGTCAGATTTCGATTCGCGATCACGCAAGCACGCCGTGGCCAATGGTCGAGATCCACATCCCAAAGCGCGACGTGACCGTTCGAGTGTCCGGTGACAAGGCCCTTTCCGTCCGGGGTGAATGACATGCTTTGCGTGGTCGCGTCTGCTTCGAGCGTTGCAAGGGCACGCTGATGGTCGAGACGCCAGAGAACGATCGTCGTTTGGAATTCACCCGCGCCATGCGCGAGCATCTTGCCGTCCGGGCTGAAGGCCACGCGGTTGTTGCCGCCCGGATGTCCGGTCTGCAAGGCAATCGGGGATTTCGATTCCCGAAGATCCCAGAGCGTGATCGCACCAGGCCAATGTGTCGAGGACGCGAGCGTGCGGCTGTCCGGACTGATCGCAACCTGCGCCACTGCACGACCGGTCATCATCGGCTCGGTGACCTGTCGCCCTGTCGCGGGGTCCCAGATGCGAACCGCCCGATCCGCGCTGCCACCGGAGGCAAGCGTCTTGCCGTCAGCGCTGAAGGCAAGCGCATTCACTTGACCATCGTGACCCTTGAGCTCGGACGTTTGTGCGCCGCTCGAAGCATTCCAGAGAAAGATGGAAGCTCGACCCTCCGCGGTTGACGCGATCAACGATCCATCGCGACTGAATTCGACGCTGATCACCTCGCCCTCGCCATCGATGTCCTTGATCGGTCGTCGATCGCGGGTATCCCACAGAATGATTCGTCGATCGTCATCGCTTCCGGAGGCCAGTACCGCGCCGTCGGGGCTGAAGGACAACGTTCGAACCGCACCGCGATGCGCTTCAAGCTTTGCCAGTCGGGTGCGCGTGGCGAGATCCCATAGCAGGATCGTTCTATCATCGGCGCCCGTGGCGAGCATCGATCCGTCGCGCGTGACGGCAACCGTCCTCACGCCTCCGGTGTGACCCCGCAGGATCGTGCGCAGCGCGTTGCGTTCGATGTTCCATGCGATGAAGGTCGAACTGAACGCGACGGAAACGAGCGTCTTGGCGTCCGGCGAGAACATCAAATCAACGAGGATGTTGTCGTGGCCGGTGAGCACTTCGGGCGGCGCTTCCGAATGAAGGTCCCACAAGAAGACGGTGCGGTTGTTGCTGCCCGAGGCGAGCCATTTGCCGTCGGTGCTGAAGGCTACATGCGCGATCCGATCCGTTTGACCCTTGAGGACCCGAAGCGCCGCGCCGGATTCGGCATTCCAGATGCGGATGAGCGAATCATCGCCGGCCGAGGCGAGCATGCTGCCGTCCCGATTGAAGGCGATGGTGCGTACGGTCCCTTCATGCCCGGACAACGCCATCCGCTCGGCGCGTGTCGCGATATCCCATAGTCTTACGCGGCTCTCTCCATCGAGGGCGATGGCGATCGTTTTGCCATCAGGGCTCACGGCAATGTCGCGGATCCCGCGTCGATGTACTTCCACCGCGACGACTTCTCTCTCGCCCAAAGCGTCAGAGATGAATAGGAAGCCGCTATTGATATCGGCGGAGAAGATCGTCTTGCCGTCCGGGTGCCATGTCAGTCGCGTCGTGCCATTGCGATGACCTTCGATGACGCGGCGCACTTGCGCGGTCTTCGGATCTCTCAGGGTGATTCCTCCGATACCGGCGGTGGCCAACGTCTTGCCGTCGGGACTGAACGCCACGGCTGACACGCTGCCCTTCTTCTCCGCGATGCGCGTTTTCAACTCGAGCGTTTGCGCATCCCAGAGCGCGACCGTCCCTTTGAAACCGCTGGTGGCAATCGTCTGGCCCGACGGATCAATCGCCACACCGAGAAGCGTCTCGTCGGTGTGGATGAATTTCCGCGCGCGATCCGTCGAGAGCAATGCCCACCACAGACTCTCCTCTGCCTCGGCCGTCGGTGCGATCTGGAGCGCCGCGACACTTTGGAGCAGCGCGAGGTCGCGCCGCCCATTGGCTTCTGTACTATTTTTCAGGGATTGCGCAGCCAAGAGACGCGACAACGCCGTGTTGCGTTGTTGCGCGGCAATCCGCGACTCCGCGAACGCGTAGATGGCAAGCGCGATCGTGACCAGAAACGCGGCACTGACAGCAGCCAGTGTGGTGCGCCTTCGCGCAGATTCCGCCTTGCCACTGGCGAGGACGTATTGCGCTTGCAGAGTCGTTGGGCGTGGCGTTTCGGCGCCGCCGATTTTGGCCAGCCATTGCTCGTATCCCCGCAAATCCCTGCCGCGAAGCAGACGACTCGGATCGTGTCCGCTGTCATTCCATTCGCCGGCGCGCATGAGCAATCGCGTATGGGCGCGGACCCACTCGAGGTCCACGTCCATTGCGAAGATGATCTCGTCGACCGCCTTCTCGGTCGGGTCATCCGCGAAAAAACGAATCCAGTTGAGCTTGCCAACCGGTTCGGCGACGAGTTTCGCATCGATCTCGCGGCACAAAACAGGAATCACGCGTTTGTTTTGTGCGAGCGCGTAGTCGATTTCCTGCGCGCATACGGAAGAAGCAACCGAGTCCGGACTCAGTATGAAGATGACGGCCGGCGCGGCATCGATGCCGGATTGAATCTCCCGGATCCAGTCCGCGGTGGGAAGGATGTCTTCCCAATCGGCCCAAGGATTGCGTCCGCGCGCGTCGAGCGCATCGGACAGGCGCCGCACCACGGCCTGATCCTTGCGCGAGTAGCTGATGAACGGACCGGGCTGTTGGTCCGTTGGCCGGGTTGGGGGTGAGGCCATCGGGCGCTTTCTCGTGAAGTCTCCCTATGCCCCGCCCCATCGCATCCCTTGCGTGTGAGCGTGGGGCGAATAGATTGCGACCCAGCCGCTCATCAACTTCTCGCGGCAGCGGGTGGCCGATCAGTCAATGCCGCGCTTTGCCCACCGGCTTGGCATCGATCAGAATGAATGCAACGTGGCAGGGCTTCGTGCTGCGATTGGCCCATGCGTGATTCGTGCCGCGCTGAATGAGGATGTCGCCGGCCTTCATTTTCTTCTCGCCGACATCCATGACCGCCCAGATCTCGCCCGAAAGAATAATCGCGTAGTCGACCGTGTTGGTCGTGTGCATCATCGGGTGACGCGCACTGGATTTATTCGCGGCCAACGCGTCGCTACCGGATTTGCCTAGCGAGGCGAACGCGTCCTCGGCCTTGATTTTTTTCATCCAGACCTTGTCCGGCGGAAACTCCACGACGCGCACGACGGTGCCGTTGCTTTGTGGGGCAAGCTGCTGAATGCCCTTGCACGGATCCTTGCTGCTCTTGTTGTCGGCGGGGGTGCGATCGGTGCGCCACACGTCGGTTACGCCGAACACGGGGACGCCGGCGGTGGCGATGACGTGCGGTGAGGGTTTGTCGGCAACGAATACCGACCGGCCTTTGGCGTCGTGTCCGGTGATGATGCGACGGATCTTGCGCACCTTGGATGACACTTTCGTCGGGCGGGCGGACGAGGGCTTGCGGACAGCCATGGAGGGCTCCTTTCTTCTGGGGATTTTTTTGGGAATCGTCATGCTACTTTCGCATCGTAGCATCGCGTCGGTTTCAGAACCTGCGCCGCGATCCCGTGATCACGCCCACACTTCAACTTCAACCAGAAAGAAGCCCGGGTCGTTCTATCGTTTCGACCCGGATTTGGACTCGGGCAGTGCGATCGTTCGTTAGGTGCACGAACCGATGAGCGGAAGCAACATCATTCGTGCGATCGCATTCCGCATTTATTTCCCGAGCGCGGTTCGAATCTGTTGTTCGAGCGCCTGGGTTTCATCGGCGCGGAAACCGCGATGGATGACTTTCACCACGCCGTCAGTGCCGATCAGCATCGACGTTGGCATCGTCTTGACCGCATAGGCCTTAGGTGTCACACCCTTGTCGTCATAGGCGATCGTGAATTTCGAGGGCGACTCGGCAAGAAACTTCTGCGCATCCGCCCGCTTCTGGTCCACATTGATCGCGAGCACCGTGAAGCCCTGCGCGCCGTATTTGGTTTGCATCTCGTTCATCCACGGGAACGACTGGCGGCATGGGCCGCACCACGATGCCCAGAAGTCGATGTACACGACCTTGCCCTTGTAGTCGGCGAGCTTGATGGTCTTGTCGTCGCTTGGCAGTTGAAACTCCGGCGCAGGTTTGCCGACCTCGGTTGCCAGGGCGCCAAGCGACAGCGACAGCGACATGCCGGCGCCGAGGATGGCAGCGGCGAGTAGGCGAAGCGAGGAACGAGGGGTCTTGGCTGTGTGCATGAGGGTCATCCCGATCAAGTGGAGTGTTAGCGGTTTGCCTGGATGGCAGTCATTCGCCGCTTGAACGCGAGGCCGGCAACGGCGCAAAGCGCAAGCAGAATGAGCAATGGATCGATGTCGTTCGGCGCGCCGATTGCGCAGCCGCCTGCACCGACATTGGTGGCGATCGATCCGCCACCGCCACCGCCACCGCCACCGGCGTTACTTGGCGTGGCGGTGCTGCCGCCAGAGAACGGTGCGGAGCCGATCAAACTGACCGAGGGATTGCTGCTGATGTCAGGGGAAGCGATGCCTAGCGTCGCCGTTCGCGCACCCGTTGCGTTGGGCGTGAAAGTGAACATCATCGTGCAACTGCCGGTCTCGGCAATCTGCACGTTAGCCGCGCATGTTCCACCGGTACGCGTGAAATCCTGGAAATTGGCGCCGGTCAGATTGAAGTTCGTGATCGCGATGGGGACTGGGCCGGCATTGGTGAGCGTGACCGGCTGCGACGCGCTGGTGGTATTGACCGGCTGGGACGCGAATGCCAGGGTTGAAGGGCTCAATGTCACATTGGAAAGCGTGCCGTTGGCATAGCCGACACCAGAGAGCGACACGACATGCGGGCTGCCCGGCGCATCGGTTGCGATGGACAAGGTACCGCTCCGGGCGCCGGCCGCGGTCGGTGTGAATGTCACCGGCAGCGTGCAGCTTGCGCCCGCCGCGATACTTGCGCCGCATGCCGACTGATAAGTGAAGTCGGCGGGGCTGGCGGTGATACTCGTGATGTTCATCGTGGCCGAGCCGACGTTGGTCACCGTGACCGGCTGTGCGGCGGTCGGCGAGCCGACGATCTCGTTGCCGAGCGCAAGCGAGGTGACCGACAGCTCGGTCGCGGGGGCGACGAGGGTCGTGCCGTTACCGGTGATGCTGATCGAGATCGGAGCGCCCGACGCGTTCGAGCTCAAGACGAGTTGTGCCGAGCGCGCACCGATGACGGTCGGGCGGAACGTGATGCCCAAAGTGCAGGTGGCGCCGGGGTTGACGGGGGTGCCGACCGCGCAGGTCCCGCCGCGTGTGAAATCGCCAGGATTCGTTCCGGCGAGCGCGAGGCTGGTGAAATTGAGCGGCGACGTTCCGCTGTTCGACAGGGTGACGGTATTGATCGCACTGGATGTGTTGAGAAGCTGCGCGGCGACAAAGCGGATGGTCTGGGCCGACAGACTCACCGCCGGCTGCGGGAGGGCACCGGTGCCGCCCAAGTTGATCGTGCTGGTTCCGCCGGTCGCGTTGTGTGTGAGCGTGACGGCGGCACTGCGCGCGCCAGCCGCTTGCGGCGTGAACGTGACGATGATCGTGCAATTGCCGCCGGCGGCAACGGTTGATCCAGGGGCGCAGGTGCCGCTTCGCGCGAACTCGCTTGCGTTGGTGCCTGAGAGCGAGATGGTGCTAAGCGACAGCCCCATTGAGCCCGTGTTCGACACGGTCGCGCTCATGGGTTGCGAGGAAACACCGGTGACTTGGTTGCCGAATACGAGTGCGTTGGTCGAAAGAGCGATCACCGGTGCGCCTGCGCCGGCGGCGGGATTGGCGATGTAGGCGGCGATGTTGGCAAGATCGGTGGCATTGACATAGGCAGACAGGAATCCCATCCCGCCCTTGTCGTTGTTGATGGCCTGTTGGATCCTCGCGGCACTTGTGCCGCTCAGGATGTTCGACTTGTCGCGCGTTGGGTCCGCACCGTGACAAGCCGAGGCGGCACAGCCAAGCGGCGCGCCGTTGGGGGTGAGATAGAGCGCTTTGCCCGCGACCGGATCGGCGGCTTGTGCAGCGGTAATGAGCGACGCAAGCACAAGGGTGCTGGTCAGCCGCCACGTGATGATTCGTTGCAGGGACATTCGCGCTCCTTCAAAGCCGGCCGAAAGGTTCGGCGCAGCGCCGTTTTGGCGCGTGGAAATGCGTCGGGATTCCTGGTGCGCTGTAGACCGCATACGGCTGGCGTACTTCGCGGTTGGCACAACTCGCGATTGGCACACTGCGTTGATTCACGCTGACGGTAGCACGCAGCGCATGGCCCGATCACGCTCGACGGGATCAGAGGCGTCGAACTTCCGATCAGCGGACCGGCCGATCGATCGTCGAGGGCTGGGTGGTGCCAATTTGCGCATCATCGGAACGCGCTAGACTTGGTTCAACAGAACTCGATCGGTGTCACGGAGGATTCCGCAATGCGAAGTTTCAACGGCTCTGCCCGGGCGCTGGTCGATAACGGTATCGGCGAGATCAGTCGCGAGCTGTTCGTGAACGCGGATATTTATCGCGAAGAGCAGCAACAGGTATTCGCCCGCGCGTGGTTGTATGTCGGGCATGAAAGCCAGGTGCGCAATCCCGGCGACTACATCGTCTCGAAGATGGGCGAAGAATCGGTCATCGTCGCTCGCGACCGCGCCGGCGTGATTCACGTATTCCTCAACACGTGTCGGCACCGCGGCATGAAGGTCTGCCGCTACGACGAGGGCAACACGCGCACGTTCATGTGCCCCTACCATGGCTGGAGCTACGGCCTCGATGGCAAGCTCGTCGGGGTGCCGGATTACCAGGAAGCGTATCGCCCACCGTTCGATCGCGATGAATGGCGACTCGTGGAAGTGGCGCAGATGGCCAGCTTCCGCGGCACCATTTGGGCAACCTGGGACAAGAACGCGCCAAGCTTCGATGCGTACCTCGGCGAGGCGCGGTTCGGTCTGGAGAAGGCACTTTGCCCCTGGGACGGTGGTGACGGTGAGACCGAAGTATTAGGCAGCCTGCAGCGCTGGATCATTCCGTCCAACTGGAAAATCGTCGCCGAGAATTTCGCGGGCGATGCACTACATGTCGTCAGCCATCGCTCGGTCGACATGGCGGGCATCGGACCAAGCGACGGCGAGGGCCGGCGTGACGATCCAGGCAAGCTCGTGCTGGGCGCGTATCCCGGTGGTCATGGCGTCGTCTATGGCGTGCGCGATGCGAAAAAAACACCGACGGACTACGGCGCTTCACAGATTACGTCGGACTACTTCAGGCAGTGTTGGGAGAAGCGCCGGGCGCTGCAGGGCGAGGTTGCAGGGGTCGTGCCGATCGTTGGCACGATCTTTCCGAACATGTCGTTCCACGGCCAGCAGCCCCGCACGATTCTCGTCGCGCATCCGCTCGGCGTGGATCGCACCGAGATGTGGCGCATCTACTTCGCGGATAAGAATGCGCCCGAAGAGGTGAAGCGATTTCTGCGGCACTACTACGCCCGCTACTCCGGGCCCGCCGGCATGACCGAACAAGACGATATGGAAAACTGGAACTACGCGACGGCAGCAAGCCGCGGCGTGATCGCGCGGCAGTATCCCTATCACTACAAGGCGGGGCTCGGCGCGCAGACGACGAGCACGCTGATTCCAGGCGTCATCACCGATCATCCGGTAACGTCGGAGCAGAATCCGCGCGCGCTCTACCAGCGCTGGGCCCAGTTCATGGATATCGAGAATTGGGACGGCCTGAATCGATCCGAGGCAACCGAGCCCTGAGGCTCGCGCGCACGATCGTCGTTCTGCAATAACGTGGTGCGGCCCGCAGAGGATTGCGGCGCTGCGCCAGGAAAAAAGGGGAGACCGGCATGGACAACAACTATCTCGATTTGCATGGTCGCGTCGTGATCATCACCGGCGCGGGGCAGGGCATCGGTCGGGTGTATGCGCACGCGTTCGCGAAAGTCGGCGCGAAGGTCGTGATCGCCGATCTGGATGCCGGGAACGGCGAGCGCGTGGCAGGCGAAGTACGCGAGGCGGGTGGCGCGGCAATGGCGATTCAGACGGACATCACCGCGCTCGATTCGGTGAATGCGATGGCTGCGAAGGCCCTCGCCGCCCACGGGCGGATCGACGTGCTCGTCAACAATGCCGGCCTCTACGCGAAAAAAATTCCGCCTGCGACCAGCATGATCAAGCGGCCGTTCGACGAGATTCCGCTCGACGAATGGGATCTGTTTCTGCGCGTGAACATCACCGGCTCGTATCTATGCGCACGCGCCGTCGTCCCGGCGATGCGCAAGGCAAAGTGGGGGCGCATCATCAACACGTCATCCTCGACGATGCTGCTCGGCATTCCGGGACAGTTGCACTATGTGACCTCAAAGGCAGCGATCATCGGCATGACGCGCTCGTTGGCGCGGGAGCTCGGCGCCGACGGCATCACCGTGAACACATTGATCCCCGGTCTGATCGTGACCGAGATCGACAATCCGGCGGCCGCTACCGCGCGCGTGCTCGATGCGCAGATCCTCAAGCGGAGCGAGACGCCCGAGGACCTCGTGCCGGCGGTGTTGTTTCTCGCCTCCGAGGGGGCGCGATTCATGACGGGACAGTCGATCAATGTGGATGGCGGATCGGCGTTCATTTGATGCGCGCTCGCGCGATAGGACACGGCAATGGCCGGTCGGGTCAGTTCCGGGCAGAATAAGGGCCGCGGCGCCGTTCATTGCAAAATCGGCCGACAAACATTCAATGAGGAGACAAGCATGAGATGGACCCGTACGTTGCTCGCCGCCGGCTTGGCAGTGGGCGTCGCGAGTTCGGCTGCAGCGCAGCAAGAGACGATCCGCATTGGCGTGTTGCAGAGCTTCTCCGGCATGACGAGCCTCAATGGCCAGCAGTCCGAGGCCTCGATCAAGCTCTTCATGAAGAAGTACGGGGACACGGTCGGTGGCAAGAAGATCGAGTACTTCACCCGCGACACCACCGGGCCGAACCCGGAGGTGGCCAAGCGCCTCGTGCAGGAAGCGGTCACTCGCGAGAAGGCGCAGATCCTGATCGGTCCGGATTTCACGCCGAACATGCTCGCCGCGGCGCCGATCGTCACCGAAGCGAAGGTGCCGGCGATCATCAACGGTGCGGCCACGAGCGGCACGATCGGTGAGCGTACGCCCTACTACGCGCGGACCTTCTTTGCGATCCCGCAACTCTGCCGCCCGCTCGCCAGCTATGCGGTCAAGAACAACTGGAAGCGCGTGTTCCTCGTCGTTGCCGATTACGCGCCCGGCCATGATTGCGAGAAGCAGTACATGGGCGCGCTCACCGAGGCCGGCGGTACCCTGGTCGGCAATGTGCGCATTCCGTTGAAGAATCCGGAGTTCTCGTCCTACATGCAGCGGATTCGCGATGCGAAGCCCGATGCGGTCTACTTCTTCATGCCGATCGGGGAGATGAGTATCGGCGTGGTGCGTGCATTCAACGAGTCCGGCCTGAAGGCTGCGGGTATCAAGCTCACTGGTGCAGGCGACATCACCGACGAGACCTATCTCGATGCAACCGGCGATGCGGCCCTCGGCGCGATTACCGCGGGCATCTACTCCACCACGCACGACTCGAAAATGAACAAGGACTTCGTCTCCGAGTATGTCGCGATGAACGGCAAGAGCCCGCGCATCGGCTGGGTCGCCGTCTCGACCTGGGATGCGATGCGTCTCATCTACGATGGGCTTGCGGCGCAGGCGGGGTCGAAGTTCGATGCGGACAAGTTCATGGCGTTCGTGAAGGGCCATTCGTTCGAAAGCCCGCGCGGACCGATCTCGATCGACAAGGGCAACGGGGACATTACGCAGAACGTCTATATCCGGCGTGTCGAGAAAATCGATGGTGTGCTGCAGAACGTCGAGTTCGAGACGTTCAAGGCACAGCCCTTCAAATAAGAACCCCTCGCCCCAATGAGGGAGAGGGGATGGGGAGAGGGGCGGATGCCGCAGATCGGTCTATGCATGGCGCCTGACGGTCGCGCCGTTAGGCGCTCCTCGGACGTTGTCGCGTATTGATGTCCTCGGTCGTCTCCATCCTCTTCAACGGCATCTCCTACGGGGTGCTGCTGTTCATCATGTCCGTCGGCCTGTCGGTGACGATGGGCATGATGAATTTCGTCAACCTCGCGCAGGTCAGCTTTTCGATGTTCGGCGGCTATGTGATGGTCGTGGCGATGCAACAGTTCGGCGTGCCGTTTCTCTGGACCCTGCCGCTCGCGTTCCTCCTTGTCGGGGTCGTCTCGATCGTGCTGGAGCGGCTGGTGTTCCGCTACTTCTACAGCACCGACGATTTGACGCAGGTGCTGCTCACCATCGGACTCGTGTTCATGTCGATCGCGATCGTTACCTACTACTGGGGCGGTACCTACCAGCGAGTCAACATGCCCGAGTGGCTGACCGGCCAACAGGACATCGGTGGAATCGTGCTGGAACGCTATCGGCTCTTCCTGGTCGTGGTGGGCGGCCTGCTCGCGATACTGCTGGTCTTCGGACTGGAGCGCACGCGCTTCGGCGCGATGGTGCGCGCATGCGTGGATAACCGGCGGGTCGCCAGTGCGAGCGGACTCAACACCGACCTGATCTTCGCCGTGACGTTCGCGGTCGGCGGAGGGCTCGCCGGACTGGGAGGCGCGATGTCGGCGAATCTGCTTGGCCTCGATCCGAACTTCCCGCTGCGCTATCTCGTCTATGTGCTGATCGTCGTATCGATCGGTGGCATGGGGACGATCGGCGGCACCTTGATCGCGGCAATCGCACTGGGTATCGCGGACGTCGCCGGCAAATACTACTTTCCGAGTATCGGCGGTTTCTTCATCTACATCGTCACCGTGCTCGTCATGCTGTGGCGACCACACGGGCTACTGGGCCGACGCGCATGAGCTCGCCAACCGACTACTTCGCCGGCCTTGCGCGCTGGAAGAAGCTTGAGATCGTTTTCTGGGTCGTGCTCGCCGCGCTCTATTTCGTGCCGGGTGCGAATCTGCCGCTGCTCTCCCAGATCATTATCTGGGGCTTGTTTGCGATGTCGCTCGATCTTCTGCTTGGCTATCGCGGCATCCTCACGATGGGGCATGCAGCGTTCTTCGGCGTCGGCGCCTACACCGCGGGCTATCTTGGCAAGTTCGGTTGGACCGAGCCGATCAGCGGACTCTTCATCGCTGCGATCGTTGCCGGTGTCGTGGGCCTCGCGGCCGGTCGCCTTGTTCGTAAAGTCGGCGGCATTGCCCTGCTGATGGTAACCCTTGGCCTGAATCTGATTCTCTATGACTTCGTGCTCCGGTCGACCGAACTTACCGGCGGAGATGATGGTCTGCAAGGTGTCGTGATCGGGCAGGTGCTCGGCACATTCAAGTTCGATCTCTATGGCAAGACGGCTTACGCCTATTCGCTGGTCGTCGCGTTCCTCGTATTCTTGATCGCACGCGCCCTGGTGAAGTCTTCGTTTGGGCTCGCGCTGCTCGGCGCGCGCGAGAATACCCCCCGCATGATCATGCTCGGCGCGCCGGTCGGCCCCGATGTGTCCGCCATCTTTGCGATTTCAGCGGCGATGGCCGGCATCGCGGGCGCGCTCCTGACGCAGACGATTCAATCGGTGTCGCCCGATGCGCTCTCGTTTCAGCGCTCGGCCGACGTGCTCGTCATCCTTATTCTTGGAGGGACCGCGCGGCTGTACGGCGGCTTCATCGGGGCGTTCGTCTTCCTGTTCCTGCGTGATTGGCTCGCGCAGTTGAATCCGGTGTACTGGTACTTCTGGATCGGCCTCCTGCTCGTGATCGTCGTGTCGTTCTTCCGCAAGGGCATCGTGCCCTCGCTCGATGTTCTCATGCAGCGCATGCTGCGCCGGCGCGAATCGTCATCATGAGCGATGTGGTCCTCGAGACGCGCAATCTGCGCAAGGCTTTCGGCGGGCTGGTCGTGTTCGATCGGCTCAACTTCACCCTGGGGCGCGGCGAGCGGCACGCGATCATCGGGCCGAATGGCGCGGGCAAGAGCACCTTCGTGAGTCTCGTCACCGGTCTCCTGCAGCCGACTTCGGGCGAGATCGTCTTCAACGGAAAGGTGGTCAACGCGCAAACGCCGCAACAGCGGGTGAAGTCCGGGCTGGTCCGGACCTTCCAGATCAACACGTTGTTCGCATCGTTGAATCCGCTGGAATCGGTGGCGCTCGCGCTGCTCGAACGTGACGACCGAGCAAGGCCTTCGCTTGCGAAGCTCGCGCGGGAGACCGCACTCCTTGATGAGGCGCAGGCGTTGCTCGAGAAGTTCGGGCTTGCCGGTCAATCGCTCACCCCGACCAACATGCTGGCGTACGGCATGCAACGGCTGCTCGAGGTGGTGATGGCGTTTGCACTCCGCCCGCAGGTGTTGCTGCTCGATGAACCCGCCGCCGGGCTCTCGACGCACCAGGGACATGCGTTGTTCGCGCAACTGGCGACGCTCACCGCCGGCACGACGGTCCTCTTCATCGAGCACGACATGAATCTCGTGTTTCGTTATGCCGAGCGGGTGTCGGTGTTCGCCGCCGGCGGCATGGTGATGCAAGATGTGCCGGAGAAGGTACGCGGTGATCCGCGGGTGCGCGAGGTGTATCTTGGCTCGTAACGGCACGGCGCTGCAAGTCAAAGGCTTAGCGGCGGGCTACGGTTCGGCGCGCGTACTGCACGGTATCGATCTCAGTGTCGAGCGCGGCGAAACGGTGGTGGTCATCGGTCGCAATGGTGTCGGCAAGACCACCCTGATCGAAACCATCTGCGGCCTCACGACCTACCACGCGGGCGAGATCGTTCTCCATGGTGCACGGGTGGAGGCGCTGCCGGCGTACCGTCGCAGCCGGCTCGGCATCGGCTGGGTGCCGCAGGAGCGCGAGGTATTCAAATCGCTCACGGTCGATGAAAACATCCGCATCGTGGGCCGGTCGGGCGCGTGGACACCCGCGAAGATCTACGAGCTCTTCCCACGCCTGGCCGAACGACGCGGCAACTACGGTAGTCAACTATCCGGCGGCGAGCAGCAGATGCTGGCGATCGCTCGCTCGCTTGCGACCAATCCAAGCGTGCTGCTCCTCGATGAACCCGTCGAAGGCCTGGCGCCATTGATCGTGCAAGAGCTCGTGCGGGTGATCAACCAGATGCGCAGTGAAGGCAACCTCGCGTTGCTGCTGGTCGAGCAGAAGCATGAGATCGCGCTCGCGAATTCCGACCGCTGCGTCGTGATCGATCACGGTGAGATCGTCCATCGAAGTCGGAGCACCGAATTGCTCACGGACGCTGCGTTGCTCGAACGATTGATCGGTGTGGCGGCGTAGTATCCATGCGGACCATGGCTACCGCGGCGATCGATTCGGTGCCGAAATTGCGTTCGAAAATCAGAAGGTCTCTGCGACCGACAATTCTGGACAACCGGGGGACTAGGATGAGAGCGTGCAACGGCAATTGCTTGGCGATTGTTCGCGTGATCGCAGGACTCGCCCTCGGTCTGTCCGCGGGCGCGGGTGCCTGGGCGCAAGCGTGGCCCTCGAAGCCCGTTCGGATCGTCCTTGGCTTTCCGCCGGGAATTGCGCCTGACACGGTTGCACGCATGCTCGTCGACAAGTTCAGGGCACAGATCGGCCAATCGTTCGTCGTCGAAAATCGGCCCGGCGCGGCCGGGACGATCGCGGGAACCCAGGTTGCGCAGTCCGCGCCGGACGGCTATACGTTGATGTTCGCGGTGGCCGCCAGCATGTCGGTTGCGCCGCATTTTTTGCAGAGCGCCAAGTATCACCCGGTGACGGACTTCGCGCCGATCGGATTCATCCAGAGAAGTCCTTACTACATCGCTGTTCGCGCCGACGTGCCGATCAACTCATTCGAAGAATTGATCGCCTACGGCAAGACGAAGCCTGGCGTGCTCAACTATGGGAGCCCAGGGCTTGGCACCCAGCACCATCTCACGTGGGAGCTGATGCAGTGGCAGACCGGCGCGCGGTTCACGCACATTCCGCTGGCCGGCACGCCTCAGATAATCAGTGAAATGCTTGGCGGGCGCTTGGATGCCATTCTCGATGGGGCAGGCGGGCCGTTCGCCGCGCAGGTGAAAGCGGGCAAGCTGAAGCTGGTCGCGATGACCGGCACGCAACCGCTGCCGATTTTTCCGTCGATCCAACCCATCGGCAAGACCGCGTTGCCTGGATTCGAAAGCTTTTCATGGTGGGGTCTGGTCGCGCCGCTGGGTACGCCCGCGGCAATCATCGCGCGCATGAACGCTGAATTGAACAAGGCACTCGCGAGCGCCGATGTGATCGATCGACTGACCGAAGAAGGCGCGATCATCAGCGCCACGCCGGGTTCGACCCCGGAAGAATTCGGCAAGTGGATCGGCACCGAATACGAGCGCTGGGGCAAGGTGATCAAGGACGCCGGTATCAAGTTGCAGTAGGACAGACGAGGAGACCACAATGGGTGCTGAGCATTCTTCATCGACGCAAACCGTCATCGTGACCGGCGCCGCGAGCGGCATCGGCAGGGCCTGTGTGCAGTTGCTGCTCGAACGCGGACATCAGGTCGGGGCGGTCGATCTTCGTCAGGAGGCTGTTCGGGCCGCGCTTCCATCCGGCACGACGAACGCCGAAGCAATCGCCTGCGATGTATCGCGTGCGGACGATTGCGCGGCGGCTGTTCGTGCCACGATCAGCCGATTCGGCAAGCTGGACGCGTTGATCCATTGCGCGGCAATTCATTCGAGCACATTCTGGACGGAGTTGAGCGCCGAGGAATTCAACCGCGTTCTCGCAGTAAATGTGACCGGCTCGTTCCTGATCGCGCAGGCGGTCGGCCGGCATCTGGAGGCGCAGAAGCATGGGGCGATCGTGCTCACCGCATCGACCACGGTCATCGCAGCCGGCGTCGGTGGCGCGGCAGGAAGCGGCGGCCCGGCCTACATTGCCTCGAAAGCAGCGATCACCGGCCTCGTGCGCACCATGGCGCGTGCGCTGGGGCCAAGCGGTGTGCGGGTTAACGCGATCGCACCCGGTGTCACCGAGACGTCGATGATTCGCAACTACTCGCCGGAGAATCGCGCCCGGGCGGCGGCCAGCGCACCGCTTGGTCGCATTGGTGCACCCGAAGAGATCGCAGAGGTCGCCTGCTTCCTGACGACAGAAGGCGCGCGCTACATGACCGGCGAGGTCGTGATCGTCAATGGCGGGGCAAATTTTGGCTGAACCCGGTGGGGCTGCCGCCGCTATCGGCGATCACCCATCAGGAACGGCCCTTGATGCGGCGATCAGTCGTGCTATTCGCTTCATCGAACTCACGCTTGCCTGGCTGCTCCTCGGGACCATCGCCCTTAACTTCATCAATGTCGTCGGGCGGTATGTGTTCTCGCGAACGATTCTCGGTGCGGACGAAGTACAGGTATACGGGATGGTGTGGATCGCGTTCGTGGGCGCCGCCGTGGTTGCATGGCGGGGTGAACATCTGCGCATGGACGTGCTGCTCAGGCTTTTTCCGGCGAGAGTCTCCCGATGGTTGCGCATCGTTGAGCTGGTCCTGGTGATCGTTCTCGCGGTTTTCGTTGTCGTGAACTCCTCGCTCTATACGTCGCGAATGTTTGGCGTCAATAGTGCTGTCGGCGGCATTCCCATGTGGATTCCGCATGGTGCGGTGGCGGCGGGCTACGCGCTCATCGGCCTTCTTGGCGTGCGGCTCCTGATAAATGGTCGCCGGCCATGAGCTTTGCGCTCGGCATTCTGCCGGTGGTGCTTCTCCTGTTGGGTTTTCCGATCTTTGTCGTGCTGCTCGCCGGTGTTACGGTGGCGCTGGTGTTCTTCATGAACATCCCGTTCGCGGCGTTGCATCAGACAATGTTCGGCGCCATCGATGCGTTCGCGCTGCTCGCCGTGCCGTTTTTTCTCTATGCGGGAGAAATCATGGGGCGTGGCACGGTCGCCCAGCGCATTGTCGATGTCGTGCAGGCGGGCGTCGGGCGAGTGCCGGGCAGCCTTGCGATCACCTCGGTCGGCACTTCCGCGATCTTCGGTGCGATTTCCGGGGCGAGCAGCGCGACCGTCGCGACGATCGGTCGGATCATGGTGCCCGCGATGCGCAGGCGGCGCTATCCCGAGACGTTTACCGCGGGGCTCATCACCTCGGTCGGCGCGATCGATATCATCATTCCGCCCAGTATCCCGATGATTCTCTATGGTGCAACGGCGCAGGAATCGGTGCCGAAGCTCTACGCGGCCGGGCTTGGACCCGGTCTGCTGATCGCGTTGATGTTGGCCGTCTATGTGTTCATCTATGCGCGACGCCGCGGCATCGATATCGGCGAGCGCTTCGAGTTCGGGCGCCTCATGCGAGCCCTTGCACGCGGCACATGGGCATTGGGTGCGCCGTTCATCATTCTCGGCGGCGTCTATGGAGGTGTGTTCTCGCCCACGGAGGCCGCCTCGGTGGCATGCCTGTACGCGGTCATCGTCACGCGCCTCGTCTATCGCGACATCACCTGGCGCGAAGTGCTCGAAGCCGCGACCACGACCGTGCGCCTCACCGCGCAGGTGTTCGTGATCGTCGCCTGCGCGAGCGTGTTTTCGTGGCTGCTCACGGTCAACCAGGTGCCCGCCACGATCGTCGCGTGGCTTCAGGGGATGCATCTTGGTCCCGTCGCGATTCTTGCGGCGATCAATGTGCTGCTGCTCGTCGTCGGATGCTTCGTCGATCCGCTCTCGGCGATCATTATGCTCACGCCGCTCCTCGTGCCGATCGTCAAGGCCGCCGGGATCGATACCGTGCACTTCGGCATCATCGTGACGGTCAATCTCGCGATCGGACTCTTTACTCCGCCCTTCGGCATCAATATCTTCGTCGCCCAGGCGGTGTTGAAGTTTCCCGCCGAAACGATCGTGCGCGGCCTGTGGCCATTCTTCGCCCTGTATTTCGTGGCACTCATGATCATCACCTACGTGCCGTCGATCGCGCTCTCCGGCGTCCGGTTGTTCTTCTAAGTGTTGAACCTGCGATTTCCCGTGGTCTTGCCACAGCGGACATGTGCGCATTTCCACGTGATCGCGTACTGAACAGTCTGACGGAAACAATTAAAAATTAGGTGCCAGTCCACGGACCGAGCGCCTGGCGGCGCGCCTATGCGGATGCGTGCGATGAGTCCCTCGAATCAGAAGCAGGCCCACGCCTGGCCATCAATGAACGCCGTCGTCAGGCGGCAGGGGCAATGCTTGCCCAGGCAATATCCCCCGCAGTTTCAGTGCTAGGCTTTCGCGGTGGTATCAATGAAGCGTTGGGGCGGCGTTTTGGCGGCGCGCCAAGCGCGAGCGGTGGTCAGCGGTTGCGCCGGCCTCGCGCCGGCGCCGGACGGCACATCGATCCACGCGGCGCTCGCGCAAGCGGCGCACGATACGCTCGCAACACTGCATCCCTCGCAGAGCACTGCCCTGGCAGCGTTGCTTGCCGAAGAGCTGGTTGGTATTCGCGACTTGCGAGGAAAGACCAAGGGCATCGAACTTGGGGGAAAGTCGGCCGCTGCGATTCTTGCGTGCGCTGCGAACGACGGAGCGAATCACGCCGAGCAGCGCGTGGGTATCGACTTTATTCCAAGCATCGAACCTGACAAATGGCGCCCGGATCCAGTGAGTCAGGTCCCCATTGCCTTGGGTGCTCGTTGGGGAGCGGTGAAGCCGTTCGCACTGAACGCACGGGCGCAGTTCCGCATTCCGCCGCCGCCTGCCCTCGACGGCCCCGCTTACGCCAAGGCGTTCGCGGCGGTCAAGCGCCTTGGCGGCGACGCGAAGGTCACGCAAACGGTTCGCAATGAAGAGCAGACCACGGCAGGAATATTCTGGGCTTATGACGGAACACCGAGCCTCTGCGCGCCACCCCGTCTGTATAACCAGATCGCGATGCGCATCGCCGAAACGCGAGGTCACGGCAATGTCGTCGAGCTCGCGCGATTGCTAGCGCTGGTCAACCTTGCGATGTCGGACGCTCGGATCGCGGCTTGGGAATCGAAGTACCCCTATCAGTACTGGCGCCCCGTCACCGGGATCAGGGAGGCAGACGCCGGCACAGGCCCCACCGGAAAGGGTGACGGCAATACTGCGACGACCGGCGATGCCGGATTCACGCCACTTGGCGCACCGGCCAGCAATCTCACGGGCCCGAACTTCACACCACCCTTTCCGGCGTATCCGTCGGGTCACGCCGCATTCGGTGGCGCCTTGTTTCAGATGCTGCGCGACTTCTACGGCACCGATCGGATCGCATTCACCTTCGTATCGGATGAGATGAAGGGTGAGACCGAGGCCAACGCGGGAAATATCCGGCCGCTGGTGAGGCGCCGGTCCGCTTCGCTCTCGGCGGCGGAAGAAGAGAACGGGCAGAGCCGGATCTACCTGGGTATCCACTGGGCATTCGACAAGACCGACGGCATCGCACAAGGCCGGAACATCGCGAATTTCGCGTTTCGCAATGCGTTCCAGCCGATGCGATGATGGCGGCTGCGTAGCAACTTTGGAAATCGTGAGTCCGCTTGACTGATGATTTCGCGGTCGGTATGTTCGTTGTGTTTCCTTGACTTCGCTGCGGTAGCCCTTTGTCAGTGTCGCTCCATACCGAGATCGACCTTGCCGATGTCTTGGCGCGGGCTGCGCGTCTCTATCCGGATCGGCTCGCCGTCGTTGCGGGCGATGTTCGTCTTACCTATCGATCGCTTGCCGAACGGGTCGGCCGGCTCGCGGCAGGGTTGGCGCGGCACGGGCTCGTTGCCGGTGATCGACTCGCATTGCTCGATCGCAATAGCTTTCGCTACATGGAAGTGAATTTCGCCTGTGCCGTGCTTGGCGTCATTCTCGTACCGCTCAACATACGGCTTGCGGCGCGGGAGATCGCGAATATCCTGGGCCAGATTGACGCGAAGCTCGCACTCGTTGCAAAGAGCATGATCGCAGTCGGGCGGCAGGCACTGGAGCAGACGCCCGGCGCACCACCGCTCGTCACGTGGGCGGAAGCCGATGGTTTGGGCGCGGACAATCTGTACGAATCGTTACTGGTCGATGCGCCGCCGCCGGTGCGCCGCGGAGCGTCCGCCGATATCGCGCAGATTTTCTTTACGAGCGGCACAACCGGAGAACCGAAGGGCGTGTGCCTCACACGTGGCAATCTGGTCGCGAGTGCCCTCGATTCACTGGCGACCCTCCACATTACGCAGCACACCGTATGGTTGCATGCCGGGCCGATGTTTCATCTGGTCGATGCGTTCGCGATCTGGACCGTCACGATGGTGGGCGGCGTGCATGTCGTGACGCACTTTGATCCCGCGCGTCTAAGCGCTCTGGTGGCGACCCATCGGATTACCATGACGAGCCTGCCTCCTACATTGATCCACATGATCGTGAGTCGCGGCAATCCAGAGGGCCATGATCTGTCGACGCTCGATCGAATCAGTTATGGCGGTGCACCGATGGATGAGGCTTTGCATCGGCGCGCGTCGTCGTTCTTTCGGTGTCCCCTTTTGCAGGCCTATGGCATTACCGAAACGTCGGGCCTGGTCACGCAGCAGGTGCCTGGAGACCATTCGCTCGACGGCAACGCGCCCAAGCCTGCGCGCCGGGGCTCGACCGGGCAGCCCGCGCCGAACATCGAATTGCGTGTCGCCGATGATGACGACAACGACGTGGCGCATGGCATGCCGGGTGAGTTATGCATTCGCGGACCGCGGGTCATGGCCGGCTATTGGAAGAAGCCCGGTGCAACCGCGACGGCGATGCGCGGCGGCTGGTATCACTCGGGAGATATCGGCTACCGTGACGCCGAGGGTTACTTCTACGTGCTCGATCGCAAGAAGGACATGATCATCACCGGTGGCGAGAATGTCTATTCGGCCGAGGTGGAAGGCGCGTTGCTCTCCCATCCCGGCGTACTCGAGGCGGCGGTGTTCGGGGTGCCAAGCGAGCGATTCGGCGAGGAAGTCAAAGCCGTGGTGTTGCTGCGGGCCGGCGCGAGCGCATCGGCGGACGACTTGATTTCACACTGCCGTGCGCGAATCGGCGGATACAAGGTGCCGCGTTCCATTGAGTTCGTCATGGAGCCATTGCCCAAGTCGGGGCCGGGTAAGGTCGCCAAGCATATTTTGCGTGAGCCCTATTGGCGTGGCCGCGCGCGACGCATTTGAAGACGGGGTTTTCGATCGTATGGGCAACATGAACGACCTCGACCTGGACCGTTCGATCGAATTTTCATGACGCAGGGTGGTCGACTGACCGCCATCTATTTCCGGAGCCCGCCATATGGCCAAGTCTGAGAAGCGGAATTCGACTGTCGAGATGACCAAGGAGGGTCGACCGAGAGGATTTCTCGCCGAGATCGAGGAGCGACTCGTCACGACGTTCGAAACCGACCAGGACGGCATCGCGGTTCTCACGCTCAATCGCCCGGAGAAGCTGAATGCGTTCGACGAACGGATGATTCGCGAGCTGCGCGCGGCAGTCTGGCAAGCAACGTTCGATGATCGCATTCGCGTGCTTGTGATCACCGGCGCGGGCCGCGGATTCTGCGCCGGTCGCGACATCCTGGGGCTGGACTACGAGAACAACCTGCCGGGCGCGCAGTATCGCGCCTATGTGCGCGCCAATCACGAGATGTTCGACGATCTCGAGGCGATGGAAAAGCCGGTAATCGCCGCGGTGAACGGTATCTGCGCGGGAGGCGGCGTCGAGATGGCGGTCGCGTGTGATTTCAGAATGGCCTCCATGGACGCGTCGTTCCTGTTGCCGGAGAATCAACTCGGCGTCCTGCCTGCATCCGGTGCGTGCTCTCGCATGATCCAGTTGATCGGCATGGGGCGCCTGAAGGAGATGGTCATCGCGGCGCTGCCGGTCGGCGCGGAGAAGGCCGAACAGATCGGACTCGTCAATCGTGTGTTCACGCCCAAGGAACTGATGAAAGGCACGATGGACTTCGCGCGCATGTTGGCGACGCGCGCACCGGTCGCGATGGGCATGGCCAAGCACATCATCAATACCTGCCAGAACGTGGATACGGAAACCGGGCGGATTCTCGAGCGCCTGGGGCAGTCGATCCTCATTCAGACCGAGGACAACAAAGAAGGGCAGGCGGCGTTCCGCGAAAAACGGAAACCGCGGTTCAAGGGGCGGTAGTCATGCAACTCCATACGGAAATCGTCGGTGCGGGGGGACCGACGCTCCTGCTGCTGCATGGCATGGGTGTCAATGGCGCGGTATGGCGTGCGTTCATCGAGCAGGTGCAGTTGTGGTGGCCCGGGCGGATTGTCGCGCCTGATTTTCGTGGCCACGGCCGCTCCGCGCAGGGTGTGCATTACGGCTACGGTCACCATGCTGTCGACTGTGCGGAGTTGCTCGAGCCCAATGCGCCGGTCTTCATTGTCGGGCACTCGATGGGTGGCGCGATCGCCGTGCGGCTCGCGGACGGTTGTTACGGTATCGATGTGAAGGGTGTGCTCGCGTTCGCGGTCAAAGCGGACTGGTCGCGAGAGGAATTGGAAAAGGTCTGGTCGCTCGCCAAAGGGCCAGTGCGTTGGTTCGATACGCGGGCGGAGGCGACTGAGCGGTTTCTTCGCGTCGCGGGTTTGAGTGGTCTTGTGAGCGCCGATCACCCGGTCGTCGAGGCTGGTATTCGCGAGGAGGGCGGGCGGCACCGGCTGGCGATGGATCCCGCGACGTTCTCCGCACCGGGCCCCGATTTCGGTGCGATGCTGCGATCGGCGCGTGCACCGGTCCGACTCGCCACGGGGAGTGAGGACAAGATGGCGCCGATTGGGATGGCTCGCAAGTACGACGCCGACGCGGTCGAGTGGCCGAACGTGGGACACAACGTTCATGTCGAGGCGCCGGGCGTTCTGGCGGCGCTCGTGCGCCGGATCTTCATTCCATAGCGCAATATTCCGAACGCGCCCGGTCCGCTCGGCGCGAAGGGTGCGGGCGAGGCGGTCCGCCCGTGCCGAAGGGCGTCGACAGCGCATCGGTTACGAACGCCAAAGAATGTCGAGGAGGCGCCACGCCATCCAGAGTGGAATCCCGGCATGCGGCCCAACCCTCGCGATCCGCTTGCAATGCACATCGGTCGTCGCGTAATAGGACCGGCCGACCCTGACAGCGGCAATACGTCTTGCTCTGCCTTCGCCGACCGCGACCGGTCGTCGCGTTTATGGATAGCGTCACGGGCTGTATCGATCGGGATTCGTATGAGCCTATTCAACCTGCCTGACACGGTCATCCCAGCGCTGATTGGTGCGGCCGCGACAATGTTTGTCGCACTGCTCCAGTTGCGGATGACTTGGACCAAAGAGGTCCTTGCGCGCGAACGTGGCGCACCGGTGACCAAGAAATCGCGGCGCGGACCGGTACTTGTGATCAGTATTCTGCTGATTGCCGCGGCGGTTGGCGGTTTCGCGCTGTCGCAATACCTGATGGTGCAGACCGACCGCGAGACCGTACTCCTGCGGGATGAAATGCAAACGCGCCTCGCGCAGCTTGGCGCCACCGCTGACCGGCTGGAGCGCGCCCGGCCCAGCGAAGCAAGTCTGATCCAGGCCGAAACGCGACAAACCGACGATCAGCGACGGGGTCAGGAAGGCATCGTCGTCGAGGCAACCGTGTCGGCATGTCGTTCGCGCGAGGCCCCCGCGCTTGAGATGCATCGCGACTGCACGGAGCAGGACGCGATTCGCATAAGCCTATGCGGCGGCATTCCAGCGGCAGCCGTGGTGAGCGAAGTGGCGCTCTACACGAAGCCCGAAGGATCCGAGCGATCCTGGGCCGATGCCCGCGTGGCGCCAGGCAAGGATCTCGACCACGCGCGGTTCGCAGACAAGCCATCCGAACACACCGACGCCGAGAAGATCAAGCGGGTCTGTATCGAGTTCGTCTCGTGGGATCCCGAGCGCGCGCGGAGCGCGCGGGTTGTCGTCAAGTACGAACTGCCGGACGCGCCGGCCGCGCGCGCGACGCCGCGTGCTGCATTCGTGCCGGTCACCGAGGCCACGCCATAGCAGGGGAAGGGCGCGCTCATGGTGTTCATGAACACATGGCCACCATGGCGATTGGATGCGCGCATGAACGTTCTCCGTGAGGGTGACCGAGCCAACGCGATCTGCGCCTTACGCTTGCAGAACGTTACGCCTTCAAATAGTGCTTCTTGTAGTAGTCGATGATCTCCCCGCCGGTCGTCACCCAGACCTCTATGCGTGACGTGACGTGTGCGAGCGCCTGCGCGAAGTACTTCGCGCGGTGCGCATGGCCGATCAGGAACGGGTGCAGCGCGATCGCCATGACGCGTCCGGTCTTGGCACCGTCTTCGTACAGTCCGTCGAACTCGTCGCAGATAAGCCGGCTGAATTCTTCTCCCGTTTTCTTCTGATCGACGAACACCGGAATGTCGTTGACCTCGATCGAGTAGGGGATCGAAATCATCGAGCCGGACTTGACGCGCATCGGGTAGGGCTGCTCATCGTTGACCCAGTCGCCCACGTATTCGATGCCGGCCTCGGCCAGCAGATCGAGCGTGCGATGCGATTCGGTGAGTGCGGGTCCGAGCCAGCCGCGCGGTTTCTTGCCGGTGCCGGCCTGGATCGTCTGAACGATATGACGGATGAGCGCGCGCTCCTCGTCTTCGGATTGCTGATTGAGAAGGATCGAGTTGTTGGAGCCATGCCCCATCCATTCCCAACCGAGCTTGTTGCCGGCCTCGATGATGCGCGGATAGCGGGCGCAGACGTCCGAATTGAGCGCGACGGTACCCTTGACGCCGTAGCGCTCCATCACGTCCATCATGCGCCAGACGCCCACGCGTGCGCCGAAGTCACGCCAGGAATAATTGAGTACGTCCGGAACGCATTGAATCGTCGCGGACGTGACCGACGTAGAGGGCCGGTCGAACAGGAAATGCTCGATATTCGGGATTACCCACACCGCCACGCGCGCGCCATTGGGCCACCGAAGCGGCGGCCGATCGACGATTGCCGAATAGGCGAATCGATCGTGTTCTTGCGGATTGTTGATTGATGTTGCCATGGTGGGAGTCCTCTTAAGAATCTTCGCGGGGGCCCGCACGGAGTCCAATAAGCTCACGCGATTGATTGGTTGATCTATTCGCTGCTGATGTTTGGATCATCCATCAGGAATTCGCGTGTCGCGCCGCGCCGATTCCTTCGAGGTACGCAAGCGTTTCTTCCATCGAGACCACGTCTGCATATTTCGCCTGCAGATCGAACAGACTTTGATCATGCGCGGCAACCGAGCGATCGCCGACCGCTTCGCGCACGACCATCGGCCGGAAGCCGGTCTGGCATGCATCGACCGCACTCGCGCGCACGCAGCCGCTGGTGGTGCAGCCGGTGATGATCAGGGTGTCGATCCGATGCGCGAGCAGGCGCGGGACGAGGTCGGTGCCGAAGAAGCATGAGGCGTACTTCTTCACGAGCAAGGTGTCGGTTGGGCGGAAGTCCAGCCGCGGGTCGACTTTCACGCCATCCGTTCCGGCCTTCAGCGTGACGACGCCCTTTTGCTTGAGCGCCCAGATGCCCGCATCCTTGAAATCCGCGTCTTCATACATCACGGTCGAGAACAAGATCGGGATCCTGCGTTCATGCGCGCGTGCGAGCAGCGGCCGATGCGCCTCGATCTGCCGATCGAGATTGGAGCCGAGCATCATCTCGGGATTGGTGAACGCCTTGACCATGTCGATCACCAGCAATGCCGGGCGCTCGCCAAAACCGATCCGTAATCCAAAGCCGCGTTGCTTGAAGAATTCGTCGTCACTGGTTGCCATGGAAACCTCCTCGGTCGATTGCTATGTCGTTGCAGCTTTCTTGCGCTCGTAGCCCTGGTAATGATTCTCGCCAAGCGCCTGGAGCGCCGGTAGAACTTCTTTGGCGAAGAGCCGAATGTTTTTCTCGGTCAGTTGCGGTGACAGCGATCCGAACTGCAGCAGCGTCATGAACGTTTCAAAGCCCAACTCTTTGTGCGCTGCCGTGATGCGCTTGCGAACGGTATCGGGACTGCCGACGATGGCAACGCCCTGGGCGACGAGGTTCTCGATCGTGCGCCGCGCACCCATGATTGATTGCTTGCCGGCGACAACCCGGCGCATCGATTCGATGGACGTATAGCCGGGTGGGAAAAACATGCCGGGCGGCATCCGCAGGATCTTGTTGAACAGGAACTCCAGGCCCTCGCGTGCTTCGTCCATCGCGCGCTCGTCGGTCTCACCGACATAGACCGGCCCGGCCCATCCGAGTTGGGCGCCTGTCGCGGCATAACCGTAGTGGTCCAGCGCCACTTCACGGTAGTAGTTGAGATAACGCACCGCGGCTGAATACGGATTGAAGTTCTGCATGTAAAGGTACTTGCGATCCGGATGCGCGGCCCATTCGATGGTCTCGGATGAACCTTGCGAGGGCACCCAGATCGGCGGATGCGGTTGCTGGTACGGCCGCGGCCAGACGTTGACGTATTCGAAGTGATAGTGCTTGCCCTCGAAGGCGAAGGGCCCTGGGCGTGTCCAGGCCTGCACCACGAGATCGTGCGCTTCCATATGCCGCTCGTGTGAGAAGGTAGGATTCACACCGAACGAGTAGTACTCCGCGCCGATGCCGCGGACGAACCCGGTGATGATCCGGCCGCGCGTGATGTTGTCGAGCATCGCATGCTCTTCGGCAAGCGTGAGCGGATTGTCGCGCAGGCAAAACGCGCTGCCGAGGATCGCGATCTTCACGCGTTTGGTTCGCCGCGCGAGCGCGGATGCGGTTACGATCGGCGAGGGCATCATGCCGTACGGGGTCTGGTGATGCTCATTGACCGCGATACCATCGAACCCGACCTCCTCGCAGAGTTCGAGTTCATCGAGATAACGGTCGTAGATGTCGGCGCCAAGCTTCGGATCGTAGTAGGTGTTGGGCACCGTGACCCAGGCGCTATTGACCCGGTCGTAGGCCTCATCGGGGAGTGGGGCGTAGGGCATCAAGTGGAAGTTCAGTACCTGCATGGCGGTTATCCTACGAGACGGGTGACGTTCGTCTTCGCAATGCGTTCCCTTCTCCTCTGGCGGGACAACACGCGGAGCTTGTTGCGGCGAACACTTACCTTCAGGTTAGTGGAAGCCAAAAGGGTTAGGGGAGAGGGGGGCTGGGCGTCGTTGCACAGTGACGAAAGCTCAGTGCTTGCTGCCGATAAAGTCGTTGATCGCGGCGACCGCGGATTCCATCCGCTCGACATGCACCGCATGTCCGGTCTTCTCGAATACGGTCAATTTCGACCCGGGGATGAGACGCTGGAATTCCGGACCGTATTCCGGCGGAATAAGCTGATCGGAATCGCCCCAGAGAATCTGGGTCGGGATATCGATCCGATGCAACCATGTGCGAAGCTTTGGATTGAAGAAGCGCGGCTGCCAGCAGAGGCGCGCGGCCGCGACGTTGTTCGCAATGATCTCGTCCTGTTGTTCCTGCGTGAGGGTTACCGCGAGAACCTGCTCCGCGAGCTTCGGGTCGGCGAAGAGCGCACGGACCTGTTGGCCGCGATCCATCATGAAGAGATCGGCGGCAGGCTTACCCTTGATGCGGATGCCTGCCGAGCTGATCAAGGTGAGGCTCGCCAGGCGCGTGGTCGAGCGAATCGCCACTTCCTGCGCGAGCCAGCCGCCGATCGAATAGCCCACGACATGCACGCCGTTGAGATGTTGGGAGGCGAGAAAGTCGGCCATGAAATACGCCATGTCCGCCATGTCATCGAGCCATTCGGGGCGGGGTGAGCGCCCGAAGCTCGGCAGGTCGGGCGCGATGACGTCGTAGCGATCGGACAGTCTTGCCAGGAACGGCGGCCAGCCGGACAGGCCGCCCGATCCGTGCAGAAAAAGTAGCGGTGCACCCGCTCCGCCGCGCCGCACAAAAACGCGCGCATCGCGGACTTGGATGAAGGATTCCTTCGACTCGGCCATGGCTCCTCGTTATCTCCACGCGCGGCAGGCCACGCAGGTCCGCTATCGATCGATGTTAGCACCAACGTGCTGGCGGAACAGTCCGATTGACGGAGGCGCGATCGGGCTTGATACTGACACCGGTACGCGCGGCGCCGCGCGTGGGAATTTGAACTTCGAACGTTCAGAGACATGGGGAGTGCCGGCAATGGCCGAAGCACACGAACACGCCTATCAAGTGAATGAGATCGCGCCCGACCCGTCAGTGCCGTTCGATCGCACGGTCGCCGATCAATACCTTCGCTATGCCCGGATGCTGGCCGCGCGCGGACTGGTGTACAGCTCGACGGGTAACCTCGTCATGCGGGTCCCGCATCCGCGCTATCCGGAAGGCGTGTGCTATGTGAAGTGCATGGGCGTCTCGCTCGAGGAAATGTCGATCGACGATCTGATCATTACCGACATTCCGTTCGGCCGGATCCTCTATGGCGACCGGGCGACGACGGTGGGGCATCAGATGAACCGCGAGATCCTCCGGTTGCGGCCCGATGTGAATGCCGTGATCCATCTGCATCATGACGAGACCATCGCCTTCCTCGCGAGCGGATTCCAGGAGATCCGCTTCACCGGGCTCACCTTCCCATTCCTCATGCAGACCTGGCCGCACTATCTGCCCGCGCACATCAATGTCGAGGAGGATGTCGGGCCGATCAAGACGTTCATCGCGAATACCAACTGCATCATCATGCGCCGGCACGGCTTTACCGTGCTGGGTCGAACGCTCTCGGAATGTTATGGACGCACTAACGTTCTGGTGGGGGAGGTCAAGCGCAATATCATCGCCGAGCAGCTCGCGGCCGCGCGCGGTACCACGCCGGAATTTCTTTCCAACGAGGAGATCGAGAACATGTTCAAGCATGGCGACGCGGTGATGTATCCCGGTGTCGTAAAGAAATGACAGCGATCTCGACGGTGTGCGCGGTCGCAGGATGCGCGTTCGCGCTGGTGGTATCCGCCCAGGACTATCCCAACCGGCCGGTGCGAATCGTCACCGCCTATGCGCCGGGCGGTGCGAGCGACATCGTCGCACGAACGATCGCGCAAAAGCTCGGCGAATTCTGGGGACGCCAGACCTTGGTCGAGAATCGTCCGGGCGCAAGCGGTGTCGTCGGCACGGAGTACGTCAAGAACGCGGCGCCGGACGGCTATACCTTGCAGATCGGAACGACCACGACGCATGTCATCAATCCGATTACGGTACCGGCGGCCAAGTTCGATCCGATCCGCGATTTCGCACCGGTAACGCCGATCGCGATCGCGCCGTATCTGCTCGCGGTCCATCCGTCGCTCAAGGTCAAGAACACCACAGAGTTGATCGCGCTTGCAAAATCGCAACCGGGCAAATTGAACTACGCCTCGTCCGGCACAAGCATTTATCTCGGCACCGAGTTGTTCAAATCGATGGCAGGCATCGATATCGTGCACATCCCGTATAAGGGCGGGGGACCCGCGCTTGCGGCGCTGCTTGGGAATGAAGTCCAGCTCGCGTTCGATCCCTTGCCGTCGGCCGCCCTTGGTCACGCAAAGCAGGGCGCGTTGGTGCTTCTTGCGACGAGCGGTGCGCGCCGCCCGCGTGCTGCGCCCGACTTGCCTACGGTCGCCGAATCAGGGCTGCCCGGCTTCGATGTCAGCTCATGGTATGGCGTGTTCGCGCCGGCAGGAACACCGCAGCCGATCATCGACCGACTCGCCGCCGATATCAAGCGCGCGACAGAATTGCCCGATGTGCAAGCGAAGCTGAACGAGCTCGGTTCCGATGGATACAACCTGTCGCCCGACGCATTCACGAAGCTCGTTCGCCGCGATCAAGACATGTGGATGAAGTTGATTCGCGAGCGGAATATCAAACTTGATTTCTAGCGGCGAGCGACATAGCGGGAGGCGGGCGTTTCCAATGCTCGCGATGGCGCAATTCGATCCGCAAGCGCTCCAACGCCAGCTTTATGCAATGCAGATGTATTGGTGAGATGCCGTCGGGGATCGCTGCACGATGGCACCCCGCACCCGGTGGCGCTTGGTGTTCGCATCATAGTTGCCGCGTTCCGAACGTGTCGCATTGGCGCGTGTCCCCCGATTCGAGACCGCGTCGAAACCAGCGCACGCGCTGCTCACCGGTGCCGTGTGTGAACCCTTCCGGCACGACATATCCTCTGGTACGGAGCATGATCCGATCATCGCCGATCTGCGTTGCGGCGTTCAGACCCTCCTCGACATCACCTTGCTCAAGAATCGCACGGTCGCGGTTCGCGTGGTGGGCCCAGATACCCGCGAAGCAGTCCGCCTGGAGTTCAAGTCGGACCGAGAGGGTGTTCGCATCGCGCTCGTTCGAACGCTGCTGTGCGGCCTGCACTTTCTCCATGATGCCGAGTACGTTTTGAATGTGATGGCCGACTTCGTGAGCGATCACATAGGCCTGGGCGAAATCGCCCGGCGCCTTGAAGCGCTCCTTGAGATCACGGTAAAAGGAAAGGTCGATGTAGACCTTTCGATCGGCGCCACAGTAGAACGGGCCGGCGGCGGCTTGCGCGAATCCACATGCAGACTGCACTGCTCCGGAAAAGAGCACCAGCGTAGGCTCCGGATATTGGCGGCCATTCGCCTTGAACAGTTGATGCCATGTGGTCTCGGTGCTGCCGAGAATCCTGCCGATGAATTCGCGCATCTCGTCGTGGTCGGTTGGCGTGGCGCGGGTTTCGTGTTGCGGCGCTTGCTGGGATTGATCCAACTGTTGTACGCCTTGCATGACGATGGCCGGATCGACGCCGAAGAACATTGCGACCAGTGCCAGTACAACGATGCCGATGCCCCCACCCTTCAACCCACGGCCCAAGCCACCACCAACCGGACGCATTCCTCGGCGATCCTCGATGTTGTCGCTCGAACGTTCGTCGTCCAATCGCATGATCATGCTCCTGCACTGCAAAACCAGAGCGGCCAATTCGGGATTCCGGAGCGAGCGGCCGCACTGGTAGCTCGTCCACGGTACATGTTATTCCAGGTTCCAGGATGGCCCTGTAACGGTACCCCCGTTCAATTGACCAACCGGCGTCGGCACCGTAAAGTCCAAGTGAGCGGGAAATTCTAATTGGAATCTTCGTGAGCGTGCACGCGATTGCAATTCATTCTGCTCGAGCAATGAACGAGGGGCACTTGAACGAGCTGGGGCCACCACCATCGTGAAGTCCGAACGCTTCCGCGCCATCGTTGCCGGCATGAGCGCCGCCTTGGGCGCCGTGGGCAGCGCCATCCTCGTCGCGATGCTGCTGATCGTCACTGCGAATGTGCTCCTTCGGTATGTTTTCAACGCGCCGATCGGTTGGGCGGACCAGGTCACCGCCTATGGATTGGTGTATGTCACGTTTCTCGGCGCACCGTTCGCCTTGGCGCAACGGGCGCACGTCGCGGTGGACATTCTGCATACGCTATTGCGCCCGCAAAGCGGCCGCCGCCTGTATGTGTGGCTTGATGTCGTGGGGAGCGTGTATTGCGCGGCCTTCACCTATCTCGCGGTGAAGGAGGTGATCCGCGTCATTGAACGCGGCTCGCAATTCGCCGATGCGATCGTGGTGCCGCAATGGGTGGTTCTGGCGGCGATTCCACTGAGTAGTTTCCTCTTGACCGTGCAGTTCATCGCGAACCTGTGCGCCGATCTCGCCGAGGTAAGGCGGGTGGATCCGGTCCCCACGCGCTAGCACACGATGGACTGGACCACCGCCGCATTGCTCCTTGCCTTCGGGCTTGTGCTGGCGTTGGCCTCGAATCTGCCGGTTGCATTCGCTTTCGGCGTGCTGAACCTGATCGCCGCGTGGTTCCTCTTCGGGAGCGTCGATGCGCTGTCCTTTCTGGTCCACGCCGCCTATTCGAGTGTCGCGAATGTCTACCTTACCGCTGTGCCGTTCTTTGTACTGATGGGCACGATCTTCGTGCGTAGCGGATTGAGTGCGGTGGTGATGGACCTGATCGGCAAGATTCTCGCGGGCGTGCGCGGGTCGGGCGCCTATACGGCTGTTCTCGGTGGCGTCGTGTTAGGCGCGTTGATGGGTGCGAGCGTCGCGTCCACCGCCGTGTTGGGCTCGACCTTGATTGCCGAATTGCGCCGGCGCGGCTACAGCAAGGAATTGTCGGTCGGACCCGTCCTTGGTGCCGGAACCCTCGCCAACCTGATTCCGCCAAGCCTCGGCGCCGTTCTTATTGGCAGTCTGGCGGGCATTTCCATTCCGCACCTGTTGTTGGCCGGCTTGGGTCCGGCATTCGTGCTATCGAGCTTGCTCGTGCTCTACATATTCTGGAAAACAAGAGGGCATCCGGAGCTGGACGATGCAGCGGCCGGCAGCGTCACCGTCCGGGATCGGCTCATCGCCCTGCTCAAACTGGCGCCATTGCTCGTTCCTGTTTTCAGCGTGACGGGCGTCATCTATCTTGGCATCGCGACGTCAACCGAGGCGTCCGCGACCGGAGCGCTATCCACGGTGCTGATCGCATACTTGTACCGGCGCTTCGGCTGGCGCGACGCCTATGCGATGGTGCGGGATGCGCTCGTGTTCTCGGCGATGATCATGTTCATCGTCGTCAATTCGAAAGCCTACAGTCAGATCCTCGCGATCACCGGCATTGCACAGGGCTTCGCGGGCATGGTGAGCGCGATGGCGGCCGGCCCGATCGTGGCGGTCACGGTGGTCCTCCTCATCGCGCTGCTGCTTGGTTGCTTCATGGACCAGACCTCGGTCATCTTCGTCGGCGTCCCGTTGCTGGTGGGCGTCATGAGCAAGATGAACATCGATCCGGTATGGTTTGGCGTGATGTTCATGATCGTCGTGGGCACCGGCGGCATCACTCCCCCGTTTGGTCTGAATCTTTTCGCGGCCAAAGGCGTGGCGCCACCCGATATCAGTATGCGGGACGTCTATATCGTGTGCGTGCCGTTCTGCCTGCTGGAGCTCGCGACGGTGGCGGTCGTGCTATTCAATCCGTGGGTGGCGAAGATATTTATTGACCAGTAACGGTCGTCGCGGTCGTTCGATGGATACACTTTCAAGGGAGAGAGACATGACGCGTGGCATTTGGAAGGCTTGGTCTGGTCGGACGCTACGGTGCGGCAGCGCCGTTCTGGCATTGCTTGCGGGCATCGCGGTCGCGAGTCCGGTGCTTGCGCAGGAGGTCGAGCTGAAATTGATCACCGGTTTTCCATTCGATGGTCCGGGCGGGGATCGGATGTACGGTCCCAAGCAATTCATCGAGCGATTCAATCAACGCGCCAAGGGCAAAGCCCGGATCCGGCTGATCGGCGGACCGGAGGTGGTCGCGCCCTTCGATCAGTTGAAGGCGCTGCAGACGGGGCAGTTCGACATGATGGTGACCTCGTCTCTTTTCTTCACCGATCTGAAGAGCATGCATTTCATCAACTACATTACCTCCGCCGAACAGGTGCGAGGAATGCCGAAAGGTCGCGAGCTGCTGCAACGCGTTACGCAGGAACAAGCGAGTGTCGCGTTCGTGGGGCTCGCCACGCCGGGATTCCCGTTCTATATATGGAGCCGTCAATCGAAGCCGCTTTCCACCGTCGCGGATGCAAAGGGTTTGAAACTGCGAGGACTCCCCGGCGTGAACGAGCACCTGGTGCGGTCCTTGGGCATGGTCCCGACCAATGTGCCGAGCAACGAGGTCTACTCGGCGCTGCGGTCCGGTATTATCGATGCCGCGATTCGGGACGTGGTGTCGGTGGATCTGTTGAATGAGGGCGAGTTCGCGAGAACGCGCACCGAGGCCCGTGTCTGCGACTGCTCATCGGAGATCTATATCGCGAACCCAAGCTGGAACAAACTATCGGCCGAGGTCAAGCAACTGCTGAACGACATCGCCGGGGAGGTAGAGCGTGATGCGTTCCCGTGGCTCGAGAAGCGCGCCGCGCAAAGCGCGCAGGCGCTCGAGAAGAAGTATGGCGCCACGATGACCAAGGGCTCGCCTGATCTCAATGACACGCTCGGTCGGAAGATCCCGGGCGCAATGATTCGGGACAACATCAAGGATTCGAAGGTTCGCGATCAGCTCATCAGCGTTTTCGAGCTTGCGCCCTACCTGAAGGATTGACTGGCGCGTTGTCGGGCGGGGCGCTGCCGATAGCTTGAGGTGCGCCTCGCCAACTTGCGAGCATTGACGGAGCGAGCGACACGCTGTGGCGACATGCTGCTGCCTATCCTCGATGCGGGCGCCGCACGATGCGCTCCGAGCATCGCGGGACAGCAAGGGGCCGAAGACTATCGATCGCCAATTCGGTTCCCACGCCCGTCCGCTCGATTTACCGCTCGGCAGTTCGCGCTTTCAGCGCGCCGGCGCATGATTGAGCCTATGCATTGCTGATATGTTTGGATCGAGCCCCGACATCCCCGCTGGTCGCCCGAGCCGTTGCGTCTGGCTCTGCGCGCATGTCACGGGACACCTGGTCGGCGAGAATGCTCTGCCGTCGATCGATGCACGTCGGCTCGTTCATTCATTCCCCATAACAGGAGTCCAAACCATGAACACTTCGCGCCTGACCGTGATGATGCTGATCAGTGCAGCCTTGTTTACTACCGGCTGCGCCAGCACCTCGGCACCGTCTGACGCCGGCAAAACCAAGGCGATGTCGGTTGAGCAGATCAGCAAGCAGTGGAAGCAGGGTAGCGACCTGGTCAGTGAGGGAGAAGAAGTCAAGCGCAAAGCGCAAGAAAAAATCGATGCCGCTAATGTCGACTTGAAAGAGGGCGACTCACGGATCGCCCGAGGCAAGACACTGATGAACGAGAGCGAGCAGGCATTCCGCGATACCAGCCGCAACACCAAGAGCAACTAGGAACGCGCTGAACATGGGGCTCGCCCGGATGGCGCTTACTTAAGCCAACTGAACGATTCGCAAGCCGTCCTCTCACTCGAGGACATGATAGATGGCGTCCCCGCTCTGTCGTTCTTGGTCTGAAGCGATTGACCGTTCGCCCTGAGCCTGTCGAAGGGTGAATGCCGGAGGGACCGTGCGCGGACCATCGCGCGCCGTCGGCACGCCTGCGTTACCCTTCCACAGTAGGCGCGTTGCGCCCGACTGGCGGGATCGTGCCCCGGCGCGACGACGATTCCTGGGCGATGCGATGAT
>JBJXGX010000168.1:0-19427 GCA_046160305.1 Burkholderiales bacterium
CCGGCTGCTTGCTCGATGGCGATTCGAGCGGCTCATCCGGTTCCGCCACGGCATCGCCGAGCGGGACCGCGTCGTCGAATTCGAGCGGTAACGGCTCGGCAGCGAACAGTAACGCACCAGCCACCAACGGCGCGCCCGCGACCGTGAGCACCCAGACGCCGGTCGCCGGTCAGACCTTCGTGATCGAAGGGAAAAGCAATCTCATCGTTGAAGGACGCAACTTCACCAATCCTTCGGGCACCTGCATCCAGATTTCGAACTCGCAGAACATCACGATTCGCAATGTCAACATCGCGAACTGCTACGGCGTCGGGGTCGGGATCTACCGGGGCACCAACATCCGCGTCGAGAACAGCATGATCGAGGACACCAACAGCGCCGTCTACGCGATGTTCTCGACCGGTATCAAGGTCGTCGGCAACCGCTTCAAGAACGTCGACAAGCGCAAAGCGGACGGTTCACGCGGCCAGTTCGTCCAGTTCAATAACGTCTCGGGTGATGGCAACGAGATCACCGACAACCGTGGCTTGAACGAGGCCGGCAAGAGTTATCCCGAAGACCTGGTGAGCCTGTACCAGTCGACCGGATCCGCTTCGAGCCCGATCCAGATCACCGGCAATTGCTTCAAGGGCGGTGGGCCGCTCAATACCAGTGGCGGCATCATGACCGGCGACGGCGGCGGCGGTTATGCGGTCGTGCGCAACAACACCCTGGTCGACCCGGGTGCCTACGGCGTAGCGATTGCAGGCGGACATCACATCACGCTCGCCGACAATCGGGTGTTCGGCCGGCGCCAATCGTTCTCGAACGTGGGCCTCTACGTTTGGAATCAGTCCGGGAGCGCCTGCAGCAACAACGCCGTATCGGGCAATCAGATCGACTTCACCCATATGGACGGATTCAATAATCCGACCTATGAAGGTGGCGGCTGCGGTGCGGTTGAAGGCTGGGCGCAGAACAACTGGAAGGCCGCCCTCGCAGCGCTGGATTGCTCGATCTAGGAATCTGCGCGGCGGGCGCGCAGATCCCTGATGGAATCGTCACGAGTCGGTTTTGCGGGCAAGCGACTAATCCACGCCGTCGAACACCGCCTGCCACGCGATCGCGACAGCAAGCGACGTGAAGTTGAGCGCCGCCGCCGCCGGATACTCCATCACAATCCAACGCCTATCCGGATCGCGCCGAAAGCCCTCGACCCGTTGCTTGTCGGGGTCGATCAGGATGTACTCACGTAGTGACTCGATCTGCCGGTAGGCGCTGAATTTCTCGCCGCGATCGTAGGATGCGGTGGAGGGCGAAAGCACCTCCACCAGCAGAGTGGGCGCGTGCATGATCTGATCCGCCTTGAGATCAGCCGCATCGCACGTCACCATCACGTCAGGGCAGAAATAGGCATTCGCCGCCGCGACTTCCAGCTTGATGTCCGAGATGAACACGCGGCACGGTGTGCCCTCGAGCTTCGAAGCCAGCTGTCGTGCCAAATTCAGCGCAACGATGTTGTGCCGCCGTGTCACGCCCACCATCGCAATCACTTCGCCCGAGATGTACTCGTGCTTGTCAGGCTGATCCGCGTCCCAGCGCAGATACTCGTCTGCGCTGAGGCGGCGGTTATCGAGGACGGCGGACATGGGGATCCCTAAGCCGCCTTCGACTGCTTGACACCGTCGCGCGCTTTCGCGAGATCGAGCGCCACATCGACGATCATGTCTTCCTGACCGCCCACCATGCGGCGACGGCCAAGTTCCGCGATGATGTCGAAGGTCGGAATGTCGTAGCGCGCCGCGGCGGTTTCGGCGTGACGCAGGAAGCTTGAGTACACCCCGGCGTAGCCGATCGTGAGCGTTTCGCGATCGACGCGCACCGGGCGATCCTGCAGCGGCCGCACCAGATCATCGGCCGCGTTCATCAGCATCTTCAGGTCGCAGCCGTGATTCCAGCCCAGGCGATCGAGCACCGCCACCAGCACTTCCAGCGGCGTGTTGCCCGCGCCTGCGCCCATGCCGGCGAGTGACGCATCCACGCGGTAGGCACCTTGTTCGATCGCGATGATCGAGTTCGCAACGCCCAGCGACAAATTGTGATGGCAATGGATCGCGACCTGGGTTTCGGGCTTCAGCGCATCGCGCAGCGCCTTCACTTTCTCGGAGGCTTCATGCATCAAGGTCGCGCCGCCCGAGTCGGTGACATAGACACAGTGCGCACCGTATGACTCCATGAGCTTAGCCTGCTTGGCAAGCTCCGCGGCCGGGATCATGTGCGCCATCATCAGGAAGCCCACGGTATCCATGCCGAGTTTGCGCGCATGCTCGATGTGCTGTTTCGAGATGTCGGCTTCCGTGCAATGCGTGGCGACCCGCACCACGCGGGCGCCCGCTTTGTATGCCTCAGAGAGATCGTGCACCGTGCCGATCCCGGGAATCAACAGGGTCGCGACTTGCGCACGCTTGAGTGCGCCGGCGACCGCGGCGATCCACTCCACATCGGTGTGCAGGCCGAAGCCGTAGTTGAAGCTGGAACCCGCGAGCCCGTCGCCGTGCGAGATCTCCACCGAATCGACGCCGGCGGCATCGAGCGCCTTCGCGATCGTGACGCACTGGTCGAGGGTGTACTGGTGGCGCATCGGATGCATGCCGTCTCGCAGCGTGACATCCGATAGGTAGATTTTTTTCTTCGGGTCGACTTTGTTGAGCAACATGTTGGAGGTCTCCTTTGCTCAGACCGCAAGCTTGGTGATGGCAAGACGCTCGGCGGTTGCCATCGCGGCCGAGGTCATGATGTCGAGATTGCCGGCATAAGCGGGCAGATAGTGCGCGGCCCCTTCGACCTCGAGGAAGATCGATATTTTCAAGCCATGCAGTTTGCCGAGACCCGGAATATTGAGCGGCTTCGCGGCGGGGATTCGATCGAACTGTACTTCCTGCTTCAATCGATAACCCGGCACATACGCCTGGACTTTACTCACCATGTCTTTGATCGAAGCGTTGATCGCCGCTTCATCGGCACCCGCTTCCGCGAGGCAGAACACCGTGTTTCGCATGATGAGCGGCGGCTCGGCGGGGTTCATGACGATCAGTGCCTTGCCACGTGCCGCGCCACCAACGGTCACGATGCCGCGCGCGGTGGTCTCGGTGAATTCGTCGATGTTCGCGCGCGTGCCGGGGCCGGCCGATTTGCTCGCGATCGACGAAACGATTTCGCCGTAATGCACTTTGGCGACGCGCGATACCGCGCGCACCATCGGGATCGTTGCCTGCCCGCCGCAGGTGACCATGTTGATGTTCGGGCTGGCGAGGTTCTCGTCCAGATTCACCACCGGCACGACGTACGGCCCGATCGCGGCCGGCGTGAGGTCGACCACCTGGATCCCGTGCCGTTGCAGCACCTCGTTGTGCCTGGCATGCGCACCGGCAGACGTAGCGTCAAACGCAATACGAATGTCCTTGAAATTCGCGAGCTTTGTGAGGCCTTCGATGCCTTTGTCGGTAGTGGGAACGTCCATGCGCTTGGCGCGCGCGAGGCCGTCCGAGGTTGCGTCGATGCCCACCAACGCGCCCATCGACAAGTGCTTGGAGGCGCGCAGTACCTTGATCATGAGGTCGGTGCCGATGTTGCCCGAACCGATGATGGCTACCGGGACGCGAACGTCGCCTTTCATTGCTTTCTCCAATACCGGGTGAACCTCGTAGTCTAGCGTAACGAGACCGCTTTTCGCGCCTTGAAACGGCCGGTGTCGTTACAGCAGATCGCGTACCGCCCCGTAGTATCGGCGCACCGCCTCCATGTGGATCGGCAGTGATTTTTCGATGATCGGCTGGTGATGAAAACGCTCGAACGTGGTGTTGAGCGTGACGTGCGAGACGCCGATGTCCCGCCAGGCCTGGATTTCCGCCCGCCATTGCTCGGGCGTGGTCTTGCCCATCGACACCCAGGCATCGAGACCGATGGCCCCGGCAGGGCGCCCGGCCTTCTTCGCCATCTCGCGCAGCTTCTCGATGGCCGCGCGCCCGCTTGCGTCGGGTTGATGCTGCAACAGGATCCAGCCATCGCCCATGCGTACGATGCGATCGAATGTCTGATCGACATGGCCACCGAACCACACCGGGATCGGCCGTTGCACCGGCAGCGGATTGATTCCGGCATCCGGCACCTCGTGCCATATGCCTTTGAAGGTGACGTGCGGATCGGTCCAGAGCGCCTTCATGAGCGCCACCTGTTCTTCGGAGCGTGCGCCGCGGTTGTTGAAGTTCTCGCCGAGGCCGACATACTCGACCGGATTCCAGCCGATCCCGATGCCAAGACGCAATCGGCCGCCGCTCAGGTAATCGACGCTCGCTGCCTGTTTCGCCACCAGCACCGTCTGCCGCTGCGGGAGGATCAGGACCTGCGTCGTGAATTCGATGCGCTTGGTAAGCCCGGCGAGATAACCGAACAGCACGAACGGATCATGGAAGACATTCGCCGAGCTGTAGGGTGCTTTCCAATTGGGCCGGCTCGCCACATTGACGCCGAGCACATGGTCGTACGCCGAAAGATGATGAAAGCCGATCTCCTCGGCGGCCTGCGCGAAATCTCTGACAACGATCGGATCACCGCCGATCGCGGTTTGGGGCAAGGCGACACCAAGTTTCATCGTCGGTCTCCATGTATCAAAACGTCGTTCGCTTATAGGGCAAATTGGAAAATCGCAAAATGACTATGAAGCGCGCCCGACGGGTTTGTAGATGCGCTCGGTCGATGCGGGGAACTTGGCAAGTTTGGGCGCAGTTGGAGCATGGCAGCCTCTCCCTTGAGTGTCCGCCCAGAGGGGGAGCTAGGGGCGGTGTTAAGCGATTGATCTTTGCGACGCGATGCTATCAACGATCAGGCGGGTCGGTGTGGGTCGGTGCTTGATTCAATTGGAGGGATCGCTTAGTGTCGAGGCGGGCGTCACCGGGGACGTCTCTGCCCACGAGGAGGTTCAGGTGAATAGTCTGGATGCGTTTCGATGGTTGCTGGCGTGCGTCGCGGTGGCATTGTTGGCGGGTTGCGGCGGGACGCTCTATGCGACGGTGCAGTCGGCCGATGGCGAGGATGTCATGCTACTTGGGCACGATCCGGTCGCGTACTTCACGATGGGCAAGCCTTTGCGCGGCGATCCGAAGATCAAGGTGACCCTGCCACATCGTACGTACTATTTTGCCAACGTTGAGCACCGCAAGCTCTTCACCGAAAATCCCGCGAAGTACGAGCCGCAATACGGTGGGTTCTGCTCGAACGGGTCGCCGTTCCGGATCAAACTCGGCAGCGATCCGACCGAATGGGAAATCTACCAAGGGCGGCTTTTCATCTTCGGGGACATCGTCGGGCATTCCTTCTGGTCGCTTGATCCGGCGTTCAATGTGAAGTATGCGGACCAAGTGTGGGACGAAATCAAGGATGTGCCGTGGCGCACGGCGACCTTCAAGGCGTGGACCGGCAATGTCCCCTGGTATCGCAGCCACAGAAGCCTCGATGACGAGTGGAATGCAAAGAACCCCGGCAAACCGATCACCTACGACCCGGGCGGATTGATTCGCAATCTCCTCATCAAGTATCCGGGCTGGCGAGCGCGCGAAGGATTCGGCCAGCCCGCGCTTGGACTGGTGGGGACCGATCCTTGCCCGCCCGCTTGCCCGGGAACGGTGCCCGAGGCGTATTCGCCGCCGTGGTCTCGCTAGTTAGGCCACCCATGGATCTGCGCATGAACTTCGCGATCATGCTCTGCGTCGTGGCGATCGTGCTGACCCAGGGCTGTGCGGTCTATAACACGACCGCCGATGGCGCCCATCATGATCTGATGCTGCTTGGTCACGATCCGGTGTCGTATTTTTCCGGCGCCTCCCCGGTTCCAGGCAAGGCCGACCTCAACGCACGTCATCGACATGGCACCTATCGATTCGCCACCGCGGAGAATCGCGAACGCTTTCTCGCCGACCCCGCGCGCTTTGCGCCGCGGTACGGTGGATTCTGCGCGAAGGGCGTCTCTTATGCGGTGCGCGCGGGCGGCGATCCGCTCGTCTACGAAATCCGGGGCGACCGGCTGTTCATTTTCGTCAACGATTATGCGCGCGACTACTGGCGCACGGACCCGCGCGACTTCATCGATAAAGCGGATTTTTACTGGGAAAGCGAATTGGCGGAGGCACCGGTGAAGTGGACCAACCTCAAGCGCTTTTTCTTTCGCGTCCCGCACTACAAGAGTTACCCGGAGGAATTCGCCGACTACGAGCGGCGTACCGGTAAGCCGGCGCCAGAGCGCAGATAGCCGGTCAGTCCAACCCGATCGCCGCGCCTGGGCGATAATTGGCGCAATTTCCTCGGTTCGTCCTCGGTTCGTCCAGTGGATGCCTTCGCGCGAGCGCCAAGGTTCGGCCGAACTCCCCCGGAGCAGTATGGAAGCATTCATGAATCACCCGGCCGTGCAGGCGGGTGTGGCGCCGTTTATCGCCGGACTGTTCGCGGCGTTGATTCTTTACCGGGTGCGTTTGGGCGGACTCGCGGTCATTGCCGGTTTCGCGACCGCCGTGTGGCTGATTACGGGCTTCACTTTCTCGCCACTTACCGCGACGCGAAAGATCATTCTCCTCGCGCTCGCTGCACCGATCATCGGTGTCCTCGTCGACTTTGCCTTCAAGCCCACGCGACTTGGCGCGGCCCTGATCGCTGTAGCGGCCGGCGTCGCGGTGGTCTGGGTGTTCTTTCCGGTGCTCAGGCAGAAAGATCCGATCCAGGCATTGCTGGTGGGCGGTGTTGCGGTGCTATGCGTGGTGTGGATGGTGGGCTTCACGCTGTCCGTGCTTGCGGATCGCCCGGTTCAGTGCGCGGCGGCGGGTTTGATGATGGGTCTTGGCGCCGGCGCACTGGCCATCATGGGGGCATCCGCGTCGTACGGTCAGTACGGCATCGCTCTCGGCGCGGGGGCAGGCGCATTTCTACTCGTGATGATGATCACCGGGCGCGCGAATGCGGGCGGCGCGACCCTCGCGCTCACGGCATCCCTTGCAAGCGGCCTGCTGGTCGCGGGTACCATGATCCTTGCGCAGTTGCAGTGGTATGCGGTGGCGATCTTTGCGTTGACCCCGCTCGCTGCTCGCATTCCTGGCCCGGCTCGTTCACCGATCTGGGTGCAGGCTTTCGTCCATTCGCTCTATGCGCTCGGTCCCGTCATCGTCGCATGCGCCGTCGCATACTACGGCTCACGGGGCGCGAGCGCCTGATTTTGATTGCTGTTCCATCAACCACCGATCGAGGAATCAACCAACCATGAAACGAGTCATCGCACCCTTGGCTATCGCTTCCATGTTCGCCGCACTCCCCCAGGCGGTGCTTGCCCAGTCCGGCGCCTACACCCTGGATACCTACCATACGTATGTGCACTTCGAAGTCGATCACATCGCCGGCATCTCACGCATGCGCGGGCGATTCGACAAGGTGACGGGCAAGTTCACACTCGACCAGGCCGGCAAGACCGGTTCGCTCGATGTGATCGTCCAGACGGCGTCGATCAGTACCGGCGACAACGACAAGGGCAGCCGGCCGCGCGCGCGCGACGAACATCTGCGCTCGCCCGATTTCTTCAACGTAGCCGAGTTTCCAACGATGACCTTCAAATCGACCAAGGTCATCTTCAAGGGCGACGTGCCGGGAACGATCGAAGGCAATGTCACCTTGCTTGGCGTGACGAAGCCCGTGACGCTCAATGTGGAGCACTGGCGTTGCGCGCCGCATCCCGCGAGCAAGAAAGACATGTGCGGTGCGAATGCAACCGGGACGATCAAGCGCTCCGACTTCGGTATGAAATTCGGTATCCCGTCCGTGGGTGATGAGCAGAAGCTCTGGATCGAGATGGAAGGTTACAAGGACTAGGAATCGCTGCGGCACACCGCACCGATTCCTGATGCAGAACCGCGCCCTCAACATCCTCCGCGAGGTCTTCGGTTACCGCGAATTTCGCGGTGAGCAGAAGGCGGTCGTCGAGCATGTCGTGCAAGGCGGCGATTGTCTTGTTCTCATGCCCACCGGGGGCGGCAAATCACTTTGCTATCAGATTCCCGCGCTCGTGAGGGATGGCACCGGCATCGTCGTATCGCCGCTCATCGCATTGATGCAGGACCAGGTCGATGCGCTCCGCGAAGCCGGTGTGCGCGCCGCGTTCCTCAACTCGAGTCTGACCTCGGAGGAGGCCAATCAGGTCGAGCGTAGTCTCCGCGCGGGCGACCTCGATCTTCTCTACCTCGCGCCCGAACGTCTTCTCACCGAACAGTGCCTGCAGTTGCTCGCCCGCTCGAATCTTGCGCTTTTCGCGATCGACGAAGCCCATTGCGTGTCGCAGTGGGGCCACGATTTTCGGCCGGAATACATCCAGCTCGCGGTGTTGAAGGAGCGCTTCCCGGGCATCCCGCGCCTCGCCCTGACCGCGACCGCCGATGTGCTCACGCGAAACGAGATCGTCGCGCGTCTCGCGCTCGATAATCCGCGCATATTCACCGCAAGCTTCGATCGCCCCAACATCCGCTATCGCATTGTCGAGAAGGACAATCCGCGCAAACAGCTCCTCGCGTTCCTGCGCGACGAACACGAGGGCGATTCGGGGATCGTGTATTGCCTCTCCCGTGCGAAGGTGGATGAAACCGGCGCGATGCTGGTCGAAGCCGGCATCCGCGCAATGCCCTATCACGCCGGCATGCCCGCGGAACAACGCCGCATCAACCAATCGACCTTTCTGCGCGAGGAGAGCGTGGTGATGGTCGCGACCATCGCATTCGGCATGGGGATCGACAAACCCGACGTCCGCTTTGTCGCGCATCTCGATCTGCCCAAGAGTATCGAGTCGTATTACCAGGAAACCGGCCGCGCGGGACGGGACGGTCTGCCCGCCGATGCGTGGATGACCTACGGGCTCGCCGACGTCGTCCAGCAACGCCGGATGATCGATACGTCGGAGGCGAACGATCAATTCAAGCGCATCGCGATCGGCAAGCTCGATGCGCTGCTTGGACTTTGCGAGACCAGCGGCTGCCGCCGCGAGCGGCTGCTCGATTATTTCGGTGAATCGAGCCGGCCTTGCGGCAATTGCGATAACTGCATTACACCGCCCCGCACCTGGGACGGGACAGAGGCCGCGCAAAAGGCGTTGTCCTGCGTCTATCGCACCGGGCAGAAGTTCGGGGCTGTCCACATCATCGATGTTCTGCTTGGCCACGACACGCCGCGCGTGCGCGATTGGGGTCATGAACAGTTGAGCACATTCGGCATCGGCAAGGATCTGAGTCAGCAGGCATGGCGCGGTGTGCTGCGGCAGTTGCTCGCCATGGGCTACCTTTCAGCCGATCTCGAGGGCTATGGCGGGTTGCGGCTCACCGAGGCAAGCCGGCCCATCCTGAAGGGCGCGCAGTCGGTCATGCTGCGCGAGCATCTCGTGACGAAGAGCGAAGCGCGCAAAACCAAATCCCGTCGCGATGCGAGTTATGAAGTCGGCGAAGGGAGCCGCGGGCTCTTCGAGGCATTGCGTGCATGGCGCGCGCAGACGGCACGTGAGCACAATGTTCCCGCCTACGTGATCATGCACGACGCAACGTTGAAGGAGATCGTTCGGGTCGCGCCGCGAAATCATGAGGACTTGGCCGAAATCACCGGGATGGGTGTGCGAAAGCTCGAGAACTTCGGCGCGCACCTGCTGCGCATCGTGGAGAGTCAGCGGGGCGGGTGAGCGGGACCGGCGCTCGATTGCAAGCAGCGCGTAGGCGATCCGAGTGCGGTGCGGGCTCCCGGCGCTCATCGCAATCGACGTGTCGTTGATCGTCGATCAGGGCGAAATCAAGGCGCGCTTACTTGCGTTGCGCCCGCGCGCGATGGCTTCGACAACCAATGCGCCAAGCACGATGCCACCGCCCGCGAGGGTTCCGCCTGCCGGCTGCTCGCCCGCGCCAATCCATGCCCAAAGCGGTCCGAGCACGACTTCGAGCAATCCGAACAGTCCCATTTCCGTCGGCGAGAGCTGACGCGCCGCGATCACCGCCAGCACGCACGGCAAAGCGAGTTGAAAGAAACCAAGAAACGCGAGGATGCCCACATCCCACGATGTTGCCTGCAGGGGTAGTGCAAGGGGTAGGCTTACGAGCGTGGCGAATACGCCACCGACAAGCACCGCCATGACGAGATCGACGTCGACATGCAACGCGCGAAGCAGCACCCAGTTCGCGCCGGCGGCCAATGGAATCGCGAGCGCGATAAAATTACCGACCCATCCGCCTGCGCCCAGATCCGACCAGAAGATGAGCATCACGCCCACGACGGCGATCGATACGATCACCCAGGTGCGCGGCGCAACGCGTTCTTTCAAAACGAACCAGGCGAGAACGGTCGCGACCAGCGGGGCAAGGCTGAAAATGATCGTCGTGCTCGCTACGCTCGTGTAGCTCAGCGCGAGCATGAAACAGGTGAACTGCACGCCCCATAACGCGCCCGACAAGACGCCGATCCAGCCGATCGACCACAGGCGTTTCAGCAGATCGCCGCGATAGAGAATCAGGCCGAACAGCAGCGTCGCTGCCACACAGAATGAAGAACGGAGGAACACGAGTTCCCAGCGCGCGGCTGCCTCGAGTTGCCGGACGAATACGCCGGCGAGGCTCCAGAGCACCGGGGCGATCAACATCAGCACGACGCTGCGTGCGTGCGGAGAAAGTGAATGCATAAGAAATCCGCGCGGCTCGCCGCGCCGATTTCTAAGTCAACGGCAACATGATGTGCTTCTGGTACGCGGGCCGCGCTTCCAGTCGCTTGCGATACGCCTCGATGTTGGGCATGGGTGTTTTCTTCACGTCAAGCGCGTACCACCGGTACACATAGACGCCCACCGGGATGTCGCCCATCGTGAAGCGATCCCCCGCGACATACTGCTTGCCCGCGAGCCCCTGTTCGAGCACTTTGAACACTTCGGTCGTCTTCACGGCGTTGTCCGCGATGTCGGCGATGTTGCGTTTGTCGGCCGGGGTGCGGATGAGGCCCCAGAAGACCGGGGTGATCACGGGGTTCACGTTGATCGAGATCCAGTCCATCCATCGATCCGCATCGGCCCGCACCTTCAGATCGGTGGGCCACAAATTTCCGGCGCTGTGTTTGGCACACAGGTAGCGCACGATCGCGTTCGATTCCCAGAGAATCAGCCCGTCGTCCTCGATCGTCGGCACGCGGCTATTCGGATTCATCGCCTTGTATTCGGGCGTATTGACGACGCCGAACGCCATGCCGGCGTCGACTCTCTCGTACTGCAAATTCAACTCCGCGCCCGCCCAGATCACTTTCTGTACGTTGATGGAATTGATGCGTCCCCAAAGTTTCATATCGACTCTTCTCCTTTCGGTTATTCGGATCGCATACCGGCCGCCTTCACCACCTCTGACCATTTGGCGAGTTCGATGCGCACGAATTCGGTGAATGCCGCGGACGAACCGGCCATCGGCTCCGCGCCCTGGCTGGCGAGTCGTTCGCGAACGTCCGCCAACTGCATGATCCTCACCACTTCCTGGTTGAGGCTTTGCACGATCGGGGCGGGCAGGTTGGCGGGCGCGAAGATGCCGAACCAAGCACTGACGTCGTACCCGGGGAGCCCTGATTCCGCGATGGTTCGCACACCGGGCAGTACACCGGAGCGCTCTTTGCCCGTGACAGCGACCGCGCGAACCGTTCCCGCCTTGACGTGCGGCGCGGCGGTGAGGACCAGATCGAACATCATGTTGACCTGACCCGCGAGCAGATCGTTGAGCGCCGGCGCGCTGCCTTTATAGGGAATGTGCACGAGGTCGATGCGCGCCATGCTCTTGAACAATTCGCCTGCGAGGTGGTTGGATGTGCCATTGCCGGCGGAAGAAAAATTGAGCACGCCGGGTTTGGCGCGCGCGACCGCGATCAGCTCTTCGATATTCTTGGCGGGCAGCGATGGGTGAACGAGCAAGGCGAACGGAATCGAGGCCACCGGCGAGATCGGCGTGAAATCGCGAATCGGGTCGTAGGCGAGCTTTGCATTCAGGCTTGGATTGATCGCATGCGAGCTCACCGTGCCGATCATGATCGTGTAGCCATCGGCGGCAGACTTCGCGGTCGCCTCGGCACCGATCGCCGTGCCAGCGCCCGGCCGATTGTCGATGACGACCGACTGTGCGAGGCCCTCGGACATCTTCTGGCCGATCGTGCGCGCCAGAACGTCGGCCGACCCGCCCGGCGGGAACGGGACGATGAAGCGAAGCGGTTTCGATGGGAACGATTGAGCAAGCGCGGTCGAGGTGCTCGCGATAACGACGACAGCCGCAAGAATGCGACGCAGACTTGTCATGCCGCCCCGTCCAACTCCGGGATGCGCGGGATCGTCACACCGTACGGCGCGATCTCCGCACGCACCTTGTCGATCGCGCGTTTGATGATCGAGATCTCTTCATCGGGATGGGTGGCGCCAAGGCCATGCTCCATCGCAAGCGTGCGGCTGCGGGCTGAGCGTTTGCGTTCATCGTCGGGCAGATTGACAACCGCATAGACGCCGGTCAGCAATGATCCGCGCAGTTTTTTCGACACCTTTGCGCCAAGCAACGTCTTTTCGCTCGCGGGCAAATCATTGAAGAATCGACGCATGATGATGCGGCCGAACTGGATATGCCGCGCTTCGTCCCGCAGGATCAACTTGCAGGCTTCCTTGATCGAGGCGAACCGGGCGTTCTCGTAGCGCGCCTGCAACAGCTCGCCCGATATCTGCTCGAACAGCGTATTGACCGCGAGGCCCGCGAAGAACGACATCGCTTTTTCGTCCTTCTCGTCGTGAAAGCGCGGGATGATCATCTGGAAGTAGTCGGCCTGCGGGGTCGCCTGATAGGTTGCGACCTTCGATCCGATCGCATTCGCTATTCGGAACGATGCCTCGTGATGGCGCAGTTCCTCCATGATGAAGTTGGTGATGTGCTGCTTGATCTCGAAGGGTTGATGCGAATAGATCGCATCGCGCAGGCGCTCCGCGCCGTAGGGCGTCGCGCCGTGCTCCATCCATGCACGAAGGGACCACCATTCGGCGCCGGCGCGCCGCACGTCATCGGGCAGGTCGGCATCGATGAGGTCGCTGAAGTTGATTTTCGACGGATCCCACGCGAGCTCGCGCGCCTGCTCGCACAGGCGCCAGGCATCGGGATACGCCGTTTCCGCGACGACCGGATACGGGTTGGGGACTTGCACGACTTCTTCGAGCATGGAGGCTTGCACGATCCTGCTCCTTGACTGGCGGATCGGGCGATCTTAGCGCGATTCGGGCGCAGATCGGGCACTCATCCACGCCGCGTCCGTTCCCGTGACATCATTTGCGTCGACGCAGGGAAGCGGGTCCTCGTACCGATCGGGCGAATCGCTGACGCTGCGGCACCCTGCGTGCCGAATGACAAAGGAGAGTCGATATGAGCATGCATCATCGTTGGGGTCTGCGCCGCGTTGTCCTTGCGATGCTCGCGGTGTCTGGAATCGTTGCTCATCCACCCGCGCTTGCGGTCGATGTTTCAATCCCCGTCCTCGTGCCGATCACCGGCTTCCTGTCGCTTGAAGGCGCAAGCCAGCGCAACGGCGCGCTCCTGGCGATGCGGCGCGCGCCGAAGGGCATCAACATCAAATCCGAGGTATCGGATACCGGCACCTCGCCCGATGTGGCGGTCAATGCGCTTGAACGTGCGATATCGCGTGACCGGCCGACAGCGATCGTCGCCTCCATGCTGGGCACGCAGATGCTTGCGATGTTGCCGGTCGCCCTTGAAGCGAAGGTGCCGCTTCTGACGGTGTCGGGCACCGCGCGCATCACCGAGCTGAAGAATCCCTATGTGTTCCGATTCTTTCCAGGCGATGACGTCGCCAAGGAGGCGCATGTTCGTTATGTGGTCGAAGAACTCGGCAAGAAGCGGATCGCACTCGTCTATCAGACGACCGCCTACGGGCAGAGCGGACGCAACGAGATCGTCGCCAAGTTGAAGCGCTTCAACCTTGAGCCGGTCATGCAGGAAGCGTTGGAACCCACGATCCGCGACATGTCGCCCGCGATCAACAAGGTGCGGGCATCCAACCCCGATGTGGTGATCATTCATCTGCATTCGCAGCCGACCGCGTTGTTCGTGCGCGCGGCGGCACAAGGGCGGTTGAATCTGCCGATCATCGCCGGCTCCGCCATGCATCAGCCCCCCACCGCGGCACTGCTCGAACCCATTGAAATGACCAACGTGTGCGCGGAATCGAACGCCTCGCCGGTATCGGGCGAAACGCAGGCGATGCGCGCGTTCCTGAAACTCTATCGCGATGAATTCGGCGGCGACCCCGACGGCTTCGCGCTTGGCCAATACGATGCCGTATCGATGATGCTCGATGCCGCTGCAAAAGGCGCGACGACGCCTGCCGCGGTCACGCAAGCGCTATCGGCTGCCACCTACGACGGATTGGCGATGACCTACAAATCGGATGGGAAGGGCAACATGGCGCACTCGGCCGTGATCCTCTGCTACGACGGCAAGTCGCGCATTCCGAAGGTGGTAAAGCGGTATGAGAATGTGACGGGCGTGCTGCCCAGGTAATTCTTGTTGCGCGGAAGGAGGCGATCGATGACCCGAGCCAAGCTGACCCTCAAAGGTGTTCGAACCCGATCCGTCGTGATCCCGCTCAGACGACCGGTCGTGTCGAAAGTCGGCCTGTTTCGCGATTGGCCGATAATCCTGATCGATCTCTACACGAATGAAGGCATCGTCGGGCATAGCTACCTCGAGCCCTATCTCAAGCAGTCGGTCCGGTACATCGTGCCGGCAATCGAGGACCTCGCCGAAGCCGCCAAAGGTCTGCCGGTGGCCCCGTTCGATGGGTTCCGTCGCGGCATCGGTTCGCTGCATCTGGTCGGTCGCGAAGGCGTATCGATGATCGCTGTCTCCGGCCTCGACATGGCCGCATGGGATGCCATGGCCAAGGCGGCGGACATGCCGCTTGCAATGTTTCTCGGCGGAACGGTCGGTCCGGTGCCGGCCTACAACAGCAACGGACTGTGGTTGACGCCGTTGGAAAGTCTCGCGGCGGAGGCTGCGGCACTGGTAGCCGAAGGCGGATTCACCGGACTCAAGCTTCGCCTCGGACGGGAAACGCTCGCCGAGGATCTCGCAGCGATCGCCGCGGTGCGCGAGGCCGCCGGCGACGCGGTCAAGCTGATGTGCGACTTCAACCAAGGCTTGTCGCTTGGTGATGCCCTCGTGCGTTGCCATGCGCTCGATGACCAGGGGCTCTATTGGTTCGAGGAACCGACTACCTACGACAACATTCCCGGTTACGCGCAGCTTGCACGCGAGCTGAAGACGCCCGTTCAACTCGGCGAGAATTTCTACGGTCCCCGCCTGCTGTATCAAGCCGTGCTCGCCGGTGCCGGCGACTACGTCATGCCCGACCTCATGCGCATCGGCGGGGTCAGCGGATGGTTGCGCGCGGCGGGAATCACGAGCGCGGCGGGCATGCCGATGTCGTCACATCTCTACCCGGAAATCGCGGCGCACCTTATGCGCGTCACCGATACCGCGCACTGGCTCGAATGGCAGGATTGGGCCGACCCGATTCTGGCCGAACCGTTCGAACGGAAGAGTGGACACCTCATCATTCCGGATCGACCGGGTCAGGGCATTGCGTGGGATGAGAAGGCGGTCGCTAAGTACGCACTATGAGGAAGGCGGATGCCAGGACGGCGAATGCCGATCATCCGGAACGTCGTTGACGAGAGAAAATTCAACACAGATTGATGGGGTCGAGATCCATTCGGTCCCAATGGATCTACCGGGCGACTGAATCGTTCAGCCCGTTCTTGTACTGCGCGAGGCGCGGGATCGCCTTTCTCGCCAGTTTGAAAAAATGCGAATCCTGCTCGATTCCCACACTTGCATACCCGACCGATTCAGCCGCCGCCAGCGTTGATCCAGAACCCGCGAATGGATCCAGTATGGTGCCGACGCCCAGCGGGAGCACGCCACGAACCACCGTGCGCAAGAACGCCTGCGGCTTCAGGCTTGGGTGGGGAGCAAGCGTTCGTTCAGACTTGTTGGTTGGGGCCGACTGGATCAGATCTCCAAACGGCTTGTCCTTGGATGGTCGTCGAAACCCCCCGGTATTCCAGCGCCGCAAATTGTCTTGAACACGGTCTTCAATCGGCTTTCGGAAAAGCAACCACGGTTCCCACATCGATCGTGGCATGACACTTACGTCCGCGAACTCTTCGTGCGCGGCTTTTGGACGATCACCACCTCGCATCGTCATGACGAGCCGGACAAGTTCGCCTCTTCGCTCCAGCCCCGCTCGGGCAAGGGCGCCAGACACGATGTAGGACACGAGCGGGTTGCTCGCGACAACGACATTCGCGCCGGGCACCAACACCGGCAACAGCCTCTGGGCCCAGTCGTAGAAGAACTGATCCAGCCGTTGCAGATCACGGGATGTGAGAACGGTAAATCGCGGGAGCGGTGAGCGTGCGACCCCATCGAACGACGGAGGAATCCTCCAGACGCCGCCGCGACCAACTCTGAGCTTCTGTTGCTGCGCCTCGGAATATTCAAACAAGCCGTAGGGCGGATCCGTAACGACTGCATGAATCGAAGAATCGGGTTGACGCTTGATCCACTCGAAGCAATCGTCCTTGTGAAGCACCGATTTCCCATAGGAGAAGGATGATTGCTCGTCGACGCGAGGCGTCGCTGAGTAGGGTGCCGGCTCCGGCTCGCGAAGCCGGGTGGCGAGGCGAAGCGAATAATGCCCGCGCCCGCTGCGCTCGAAGACCTCGGGCGTATTGAGCCGAAGGTACGACCGCACGCTTGAGGACGCGACCTCCCCGATGCGTTGCTGAACCCCACCGACAATTTCTTCCAAGTCCGCTCCTTGCGGTCTCCCGGCAAGAACGGAAACGATGGCGTCCCGGATTACGCCTGGTCGCTTTTTCGAAAGCATGGCTTCGCTGCCCGTTGGTGAATGCGTCGCGCCGAGCATGAGACGTCTAGACGTCTTTCGTCAATGCCGAGTCCAGGTTTCATTTCCATCGGATGCGCTCGCCGACAAAGTACAGCGCGCGGATGAATGGTGTTCAATACGGTTGTACACCTTCGAAAGGAGCAAGCGTTGAAGATCACCATGCTGGGTACCGGCGCGGCATTCGTCGATCCGGATCGCGCCCAGTCGGGCGTGCTGGTTACGCTGGACAATGGCCGTCACTACCTCTTTGACTGCGGCGCGGGCATCGTCCGCAACATGGTGCGTGCCCACGTCAATCCGGCCGACGTGCCCTTCGTCTTCCTGACGCACTTGCACCACGACCACATCTGCGACTTCCCCTTGTTTACGATTACCGGCTGGATGTGGGCCCGGCAAGGTTCGCCGATCGTGGTTGGGCCGAAAGGGACGCAGCAGTTCTGCGCGCGCCTGTTCGAAGGCGGGGCGTTCCATAGCGATTTCTCGGCGCGCAGTCATTATCCGGCCCGCAAGAAAAATCTCGAAGCGATGCGGCCGGACGTGCGCGAATGCTCGCCCGGCATCGCCTACCAGGATGAACACGTCACGATCCATTGCGACTGGGTGGAGCACATTCCCAGGGAGATCTCGGAATGCTTCGGCGTGCGCCTGCAGGCCGAGGGGAAGTCCGTCGCGTTCTCAGGCGATACCGCGCCCTGCGAAGCGATGGTCAAGCTCGCGCAAGGCGTCGACGTGTTGGTCCACGAATGCACGTTCCCGGAAGCGTTCATCGAGCACCGCGTCCTCTCTGCTGGAAAATATTCTATTCATATTCTATTCATGGATCGTCAAGTATTTAATTTTTATGCCATAATTTCATGGACTTAATCTATGCGAATTCTATTCACAATTGGCTCCAACCGATCCTGATCTAGCAGCGATTATTCAGCACCTCCGCGCGACCGGCATCGCGACGGCGGCCGATCTTGCGCACGCGACCGGCAGAAGCCAGCCTTCTGTCTCTCGCCGCCTGAGGGATCTCGCCGATCGGGTCGCGGTGCTGGGGCGTGGGCGGCGCGCGCGGTACGGACTTGCGGCACCGATCGTCGGACTCTCATCCCTCCAGCCGATTCTCTGGACTGACACGTCCGGTCGAATCGAGCGCGTCGGCACACTCCAATACTTGTCGGGCGATTGGTTGCATGTCGAGATCGATCAACTGTCGATCGCCACGCGTGCGGCGCTGCCCTGGATGCTCGCACCGCTACGGCAGCAAGGGTTCCTCGGGCGCGCCCGCGCGCACTCGATTGCCGCCCTTGGCTTCGATCGCGATCCGGAACGCTGGTCGCTCGAACAGCAGCTCCATGTCATTGTGCGCCATGTGCGCCAGCCACCCGGCGCGATCTCGATCGGCGATCCGCTCGAGTCCATCCGGACGGTGGTGCCGGCCAATCAAAAGCGCCGGCTGACGGCCTACGAACAGGTCGCGGGCGATGTGACGAAGACCCTTCCTGCGGGATCATCCGCCGCTGGTGAGCAAGCGAAATTCCTCGCGGAAATTGACGAACCCGATGGGGACGGATCCAATGGTGACAAACCTAAAGGGCGCCACGTGCTCGTCAAGTTCGCACCGCCACGCGATACACCGTTCGGCGAACGCTGGAACGATCTGCTGCACGCCGAAGCGCTTGCGCTGCAGATTCTGGCGGGACACGATATCGGCGCTGCGACAGCGCGGGTACTCGCTACGCCGCAGCGTACGCTTCTCGAATCGGAGCGGTTCGATCGCCTCGGGACACGCGGTGCCCTCCATGTCGTCGCGCTCGATGCGATCCACGAAGCATTCGTGCCGGGTCCCCGCCAGCATTGGGCGGCGACCTGCGATGCGCTAGCGCGTACCAACAGGCTTCCGGAGGAGGATGCGCGCCGCGTTCGTTTGCTGCGATCGTTTGGCTGCCTGATCGGCAATACCGATATGCATTTCGGCAATCTCAGCGTTTTCGTCGAGCGTCATGACCTCGGACGCGGGCGCTTCCGGCTCGCTCCGGTGTACGACATGCTCCCGATGCGCTGGCGACCGGACCCGGCGGCTGGGACCCTCGACGACCTGCCATTCGAGCCGGAACCGATCGATCTGCAAAGCGAGGCCCGTCGATGGGCGGTGGAACTCTGGGATGCCGTCGCGTCGCACGCGGACATCAGCCGACGATTTCGTGCGCTCGCCCGCGCGATGCGCCACCGGCTCAATCAGGCAGGATGATCGGCGTTGTCAATGCTATGTGGAGAACGCACGAGGCAAACCGCTATGCAGAGACTTTCCGCGCACCGACTTGCTCGAGCGAACTGGCACCCGGGCGGCGTTGCTCGTGCGTGTCCCCCGAATCAAACCGCGCACAAAGTTCCTTCCACCCTGCACGCGCCGCCGCGATGCT
>JBJXGX010000169.1:0-43873 GCA_046160305.1 Burkholderiales bacterium
AGCATGATCGCCACCGCCTGCACGCCCTCGGCGATCAGCCGATCGCATGCGGTGTGGACGGACGCCTCATCGAGCGGCGTGTCGACATCGCCCTCGGCGGTGAGCCGCTCTCGCACCTCCAGGCAAAGCGCACGCTCGATCAGCGGTACGTGTTTCGTGAAGAATAGGTTGTAGGCGTCCGGACGATTAATCCGACCGATCTCGTAGATGTCGCGAAACCCCTCGGTGATGAGGAGCCCTGTTTTCGCGCCGGTGCGCTCGAGCATCGTATTGATCGCGATGGTCGATCCGTGCAGGAAGAGCGCGGCGTCCGCATACCGCGCACCCGCTTTCTCGACTGCCTGCGTGATGCCATCGGCGAGATCGATCGGCGTGGAGAGCGTTTTCCCAAGCAGCAGGCGGCCGGACTTCGGATCGAAAGCCGCGACGTCGGTGAACGTTCCACCGATATCCGATGCAAGGCGGGTGCGCACGTTCGAAGGCGTCGAAAGGGTCATCTTTTCTCTTTGGCGGCCGGGATGGGGATCGTCGAGATCGAGATCGCCCCGATCAGAATCGTCAACAACAAGCGCGCGCAATGCTATCAGAGGGCCGCTGCCATGATCAGCATAGAATCGGTGCATCGAACCGGCGCGAATCTCCGTTCGGAATCCTGTATGTTCGAATTGTGTACGTTCGAATCCTGCGCGTTCCATGGCCAACAAGAAGCGATCGCCTGACTCCAATCGTGCTTCGCTCAGGGCAATTCAGCTTTTGGGCCGCTGGACGCGCCTGTCGCAAGGCCATATCGCGCTTGGCGCGGGATGTCTTTGCGGGGCGTCATTTGGCGCAGTGCAGCCGTCGGATTATGATCAACAGATTGTCGAGTTTCTGCTTGGCAGGCATCCTGCGGTTGCCTCGTTCGATCATTCGCGTCTGGAGCGGTTGCTTGGCGTCATCGCCAAGGGCGGCGCCGGTCTTGCGCCGCGCGAGTGTGCGGCGCTGCTCGATGATCTCGAGCGAAGCCTCGACTCGTTTGATGTTGCGCATCGTGTTGGATAAAGGGATTCTGTTCTGATGAAAAAATTGCAGGGAAAGATCGCATTGGTCACCGGCGGGAGTCGCGGCATCGGGCGCGAGACGGCCCTGCGCCTTGCAAGCGACGGAGCGACCGTCGTGGTGCACTACGGCAGGAACGCCGCCGTCGCGAATGAGGTCGTCAATGCCATCGAGGGCGCGGGTGGGGCGGCATTTTCCGTAGGTGCGGATCTCGCTGCGCCGGGTGGCGTGGAAGCCCTCTTCACGGCCCTTGATCGCGAACTGCGTGCACGAACGGGTGATCACCGGTTCGACATTCTGGTCAACAACGCGGGAATCTGGGCGCGTGGGGTGATCGAAGAGGTTGACGAGGCGGTCTTTGATCGGCTTATCCAGGTCAATGTCAAGGCGCCATTCTTCATCATGCAAAAGGCGGCTTCGCGATTGCGCGACGGCGGACGGATCATCAATGTTTCGTCGACCGCCGGTCGCCTTGGCTATCCGGATATGGTGGTGTACGGGGCGACCAAGGGCGCGGTCGAGTCGATGACGCGTTCACTCGCCAATCACTTCGGGCCGCGAGGAATCACGGTCAATTCGGTGACGCCCGGCGCCACCGATACGGGTATGAATATGAGTCTGCGGGATCCGGTGATTGGCGGTGCGGTCGCCGCGGCAACCGCACTGAGGCGGATCGGGCGTCCGGAAGACATCGCCGGCGTGATCGCGTTTCTCGCCTCGGACGACGCGCGATGGATCACCGGTACCCGGGTCGACGCGAGCGGCGGCTTGAAGATCTAGCGGGTGTGCGAATCCGCGATGGGGATGAACATTTTTCAGCGTTCCGGCGCATAATATTCTGTGGTTTTTATGGCTGCCCGTACCGGTTTTGGATACCCGTTCCGGCCTTCACATGTAGAGGAGAGTGATGAATAAACCCGTGGAGTTTTCGCTCGATGATCTGCGTGGCGCGCCGGATCTTGAAGCGCTCAAGGCACGCGTCGAATCGAAGAACCTGACACCGGGTTGGATTTCGCGACCACAGCCGCCCTTGTGGCATGAGCCGAAAACCGACTACTCGCACATGCATTGGAAATGGTCGGACGCTAAGGCTGGCATGGACGGCGCCGCGCGCCTGATCGGAACCGATCTGGCCGAGCGGCGCAATCTGGTCATGCGAAATCCCACCGGCGACAGTGATATCGCGACAACGCGTACGCTCATCAGCGCGTATCAGACGATCCTGCCCGGTGAAATCGCCCGTACCCATCGCCATGCACCGCATGCGTTTCGGGTCATTCTCGATTCGCATGGCGCATGGTCGTGCGTCAACGGCGACAAGCACCCGATGGAAACCGGCGACATCGTGTTGACGCCGGGTGGAAGCTGGCACGGGCACGGTCATGACGGCAAGGAACAGGCCTATTGGTTCGATGGACTGGATGTGCCGCTCGTCCATTTGCTGGAGCCGATGTATGCCGACGATCATCCGGACGTCTATGAGCCGATCAAACGGGTGACACCCGACTCTCCATATCGGTTCACGTGGGATTGGCAACAGCAGCAACTCGATGCCGCCCGCGACGATCCGGATGGATTCTTTGGCCGTCGCATCGCGATCGACACGTCGACGATGCCCACGATCGGTATCAACGTGCATCGCTGGAAAGCCGGATTCCAATCGCGTCCGCAGCGCTCCACCGCGCATCAGATCTTCCTTGTCATGCAAGGCAGCGGCACGACCCTGGTCGACGGTGACCCGATAAACTGGAGCTTCGGCGATACATTCGCGATCCCGACCTGGAAACGCATCGAGCATCGTGCAACCGACGATGCGGTCGTGATGGGCATGACCGATGAGCCGCTGATGCGGTTCTGCAAGTTCTGGAAGTTCGAGGCTTTAAACTAAGGAACTCAGGCAAGGGAACCACAGAGGACGCAGAGGAACTCTGAGCTTTCGCGCCGCTTTCGGTGTCGTCCGCATTGGGGACTCGAAGGCGGTAACCGACGCGAAGGGTCGACCGTAGGGGTGCCGCCACTAATGAACTTCTGCGTCCCCTGTGTCCTCTGTGGTTCAAATGCAAGGCTATAGGCCCTACCGGCCTAGCGACGCGATAAACCCCCCGATCTTCTCGTTCACCCAATCCGGTGCATCGATCTGCGTGAAATGTCCCACCGTCGAGATCGTCTCGATCTTCGCGTGCGGCGTCACCACGCGCAACAAATCGAGAAGCGGCGCGGGTAGTCCCGGGGTCATCGGCACGCGCTTCCCGTCTGCATTCATCGTCGTGCTTTGAATGGCGAGCAGCGGCTGTTTGGTCTCCGCGAGCACGCGTTCGAGGTTTTTTGCATCCCAGGCGGGTGTACGCGGAAAAAGTGCCGTGCCGATCGCAGCGGGCATTCGTGCGGCACGATCGATGATGCCCGCCTTGATTGCCGCAGGCGTCGATGGAACGAACATCTGCTCGAACATGCCGCTTGCGAACTTGGCAAAACCCACCGCCTCGACCTTCGCGCGCATCGTTCGTTCAAGCGCTTCGGGATCGCCCGTACCCAGTTTGCTGCCATCGACCAGTACGATGCCGGCGACCCGTTGCGGCGCGTTGCGCGCGGCCTGCAGCACCACGCGACAGCCGAGGCTGTGACCGACCAGTACTACATTGCTCAGGTCGAGTTCCTCGATCAACGCGGCGACGTCCGCGCCGAACGTATCGATCGAGCAATTTTCCGGGGTTCCCGGCGTTTTGCCGTGTCCGCGCAGATCGCATGCAACCACGCGATGCTTTGGCGCGAATGCCCCCATCTGGGCTTCCCAGTCGGTGTGATCGCAGGTAAACCCATGGACAAACACGATGGGTGGCGCGCCGTAGCCGCGTTGAACGTAGTGCATGACCGACATGGCGATATTCCTGTTCGATAGTGTGGCGCCTATTGTGCCTTGTCCTGCCACTTGTCATGAGGGGGACACCTGAGGGACCATAGGGTCCTTCGAATCCATCTGATCGCGAGAGCCGGGATGAGCGAGCGATTCACCGTATTGGGCGCAGGCATCATCGGTGTGTGCACCGCACTTGCGCTGCAACGCGATGGTCATGCGGTCACCATCATCGATCGCGATGAACCGGGCCGCGGGTGCTCGTTTGGCAACGCCGGGATCATCCATACGGGCGGTTGCATCCCGATGGCCACCCCGGGGATCCTGAAGGCCGTCCCGAAAATGCTGCTCGACCCGGACGGTGCACTCGTGATCCGCTGGGGCTACCTGCCGCGCCTCCTGCCGTGGTTGCTGAAGATGCTTGCCGCGGCACGTCCGGACCGGGTCGATGCAATCTGCCGAGCGCTCGCGCCCCTTTCGCTCGCTGCGCGTAACGCCTATATGCCGTTGCTGGCGGAAGCCGGCGCGACAGAGCTCTTGCGTGCGCGTGGCGAACTCTATGTGTATCGAACGAAAGCGGCATTCGACGCGGAAGCATGGGCGATGAAGGTTCGGCGCGGCTTCGGCATTCCCGTGGAAGACCTTGATGCAGACGCGATTCGCGATATGGAACCGGTTTTGTCGCATGAGTATCGCTATGCCCATTACCAGCCGGCAAGCGCTTTCATGGCGAGTCCGCTCAGGTTGGTACAGCGTCTTGCGGCGTTGTTCGTCAAGAAGGGCGGAACCATTCAACGGGCTGACGTACGCAATCTGCGGCCGGGCGATCAGGTGGCCGCGGTGCTCGATACATCCGCAGGCGAGGTGCGTGCGGATCATCTCGTCATTTGTGCGGGCGCATTCTCCAAACCGTTCGCGGCGCGTTTCGGCGTCGATGTGCCGCTCGAGTCGTGGCGCGGTTACCACATCATGGTCCCGTCCACGGGTATCGCACTGAACGGGGTCGTCGCCGATGGCGAAATGCATTTCGGTGTCACACCAATGGACGACGGCATCCGGGTCGCCGGATTGATCGAGCTCGCGAGCGTCGATGCGCCGCCCAACTATGCGCGCGCCGACCTGTTCATGCGTTTGGCGAAGCGATTGATTCCCGCGTTTCCGGCTGAACCGGCCAGCCGCTGGATGGGGCATCGACCCGGCATGCCCGACACCCTGCCGGTACTAGGACGGGCGCTCCATCATCGTAACGTCTACTTCGCTTTTGGCCATGGTCAGCTTGGCTTGACTTTCGGTGCGGTGACCGGACAGGCCATCGCGGATCTGGCCGCGGGCCGTAAGGGTGCGATCGATCTGGCGCCATACGCCGCCGAGCGGTTTCATTGATCGAGCGGCTCGCGTGCGTTGGTGCGCAGCTCGCGTTCACCTTCGAGCGCAAACCGGGTAATCCCGAGCGGCAAAAGAAAATGGCGGAGATACGCGGGACTCGCCGCATCGGAACGCTTGCGCAGGCGATCACGTTCGATAGCCGTCGCGGCGAGATCGACGGCATGGTCTTCCACGACGACGCCATAGACCTCGCGAGCGTAGAGCGGGGTAATGCGCTCTTCCTCGACATCGTACTGAACCTTGATCGGATCGCGATCGAGTGGGCTACCGACACCTGCACCGCCTGCGCCGATATGGCAGAACACTTCCCCTTTGCCGATCCGGATAGCCTCCATCGGATTTTGCGGGAGGACGCGCTGATGCGGGCCCGGATTCACGAGGTGGTAGGAAGGGGTGCCCGGCGAGCCGCCGTCGAGCGCCCAAGGCAAGTATCGTTGTCGATCGGCGCGCATCACGACGAGCGTCTCATCGCCTAACATTCGGTATTGACGGATGATGCCGGGCGCGCCGCATTGACGGCCCGGCCCACCACTGTTCTCGACCATGCCGTACCGCTCGATCTCAAGGGGATACAGGGCCTCGATCATCTCGATCGGTTGGTTGGTGAGATTGCCGCCCGGATTGGGAATGCCGAAGACCCCGTCACGATCGCGCATCGCACCCCAACTGCCGGCCAGCGTCTCGGCAACGACATAACGGCGTCCCTGATGCCAACCGCTGATCGCGGGAAACGTTACGCCGCCTTCTCCCGCGGCGCCGACCCGGTCCGGAACGATCTGCGCGAACACGCCCATGAGTGTGTCGATCGCACGCCAGCCGACGATGGCGCGGGCGGCGCACGCGGCAGGCGGCAACGGATTCACGATCGTGCCTTCAGGCAAGACGATGGTGATCGACCGGAGGCTCCCTTCGAAGTTGGGGATATCGTCGCGTGCGATGCATTTGAGCATCAGTTGCACGGCTGACTTCACGAAGGGCGATGGACAGTTGATCGCCCCTTTTACCTGCGGCGAGGAGCCCGTCCAATCGGCTGTGAGTCGATCGCCTTCGATCGTCACGCTCACGCGAAGCGGGATGGGTTCGGGCCGATCACCGAGACCGTCGATGTAGTCGGTGAACGACCAAGTGCCATCGGGCAGCGCGGCGATCTCGGCGCGCATGAGGCGATCGGCATAGTCGTGCAGCGCGTCGATCATGGACTGGAACGAATCGCTTCCGTATCGCGTGACCAATGCCCGAAATGCACGTTCGGCGGTCTTACAGGCGGCGATCTGCGCGCGCATATCGCCCGCCTGCTTGTCCGGAATCCGTGTGTTGAGCGCCATGATCTTGAAAAACGTATCGTTCGGCCGACCCGCCTCGAACATCTTGATGATCGGGATCCGCAGACCTTCCTGATGAATCTCGGTGGCGTAGACGGCGGTCGATCCCGGTGCGATCCCGCCCACGTCGATCTGATGGACGAGCGTGCAGGCGAATCCCTCCAACTCGCCTTGCACGAAAACCGGCAGGATCACATAGACGTCGGGCAAATGCATGCCGCCCGCGACGTAGGGATCATTGAAGACGAAGACATCGCCCTCGTGCATGGCACCCCGGTATTCACGCATGAGGGCTTGCATCGCATCGGGAAACGCGCCCAGATGCAATGCCATCGTGAGACCGTGAGCGATGACCCGGCCGTGTCGGTCGCAAAGACCGGTCGAATAATCCATCGAGTCGCGCACGATCGATGAATAAGCGGTGCGCAGAATGACAAGCGCCATCTCGTCGGCGATCGATGCAAGGGCATTCTTGACGACTTCGAGAGTGATCGGATCGTTGAATGTTGTCGCCATTCCGGCCTTCCAGTCAGCCGCCACGCGCGGCGGACAGAATAATATTGTCCCGGGAATCGAGCATGGCGCACCAGTCCGGTGGAACGACGCACGTCGCGTCGGCCTCCTCGATGATCATCGGTCCGGCGCGCACCGCGGTCCCAAGGTGGTGGCGTCCGACAATGGGCGTCTCGATTGCGCCGAATTTTCCACCGAAATACGCTTCACGAACTGTGATCCGTGCCGGTTGCGAGCGGGTCATTGACGCAAGCGCAGGCACTTCACGATCATCGTCGACCTGGGCCGTGACGCGCAAGGTCACGCACTCGACTTCCTCGCTTTCAGCCTGATGCCCATAGGTGCGTTCATGTTCCTTGCCGAATGCATGGGCCAACTGCGCGCAGTCGATTGCACCGCGGGCGCGCTCAGGGAGTGGCACGGTGAGCTCATGGGCCTGCCCTGCGTAGCGAAGATCGGCCTGGCGCGATAGATGGTAGTGATCGTGGCCTTCGGTCAGCAATCGTTCGCGAAGTTCTCGTTCCATTGTCGTGTATCGCGCTTCGAGCGTGGCCGATGTCGTGTCGGCAAGTCGAACGAGGTACGTTCGCACGATTTCATGTTCGATCTTCGCGCAGAGCAATCCATAGGCGCTGAATACACCAGGATGCGGCGGAATGATGACGCTCGTCATCTCGAGGGCGTCCGCAATGAATGCAGCGACGAGCGGGCCATTGCCCCCGAATGCGAATAGAGCAAAGTGGCGGGGGTCGCGGCCACGGTAGGTGGACACCGCTTTCACCGCACGCACCATCGTGCCGCACGCAACTTGCAACACGCCGTAGGCCGCTTCGAACGACGAATGTCCGAGCGGATCGGCAATCTGGCTCTTGAGCGCAGCGCGTCCCTGTTCAGGATGGAGTCGAACGCTGCCGCCTGCGATCGTGTCCGGGTTCAGGAAACCAAGCGTGAGCACGGCGTCGGTGAACGTTGCCAGTGTTCCGCCATGGCCGTAACAGACCGGACCTGGATGAGCACCCGCGCTGCGTGGGCCCACACGCACGAATCCACCGCGATCCATCGTGACCAGGCTACCGCCGCCCGCGCCGACCTCGGAGATATCGATGACCGGAAGCTTGAGCGCATAGCCACCACCCATGACGAGTTTGGCGCTGAGATTGATGCCGGCGCCGACCTCGTAGTCGCCGGTCTTCGTGACAACGCCTGCCTCGATCAGTGACACCTTCGCGGTCGTGCCTCCCATATCGAAGGTGATTGCGTCGGCGGGCGATTGAGAATCCACCGTACCCGCGTGCAGCAGCGCCGCGGCGCCAATGACGCCTGCAGCCGGTCCGGACTCGACGATGGCAGCGGGACGCAGAACGGCCGCGCCAATGGTCATGATGCCGCCGTCGGATTTCATGATGTGGATCGGCGCATCGATGCCGATGCCGCGCAGATGGGCTTGCAGGGAATCAAAATAACGTTTCAAGGTCGGCCCAAGAAAGGCATTGATGACGGTCGTGCTGGTGCGTTCGTACTCGCGGATGACGGGCAGGACATCGGATGAACAGCAAATGAAGACCTCGGGGCCAAGGGCAGCGCGAAGCATCGATGCGACGCGTTGCTCGTGCAAGGGATTGGCATAGGCATGCAGCAGGCTGATCGCGACCGCATCCACGTTCAACGCGACGAGTCGATTCGCGGTGTCGATGACCGAGGATTCCTCCAGCGGGAGGCGAACGTTGCCGTCCGGGCCGATACGTTCAGTCACTTCCAGGCGGCGCTGACGGGGCACGAGCGGATCGGGCCGCGGGAAATTGAGCGTGTACATCTCCGGAATCCGCAGGCGGCGCATCTCGAGCACGTCGCGAAATCCGCGCGTCGTGACGAGCGCGGTGCGAGCGCCGTTGTGTTCGAGGATTGCGTTCGTGGCGATCGTCGTGCCGTGCACGATCCGATCGACGGATGCCGGCGTAGCTTCTGCCGCCTCAAGGGCGCGAATTGCGCCGGTCGCGATGCCTCGACCGAAGTCATTGACGGAAGTCAATGTCTTGTACGTCGATAGCGATCCGGTGGAGGAAGCGAGCACGATATCGGTGAACGTGCCGCCAATATCGATGCCGAGACGATAGCGGATGCCAGGGGACATAGGCGGACAGAGCGCACCGAGGATTGGTCGGGTTCGGGCAGGTACTGTAACCTAGTGAATCTATGTCGTGCGAGCCGTTGAGTTGGACGGCGTTCGAGCGTTGGAGGTTCGCGGATGCTGCTGAAGGGTGTCATTTGGGTCGCGCTTGGGCTCGTCGCGATCGCCCTGGTTGCATTGGCGGCAGGGCAGCTTGGCATGTTCCGTCGGAGCACACCGCCGGATCTTGGCGCGAAGGACGGAAAGCTGAAACCCCCGTCGAGCACGGAGAACAGCGTTTCGAGTCAGGCAGGTCTCTATCCGGACCACCCGATGCGCACCTACGCGGCGATTGCGCCGATCAGATTTTCAGGCGATGGGGCTGCCGCGTTGGCGAAAGTCAGGGCGATCGTCGAATCGCTGGAGGGCATAGCGATCGTCCGGACCGAACCGATGTATCTTCACCTTGAGGCCACATCAAAGTGGTTCAAGTTCGTCGATGACATCGAATTCCTCGTCGACGATGCAGAGAAACGCATTCACGTCCGTGCGGCAGCGCGGATTGGTCGCAAGGACTTTGGTGCCAATCGCGCAAGGGTCGAGGCGATTCGATCGCGTTACGAGGGCGGCTAACGAACGGCGCGATGATTGCCATCGGCCAGGGGAATGGTCTCGTTTGGGCAGGGCAGGCGGGTGCCCACGCTCCAAGAGGCCGATGCACCGACGCGCGGGAACAGCGCGATGCGAGGGGTGATGACACGGTGAGACGGGTCGCAGCGAGGCGGGGCTGAAGCGGTACCGCGACCCGGGGCAGTGCGCTAGCGTGACGGATTCAAAGACGAGCCGATTGCGGTCGAAACCGCGCGACTCTCGTCAGCCAGCCGCCCGAAACTGAAAGGCCGATGTGGCCTTTCAGGAAAAAACGGCGTGTTCGCGCGAATCGGTTTCCGTTTCCATTTCATCGGAGGCTTTGATGGGGTTGCGATGGCCGCGTGATGCCCCGTACCGTCCGACACGCTCGATGACTTCGCGGCGCGCCTCGTCGTCAATCAACAAACGAAAGGGATCACGCGTCCCAGGCAATCGGATATCGGTTCCGTCGTCGTTGGTGACCTGCATGAAGCGATCATAGGCTCCCATCTTTTTTCTCCAGTCGGCTAAATAATGTTGTTCACTTCGGTGTCAATCGTCCAACACATGCGCTATTTGCGACGAGTATTCCTTCACAAACTACCCATTAGAAGTCACGCCGTTGTTTCAGTTCCGTGGATTTTTTCCGGTTTTGGGTCGACCAGACGGCTGAGGCCAAAATAACTACTTGCCAATCGAAAGGACCGACATGTTTGAAACCACCATCGCGGGGAGCCTTCCTAAGCCTTCCTGGCTCGCCCAGCCGGACATGCTATGGGCACCCTGGAAGCTCGAGGGAGACGCTTTGATGCGTGCGAAGGCCGATGCCACGCTCCTTTGGATCAAGGAGCAGGAATGCGCCGGGATCGATATCGTTACCGACGGTGAGCAGTCGCGGCAGCATTTTGTCCATGGCTTTCTCGAGCAGGTCGAAGGCATCGATTTCTCGAAGAAGGTGAAGATGGGGATTCGCAATAATCGCTACGACGCGATGGTGCCGACCGTGGTCGGGCCATTGCGGTTGAAGGGCCGCGTTCACCAAACCGAAGCGCGCCTCGCTCGCGCCGCGACCCAGCGCAAGTTGAAGATCACGTTGCCCGGACCGATGACGATCGTCGATACCGTCGCCGATCGCCACTATGGAGACAAGGTGGCGATGGCCATGGCCTTTGCACGGGTGCTGAATGACGAAGTACGCGCGCTGGAGGCCGACGGGGTCGATGTGATCCAGCTCGATGAGCCTGCCTTCAATGTCTACATGGACGAGGTTAAGGCCTGGGGGATCGAGGCGCTACATCTGGCGATCGATGGTCTGGTATGTACGACGGCCGTGCATATTTGCTATGGATATGGCATCGAGGCGAACATCGCCTGGAAGAAGTCACTCGGTGGCGAGTGGCGTCAATATGAGGAAATCTTTCCGGCACTCAACGCGAGTCGCTTCGATCAGGTATCGCTTGAATGTGTCGCTTCGCGCGTGCCGCTCGATTTGCTGAGGCTGCTGCCCGACAAGGATGTGATCGCCGGGGTGATCGATGTGGCGAGCAAAACGATCGAATCGCCGGATGAAGTCGCCGATTCGATCACGCGGCTTCTCGATCATGTGCCCAAGGCGCACCTTATTCCCGGAACCAACTGCGGGATGGCGCCGATGGATCGGGCGATCGCGCTCGCCAAACTACAGGCATTGGGTAAAGGTGCCGCGATTGCGCGCAAGCGGCATGGATAGATAGCGCGCTGTGTTTCGGCTTAACGTCGCAACACGCATTTCTCGTAGAGATCGCCGAACCGGCCCTCTGGGTCGTATTTCGTTTTGAGTAGCCGATATCGGTCCCCGCCGTATGCCTTCGAAAATTCGTTGCGGGTGAAATAGCTGTCCGAATAGAGCGACTTGATGCCACCGAGGTCCATGACGCGCTGTTCGATCAAGCGATTGAAGTGACCCGGAGGATGGCGAGCCTTGGTGCGCTTCACGTCCCAAAATCCGAAATTGATGTAGAGGATCCTGGGCTCCATTGGATACAAATCAAAGCCCGGTGATGCGGTGCGCGAACCGATCGGACAGATCCATACCGGTGCGATGCCGATCTCGCGAAAATGAAAATTGAAGAATTCCGATGCGCACTCGATCGGTACGTCGACATCCTGGATGATCGATTCACTATGCATGCGGCGCAATGTATCGAGTCCGCGCGTCAGACCGAGCTGCGAGTTCCATCGCATGATTTGGGTGTACGTCTTGGAATTCAGACGCTTGGCGCCGTAGAGCTTCCTGATGAGAGGCACTTCCGCGAACACGTTCTTCGAGCACCAGAACCAGTCGGTATCCCATCGCCAAAGATAGTCGTGCGCGGTCATGAAATCGACCGGCTTCTCGCGAATCGATCGATAGAAGATGTGTTCGTAGGTGTAGTTGCTGAAATACGGCGCGTCATCGACGAAGCGTCCGATGTTCAAGTACATTTCGGTCGGACTGAATACGACACCGTCGACGAAGTCCGCATCCCCTGCACAGGTGCGTTCGATGGCGCCGAAGAATGCGTGCGGTGCGTCGAAGCGCTCGCGAACGATTTTTACATAGGGCTTCACCGGGATCGTTCGCGCGCGCAGGCGGAGCGCGTATCCGAGCGTCCCGTAGGAATTCGGGAATCCGAAGAAAAGATCCCGGTGCTCGTTTTGCGGTGAGCATTTGAGCATCCGGCCGTCGGGCAGGAGAACATCGATTTCGAGCAGGCTTTCATGCACGAGTCCATGGCGAAACGAAGTGGCCTCGATCCCGACACCGGCGACCGCGCCGCCGATCGTGATGGACTTCAGTTGCGGTACGACCGCCGGCATCACGCCGTATCGCAAGGTTGCATCGACCAGCTTCTCGAAGGTGACCATGCCCTCGACGTCGACCCAGCCGTCACGCTGGTTCACCTCGATCACATGATCGAATGCGCTCGCATCGAGACGATTTCGAGCGCCTGGCGCGCGATCGCGAAACAGATTCGATGTGCGTTTCGATAACCGGATGCCCGAATCGTCGGCGGCACCGACGAACTGCGCAAGCGATGCGACGCGCTCCTCATACGAGCTCATGCAAGGTTTCCCGAGGTCTTGTCGAGGCCGGCGTGGCGGCTGCGGGTGTCTCGTACAGGAACGCGCGGCTCATCGGATAGGTCGCAGGATTGATCGGTCCCTTGCTGAACGTGATCTGAAAAAGGTGCGTGATGCCGTTAGGAGCGCGAAACATCTCGGCGCAGCCGCGCAGATACGTGCGCCAGATTCGATAGAACCGCTCGTCGAAGCGTTTGGGGTCGAGCGACTGGATGGTCGTCCATTTCCTCTCGAACCGGGCGGCCCATACTTCGAGGGTGAGCACGTAGTGGCGTCGCAGATTTTCGATATCGGCCACTTGAAGGCCATGTCGATCCATCGATTCGAGCACCTCCGACAGGGCAGGGATCCAGCCTCCGGGGAACACATGCCGGCGGATAAAGAACTCGGTCGGATGGGTTCCCATATGTCCGATAAAGTGAAGCATCCCGAGACCGCCCATCTTGAGCGATTCGGCGTGCGCTTTCACGACTTCATCGATTTGATCCCGTCCGGCATGTTCGAGGACACCGATCGACACGACCTTGTCGAACTGACCGACAATCTCCCGGAAATCGGCTTCAATCACACGAAGCTGCTGGCGCAATGGCGATTGGGCAATGCGTTCGGAGACGTCCGCAACCTGTTCGGTGGTCGTATTGGTACCAGTAACGCTCACGCCGTGGTGCGTCGATGCGTGGAACATGAATCCACCGAAGCCGCAGCCGATATCGACGACGGTCTCGCCGGGCGCGAGCCGTAGCTTGCGGCAGACATGCTCCACCTTGTTGCGCTGCGCCTCCTCGAGGGTTTGCGTTCCCTCTTTCCAATACGCGCAGGTGTACATCATCAGTGGATCATCGAGCCACTGGCGATAGAACGCCTGCCCAAGCGCATAGTGGAAGCGGGCGTTCTCTTTGGCCATCGCGCGATCCGCATTCGAACGCCGGAATTCGTGCCACCGATTCCGAATGTCGACGAGTGGATTCGCCGTATCGAATGCCGACTCCAATCCGACACGAAACAACGTACTCAGATCACCATCGATCTCGATCGTCTGATCGAAGTAGCCTTCGAGGAGACCGATGTGACCGAATAGCACGGCGCGCCATTGCGATTGGTGCGTCTTGAAGCGGATGGAGAATTGGTGGGGCGGTGCACCCGACAGGTACTTGGTGCCGTCGGCATAGATAATTGAAAATGGAACCGGCGAGCGCGCGCCGATCGCCACAAAACGTGCATTCACCGCCGCTTTCATCGGGCCTCCGATTGTTTGCGCTTGAGTTCGAGCCTGAGTTTGAGCTTGAGGGGAAAGTATAGCCAAGTCGCCAACGGCCGCGCACAATTGAACCCGTGGGCCGTCGAACCCGTGGACCGGTATCGACGAGCCGGTCTGACGTTGCAGCCAACGCCGCGATACGTGATTCACGAAAGGAGTCGAACGAGATGAGCAACACCGAGACGGTACTGATCGTTGGCACTGGCGGAGGACTGTCCGCATCCGTGGCCAGACGCTTTGCGCGCGAGGGTGCCCGAATTGTTCTTGCGTCGCGTGATATCGACAAGCTCGCACCGCTCGCCGGGGAAACGAAAGCCCGGCTCATACGTTGCGATGCGGCGGATCGCGCGAGTGTCGATGCGCTCTTCGCCGCCTGCGACGCAGGGCCGGGGGCACCCGATATCGTGGTCTACAACCCGAGCTTTCGGGTGCGCGGCCCCTTCCTCGATCTCGATCCGGACTCGGTCAAAAAGACCATCGAGGTCTCGGCATTCGGCGGATTCCTGGTCGCACAGCAGGCGCTGCGCCGCATGGTTCCCAAGGGCCACGGGGTGCTGCTGTTGACCGGCGCATCGGCAAGCGTGAAGGGCTATGCCCAATCGGCCCCGTTTGCGATGGGCAAATTCGCATTGCGTGGGCTTGCACAGAGCCTTGCGCGCGAATTCCAGCCGAAGAACATCCACGTCGCGCATTTCGTCATCGATGGCGGGATACGCACCCCCGGCCGTGCGGCACCGGTCGACCAGCCCGACGCAATGCTCGAACCCGATGCGATTGCCGAGTCGTATTATCAAGTCGCGCGGCAACCGCGGAGCGCTTGGAGCTGGGAGCTTGAATTGCGCCCGTGGGTGGAGCGATTCTAGGCGTGTAAAGATTCTGCGTTTCGCGATAGTTCTTGAATCGCAGAGGACACAGGGGACGCGGAGGAAAGCAGGTGGTTTGATGTCGACCTGTGGCGCGACGTGCAGGCGTGGTCCGGACAGCAGGCGCAGCTGGAAACGCCCCTTCGTCCTCTCTGTCCTCTTTATGTCTGCTTCGTCCTCCGCGTCCCCTGCGTCCCCCGCGGTTCACGATCCGCTTGTTTCACTCACTGCCATGCCCGCCAATGCCACCACCTCCCGAAATTATTCGCTATGACCACGGCATCAGCGCCATTGATGCCGGTTACGAACGTCCGAATCTCGCCTCGATCCATATCATCATCGAAGGGGATCGTGCCGCGATCGTCGACACCGGTACTAATTATTCCGTCGATGCCACGCTTGCTGCCCTCGCACTGCTGGGCGTTTCCGCTGATCGCGTCGAATACGTTGTCCTGACGCACGTTCATCTCGATCATGCCGGTGGGGCCGGTGAACTGATGCGGCGCTGTCCGAACGCCATGCTCGTCGTGCATCCGCGCGGCGCGCGACACATGATCGATCCGTCGCGCTTATGGCAGGCAACGGTCGCGGTCTATGGTGAGCCGCGCGCGAAAAGGGTCTACGGAGAGATCGTCCCGGTGCCCAAGGACCGGGTCGTCGAAGCCCCCGACGGCATGGAGCTGTCATGGGCCGGTCGCACCCTTCTTTTTCGCGATACGCCGGGCCACGCCCGGCACCAACTGGCGATGATCGATGGTCGATCCGGCCATGCGTTCGTTGGAGATACCTTAGGTCTTTCGTATCGGGAGCTTGATCATGCGGGCCGGAGCTTCATTGTTCCCACATCAAGCCCAACGCAGTTCGAGCCTGCGGCCCTGCATCGGTCCATCGACCTGATCGCAAGCTACGGGCCGGATGCCGCCTATCTCACGCACTTCAGTCAGGTGCGTGACATTCCGCGTCTGGTCGCGAATCTGCACCGCCTGATCGATGCCTATGTGGAACTCGGCCAGCGGCACAAGGACGATGGCGCGGCGCGCTTCACGAATCTGCACGCGGGGATGCAGCGCCTGCTGATCGAAGAGGGTGAGCGCCAAGGGTTGCCGTTCGGCGCGGAACGGCTGGTCGAGATCCTTGCGATCGATATCGAACTCAACGCACAGGGCCTCGGATCCTGGTTGGATGCGCAATCGACCTAACGGCGCGCCCGTCGTTACCGGTCAGGCACGTTCCAGCCCTTGCGCGGTATTTAGACGCGCTCCAACCCTACGCGTTTTTCAAACGCGCTCCAACCCTACGCGTTTTTCAAGCGCGTTCCAACCCTACGCGTCTTTCAAACGCGTTCCAACAACACCGCGATTCCTTGTCCCACACCGATGCACATCGTGCAGATCGCGTAGCGGCCTTTCTTGCGTTGCAGCTGCACCATCGCGGTGGTCGCCAGACGGGCGCCGCTCATGCCAAGGGGATGGCCGAGCGCGATCGCCCCCCCTTGCGGATTCACGATCGGGGCGTCATCGGCAAGATTGAGCAGCCGCAGCACCGCCAACCCTTGCGCGGCGAACGCTTCATTCAATTCGATGACATCGACTTGATCGAGCGAGATCTTGGTGCGCTCGATCAATAGTTGGACGGCCGGCGCCGGTCCGATGCCCATGATGCGGGGCGCCACGCCAGCGACCGCGGTGGCAACGATTCGTGCCTTCGGGATGAGGCCAAAGCGTTTTGCGGTGGCCTCATCGGCAACCAGAAGCGCCGCGGCGCCGTCGTTGACACCCGACGCGTTGCCTGCGGTGACCGTTCCGGTCGGCTTCACCACGCCTTTCAATTTACCGAGGATCTCCATCGACGTTTGTCGGGGGTGCTCATCGGCCGCGATGATTTTCGGATCGCCTTTGCTCTGCGCGATGGTGACCGGTGTGATCTCGTCCTTGAACAGTCCCTGCTCGAACGCCGCGAAGTACCGCTGCTGGCTGCGCAGGGCAAAGGCGTCCTGATCCTCGCGACTGATTTTGAATTCCGCGGCGACGTTCTCCGCGGTTTCAGGCATCGAATCGACGCCGTATTTTTCCTTCATGAGCGGATTGACGAAACGCCAGCCGATCGTCGTGTCGTGGATCTGCGCGTTGCGCGAAAAGGCCGAATCGGCCTTGTTCATCACGAAGGGTGCACGCGACATGCTTTCAACGCCCCCCGCGATGCCCATCGAAATGTCGCCCGCCTTGATGGCGCGCGCGATGTAGCCAAGCGCATCGAGTCCGGATCCGCATAATCGGTTGACGGTGCATCCGGGAATCGAATGCGGTAATCCGGACAACAAGGTGGCCATATGCGCCACGTTCCGATTGTCTTCACCCGCCTGATTCGCGTTGCCGTAGCAAACGTCACCCACCTGGCTCCAATCGACGTTTGCGTTACGCGCCATCAGCGCCTTCAGAGGGAGGGCCGCAAGATCGTCGGTCCGAATGCCGGAGAGGCCGCCGCCGTAACGACCGATCGGTGTGCGGGTAGCGTCGCAAATGAAAGCTTCTGCCATGGTGATTGCCTCGATGCCTGGGTAGGTGCGCGATCGCACGGTCGAGTTTGCGGGGCGTCGTGCCGCGCATCCGGTGACTATAGCACCGTCTGAATCGCCTCCGGTCTGGTTCGGCGCCACGTGTTTCGTACGAATGGCAGCGTACGCGCGGGGAGCGCGGTGGCCCAGGGCGTCGGCTGATCGAAGAGCCACGCCTGGCGCGGATCGCACTTGCGACGAGGCGAATCCGGATGCATGGCAGCGCGTTCGAGCAACGCCACGAGGGTGACCAAGTCCAGGCGATTGTGCTCGAGCGCCCGACGGAGCGGACCGGCGTCACCCGCCCGCAGCCACTGCTGCCAGGCTTTGGGAACCTCGGCCCCCGGCAGATCATCGACCCGCAGCACGCCGAGCCCCTCGCGTTCGAGCGTTTGCAATCGTGCATCCGGCCAATGCCTGAGGCGATTGCGTCGCGCCCAGGGAAGAAGATCGGCATGGACAGACGACAGGCTGGAATCGCCCAGTCCGTGCATGCGAAACCGCGTACGCAAGAGCGGTATGTCGAACGCGGCGCCGTTGTAGGTGACCAACATCCGCGCATTCGCGAGGAGCGCGCGCAATGCGCAAAGCATCGGCCGCTCACCCGCGAAACTGGTGATCAACCATTGCGTGACGCGCAGTCCACGCTCGACGAAGCGCGCACTCCCGATCATGAATGCGACGGTGCCGGTGCCACTCGATAACCCGGTGGTCTCGGTATCGAGAAAGACCGCATCTTCGATCGCGATCGGATCGGCACGGTCTTTTGAGAAGACAGCGCCTGGTATGTCGATCCCGGCGTTCAGTGCCGCGCGACCATGACGAAACGGCAGCGGATAGACGTGGTCGATGCGCACCAGTCCGGTGTCGGCCAGCTCGCCACCAAGAAAAGTTGCGACCTCACGAGGATCGATCAGGCTCGATCGCTCCTTGCCGGCCCATGGACGCAATCGCGCGAGCCGATCGGCCAAAGATGGGGACAACGCCTGCGCGATGTCCGAGGGCAGGTCGGCCAGCGCGGACCGGTCGTCGGGGCACGGCACAACGCTCCCATGTTCACGACGCAACTGCGACAGTCGCTCGCGGAGCGCGTGCGCACTGATCGGCCGCGCATCTTTGGCGTGCGCCATCATGGTGCGATCACCGGGGCGACAGACGGCGACTCGTGGTCGGATGCGAGCAGCGCGAGCACCCGCGCCGCCGCTGCGCGCGGAGCGAGAATCGGCTGCGCACCATTCTTCTTCAAGACTGCTGCATGCGGGATCGGACCGATGCAGGCCGGGCAGCCCTGCGTGCATCGACAGCTCGACACCAATTGCACGGCGCGTTCGATCACGGCCCGGCGTTGATCGAAGAGCGGCACCGCGATGCCGATGCCGCCGGGATAGTTGTCGTAGAGAAACAATGTCGGCTTGAACGAGGCCGCGTGCTCGATCTCGAGTTCGCTGCCATTCTGCCCGCGGATCGTGCCACGCCCAAGCGCATCGACCACCGCGGACCATGCGCCACTACCATCGCCGACCGATCGGCCGATATCGCGCAATTCGGCGAGCGACACGAGCGCAGCGACGTGGTGCAGGGCATAGGCTGCGCCAAGGAACCCGTCGATCGCCTGATGACGCGTCGCGAACGCCTTGGCTAAGGTGGCCGGATCAAGTTGCCACCACACGGCGGTGGTATGCATCTCGAGGTCCGGCAGATTCACGTTGCCGTAGCCGATGTTCTCATGGGTGTAGTAGCGGATCTTCTTGTAGCCTGCGACCCGCCGGATGACATGCACCTCGCCGTGGCTCGCGCGCTCGGCCGTGCCGCCGGCGTGCTCGAATTCATCGAGCACCTTGAGCTTGGTGTAGTCGATCGCATCGGTGTAGTAGTCGGCATCGACCCGACGCACGAACGCCTTGCGGCCGACCCAATCGAGCTTTTCCACCTGCCAGGGTGAGGCCTGCACCATGTAGATCGCGCCTTCGTAGAGCGTGAGGGCGGCACTCGAATAGTCAACCTCTGCAATGATGTTCTTGGCGCCGGCCGTGATATCGACGACCAGGAAATTGCCCTCGGCAATCGTACGCAGCGATACCGAGTTGGCAGGATAGCTGTCGGCGATCCAGTGCCAGTGCGCGCCGTCGCGATGCACCACGCCGTTCTCCGCGAGGTAATCGAGCTGGGCGGGCAGGTCCTCGGCGCCGAATCGATCGGTCTCCCGGAACGGCAACTCGAACGCGGCGCATCGAACATGATCCATGTTGATCAGCAGTTGATCGGGATCGATGCGCGCATGCTCCGGGCTCGCGTCGAAGAAGAAATCCGGATGGCGTGCAATGTACTGGTCGAGCAACTCGCTGGTGGCGACCAGCACACCGAGCGCTTTGCGCTGACGGCGTCCCGCGCGCCCGAAGCGTTGCCAGGTGGCGGCCACGCTGCCTGGGTAGCCGTTCAGGATGCAGACATCGAGCGCGCCGATATCGACGCCCAGCTCGAGCGCGGAGGTCGTGATCACGCAATCGACGGCGCCGGCGCGGAGCTTCTTCTCCTTGTCGCGCCGCTCGGTCGGGAGATAACCGCCGCGATAGGCGACGATCCGTGCGGGCTTGCGGGGGTCGGCGTCAAACGTGTCTTTCATGTATTTGGTGATCACTTCGACTTCGAGCCGGGAATTCGCGAACACGATCGACTTCAGTCCGAGCCGGGTCGCGACGCGCGCGATCCGGGTGCTTTGCGATCGGGCGGAGGCGCGCAAGCCAAGATCCGGATTGACCACCGGTGGATTCCATATGAGCAAATGTCGCGCACCCTGTGGCGCGCCCGATTCGGTGATCGCATGGACCGGTGCGCCGATCAGATGCTCGGCAAGCTGTTGCGGATTCGCGATCGTTGCCGAGCAGAGGATGAACACCGGATCGGCTTTGTAGAACGCACACACACGCTTCAACCGGCGGATCAGATTCGCGACATGCGAGCCGAACACGCCCCGGTAGGTGTGCAACTCATCGATCACGACATAGGCAAGGTTCTCGAAGAACTGCGCCCACTTGGTGTGATGCGGCAGGATGCCTTGATGCAGCATATCGGGGTTGGACACCACGATATCGCCATGGACGCGCACCGCGCGGCGGGCATCACCCGGCGTATCGCCATCGAACGTATAGGCGCGGACGCCGAGCTTTGCGGCGCGATTGAGTTCGAGAATTTCGGCGACCTGGTCTTGCGCCAAGGCCTTCGTGGGGAAGAGATAGAGCGCCTTCGCCTTCCGCGCCAAGGCGGCCTGCATCACCGGCAGGTTGTAGCAAAGGGACTTGCCCGAGGCGGTCGGCGTGACGATGACCGTATGCAGCCCGGCATGGATGGATTCCCATGCTTCACGCTGATGGCTGTAGAGCGCCTCCACACCGCGTGCCCGCAAGGCATCGCGCAGGGCCGGATCGATCTGATCGGGAAAGGGGGCGAAGCGTGCGGCGCGCGCCGGGTGTACCAGTTCGGCGGCGATCCGATCGTGGTAGCGCCGTCGCAGAAACGCAAGCAGCGTGTCGACCGGATCGTTCGCCTGCTCATGTCGCGATGCCGGCCGCCGGCCGCGTTGAGGCCCGGTCAAATCCCCGGTCAAATCGAAGGGCAGGGCGGCGGGGTCGTGCTGTTCCGCGAGGGCAGTTGCATCGTCGAACAAGTCGGAGAGGCTCATCGGGCTTCGGTCAACAGAGGAGATACGTCAGTGCAATGTTCGCCATGATGCGGGCTGGACTAGCTCAACCGGTGAGCTTGACGATGCAGCACTCGATGGATTCAAGAACGACAGATCGATAGGGCGACAGAACGACCATCGCTCAAGGAAGGTCGGAGAACCAACAGCATCGCGGCAAACAGATCGTTTGCTCATCCCGATCGATACGGTGCCCAATCCCCTTGGAACGCTGGTGTCTTGGTGCCGCGGCGGTTCAAATCAAGAATGGGGTTCAAATCAAGAATGGAATTCTTTCAACGCGACATTCGGCATGGCCACTTGAAATGGCATGTCGCAGGCCCAAGGGAATAGTTCTCCTCGCGGTGCCCGATGAATCAGGCTGGGTCTTGAAACGCTGGAAAGCGCACGCACCTTAAGAACATTCACCGCCATTGGTCCCGGAGGACAGCACGATGAACGAGCCACGCGAAGCCGACGCAGCGCAGACGCCTGACGCGCTCGCCCAGCGATTGCCTGTCACGATGATCGATGGCGCGGCGGCGATCTCCCTGCCTGACGATGCCTTAGCGATCATTCCCATCCGCGGCGTAGCGTTATTCCCCGGGATGGTGCTGCCGATTGGTCTTGGCCGCCCGGCCTCGATCGCCGCGGCACGCCAAGCGATCCGTTCCGAGCGCCCGGTCGGAGTGCTGCTGCAACGGGATCCGTCGAAGGACGATCCGCAAGAGGCGGATCTCTACGAAATCGGCACCACGGCCGTGATCGCACGGTATGCGTCCACCCAGGACGGCAGCCATCATCTCGTCTGCCAAGGCGAGGAGCGCTTTCGCGTCATCGAGTATCTGTCCGGCTACCCGTTCGCGGTGGCGCGTGTACAGCGCTTACCGGATACCGAGGTATCCAATGGCGGTATCGAGGCGCGGATGTTCCTGTTGAAAGAACGTGCGATCGAGGCCTTGCAGTTGTTACCGCAAATGCCGAACGAGTTGGTGGGCACCATTCAGGGATTTCGCTCCGCCGGCGGCTTGGCGGATATGGTCGCGGGCTTCATGGACGTAAAGCCCGAGCAGAAGCAGGAAATTCTCGAGACCATCGACCTCGAATCACGGCTCGACAAGGTGCTTGCACTGCTTGCGCATCGCATCGCGGTGATGCGTCTCTCGCGCGAGATCGGTCAGCGCACCCAGTCGGTCGTCGATGATCGCCAGCGCGAGTACATCTTGCGCGAACAGATGAAAACGATCCAGAAAGAGCTGGGCGATGAGGAATCGGCCGATGATCTTGCCCTGCTCGAGCAGGCCATCGCCAAGGCCGCGTTGCCTGAAGAAGTCGCCACGCATGTGAAGAAAGAGTTGAAGCGCTTGAAGCGCATGTCGGACGGCTCGGCCGAATACTCGATGGTTCGTACCTATCTCGATTGGATCGTCGAGTTGCCGTGGAGTACGCTCAGCGCCGGTGAGATCGATCTTGCCGAAGCACGTCGTGTCCTCGATGCGGACCACTCCGGCCTGGACAAGGTCAAGCGGCGGATCGTCGAGTATCTTGCGGTCCGCAAGTTGAACCCGCAGGGGCGCGCGCCGATCCTTTGCTTCGTCGGTCCCCCTGGTGTGGGCAAGACTTCGCTGGGTCAGAGCATCGCCCGGGCACTCGGCACGAAGTTCGTGCGGGTCTCGTTGGGCGGTGTGCATGATGAATCCGAGATTCGCGGCCATCGACGCACCTATGTCGGCGCGCTGCCCGGCAATATCGTGCAGGCGATCAAGAAAGCCGGCGCGCGCGATGCGGTGATGCTGCTGGATGAAGTCGACAAGCTCGGGCGCGGCGGCTTTCATGGCGATCCGTCGGCCGCGTTGCTTGAAGTGCTCGATCCGGAGCAGAACGGCACGTTTCGCGATGCCTATCTCGGCGTCCCGTTCGATCTGTCACGCGTGACATTCATCGCGACGGCAAACATGCTCGATACCATTCCAGGACCGTTGCGCGATCGGATGGAGATCATCCATCTGCCGGGCTACACCGAATCCGAAAAGGTGTCGATCGCCGCCGACCATCTGGTGAAGAAGCAGATCGAGGCGAACGGTCTCACCGCGGATCAGTGCGCGATCGGGGTGGATACGATCCGGACGATCGTTCGCGATTACACGCGCGAAGCAGGTGTTCGTGCGCTCGAGCGCCGCATCGGCGCGGTCTGCCGGTTTGTCGCGGTAAGGATCGCCGAAGCCAAGGCACCGATGCTGAATGTGTTGCCTGAGCAACTCGTCGAGATCCTCGGCCCGCGCAAATTCGAAAATGAAGTCGCGATGCGCACCTCGGTACCCGGTGTCGCAACCGGGCTCGCCTGGACGCCGGTCGGTGGGGATGTCTTGTTCATCGAAGCGAGCAAGACACCGGGGTCGGGCAAGCTCATTGTCACCGGCCAATTGGGCGATGTCATGAAAGAGTCCGTGCAAGCCGCCATGACGCTCGTGAAATCGCGCGCGGCCGATCTTGGCATAGAGCTCGCGACCATCGACAAACATGATGTGCATGTGCATGTGCCGGCCGGCGCGACACCGAAAGACGGGCCGAGCGCGGGCGTGGCGATGTTCATGGCGCTCGCATCGCTCTACAGCGGGCGTCTCGTGCGCAACGACACCGCGATGACCGGGGAAATCAGCCTGCGCGGACTCGTGTTGCCGGTGGGCGGGATCAAGGAAAAGGTGCTGGCCGCGATGCAGGCCGGGATCAAGCGGGTTTTGCTGCCTGCGCGCAATCGCCACGATTTCGAGGAGATTCCGGAAGAAGCGCGCCGCCAGCTCGAACTCGTATGGCTGGAGCGTGTGGATGATGCGGTCTTGCATGGCTTGGCGCGTATCGAGGCCCCGCGCGCCGCAATGGAACCGGCCGTGTAATTCATCGTCTTGATGTCAAGGCGTCTGTGCTCGCAGGTGATGCGAGGGGGCAAGGTGTAGAATTTGCGTTCACACCCATGGCCCTTCAAGTCATCCAGCCGGCGCCTGATTCGCAGCTTGCCTCGCTGCGCTTGCCGCCGCACTCCGTCGAAGCCGAGCAATCCGTGCTCGGCGGGCTGCTGCTCGACAATACGGCCTGGGATCGCATCGCCGACATGCTGTCGGCCGATGATTTCTATCGTGACGATCATCGCCGGATCTTTCGGCATATCGGCAAATTGATCGAATACTCACGGCCGGCCGATGTGGTCACCGTCGCCGAATCGATCGAGTCGAGCGAAGACAAGGACAAGACGGGCGGTATTGCGTACCTCGGCTCGCTTGCATCCAGCACGCCATCGGCTCACAACATTCGCCGCTATGGCGAGATCGTGCGCGAGCGGTCGATCATGCGGCGCCTGGTCACCGTTGGAAACGACATTGCCGATAGCGCGGTCACGCCATCCGGCAAGGACGTGAGCCAGCTCCTCGACGAGGCCGAATCGAAAGTGTTCGAGATCGCCGAAGCGGGTGCCAAGGGCCGGCAGGGGTTCGTGGACATCCAGACGGTGCTGGGTGGTGTGATGGAGCGCATCGACATGCTCTATCACCGCGAGAATCCCTCCGATATCACCGGCGTTCCGACCGGCTACACCGATCTCGATTCGATGACCTCGGGCCTCCAGGAAGGGGATCTCGTCATCATCGCCGCGCGGCCCAGCATGGGCAAGACCGCGCTCGCCCTCAATATGGCCGAGCATGTCGCGGTCGATAATCGCCTGCCGGTGGCAATTTTCAGTATGGAAATGTCGAGCTCGCAGCTGGCAATGCGCTTGCTCGGTTCGGTGGGGCGCCTCGACCAGCACAAGCTGCGTACCGCGCGCCTGACCGACGACGACTGGGGGCGGCTCACCCATGCGGTCGGCAAGCTGCATGACGCACCCATTCATATCGATGAGTCACCGGGCCTCAATTCCCTCGAGTTGCGGGCGCGTGCGCGCCGGTTGCACAGGCAGTACGGCAAGCTTGGCCTGATCGTGGTCGACTACCTGCAACTCATGTCGGGGACGAATTCGTCGCGCGGCGAGAACCGCGCCACCGAGATCTCCGAGATATCGCGTTCGCTCAAAGGGCTTGCCAAGGAATTGAAAGTCCCGGTCGTCGCCCTCTCGCAATTGAATCGCAGCGTCGAGCAGCGGCAGGACAAGAAACCGGTCATGTCCGATCTGCGTGAGTCGGGTGCGATCGAACAGGATGCCGATCTCATACTGTTCATCTATCGCGACGAGGTGTACAACCAGGATTCGCCCCACAAGGGCAAAGCCGAGATCATCGTCGGCAAACAGCGGAACGGACCGATCGGCTCGGTCGTATTGACTTTCCTTGGCCAATACACCCGCTTCGAAAATTTTGCGCCGGGCGGCTACAAATAGGTATTTCGAGCGCCGATCGACCCAAGCGAAGGAGTCGTACATGGCAGATCCAGTCGTCGCGCAACGATCCCCCTACGCCATCGAGTTGGCCGCGGGCGAGCACTGGTGGTGCGCCTGTGGTCGATCGCAGACCCAGCCGTTCTGTGATGGCTCGCACAAGGGCACCGGCATCACACCAATGAAATTCTCGGTCGACAAGACGGAGAAACTTTGGTTGTGCGGATGCAAGGCGAGCGGTAACAAGCCGTTTTGCGACGGGACGCACAAGACGCTCGCGGCCTAGCGGCGCTTTTCCACCCTGTCGTGCGCCGAATATGCGCAAAGCATGCAGACCGATGTATCGTATCGCCACCTGCCACCAATCGTGACCTTTGATCAATTGACCCGAAGATCTCTCGATCCTGCCGCTTTCGCTCGCGCCCTTCGCGCCCTTCGCACGCTTGCGCTGCACGGTGCGTTGATCGCAATGCCCGTCGCATCATCGTTCGCTGAAGTGGTGGTCGTCCTCAACTCCGGTGACGCGAGTATTTCGCTCATCGATCGGGCGACGCGGAAGGAAATCAGGCGCCTGCCAACCGGCAAGGAGCCGCATCACCTGATGCAGACCCCTGACGACAAGAGCCTCATCGTCGCGGGCGCCGGGAGCAACGATCTTCTCTATCTCGATCCGGTCACGGGCGATGTACAGCGGCGCGTCAAGAACATCCCTGATCCGTATCAGATCGCCTTCAGCCCGGACCGCAAATGGTTTGTCACGGCCGCGCTACGCCTCAATCGGGTCGATCTCTACAAGGCGGACGACCTATCCGTTGTCAAACGCATTCCGCTGCCGAAACTGCCTAGCCATCTGGTGTTCGATCGCGACAGCAAATTCGTGTTCGTGACCTTGCAAGACAGCGGTGATATCGCCGCAATCGACCTTGCGACCCAGTCGGTCGCCTGGCGCCTTCCGGTCGGTCAGCAACCCGCCGGGATCTGGATGACACCGGATGACCAGCATCTGTTGATCGGTGTGATGGGCGAGGATTTCGTCGCCGTCGTCGACTGGCGCAAGCGCGTGGTCGCGAAGAAAATCGTGACCGGCAAAGGCGCCCACAATTTCATCGCGCTCGGCGACGGCCGCCATGTGTTCGTCACCAATCGGGTGGTCAATACGATCTCGATGCTCGATCAGCAGTCCCTTTCGGTCGTGCGTTCATTCGCGACGCCAAGCGGGCCCGATTGCATGGAAGTCTCGGCCGACGGCAATGAACTCTGGTTGACCGCACGCTGGGCACAGAAGGTCGCGATCATCGATATCCCGAGCGGCAAGCTCATCGGCACGATTCCGGTCGGGCGGTCTCCGCATGGCATCTATTTTCGCAGCCACGCGCCCCGCCAATAGCGTGTTGCGAATCTTCGTCATTGCCGTGCTCGTCGCAGCGAGCGGCATCGCCGCCGCGCAATGCAAAGGCACGCTTTATCTCACCATCGACACCGGCAGCATGTCGCATGCGGAACATATCGCGACAACGCTTGCCAAACATGACGTCAAGGCAACGTTCTTTCTCGCAAACGAGAAGACCGTGCGCGGCGACTATTCGCTCGACCCAGGCTGGGACGGGTACTGGCGGAAACTCGTGGGCGACGGTCATGCTTTCGGCACGCACACTTGGCAGCACGCTTATTTTCGGGGTGATACCGGTGACGGCCGTACCCGCTACGTTCATCCGAACGGCAAGACGGCGTTGCTGGATGCCGCGGGCGTGTGCGCGGAATTGCGCCGGGTGGAAACGCGCTTTCGCGAGATATCCGGCGGCCAATCGCTTCATCCTATCTGGCGGGCGCCGGGGGGACGAACGACCCCGTTCGCGCTTGCGGCGGCAAAGGAATGCGGCTATGAACATGTGCACTGGGCACCGGCCGGTTTTCTCGGCGACGAACTGCCTTCCGAGCAGTATCCGAACGATCGTCTGGTCGCGCAGGCACTCAAGAATCTGCGCGACGGTGACATCATGGTGATGCATACCGGCATCTGGTCGCGCAAAGATCCGTTCGCGCCGATGCTCGATCCGCTCCTCGCCGGGTTGAAGGCGCGCGGGTTTTGCTTCGCAACCCTGCCCGTAAAGAATGAACCTTTACGCCGATAGCGTCGGTGCCCTCCAGGCGTGGCTCTTCGAGCACGCCGTACAGCCCGCGCTTTTTGCGCTCGGTGGGATGGACCTCGCCGAGAAATTCTTCGATGCGACCGAGTGGTTGATTCTCGGGGCGATCGAAATCGTCGTGCTGTATGCGATCCTGCGACCGCTCGAGGCAAGCCGCCCCGCCGAACGCTGGTCCAATCGCGAGGATGTCGGGACCGACGTCATCTACACGCTGCTCTCGCGCCTTGGTGTGCTCACGATGGCGACGTTCCTCCTGCTCTCCCCGCTCTTCGATCGGATCGAGGGGGCGCTCCGGCTCGCCGGGTTTTCGCCTTTCCATTTTGAAGACCTCGCACCCGCCGTCGCGGCATCGCCCGCGCTTTCATTCGCGCTCTATTTCGTCGTCCTCGATCTCGCCGAATACTGGCGGCATCGTCTGCAGCATCGCTTCGACTGGTGGTGGGCCTTGCATGCGCTGCATCACAGCCAGCGCAAGATGTCGTTCTGGACCGACAGCCGAAATCACCTTTTGGACGATGTGTTGGCCGGTGTCTGGCTTGCAACGATCGCCTTGTTGATCGGTATTCCGCCTGGACAGTTTTTCTTCATCGTCATCGCCACGCGGATGATCGAAAGCCTCTCGCACGCGAATCTGCGGACGACATTCGGTCCGGTCGGGGAGCGTCTGGTGGTCAGCCCGCGGTTCCATCGGCGCCATCACGCCATCGGTGCCGGGCATGAAGGGGTGCACCAAGGATGCAATTTCGCGGTCCTGCTACCGATCTGGGATGTGCTGTTCGGCACCGCGAATTTTGTTGCCGCGAACGAACCCACCGGCGTGCGCGACCAACTTTCGGGCCGCGATTACGGTCGCGGATTCTGGGCGCAACAGGTGTTGGGACTGGCGCGCATGGGGCGCGCGATATCGGGGATCGCACGCGACCGGTAGAAGGCGCTTGTATGGAGCGCCATCGGATTACTGGGGGGTCGATGCGCGCCGGATGACTTCGTCAATCCGGCGCGCAAACGGGTCATGCCGGGAGGCGTCCGTTCCGGGGGCCGACGCTGTTGCGTTCGAGCACCCGAATGCGACGTTCGACATCGGCATGGTCGGTCGCGTCGGCCAAATACCGCTCCGCGCGGTCTTGGCGGGCACGTCGCGGGATGTCGCGGACCCATTTGATCATCGACTGGATGAGTCTGCTCAGATGCTCACCGCGAAGGCGGCGCGCCTCCTTTTCGAGCTGCAGAAGGGCGTCAAAGTTGGGTTGGGATTGGGGAGCCTTGGGCTCTGCCGCGATACCATTGCCGGCGGGTTGTGAGAGGCCTTGGCGAATGAATCCATCTCCTTCATACATGGGTAATCGAGCGTTCATGGTGAATCTCCTGGTCTGTGCAAGGGCGAAATGCTGCATTGCACATTTCGGATATTAGGCTCTTACATGTAGGATTCAATTCGTATTTCTTGAGGATTGCATTCGGTTTGGTGGATGTCATCAAGTCAATAATAATGCAGTGCAACAATTCGGTATGAAGCGTGTCTAAGGAATCGTGACCATGGACCTCAACCAGCTTCGCGCGTTCGCTGCGGTGGCCGACACCGGCCAATTGACGCGCGCTGCGGAGCGCCTTCATCTGAGTCAGCCGGCGCTGAGTGCCCAGATCAAGGGATTGGAAGAAGACCTCGGGCAGCGTCTTTTCGAGCGCATGGCGAGTGGTATGTCCCTCACCGGCGCCGGGAAAGAGCTCCTCGAACACGCCCAACGCGTGCTCGCCGCGGCCGAGGCGTTGAAATCCCGGGCGAATTCGTTGAAGCAGGAGGTCTTCGGGCAGTTGCGGATCGGCACCGTGAGCGACCCGGACTTCATCCGGGTAGGCGAACTCCTCGGCCTTGCCGTGGAGCGGTTTCCCAAGCTCGGGATCGAGCTGCACAATGTATTTTCCGGTGCCGCCCTGGAGCAGGTCCGCACGGGCGAACTCGATGCGAGCTTCTATTTCGGCGACATCCCAAAGGGGCATGTCCTGGGATTGCGTTTGCGCCGGATGGTCTACCGGATCGTCGCCCCGGCCGATTGGGCGGATCGGATTCGAACGGCGGATTGGCCGGCCATCGCCGCGCTGCCTTGGATCCTTACGCCGCCAAGCAGCACCCACTACGCCTTGGTTGCCGCGCTATTGGGAAAACACGGATTGAAGCCCACCAAACAAGCGGAAGCCGACAATGAAAATGTGATCGCAAGCGCGGTTCGCTCCGGTGTCGGCTTGTCGCTGGTTCGCGAAGAAGTTGCCCATGCGATGGAGCAGGAGGGGCAGGTTGTCATATGGAAACCCGCCGAGCTCGCCACGACCCTGTGGTTCATCTATGCGTCGGATCGTGCGCAGGATCCGGCGATTCGTGCGCTGCTCACGCTACTGGGTGAGCTCTGGCAATCACCGGATGACGCGCCCCGCGGTCAGCGTGGCACGCCTGAAAAAATGGCCCCGCTCGGCCGTTCATAGCGCGCTCGCAGGCATCGCCCGCGGATAAGGCAGGTCGACGGAAGCCGGCTACAGCACCTCCGAGGCAAAGTCCGCGAGGCGCGATCGTTCGCCGCGCTGCAAGGTGATATGTCCGCCATGCGGCCAATTCTTGAATCGATCGACCAGAAACGCGAGGCCTGAACTGCCCTCGGTGAGATAGGGCGTATCGATCTGCGAGAGATTGCCAAGACATAGCACCTTCGTGCCCGGGCCGGCGCGCGTCACCAGCGTTTTCATCTGCTTGGGGGTGAGGTTCTGGGCCTCGTCGATGATCAGAAACTTCTTGATGAAGGTGCGACCGCGCATGAAGTTGATCGACTTCACCTTGATCTTCGCGCGAACGATATCCTGGGTCGCCGCTTTGCCCCATTCGCCCGCCCCGCCATCGGTGCCGCTCAGGACCTCGAGGTTGTCTTCGAGCGCGCCCATCCAGGGATTCATTTTTTCTTCCTCGGTTCCCGGGAGAAACCCGATGTCATCGGCCACCGGTACCGTGACCCGCGTCACGATGATCTCAGAGTAGCGTTTCTCGTCCAGTATCTGGCTGAGGCCCGCGGCCAGGGTGAGGAGCGTCTTGCCGGTCCCGGCTTGCCCAAGCAATGTGACGATGTCGATCTCCGGGTCCATCAACAGGTTCAAGGCGAAATTCTGCTCGCGGTTGCGCGCGTTGATGCCCCACACCGAATTGCGCGCATGCGTGTAGTCGCGCACCTGTTCAAGAGTGGCGGTTCGTCCTTCGATCGCCCGCACGATCGTGTCGAGGGGTTGTCCACCGCCCTGATAGACCAGCTCGTTCAGGAAGAAGGTTTCCACCAGCGGCCCGGTCACGCGATAGAACGCGCGGCCATCTTTTTTCCAGCTCTCCATGCCCTTACCGTGGCTGTCCCAGAAATCCGGGGGCAGCTCGCGCGCGCCGGTGTAGAGAACGTCCGAATCCTCCAGCACCTTGTCGTTGAAGTAATCCTCCGCTTCGATGCCGACGGCGCGCGCCTTGATGCGAAGGTTGATGTCCTTGGTCACCAGGATCACATGACGGCCGGGCGTCCTTTTCTGCAGATAGCGAACGACCCCGATGATCTGGTTGTCGGCGCGTGCGCCCGGAAGATTCGGCGGGACGTGGCCGTTGATCGCTTCGGTCTGGAGGAACAGTTTTCCGCTCGCCGTATCGGTGGGAAATCGTTTGAGCGAGACCCCGGCGGCGATCCGCCCTTGGACGATCAGATCCTCCAGGAAACGGCTCGCCTGTCGGACGTTCCGCGCGATCTCGGACATGCCCTTCTTGTGTGCATCGAGCTCTTCGAGCGTTTCCATCGGCAGGAAGACATCGTGCTCCTCGAACCGGAACAGGCTGGTCGGATCGTGCATCAGCACGTTGGTGTCGAGGACGAAGAGCTTGGTGCTCGTCTTCGCCTTCGCGCTCGATTTCTTTACCGCGGTCATACTGATCCTAATTAGCTACGAAATTTCGCTACGGAGGGGATCAACAAGGGGGCGAAGCTTCCTTGTTCCTTTTGGGGGGATATACAAGGGGGCCTCACTCCCCTTGTTCCTACGAAATCTTTGGGTGATTGGCGATGATTCGTAGCGCAGCGGAGGATCATTGCTAATCACGTTACTGATTGGCCTCAGAGAGTCTTTACAAAATCGAGCACCGCCTGCGCATGGCCCGGCACCTTCACGCCCCGCCACTCGTGCAGGATGTTGCCGTCGCGATCGACAATGAATGTGCTTCGCTCGATGCCGCGCACCTGCTTGCCGTACATGTTCTTCATCTTGATCACGCCAAGCATCGCACAGAGCTTCTCGTCGGCGTCGGAAAGCAGATCAAACGGGAAATGCATCTTCGTTTTGAAATTCTCATGCGACTTGATGGTGTCCCGTGAAACGCCGACGACTTCGCAGTCGAGCTTCTTGAAGCTTGCATAGAGATCCCGGAACTGCTCGCCTTCGCTCGTGCAGCCGGGCGTATTGTCCTTGGGATAGAAATAGAGCACCACCCGCTTCACCTCGAGCGACGAGAGCGTGAAGGTCTTATCGCCCGTGCCGGGTAGCGAGAAATCGCCGATCGATTTTGTCGTCATCGCGAGGCTCCTAGGGATGAGGACGCTCTGGTCTCATGTCGCAAGACGCGCGGGGCAGCGTTTCTCACCGGCTGAATTCAGGGGAATGACGCACCCTGTGTCATCAATGTTCCCGCCCGACCTGCGACCGAACCTCGATCGAGCCGGTGGCGAGGAAGTGCCTCGCGACTCAACGGGCTCATGATGTCCTGCATCGGTTGCAGTGTATAGCCTTGGTCCCGCCAGCCGGACAACAGCGCATCGAATACATCTGCAAGCTGCATGCCTTCCAGTTCGGCGTGCAGCGTGTAGACGTGTGGGCCGCGCGGCGCCTGCGCCGTGATGTCCAACACATGCGCGGCGACGTTCTGAGCGGTCAGGCCATCGACGCCGATCAATTCATCCAGCGTCGGCAAGGTCGTCGGAAGCTGCGGGCAATCGATCAGCTCGCCGTCGACGACCGGCATGAAGGGATGCGTACCGCGCGTGTCGGAGCAGTACGCAAAGCCGAGCCGCTGGGTCATGCGAAAGGCGTGGCGATTCATCTGCCAGCCGGCGGCACCATGCACATGCGCCTTCACACCGAACACCTCCGCAAAGCGGGACGATGCGCGCTCGAGCGCCGCCTCGACCCAGGGATTGTCGGCATGCTCGACGCCATCCTGCCATTTCACATGGTCCCACGTGTGGATACCCACCTCATGTCCGGCGTCGCGCACGCCACGCAGGATATCGCCGCATTTCAAGCCGATATCGGGTCCCGGCAACACCGTGCCGTAAAGCAGCGTTCGCACGCCGTAGTGCGACACGACCGAGGTGCGCGACACCTTGCTCATGAATCCGGGGCGCAGCGCACGCTTGATCGCGCGGCCGGTGTGATCGGGGCCGAGGCTGAATAGAAACGTGGCGCGTGCGCCGTGGCGCTGCAAAATCTCGATGAGACGCGGAACCCCTTCGCGCGTGCCGCGATAGGTGTCGACGTCGATCTTGAGGGCTAGGGTGCGCATGGAATTCCGTACGAAAGATCTTGAACCACAGGGGACGCAGAGGACGCAGAAGGTGGGCGCGTGGGCTGTTGTTGGCTTGGTTGGCGATTGCTCGTTCGATCCGGCGCGCGAACGCCGGAAAGTACGGAACAAAGAGTTCCCCTGCGTCCTCTTTGGTTCATGTCCGGCGTGACTTAGTCCATCAATCGACGTGCTTCGGCGACCTGTCCACGGTACGCATCCAGGATTCTCTTCACCGCATCCTTCATTCCCACGCGCGGACGCCATCCCAGATCCCGCGTCGTATTGGTGATCTTCGGCACCCGGTGCTGCATGTCCTGATAGCCGCGCCCGTAGTAATCGACGGCCGTGACGCGCATGAGTTTTACCTTGCGTGCGGTCGGCGCGTATTCGGCGTACGTCTTGGCCATCGTGAGCAGCATCTCCGCGAGCTCGCGTACCGAGTAGTTGTTGCGCGGATTGCCGATGTTGTAGATCTTGCCGGTTGCGATATTGCCTTTGTTCTCGATCATGCGAACAAGGGCATCGATACCGTCATCCACATAGGTGAATGTTCGACGCTGCTTGCCGCCATCGACCAGTTTGATGTTCTCGCCCCGCACGATGTGCCCGAGGAACTGCGTGATCACGCGCGAGCTGCCTTCCTTCTGCGTGTTGATCGAATCAAGGCCCGCACCGATCCAGTTGAACGGCCGAAAGAGCGTGAAGTCGAGCTTTTGCTCCATGCCGTAGCCCCAGATCACGCGATCCATGAGCTGCTTGGCGCATGAGTAGATCCAGCGCGGCTTGTTGATCGGCCCAAGCACGAGATTCGTGGATTCGGGATCGAACTCGCGGTCGGTCGCCATGCCGTACACCTCGGAGGTGGACGGGAACATCAGGCGCTTGCCGTACTTGACGCATGATCGGACGATCGGCAGATTCGCCTCGAAATCGAGCTCGAAGACGCGCAGCGGTTCTTTTACGTAAGTGGCCGGCGTGGCGATCGCGACCAGCGGAATGATCGTGTCGCATTTCCGGATGTGATACTCGATCCACTCGCGATTGATCGTGATATCGCCTTCGAAGAAGTGAAAGCGCTTCTCGCCGCGCAGGTCCGCGATCCGATCGTCGGCCATGTCCATCCCGTAGACCTCCCACGGGGTGGTGGCGATGATGCGTTTGGTGAGGTGATGGCCGATGAAGCCGTTGACCCCGAGGATCAGAACTTTTTTCATGTGAGCAGGACCTCGGATGAACCGAAGAAGTGGGAAAAGGATTGCGGAGTGAGCAGGGCGTCGTCGACCTCGGCATGCAGAAGGTCGAGGAGACCGCCGTCCGCGCAACGAATCGTGAGGCGATCGGCCTCATGCAGCAGCGCCGGCGCGGCAACGTGTGGCCATCGCTCGCCGCGCCACCACGTCCGTAGCAGCGCGAGGTGATTGCCGCCGACCTTGCAGAATGCGCCGGGGTAGGGCGGTGCGACCGCGCGAATAAGGTTATGCACGGACCAGACATCCTTCGTCCAGTCGATGCGGCCGTGTTCCGGGGTGCGTCCACTGAAATAACTGCCGGCCATCAGGTCGGGAAGGCTCAAGCGCGCGGACCCGTCCACGAGCGAAGCGAGACTGCGCGACAAGACGATCTCGGCCGCCACGGTAACCTTGTTGAAGACGTCATGCGCCGTGTCGTTCGGAAGGATCGGTACGGATGCCTGGTCCACGATGCGACCCGCATCGGGCTTCTCGACCATCTCGTGCAATGTCGCGCCGGTCTCCGATTCACCATGGACGACGGCCCAGTTGACCGGTACGCGCCCGCGATACTTCGGCAGCAGCGAACCATGCATGTTGAAGCCGCCGCGCGTTGGAATGGCAAGGAGGGCCGGTTGCAGCATGTGGCGGTAATAGAACGAGAACAGAAAGTCGGGCGCGAGCAACCGCAGCTTCTCGATCACCGCGGGGCTGTTGGGATTCTCAGGGGCAATCGACTCGATACCGTGGCGCTTGGCGAGTTTGGCGACGCTTTCGAACCAGATGTTTTCCTTGGGTGAGTTCTCATGCGTGACGACGAGCGGGATGTCGATGCCGCGGGCCAGCAAGACCGATAGGCAACGATAGCCCACGTTGTGATACGCGAAGACGACGGCACGCGGCATGAGGGGGTCGATCAGACTTCGCGTGCCTGCTCCGCACGCGCGGCGAATAGGGTCGGTTGTTCGAGCGGTGCTTCGAACGATTGAGGCATGCGCTCGAGAATCGCCTGAACGACATAGCGAGGGCGCAGGCGCACCTGTTGATAGATGCGGCCGATGTACTCGCCGAGGAGCCCGATGCCGAAGAGGCAGATGCCGATGAGCAGAAACGCGATGCTGAACAATGTAAAGAGCCCTTCGGCCTCGGGTCCGATGACGATCCGGCGAATCGCCAGAAACACGAAAAAGAAGAATGAAGCGACCGACACCAGGATGCCTGCCAGCGAAAAGAGTTCGAGCGGCATCACCGAAAAACCGGTGACCAGATCAAAATTGAGCCGGACGAGCTTGTAGAGCGAGTACTTGGTTTCGCCCGCCGCCCGCTCTTCATGGGCGACTTCGATTTCAGCCGGATTCTGCGCGAAGGTGTAGGCGAGCGCAGGGATGAACGTGTTGACCTCGCGGCAGCTATTGACCGCCTCGACGATCTCCCGCGAATACGCGCGCAGCATGCAGCCCTGGTCGGTCATCCGGATGCTGGTGATCCGTTCGCGCAGCTTGTTCATCGCGCGCGAGGCACTGCGGCGAAACCACGGGTCCTGCCGGACCTCGCGAATGGTGCCGACGTAGTCATGCCCCTCGTCCATCTTGGCGATGAGCCGGCCGATCTCTTCCGGGGGATTCTGCAGATCGGCATCGAGGGTCACCACGCGCTGGCCGCGGGACGCCTCGAAACCGGCCATGATCGCCATGTGCTGGCCGAAGTTGCCGTTGAACAGGACGACCCGCGTGACATCCGGGCGCTTGGCGAACTGCTCGCGCAGGAGCGCCGCGGAGCGGTCCTTGCTGCCGTCGTTGATGAAGACGATCTCGTAGGGGAGATCGAGCTTGTCGAGCGCCGGATAGAGTCGCGCAAAGAGCGTGGCAAGCCCCGCTTCCTCGTTGTAGACGGGGATGACGACGGAGAGCTCGATCATCATTTCGACCCTTCCGATAGCACCTTCTTCACCGCGGCGCAAACCCGCTCGACATCGCCTTCCGACATGCCGGGGAAGAGCGGCAAGGTCGCGATCGCGCGGCCGATTCTCTCCGCGTGCGGATACTGGCCGTCACGCCAGCCAAGCGAGCGATAGAGCGAGAACAAATGCACGCAAGGATAGTGAACGCCGATACCGATGTTCTCATCCCGCATGCGGGCGATAAAGTCGCCTCGCGTGATACGAAGTTGATCGAGCGGCAGAACGATCTGGAACATGTGCCAATTGGAGTTCTCGAAGTCCGCGGGTGGAAGCTCGCAGCCGAGTGATCGGTCGAATGCGCGGAAGTAGCGCTTGGCGAGGCGCCTGCGTTTCTGCGTGAATTCGTCGAGGCGGGGCAGTTGACCCAAAGCGATCCGCGCGGCGAGATCGGTCAGGTTGAACTTGCCGCCGATGAATTCGACATCCATGCCGTCTTCGCCGAATCGGCGAACGCCTTGCAGGCGCAACAGCTCGCAGCGAGCGGCCTCGTTTTCATGTGCCAGCACGAGCGCACCGCCTTCGGCCGCGGTGATGTTCTTGTTCGCATGAAAGCTGAACGAGATGAGATCGCCGCGCGCACCGATGCGTTGTCCGTTCCAGGTGCTGCCGAATGCCTGTGCGGCGTCTTCGACGACACGTACGCCGTTCAGCGCCGCGATGCGATACAGGTGGTCCATGTCGACCGGCAACCCCGCGAGATACACCGGCATGATGGCGCGCGTGCGTGGTGTGACCGCGGCTGCGACCTGTTCGAGATCGATGTTGCGCGTATGCGGATCGACATCGACGAACACCGGTCGCGCGCCGACCGCAAGAATCGTGTTCGCCGTGGAGGCCCAGGTGAGCGGCGTGGTAATCACTTCATGCCCTTCGCTAACCCCGGCGAGACGCAGGCCGACTTCCAAGGTGGCGGTGCCGGAATTGAACACGCGAACCGTGCGGCCGCCGCAATAGGCACCAAGCGCCGCCTCGAATTCTTTCACTTTCGGGCCGGAGGTGATCCAGCCGGAACGCAAGACTTCGGCAACACCTGCGATCGTCTCTTCGTCGATCGTGGGGCGTGTAAAGGGCAGGAATGCGGGATTTGCGGTCATTAGCTGCGTGCGACCAGAAAGACGCCAACGATGATGAAGCCGATGCCGATCCAGCGCTGGACGTTGAGATCTTCACCGAACAACTGCCACGCGATCAACGCGTTCACGACATAGCCGATCGAGAGCATCGGATAAGCAATGCTCACCTGCACACGGGACAGGGCCAGGATCCACACGACCACGCTCACCACATAACACGCGATGCCGGCGATGATCGGAAGTTGCGTGGCGAGCTTCACGCCGATCGGCATCGCGTTGGCGAGCGTGAATTCGAACCGCCCCACCGCGTTGGTGCCGGCTTTCAGGAGGAGTTGCGCGCCCGCATTGAGCAAGACGCCGACAAGGATCAGGGAGAAGCTGGTGAGGGTCATGGTTTTTTCACGATGATCCGGCGCGTATCGCTCGCGAGCACCGCCATCGGTAGTCCGCGTTCGCTGAAAGTCTGATGTTCTCGCGGGCTCATCAGCGCGATCGCCGCGGGTGCCGCGTGCCAGGCACGCTCGAAGGCGTCATAGTCGGCGATGAATTTCCCGGGCTCCCAGGCGATGGACGGCGCAAGCTCATCCTTGTACGCCACCATTTTCAAGGTACGGCCCAGATAGTACGGCAGCGTGTGATCGTAGGTGTCGACCGCGAACAGCACCGTCTCGGGCGTGATCGCAGGCTTGATTTTCTGGGCAATATGATACGACGAAAGCACCGGTGAAAACGAATCATGACCGGTGACCAGTAGTTGTCCCATCGCGAGGCCACCCAGTGCAAGGATCGCGATCGCACCCGTTCGATGCCCTATGCGGGCGACCAGAAGCGCGATGGTCGCGGCGATGGCGAGGGTGATGCCGGCGACCAGGATCCAGCCGGCGTACGCGGGGGCGTGCACGGCGAGGTCCGAGGCGCCGAGCCCGAGCGAAGGAAAGAACACGGCAGTGGCAGCCATGGCAATGCCGATGAGGGTGATCGGCGCCCATTGCCAAAGCAGCGTACGTTGGGAGCAGCGGGTCAACGCGATGGCGGCCAGCACCGCGAGCGCCGGGGCAATCGGCAGAATGTACGAAGCAAGTTTGGAGCTCGACATCGAGAAAAAAGTGAACACCACGACGATCCATGCGAGGAGGAGCCGTTGCGGCTGAAATCGCCCCGATGTGCGCCGAACGCCCTCGCGCGCGGCGTGCCCGAGCGCAAGGGTGAATGGCATGAGGCCAACGAGGAGCACCGGGATGAAGGTCCACCACGGGGCTTCGCGCCCATGAATCTTGGTGAGGAAGCGCGTGAAATGCTCGCGAACGAAGAAGAACTCGGCGAACTCCGGATTGCGCATCGATACCAGCACGAACCACGGCACCGCCACGACGGCAAATACCGCGATGCCGCCCAGCCATTGCATGCGGCCAAGCAGCCGCCAATCGCGCTGCCAAAGCACATAGGCGCCGATTGCGCCGGCGGGAAGCACGATGCCGATCAGGCCTTTCGACAGAACCGCGAGCGCCATCGCGGCCCATGCGGTCAACATCCACAGACGGCGCGCCTGGGTCGTCGCCTCATCGCGTTGGGCGAGCGCGAAGGCGAAGATCGCGATCGACAGGAACGATGCGAGTCCCATGTCGAGTGCCGCGAAGTGCCCCATGACAACCCAATAGAGACAGCCGGCGAGCACGGCCGCGGCCGCGACGCCGGTTGCCTCGCCCCAAATCCGTCCCGCCGCGAACGCGCAAAACAGGATGCCTAGCCAAGCGGTGAGTGCGGTCCAAAGGCGCGCGGTCCAATCGTGTTGCCCGAACGCGGCGAATGCGGCAGCGGTCGCCCAGTACTGCAGGGGCGGTTTGTAGAAATACTTGTAGTCATTGGAGCGAGGCGTGACCCAGTCGCCGCTCACCAGCATTTCGCGGGCAATCTCCGCATAGCGGCCTTCATCGGTCTTGATGAGCCTGCGGGCATCGAGATTGGCGAACCAGACGATGCTCATGATGACACAGAGCGCGATCACCCATCGCTTGGCGAGCGGTCGCTCAATCCGCGCAAGCTGCTCAATCGCGGGCGCGATCACTGATCGATGAGGACGGCTGCAGCGACCTTGCGATCTTCCGCGAGCAGAATGTTGTAGGGCGGCAGGCGGCCTGCGTATCCATCACTTCAAAGCCAGAACCTTTGCTGCGAACGATGTTGATCAGCGCGAGCGACGGGAAGCGGAATCGCGCTCCTGATCCCAATAGCACTATTTCCTGGTCGAGCGCGGCGAGCCGCTCGAAATGCCCGACTGTCAACGCGTCAAAGGTGGTCGCGCCCCAATCGGTCCATACCTGATCCGCCGTGACGATCAGACTCTGCGCATAGCGCTCGCGATTGACCGCGACGAAGCCCGCCCCATACCCGGTGAAGGCGAATTGTGTGCCGGCGGTTTGGAGATGCAGCTTCATGGCTCGAAGCGCAGCTGCGAATCATTGCAAATCACGAATTACTTGATTCACGAATTACTTAATTGCGATCAGGGGTTAGCTTCGGTACGATTATATCTTTCCCGAGCGGGCGCGGGGGCGGGCAATCGCAGCCTGCCCTGCGGTCGCATCACTTCGAGGTTGCAATGGAATCCCGCGATTTCCCGCGTATCAAGCGCCTGCCCCCCTATGTCTTCAACATTACGGGCGAGCTGAAGCAGGCGGCGCGGCGCCGTGGCGAAGACATTATTGATCTTTCCATGGGCAACCCCGACGGCCCCACACCCAAGCATATCGTCGACAAGCTGATCGAGACCGCGCAACGCCCTGATACGCACGGGTATTCCGTATCCAAAGGCATCCCGCGTCTGCGGCGCGCGATCACGAACTGGTATGAACGCCGGTACGGCATCGAACTCGATCCGGAAAGCGAAGCGATCGTGACGATCGGCTCCAAAGAAGGGCTCGCGCACCTGATGCTCGCCACCCTCGATCGAGGCGATACGGTGCTTGTGCCCAATCCGAGCTATCCGATCCATATCTATGGGGCGATTATCGCCGGCGCCGATATCCGCTCGGTGCGGATGACCCCCGGTGTCGACTTCTTCGCCGAACTCGAACGTGCGATCCGGGAATCGTTGCCAAAACCAAAGATGATGGTATTGGGATTCCCGTCCAACCCGACCGCCCAATGCGTGGATCTGCCGTTCTTCGAACGCGTGGTGGCCCTCGCCAAGCAGCACGATATCTTTGTCGTGCATGACTTGGCGTACGCCGACATCGTGTTCGACGACTACAAGGCGCCCTCCATCATGCAGGTGAAGGGCGCGCGCGATGTGGCGGTCGAGTTCTTCACCATGTCGAAGAGCTACAACATGGCCGGCTGGCGCATCGGATTCATGGTCGGCAATGCCGAGCTGGTGACGGCACTCGGGCGCATCAAGAGTTACCACGACTACGGAACATTCACGCCGGTGCAGGTCGCCGCGATCGCTGCCCTGGAAGGTCCGCAGGTGTGTGTCGAAGAAATCCGTGTGAAGTACCAGAAGCGCCGCGATGTCCTGTACAAGGGTCTCACGGAAGCCGGTTGGGATGTGGAATGTCCGAAGGCGTCGATGTATATCTGGGCCGAGATCCCCGATTTCTACAAGGCCATGGGCTCGCTCGAATTCGCGAAAAAAATTCTCGATGATGCGAAGGTCGCGGTGTCGCCCGGGGTCGGCTTCGGTGACTATGGCGATAGCCATGTGCGGATGGCGCTGATCGAGAACGAGGCGCGCATCCGGCAGGCGGTGCGAGGAATCAAGGAAATGTTCCGGAAAGACGGCCTCGTCAAGACGAGCCGCGCGGCATGATCGAAATTCGCGCCGTCACCGATCCGGCCGGGAAGGTCGTCGCGCCCGAGTGGTTGAACCGCGCGGAAGGCGTGCATCGGCAGCTACGTACGCAGCTTCCCGGCGACTACGTTGGGCGCATGCGGGTGGTCTTCACAGGCGGCGGGCGAATGTTCGTGGCGATGGCGGGCGACGACGTGGTGGGTGTCGCGGTCTATCGCGTATTGGAGAATACCAACGACGGGCGCAAGTTCTATGTCGATGACCTGGTTACCGACGAGACGAAGCGCTCCACAGGGGTGGGTCACGCCCTGATGCAGGCGCTGGAAATCGAAGCCCGGCGTCTCGATTGCGACATGCTTGCCCTCGATTCGGGTACGCAGCGCACGGCGGCCCACAAATTCTATTTCCGCGAAGGGATGACGATCGCGTCATTCCATTTCAAGAAGCCGCTCAGATGAAACCGATCAATGTGGGACTGCTTGGCATCGGTACGGTCGGCGGTGGCACCTTCACTGTTCTATCGCGCAATCGCGAAGAGATTTCCAGGCGCGCCGGGCGTGACATCCGCATCAGCATGGTCGCCGAGAAAGACATCGAGAAGGCACGCCGGATCGTGGGCGATGCCGCCACCATCGTCGCCGACGCCGCGCGCGTCGTGGAAAGCCCGGATATCGACATCGTCATCGAGTTGATCGGCGGCTACACGGTGGCCAAGGATTTCGTGCTCCGCGCGATCAACAACGGCAAGCACGTGGTCACCGCGAACAAGGCCATGCTGGCGATTCACGGCAACGAAATCTTCGCGGCAGCCCAAGCCAAGGGCGTGATCGTCGCATTCGAGGCGGCCGTGTGCGGCGGCATCCCGATCATCAAGGCGTTGCGCGAGGGCTTGACCGCCAATCGCATCGAATGGATCGCCGGCATCGTGAACGGCACATCGAATTTCATCCTCTCCGAAATGCGCGACAAGGGGTTGCCGTTCGACACCGTGTTGAAGGAAGCCCAGGCGCGCGGTTACGCGGAAGCCGACCCGACCTTCGACATCGAAGGGGTGGACGCCGCGCACAAGACCACGATCCTGTCGGCGCTCGCGTTCGGCATCCCGATGCAATTCACGAAGGCGTACACCGAGGGCATCACCAAGCTCACCCAGGACGACATCAAGTATGCCGAGCAACTCGGCTATCGCATCAAGCTGCTTGGCATCACCAAACGCACCGAGCGTGGCATCGAGCTTCGCGTGCATCCCACCTTGATCCCGACGCGCCGATTGATCGCGAATGTCGAAGGCGTGATGAATGCGGTGCTGATCAATGGCGATGCGGTCGGGCAGACCATGTACTACGGCGCCGGCGCCGGTGCCGAACCGACAGCAAGCGCGGTCGTGGCCGATCTGGTCGATATCGCCCGCACACTCACGACCGATCCTGGAAATCGCGTGCCGCATCTGGCTTTCCAGCCCGATCAGCTCACGAACATCGCGATCCTCCCGATGGAGGACGTGGTCACGTCCTATTACCTGCGCATGCGCGTGCTCGATCAACCGGGTGTGCTGGCCGACATCACCCGCATCCTCGCAGATCGCTCGATCTCGATCGATGCAATGGTGCAGCGGGAACCGGGCGAAGGCGAAGACCAGGTCGACATCATCATGCTCACGCATGAAACCCGCGAGAAGAATGTGAACGACGCGATTGCGCGGATCGAAGGACTACCCGTCGTAACAGGGCGGGTGACGCGCATCCGGTTGGAAGAGCTGGCGACGCGGTAGATCGTCCGAATTCATGCGCTACATCAGCACCCGCGGTGGCGCGCCGCCGCAAACATTTACTTCAATCCTCCTCGAAGGCCTCGCACCCGGCGGTGGCCTGTTCGTGCCGGACGCATTTCCATCGTTGTCGAGCGCCGATCTCGATCGCCTGCGGCCGGTGGGTTATCGCGATCTTGCGTTCGCGATCTTGTCGCTCTTCGCCGATGACATTCCGCCGCACGACTTGCGCCGGATTGTCGATCGCGCCTATACAGCGGAGGTGTTTCATTCCGAGGACATCGCACCGCTCAAGACGCTCACGCCGGGATTGAACCTGCTTTGTCTATCGAACGGACCCACGCTTGCCTTCAAGGACATGGCGATGCAGTTTCTCGGGCACCTGTTCGAATATGTGCTCGCCAGGCAGGGCAGGTCGTTGAACGTCCTTGGCGCGACATCGGGCGACACCGGTTCGTCGGCCGAGTATGCGATGCGTGGCAAGAAGGGGATCAACGTCTTCATGCTCTCGCCGCATGATCGGATGAGCGCCTTCCAGCGCGCGCAGATGTTCTCGCTGCAGGACGCGAATATCCACAACATCGCGATTCGCGGGGTGTTCGACGATTGCCAGGACGTCGTGAAGGCGGTGTCGAACGATGCAGCGTTCAAAGCGAAGTACCGGATCGGTG
>JBJXGX010000170.1:0-14181 GCA_046160305.1 Burkholderiales bacterium
TCATTTCCACCTTGATGCTCAACTACGTCGCGAGCAATTTCCTGTTGCATATGCTCTACGGCACGTGGAAGGATCCGCAATCGGCGTTCCCGCATTCGCCGCAATTCCGGGGATTCGAGCGCCTGCCGGAGATAGCGACCGGTTTTAGCAGCGCGATCGTGATCGGTCTGGTCATCGCCGTGGCGGTGTGGTGGCTCACCGATGTCAGCCGCGCCGGGCTCTACATGCGCTTCGTCTACGCCAACCGCCGCATGGCCGAAGCGGTCGGCGTGTCGGTCGGACACGTCATGCTGGGCGCGGTCCTTGCTTCCGGAGCGTTAGGCGGCGTGGCCGGATTCATGGTGGCGGCGGGTCAGGAAGGGCGTCTCACGCAGGGGTTTTTCCAAGGCTACGGGTTCTCGGGCATCTTGATTGCGTTTCTCGCGCGCAATCATCCGATTGCCGCGGCGATCGTCGCCATCCTGGTTGCCGGGCTCTTCGTCACCGGGCGCACCTTGCAAGTGTTCTATCAAATACCGTTCGCGATGGTGCAACTGATCCAGGCGATCATCGTCATCTGTGTCGCCGCATCAGAGTTCTTCATCCGCCATCGCGTGCATCGCGTCGCGGTGGAAGCGGCGTAATGGCGTTCTTGACCAACTGGCTGGCGAGCGCGCCCGATTTTGCGGTGCCGTTCGCGCTTGCCGCACTCGGATTGATTATCTGCGAGCGTGCCGGCGTGCTGTCGCTTGGCGCCGAAGGGCTGATGCTGGTCGGCGCGTTGGCCGGAATCGGCGCGCAGTTGACAGTGGGAACGACGATGCCGGGCGCGAGTGTGATTGGACTGCTTGCGGCCATGCTCGCGGCCGCACTGGTTGCCGTCCTCTTTGCCACGCTCGTCGTGGTACTGCGGGTAAACCAAGTCATCGCCGGCCTCGCGCTCGTCTTTTTTTGCCAGGGACTCACCGGCTTCGCGGGCGCTGTGCTTGGTTGGGTGAACAAGACGGTGGGCGGGCTGCCGCCGGTCCACTTTGGTCCGCTGAGCGACCTGCCGATGTTAGGCCGCGTGCTGTTCACGCAAAACGCGATGGTGTACCTCACGCCGGTCATCTTTCTCGCGGTGGCATGGTTTTTCATGCGCACGACGCGCGGCTTGCGTCTGCGTTCGGTCGGCGAGAATCCACAAGCCGCCGACGCCGCCGGCATCAACGTCCCGCTCTATCGCTTCGCGGCGGTGCTCGCGGGCTCGGCCATCGTCGGCCTTGCAGGTGGCTATATTTCGGTCGTGAGCACCAAGCTCTGGGTCGATGGCATGACCGGTGGGCGTGGTTGGATCGCGATCGGTCTTGTCATCTTCGCGCGATGGGCGCCCTGGCGCGCCCTGGCCGGTGCGCTGATCTTCGGGGGCATCGAAGCGTTGATCCCGCAGCTCGCTGCGGCCGGGGTCAAGCTGCCGCAGTATTTCGTTTCGATGACGCCCTACGCGGTCACGCTCGCTGTCATGATCTGGGTAAGCGTGGCAAAGCAGGCGGGCGACGGTGAACCCGGCGCGCTCGGCGAACCGTTCGTACGAGAGGAACGACGATGAAAAGCTTTGTGTATGGCAATGAACGCGAGCTGGCACGTGAGGCGTTCGCCGACTACCTCGACCCCAAGACCACCGCGGTGATCTCGATCGACCTGCATCGCGGGCATCTCGACCCATCGCCCGATTGCCCCTGCCCGGCGCCGCGCGCACGCGAGCTCGTTGCACCGGTCGATCGGTTCCACGATGCGGCGCGTGCGCTCGGCGCACGCATCGTGCACGTCACCTCGACCCTGCGCGCAGGCGGCGTCGATGACGTGAACGGCATCCCCTCGGCGTGGCGGCGCACCTTCCCGCTTCATGTCGGACCGATCCCGAATGCCGCGGAGCACGCCATCGAAGGCTCACGCTGGACCGAGCTTCTCACCCGCGTCGAACCAGGCGACATGCGCGTCACCAACAAGCGGCGGCTCTCGGCCTTCTACCCCACCGATCTCGATTTTCTGCTGCGCAACCAGCGCATCACCGCCGTCGTGCTGAATGGCGGCTTCACCGATTGCTGCGTGCTCAACACCGCGTTCGATGCCGCCAATCACAACTATCGGGTGATCGTGCTGCGCGATCTGGTGCGTGGCACCGATGAACATCTTGAACAGGCTGCGCTCGCAATGGTGTCGTTGCACCTGGGTCTGGTGATGGAGGCGGGCGAATTGCTCGCCGAATGGCGTAGTCGCTGACATTCAGCCCCAGATCCCTATCGTTGAACGATGTGCATCAGTACGCCCCCCAGCGCCTTCGGATGCGGAAAGCCGATCAGCGCACGACGCGAGCCGGGACGCCCGACCGTATCGATCATCGGTAACCCGGCGCGCGCCAACTGCGCGAGCGTGCCGTTGATGTCGGGCGACTTGAGCGCGATGTGATGAAGACCGCGCCCGCGCGACTGCACGAAGCGCGTGATGGCGCCCTGATCCTGTCGCGTTGTACCCGGCTCGCCGTGACGCACTTCGGCGCCTTGCTGCGGATTGAAATTGGCAAGGAATTCGAGCTCACAGTCACCCACGGTGATGAAGCACACGCGCAGTCCACCGACCGGCTCGGGTTTGCGGTTGTGATAGATCACGCCGTACTTGTCGGAGGTGAAGCTCTCGACCGCCATTACGACCTCCATATCGGTCTGGCGGCTCTCGACCTCGAATTCGAACTTGCGCGAGAAGACGCGCTCATCCTCGCCGACATCGGTACTCGCCACACCAAGATGATCGATCCGCTCGATCGATCCCGCGCTGTGCGCTGCAAGCGCGAGCGGCTCGGTGAGAACGGTTCGCACACCCACCGTGGCCGATCGATCAACGCGGCGCATCGCGCGACCGGCAAAGCCCGGCGCTTCCGGCGATGCGCCGATTCCGGCTTCCTGCAAGCGCTCTGTTGCGCGGCGCAGATCGCCGACCGCAAGCGCAATGTGATGCACCCCGGGTTGCGCATCCCCCTCGACCAACGCGTGTTCGAGCGGACAAACCACCAGCGCCGCGCGACCGATACTGAATGCGGGCAAGGTCCCGCCCTCGTAGGCGAGATCGTTGCGCGGCAGCCCAAGGTGGCGCTCGAACAATTCACTTGCGGCGGCGGGATCGCGCGACACCAATGCGACATAAGCAAGCTGACCGATGGCCATCGTTTATCCGTTTGTCTTTATCCGTTAGTCTGCACAACACGCGCCGCCACAAGCATATCGATCTGCTCCGGCGACAATCCATAGTCCGCCAGCACCGCTCTTGAATCCTGCCCTAATGCGGGCGGGGCGCGCCGCACGGAATTCCCGGTCAGCGCGTCCATGCGGATCGGATTCGCCATGGTGCGCATCGTGCCGATCAGCGGGTGTTCGAATTCCTCGACCATTTTGGTCGCAAGGACATGCGGGTCCTTGAACACCTGGTCCAAGGTGAAAATCGGTCCGGCGGGCAGGCCGAGCTTAACCAGTTCGCTCGTCCAATGCATTTTGTCGCGCTTGACAAAGCATGCGTTCAAGCGGCGTTTCACTTCGACGCGATTTCGCATGCGGGCAGCGTTGGTACGAAATTCCGGATGCGCGACGAGATCGTCGAGGCCAAGCAGCCCGCAGAGCTTGACCCACATGTCTTCGGTCGCTGCGGCCATGTTGAACGGACCGTCCGCGGCCTCGAACATGCCGTAGGGGCAGATCACCGGATGATCGTTGCCGGCCACGCGAGGCGTGTCGTCCAACGTCAATTGCCGTTGACCTTGAACTGTCAGGAGGCCGATCAAACCGGCCAGCAAGGACGTTTCGACGCGCTGCCCCTTGCCGGTGCGTGCCCGCTCGATCACCGCGGACTGGATCCCAAGCGCTGCCCACATGCCGGCCACGACATCGCCGATCGGAATGCCTACCCGCGTCGGCCCCGATTCCGGATGACCGGTAAGGCTCATGAGCCCCGACATGCCCTGTGCGATCTGGTCGACGCCGGGCCAATCACCATAGGGCCCGGTGCGACCGAATCCGGTGATCGAGGCGAAGATCAAACGCGCATTACGCGCGGCCAGCGCCTCGAAATCCATCGACATCTCGCCCATCACGCCGGGTTTGAAGTTCTCGATCAGGATGTCGGCGCGATCGGCCATGCTTCGGATCAGATCAAGCCCGCGCGGATCACGGAAATTCAGCGCGAGACTCCTCTTGTTGCGATGGATACTGAGGTAATAGACGCTAATGTCGTCCTTGAACGGCCCCCATTTGCGCACCATCTCGCCATCGGGCGTCGGTTCGATCTTCACGACATCGGCACCGAGGTCGGCCAGAATCATCCCGCAGAAGGGGCCTGCCAGCGCCCGCGACAGGTCGAGGACCCTGAGGCCGGAGAGGGGCAAGGAGGCAGAAGGGAGGTTCGTGGGCATGGGAATTCGATGATAACGGCGGATAAGCGATCGTGCACCGCGGGGAGATGACCGCCCAAGAGCGCGCCTTCTACGGGTCCAGACAGGCGAATTCGGCATTGCCGATTTCGTCTCCCAGTCAAAGCCATTCTCGAATAAACTCTTTTGGCGACCCTCGCGAGGCCGGAACTGGCTCCCGCCCGGAGGCGACCCCTCGAACTATTTCAACACGCCAAGGAGAAACACGATGGCACTGACTGAACTGAATCATTTCCTGCTGGTGGCGAAGGACCTCGAAAAGACCAAGAATTTTTATTGTGACGTACTCGGATTCGAGCAGGTCTTTCGGCCAGACTTCGGCTTCCCCGGCTACTGGCTCGGCGTGAACGGAAAAATCTGCGTCCACCTCGCCTCCAAGGAACCGAACGCGATCAAGGACACGTTTCTGCTCAAAATCCACAATGAGAAGGAAACCGGATCAGGGGTGGTCGATCATGTGGCGTTTCTCGCGGAAGACCCGGAGGGCGTGCAGCAACGGATCAAGAAAACCGGCAACAAGATGCATTTCCGCAATTTTCCGGAAGCGAAGCTGTATCAGATCTTCCTGAAAGATCCGGACGACGTGACCATCGAGCTCAACTTCCTTGGCGTCGAGATCAAGGGCGACTGGGTGGGCGACGATGCGTCAGCCGCGATGACGCTCACGAAAGGCGATGGCGGGCACAAGATCAAAGCGACGGCATAGAGATCTGGGCGAGGCTGCCCAAGATTTTCGAGCGCTCACCCGCCCGAAGGCCAAGCAGACGTAGTTACCCTCCCCCTCCGCGGGGGAGGTCTGGAAAGAGTGTGGTCACTCCGCCTTGATTCCTAAGGTTCGAATGAGCGTGCTCCATCGCTTCTCTTCCTGCTCGATGCGCTCGCCCAGTTCCTGCGGCGAAGAAGACTTCAATTCAGTACCTTGCTTAGCAAAGCGATCCTTGAGTACCGGATCAGCTAGCACTTGTACGAGCGCATTTTGCAGGCGATCGATGATGGGCTTCGGCGTCGCCGCGGGCGCCACCATCGCCTGCCAGAACACCGCATCGAAACCGTTGAGGCCAAGCGCCTCTTCGATGGTGGGTAGATCCGGAAAGGCGGACGAACGCGTTCGACTGGAAATCGCAAGGGCCCGCGTGCGGCCGCCTTGGAGCAAGGGCACGGCTTCAAGCGTCGCGGAAAACATCATGTGAACAATTCCGGCCGCGAGATCCTGTCCGGCGGGTGCGCCGCCTTTGTACGGAACGAGCGTGATCTTGAGTTTGGTTTCCGCGCGGAAGAGTTCCGCCGCCATGTGGTTCACCGCACCGACCCCTGAGCTCGATATTGCGAACTTATCGGGATTGGCGCGCACCAGCGTGACCAGCTCTTTCATGTCCTTCGGCGGGAATGCCGCGTTGACGTGGAACACGAAGGGCGTCAGCGACGTCAACGAAATCGGTGCGAAGTCTTTGATCGGGTCGTATTCCACCTTGCCTTGGAGCGCCGGATTGATCACGAGCGAGGTACCGGCGGCGTAGATCGTGTAGCCGTCAGCCGGGGCGCGCGCGACGAAGTTCGATGCAACAGTCGTCGCGGCGCCCGCTCTGTTCTCGACAAGAAACGGCTGGCCGAGAATCTGGGTCAACTTGTCGGCGACCGTGCGCGCGACGATGTCGTTGAAGCCACCGGGCGGATACGGGACGATCACCTTCACCGGGCGAGTAGGCCAGTCGGATTGCGCGAATGCCGCCGTGGCAAACAGGCACGCGACAACGAAACCGCAGAATGCGCTGATCACCTTTGCCATGGCATCGCCCTCCTTTCGCCGAACAACCCTTCTTGGATCTACTCCCGGTTTCGAGCGTACGCCGAACCGGCGAAAAGACCAAACCGATCGTTGACAACAAGAGGCCCGACATCGCCGCGCAATAGGCGCCCTGGCTTGGGGATTGCGTCCGGCTGCGGGGACTGCTTGGCGATCCGGAAGTATCACGACTGATGACGGCGGCGAGTGCGCGCGGTGTTCCTCTTGAAATGGCTGAAGCCAAGGGACGTAACGAACGTGAACACGGCAAAGAATGGCACCCATTGCACCACACGCCGCATCCCACGTGGCGCCGCTCCTTTTATGAGGGTGATCCCGGCCTGACAAATTCCGCTCGGCGCGTTCGCCGCGAAAGAATCGTTGTCGCGACTACCAATACCGGCATGCGATGGGTAAGGTGAGCTCATCAATCGTGGATTGTCAATTCGCTAATGGATGGATCCGCCTCAAAGTGAGCGGCAGCCCTGACTTCGATGATGAACGATCACGGGATTACGGGCTCTCATGCGGCGCAACATTGCGTTGAGCGGCGCGCGCGAAAACCGACGCAAACCACAGTCATGGAAGGCATTCCGATCACGCTTCTACGCGTCCGCTCGAACGCGTAGTTCACGTAAGCCGCTACGCGGCAGCGCATTGGCGCACCGTTAATTCGATGCTCTGCGCGTGGGTTGTTCCCCCGCCCCGCTAGTCGAACCCGGCAGTCATTGATCTGCTCAGTGACCCGAGCAGATCAGTTCCGCCCGGGGTCGCGGTCGTGGGTCAATATGTGCGACGCTGCTAACGCGCGGCGACGATCGCCGCGATCAAATTCAACGTCTCGCCGAACTTTACTTTTCCATTGACTGCAGCTTTGCCATTTGCGCTGTTAGAACGTTTCACCTCGTCGATGAAAATCGCTTCGTCGACCCCGACTTACCGCGTGACGGCGGGCGGCGGCACGATCTTCCGCTCTACGGCGAGTTCCCATATCTTTTGCGCGGCAAGTGCTGCCTTGCGCATGATGGCGCCCTCATCCGCCTTGAGGGGTCTGCCATCCCGCACCACCGACTCGCCGTGGATCATAGTGAACACAATGTCGCCGGCGTGGCCTTTCCAGATCAGATTGTTGACCGGGTCCCACACTGGCTGCAGATGCGGATTGAAGAGATCGAACATGAGGAGGTCTGCCTTCGCGCCCGCCTGCAGCCGACCCAGGTCTGGCCGCGCGAGCGAGTTCGCGCCGGCCAGCGTACCGGCGCGCATCAGCTGGTGCGCCGTGCCCACATGCGCCTTGCCGAAGAAATTCTTCGACAGCAGCCCGTTCACACGCAGCTCGCCGATCATGTCCATGCCATGGGAATCGGTGCCTATGCCCGTGCTCACGCCCGCGTTAGCGAAACGCGCGAATGGGAAGTTGCTGCCCTCGCGTGCGAAGCCCAACGCGCAGTTCGCGACGTGCGTGCCGGTGCTGGCGAGCACAGCAAGCTCCTCGTCCGTGGCGCAGCCAGCATGCGCCAGTATTACGCGATCGCCCAAAAGGCCGGTGTTCCGGGCATACGCGGCCGCCCCCATGCCGTAGCGCCTTCTGAGCAGCGCGATTTCCTGCGGCGTCTGGGCGAAATGGGTGGTGAGGATGCAGTCGAGGTCGTCCGCCGCTTTGCGGTATTCGCGCAGCAGCGCAGGCAGGCAGGTGTCGGTGGCATGCGGGCCGATCGCCACCTGGGCGAGGCCGTCCTGTCCCTCGTCGCGCGCCTTGTGGAGCGCGACGGATCTCGCGAGCTGGGCCAGGCCATCGTTGCCGAAATCCCAGAGCGGATAGCCGTCCGGCCCCAGACGCGAATTCGAAGAGGACATGATGAACGGCGCGCCGACGGTGCGCAGGCCAATCTCTCGGGCGACGTCGAAGAACATCTCTTGCCCGTGGTGCCACATGTCGAGCACGGTGGTGGAGCCGCCCTTGAGCAGATCGATCATGCCAAGTGCGGTGACCGCGTGCAGTTCCTCGCGCGTGAGTTGCTGCGCGGCGATGGCCGTGAGCGACAAGAGCACGTTGTAGACGAGCTTGGGTGTCGACGGCTCCATCTCGAGGTCGTCCGGGATGCCGCGGAACAGGCCGCCCCGGATGCAATGCGCGTGCAGGTTCACGAAACCGGACATCACGAAGCCGTGCTCGTATCGGACGACCGGCGTGCCGGCTGCGGGCGCGTCGCGCGTTACCGCCTCGATCGTCGTGCCGTCCACATAGACGTAGTGATCCTGCAGGAGGACCTGCTCGCCTTTCCGCATGCCGAGCACGTATTTGCCGGCGATGACGCTTGTTGTCATGGCCGCGCTACTCGGGAACGCCGGCTTCCTTGGTGAGCCGCCGCCAGACCTCGGTCTGCTCTCGCGCCAGCGTCTCCATCCCGGCGGCCGAGAGCGGATTGATCTCCATCGCCTGCCGTTCGATCTGCTCGCGTACCTCATGCTTTTGCAAGGTCGCGAGCAGCTCGCGCGAGAGTCGCTCGACGATCTCCGTCGGCATCTTCGCCGGCCCGAACAGGCCCATCCACGGGATCGCCGCGAACGGCGTGATGCCCGACTCGGCCATCGTCGGCAGGTCGGGCAATGCCTTGCTGCGGCCGGTGAGCATCGTCGCGAGTCCACGGATGCGGCCGTCGCGGACATGCTACGCCAATGTCCCAGTGACGAGCACGAACTGGATGCGCCCGCCGATCAGGTCGTTCAGCGTGGTCGTCTCGCTCTTGTAGGGAATCACCTGGATCTTGAAATTCTCCGCGGCAGCGAAGAACGTCGGCGCGATGCTGGCGGTGGCGCTCGAGCTCCCGGCGTTCAGCTTGCCGGGATTGGCGCGCCCGTAGGCGGACAGCTCCTTCAAGGTGCGCACCGGCAGATCCGGGTGCACCGTCCAGAAGAAGCTGTTGACGCCGATGCCGCCGATCGGTGTCACGTCGGCGATCGGATCGAAGGGGACGTGCTAGCGCAGTGACCGCAGCGCCGAGATCTGTGTCGACGTTCCGAAGAACACCGTGTAGCCGTCGGGGGCGGCCTTGACCAACTGTCCGCCCGAGACGATGCCGTCGGCGCCGGGCCGGTTGTCGATGACCACCGGCTGGCCGAGCGACTGCGAGATCGACGCCGCAACAATGCGCGCGATCACGTCGGTCGCGCCGCCGGTGCCGAATGCGACGATCGCGCGCACCGGTTTGGAAGGAAACTGCGCCTGAACCGGAAGCGAGCAGGCAAGAAGGAATGTCAGGAAGAAAGGTCTTCTCATGGAAATCAGCATCGGCGTGACATTGGCGGTGATGAAGCGCACGGGCCGTCGCTTGCGCTCGGGCGGGGTCATGAATGGCTTCATGGGAATCTTACATCGGCCCCATTTTTCCCTACACGACTTTGACCCCAAATCGCTGGGCGCGGATAGGCTCCCCGCCGACGCAAATGGCTTCCGAAATAAACGTGGATGATCATCACACGATCAAAGACGCGTCTGAAATTCTGAGCCGTTGGTTATTCGGGTGGTTACTCTGCCCCGATCGGGCTGTACCTTGCTAATCAGGTGCATGAAAGTCATACTTCCAACCAAGTACTTGCCGCCTTGGGAACTTCATGAAATCCAGTCTGCTTGATCGCATCACAATCGAACCCGGTAAGTGTGGCGGACGTCCGTGTATTCGCGGCTTGCGCGTTCGAGTTACGGATATTCTCGGGCTGCTCGGAGCTGGGGCTTCGCATCAGGAAATTCTCGACGACTATCCCTTCCTCGAAGAGTCTGACATCCTGGCCGCGCTTGAATATGCTGCGGCTCAAACCAATCACGCCATCCTGATTACTGCATGACGTTGTTGGTCGACAATCAGTTGCCATTGGCGCTGGCTCGTTATCTCGCAGCAAACGGATGGGAATGCTCACATGTGCGCGATGTCGGCTTAGAGTCTGCCGACGACCGCACTATTTGGCAGTACGCCATCGAGCGCGGGCTAACCATCGTAACCAAGGATGAGGACTTTCAGGCGCTCGCAATCGGCAGGGAAGCATCCCGCCGCAAGTGGTCTGGGTTCGTCTTGGCAATTGCCGGAAGGTGGCATTGCTGGAAGCGTTCTCGAGGATTCTACCCGCGCTGCGCGAAGCGCTGGTCGCTGGCGAGGCGGTCGTGGAAATTCGTTGAGTGCCCCAGGGCATTTGAGAGCATCGCAGCGCCGCTCTTGTTAGGTCGCCTCATCACACGCAGAAATCCGTCAAGTGTGCATGTCGGTCTTCGTCGCAATCTCAAAATGATCGCCGCGACGATTTTCGCGCTCCGCAGAGATTTCCGCTTATCTCATGCAATGCAGGCGATTTGGTTCACGGAGGAACCGGGCTGCCATAGCTGCGCTGGTCGGTAACAGGTCGTGGAAAGCGTGGCGGCGCAAGGGTGATCTATTACTGGCGCGTTCCGAACCACTGCATTTACCTGATCTACGGCTACGTCAAGAGTGAGCGCGAGGATTTGACCCCGAAGCAGATCAAGGTGCTCGCTGCATTGATGATGGAGATCAAGGATGGATAAGGCTCATTTCGATCAACTGGTCAAGGGTGTGCGCGAGATGAAGCGCCACATGGCAGGAAAGTCGGTACGGGGTGTACGGTCGACCGAATTAGCTGAACCGGACATTCGCGCCATCCGCGAGGCCGCGAAAATCAGTCAATCTCAGTTTGCCAAACTGATCGGCGTGAACGTGCGTACGCTGGAAAACTGGGAGCAGCATCGAACGCGGCCAGCCGGTCCGGCGCGCGCGCTGTTGAAGATCGTGGCCTCTAATCCGAAGTCGGCAATCGAGGCGCTGCACGCTTACGCCGTCAATGGCGCATCAACGTCGCTATGACCCTCAACGAGCCCCGTGTCCACTAAGCGCCACAGGTTGCCCGCCTCCTTCTTGGCTGCACCCAATTTCATCAGCGCCTGGTCGCGCGTGAGCTCTTGATCTTGCAGTTCGCGTAGCCGCTTGATAAGTCGTTTGAGCACGCGACGACGTATCGCGCGCTCCTTGGCCGATCGGTGCTGCGCGCCAAGACATACACTTCCTTGTCCTTCTCCAGCAGCTTCACATGTACCTGCTCGCGGGCTTGCTCCCACGGGCGCGCGAGAAACGCCTGTTCGAGCGCGCTCAGCCGCCCCCTGGGGGTGCCCACCGGGTAGCGTACTGCAGGGGTGCGGGCGCGCAGCGATTCCAACGCCGCTTCGGTCGGGATGCCGCGATCCATGATCCAGATCCGCTCGGCTGCGCCGTACTGGTCTTGGATCTTCTGCACGAATCTATCCAAGGTGGTGTTGTCGGCGGTGTTGCCGGCCATCACCTCGTAGGCCAGCGGAAATCCTTCGGGGGTGACGATGAGCGCGATGATCACCTGCACGCAATCCGAGCGTTTATCGCGGCTGTAGCCGAAGCGCTTCAATCCCGTTTGTACGACGCCGGCATCGCACTCGAAGTAGGTACTGGTCAGGTCGTACAGCAACACCTCGAAGCGGGCACTGAAAAATTCTTCCCAGCGCCCTTTCAGATGACTGAACAGCGCCTTCTTGTGCTCGACCAACAAGTCCAAACACCGATAGAGCGTGTTGGGTTGCGCGATGCCAAAATCCTCATCGAGCAAATCGCCCATCGCACTGCGTTCGAACCATTGACGATGCAAGCGCCACTCGCTGCCAGGATCGATCAAGCGGTACGCCACCAAGGTCTTCAGTACATTCAACCATCGCGTCCCTTCGCGACTGGGCACAAGCCGCGGTGCCCAGAATCGGTCCAGATCGAGTTGTTTCCACAACGCCAGCGCCAACCAGCACGCACCCTATTGCCGCGGCCGCTCCAAGCGCATGTCCTTCAACCGAACCTGCGCAATTTCGCACGGCATTGGCGGAGCGAGGCGATCTTCCGGAAAGACCGCCATCTGCGAAGTCCTGCCGGCTGCACTCTCAACAACATCAATGGTCTTGCACCAGGCAAGATGCTGCGCGTCGTTGATCTCCCCAAGATACAGCACGTGTCGTTGCGCGACTCGACCATCTCGCAACCGGCGACTCTCCACCACGCTGAAGTAGCGGTGGACCTTGCCGTCCTTCTTACGCGTCTTGGATCGCAAGAACATGGCCGAAGTATCGCCATGTGAATGCCGTGACGCAACGACCAAGGTCGGCACTACACGCCACTTCGGCGATCGGCGCCTTGCTACATCAATCAGTTAGCTCAGCGCTGAGCGTGAAAATGGCAGAATCCGAGGGCGAGTTGGTGAAGACGGGGTAGGTTAAGCTGGTGGTTGTCTAGTATGTTCTCGTACGAATTCACCGCAGCGATCCGAATCATCTGCGGCTTAAATTAATTGAATTCGTACAAATTACAAATGTTCGATCATGCAATTGAAGTGGTCAGTGGGGCGTCGTACGTGAGCATCCCCCCGAGTCGTTCGTGGCATTGAATGAACACCCCATATGGCGAATTGCCGGAGTGACTTGGACTAATGTGCTGCCTACGCCTCAATCCAACCCCTTCCCCCGCGCGATCGCCCGAATCTCCTCCGTCTCCTTCTTGAACTTCTGCGCCGCGTTGTCCCACAGCCCGTCCGACCATGCGCGTTTCAGCTTTGCCCGCTGCACCTCACCCATTTGCACCACCTGCATGCCCTTGGCGATGAGCGCTTTCTCTTCGTCTTGAATCAACTGCGCTGATTCCCGCAGCCATTTGTCTTCGTGTTTCACGCCTTCATCGAGAATGATCTTCTGCTCGGCGGCGGAGAACTTATTCCACGTTGCGAGATGGGCGAGCACCGCACTCGCGCTAAAACCAAATGATGGGCGCAGCAGATATTTCGCCGGCTCGTAGTAACGGCTTTCGAGCGCGCCGTAGGTGGGGAACGCGAAGCCGTCGATGACGCCCTTGTCAACCGAGGTATAGATTTCACCCGTCGGCAACGTCACCATCGAAGCGCCGAGCAGCTTGATCACCGCCGCATAGGTCGGGTTGCCACGGATCTTGTGGCCCTGCAGGTCGCCGTTCGCGGTGGGTGGGCGCTTCAGGATGATCTGATAGCCACCGTCGGGCGTCATCGGCATTGCCAACAGCTTCAATCCGATTTTTTGGTACTGTCGGTCAATCGCCTCGAACACACCGGAGGCTTTGCGCTCGGCCGGCGTTCCGCCGATCGCCTCTGCGGTCGCAAGGAGCGGATTGGTGCCGAAGTGGTAGGCGCCGTGCGTGTAGAGAAACTGAAACGCGCCCGAGGCCACCGGCTGTAGCTGCTCAAACGACGGCACCGCTTCCGGACCGCTCACGTTGAATTTGATGCTGCCTTTCGAGGCGGCTTCGATCGCTTTGGCATACGGCTCGGCGAAGAGCGCGACCTGTGGCAGATTGCGGTCCCAACTGTTTAGCCAGCGATACTCGGCTGATTGGGTTGCCGATGCGGTGATTCCAGCGATCGTGGCCGCAACGAGGCCTGCTACACGTGCAGTGCGCATCATGCTCCTCCTGATATTGGGTGGACATCGGCCGAAAGTATAGCCCCGCGAACAGCGGGGCGTGGGCGTTTGGGTGTTAGCTCGGCCCAAGCTCGGCATCGCAAGTATCCGCGGTCTCCCTTGTCACTACAATGTGTGCGAGAAGAACGCGATCGTATTGATCGAATCGGAGCGACTGTTGATTGACGGCAATGAATGAATCGCGCGTATCCGCGAATTCGAACGCCAATGCGTGAGTGTTTTCACCCGAATTGAAAGTGCATTTTTCAACAACGGCGATGTTCCGAATAGATTGCGCCAGCTCATGGAATGACAAACGCCGCCGGCAAGGCTGACCGGCGGCGTTCTTGGTGGTGAATGTTGCACCGTTCAGAATGGTGTTTCGTCGTCGTCCATATCGATCGTGCTTGGTTCGGTATGCACCATGTTCTCGTAGCTGTGATCGTGATAGAAGCGCTCGATGCG
>JBJXGX010000171.1:0-5588 GCA_046160305.1 Burkholderiales bacterium
GGTCGGACGGCTGGCTTGGCGCCGCCGACCCGCGCCGCGAAGGCGTGGCGCGCGGCAGGTAGCCCTGGCGGCACCGCGCACACGATCGTCAGATCTGCATCGGCAGATCGCGCTCGATGGCGGCCAGCACGGTCACCTCCAATTGCGGCGAGAAGCAGTCGAGCAGTGTCACATCCGGCATGCTGCGCAACCACGTCAGTTGCCGCTTCGCCAGTTGACGGGTCGCGGCGATGCCTTGATCGCGCAGCGTTGACCGATCGATCGCGCCGTCAAGGAGATCCCAGGCCTGTCGGTAACCGACGCATCGCATCGACGGCAGGCCGGCGTGCAATGGATACTTCTCACGGAGGCGCATGACTTCAGCAACGAGACCCTCCTCCAGCATCCGATCGAAGCGCGCCGCGATCCGATCATGAAGAACCGCGCGATCAGGCGGAATCAACGCGAGGACGTGCAGCCCAATGGACGGCTTCGCAATCGAAGCGCGATCGAAATGCTCGGACATCGGCGTTCCGCTGATGCGAAAGACCTCCAAGGCGCGTTGGATCCGCTGCGAGTCGTTGGGCGAAAGTCGCGCCGCCGTCACCGGGTCGTGGGCGGACAATTCCGCGTGAAGCGCCGGCCATCCGCGCGCCAACGCATCCTGATCGATCGCGGCTCGAACTTCGGCGTCGGCGCCGGGCAACGATGACAATCCTTCCCGTAGCGCCTTGATATAGAGCATCGTTCCACCGACCAGAAGCGGGACCCGACCACGCGCCTGGATCTCCGCGACCCGTCGCAGTGCGTCGGCGCGAAAGCGGGCGGCTGAATAACGCTCGGTCGGATCGATGATGTCGATCAGATGATGGCGGACCGCATCGCGTTCGGCCGCGGAGGGTTTCGCGGTGCCGATGTTCATGTCGCGATAAACCTGTGCTGAATCGACCGAGATGATCTCGATCGGCACATGCCGCGCGATCGCCATGGCGAGATGCGATTTGCCGCTTGCCGTCGGACCCAGGATGGCGAAGGCGTCGGGACGCTCCGACCGCGGATTGATGGTGTCAGACATGAGCAACGGGTGAAGGACGCAGGATCGGGGCCGCTAGCGGATTATACTTTTCGTTCGACACGGTACATGGATGCATCGATGAATACAGCAACGCCCTGGAATCGCTTCGGCCGTTGGGCGCCGGCGTGGCGGGCCATCGCCCTGTTGGCGCTCCTGCCCACGATTGCCGTGGCGCAGGTGCCACCGCCTGCCGATCGTTCATCGGCACCGGTTCAGGTGCTATCCGACGGTGACATCGCTCGAGCCATGAGACAAGGTGGCCTCGTCCTCTACTTTCGCCATGCCGCCACCGATTTCTCGCAGAATGATCAGAACAGCCGTGGTTACGAGGATTGCGCCAATCAACGCAACCTGATCGATCGGGGCCGCGATGATGCCCGCAACATCGGCGCTGCGATCAAAGCGCTGGGTATCAAGGTCGACCGGGTTCTGGCAAGTCCGGTCTGCCGCACGATGGAAACCGCGCGTCTCATCTTCGGTCGCGCCGAACCGACCATGGATGTTCGCGGTGGACCCGGCGCGGTCAGTCCGCCCGAACGGTATGCGCCACTACGGCGGCTCTTCGATGCCGGCGCGCCGCCCGGTGCGGTATTGGCGCTCGTCAGCCATGGCAATCCGTTCTACGCGGTCGCCGGGCCACCGTATCCCGCCGAAGGAGAAGGCGTTCTGATCCGCTCGCTCGGCTGGGACTTTGAAGTGGTGGCCCGCATCAAGGTCGACGAGTGGGGCAAGTTGGTCGCGGCGGGCACCAAGTAACGGGTGTCGCGGCGGCTAACGTCCGCGCATGAACAATCGATCGAGATCGGACATCGACATCTGATACCACGTCGGCCGGCCATGATTGCAGTTGCCGGCGCGTTCCGTTTCCTCCATGTCGCGCAGCAGCGCGTTCATTTCGGCCATCGACAGGTTGCGATTCGCGCGGACGGCGCCGTGGCACGCCATGGTGGCCAGCAACTCGTCTTGCCGCTGATTGAGCACATGCGAAACGCCGTGATCGCGGATATCGCGCAACAGCGCGCGCGCGAGCTCGGGCACATCGCCGTCGATCACCAGTTCCGGCGCACCGCGCACCGCCAGGGTGGTCGGCGAGACCGGCGCGATCTCGAACCCGATCGATGCGAGCGACGCCCGGTGCTCCTCGGCTGCCGCGACTTCGAGCGGATCCGCCGCGAAGGTGATCGGAATCAGCAGTGCCTGCGCGGTCACCTTCTGTGTGTCCATGGAGCGCTTGAGCTTTTCGTACAGGATGCGTTCATGCGCAGCATGCATGTCGACCAGCACCAATCCGGCGTGGTTCTGCGCGAGGATGTAGATGCCGTGCAACTGCGCGAGCGCATAGCCCAGTGGACGCTCGCCGGCTTCATGCGTTGCCGGCCGCGCGGACGGCGGCTCCTGCAACATGTTTGCCATGGGCGATCGGTCGCGCAGCGCCGAGATCATTGCGGTATACGCGGCGACCGGTTGCGCAACGGCGAGCTCGCCTTGTCGTCCCATGAACGATTGAAAGGCGTTCATCGGGACAGGCGCCGGGGTGGCCTCTCGACCGGTGAGGGCGAGGGACTTGCTCAACGCGCGGACCACGAACTGATGCACGGCGCGACTATCTCGAAATCGGACTTCCGTCTTGGCCGGATGGACGTTGACGTCGACGGCGATCGGATCGATGTCGAGGAACAGTACGAACGCGGGGAACCGATCGCCATGCATCACATCGGCGTACGCATCACGCGTCGCATGCGCGAGCAACTTGTCGCGCACGAACCGGCCATTGACATAGACATACTGCGCATCGCGGCTGCTGCGCCCGAGTGCCGGATCGCCGGCGAATCCGTGCAACCGTAATCCCACGATCGATTCGTCCACAGGCCGGCAGCCCTGGGTGAACGGTTCACCGAGGATCGCGGCAGCGCGTGCGAGCGGCGTGGCGCGCGGGTAGTGGGCCGTCACGCGTCCATTGTGACGAAGTGACAGCGCGACCTCGGGCTGCGCAAGGGCGATACGCTGGAACGTATCTGCGCAGTGGGCGTATTCGGTTGCCTCCATGCGCAGGAACTTGCGCCGCGCCGGCGTATTGAAGTAGAGATCCGCGACGTCGATCGTTGTGCCTTGCCCATGCGCGGCGGGTTCGATGCTTCCTGGCGGTCCCCCGTCCGCCTGGATGCTCGCACCGTATTGAGCGTCGGCGGCGCGCGAAGAAATCGTGACGCGCGCGACCGAGGCGATCGAGGCCAGCGCTTCGCCACGGAATCCAAGCGTCGCGACACGTTCCAGATCCGCCAACGAGGCGATCTTGCTGGTGGCATGCCGGGCCAGCGCGAGGGCAAGCTCATCGCGCACGATGCCGCCGCCGTCATCGGTCACTTTGATGAGCTTGACGCCACCCTCGACGAGGGTGACGCTGATGCTTCGTGCACCGGCATCGAGCGCGTTCTCGAGCAGTTCCTTCAGCACCGAAGCAGGTCGTTCGACCACTTCGCCGGCGGCAATCTGGCTGATCAACGTCTCGGGCAGAAGCCGGATCGCGGTCATGCCTCGGCCACCTCGACGATCTCGGCCGAGGCGATGCGCACCAACTCATCCGGGCTCAAGCGGAACACGGTATTCGGATGACCCGCGGCAGCCCAGATTTCATTGAATGTGAAAAGCGAACGCTCGACCAGCCGTCGAATCGGCGTCTCATGGCCCACCGGGGCGACACCGCCGATGGCAAAGCCGGTGGTCTCCCGAACGAACGCTGCGTTTGCTTTGCCGACCGGTTCGCCGACGAACGCCGCCAATCGGGTGAGGTCCACGCGCTTGGCGCCGCTTGACAGCACGAGCAAGGCCCGGTTCGAGCTCACTAGGCGAAACACGAGCGAGTTGGCGATCTGCGCAACATTGCAACCCAGGGCATCGGCCGCGGCGGTCGCGGTGCGCGCTGAATCCGGCAAGACGACGATGCGATCGAGAATGCCGTGCGTGGAGAGTGCCGCGCGTACGCGCACGACACTCGGATGGTTTTCGATTGCAGATGCTTGCGACATCGTGCCGCACACTCGGGACGGAAGCGAAGATCCGCGATTATAGTCGGCGGCCCCGCTACAATAGCGCCCATTTCCCGCACCGATTCCGATCCGAACGCCATATGGAGTTTCTCGCATTCTTCTGGGACGTCATCGTCCATCTCGACAAACATCTCGCTGTCCTGCTAGGCCAGTACGGTACGTGGGTCTACGCCATCCTTTTTGCGATCATCTTTTGCGAAACGGGATTGGTGGTCACTCCGTTCCTTCCGGGCGATTCGCTGTTGTTCGTTGCGGGCGCGCTCTGGGCCGCGAGTGATATGAACATCAATGCGCTTGCGCTCACCATCATCGTCGCGGCGTTCTGCGGTGACAACGTCAACTATTTCATTGGACGAAAGCTCGGGCCGAAGGTGTTCAAGTCGGAAGGGTCCCGCTTCCTCAACCGATCGGCGCTCGACAAGACCCAGGCGTTCTATGTGCGCCATGGCGGCAAGACCGTGATCATGGCGCGATTCGTCCCGCTGGTCCGTACGTTCGCGCCGTTCGTTGCCGGGATCGGCAAAATGTTCTACCCGCGCTACATCCTGTTCAGTGTCGTCGGATCGCTGCTCTGGGTCGGGCTACTGGCGTATGGCGGGTACTTTTTCGGCAACCTGCCGATCGTGAAGAGCAACCTGTCTATCGTGATCGGAATAATCATCGTGATTTCAGTCGCACCGATCGCGATCGAATATGTGCGAGCAAAGGCGCGGGCCTGACATGAGCAGTAGCGAGCGTGCGGTTGCATTGCCCTTGACCGGGTTGCTGATGGTCGAGCTCGGTTCGAGCGTTGCCGCACCGTTCGGTGCACAGATCTTCGCCGACCTCGGCGCCACCGTGCTGAAGGTTGAAAACAAACAGGGTGGCGACGACGCACGGGCATGGGGCCCACCGTTCTGGCATGGCGCCGGGGCGGCGTTTCAGACCCTCAATCGCAACAAGCTGTCCGCGGCGATCGATTTGAAAGCACCCGTGGAGCGGGACGCGCTGGTACGCTTCATCGTCGAGCGAGCCGATGTCGTGCTGCAGAATATGCGGCCCGGATTGGTCGACAAGCTTGGCCTTGATGCACTCACATTGCGGGCCGCGAAACCATCGCTCATCTATTGCAATCTCGGGGCATTCGGGTCGAAAGGTCCGATGCGCCATCACGCCGGTTACGATCCGCTCATCCAGGCGTTCGCCGGATTGATGAGCGTGACGGGCGAAGAAGGGCGGCCGCCGGTGCGGGTGGTGCCCTCGATCATCGACATGACCACCGGCATGTGGTCGGTGATCGGCATTCTTTCCGCGCTTCGGCAGCGGGACGCGAGCGGTGAGGGCTGCACGATCGACACGTCGCTCTTCGAAACAGGACTGACCTGGATGAATTTTTCGGTGGCGAACTATCTTGCGAGCGGGAGCGTGCCCCGCCGCACCGGCACCGAGGCTGCGATGCTGGTGCCATACAAGGCGTACCAGGCAAGCGACGGCTACATGGTGATCGC
>JBJXGX010000172.1:0-16309 GCA_046160305.1 Burkholderiales bacterium
GCGTGCGCGGTATACGCCCAGGCCCTTCGTTTGGATTCCGCGGGCTACGCAGGCCTCGTTGCCGCGGCGCCGTGGTTGCTCGGGATGTTTGCGGTCGTGGCGCGCTCACCACGCTCCCATGCGTGCAGGCGTTCGAGCCATGGCATCAGCTTTGCCGGCGCATGCGCACGCTTCCAGTTGCCGGCGGCGAACTTGTTGGCCTCAGCCAGGGTCGGGTAGATGTGAATCGTCCCGAGAATCTTGTTGAGTCCCAGCTTGTTTTTCATCGCTGAGACGAACTCTGCAATCAGATCGCCCGCATGCTCGCCCACGATCGTGACACCAAGAATCTTGTCTTTCCCGGGAACGGTCAGCACCTTCACCATGCCATGCGCTTCGCCGTCGGCGATCGCACGGTCGAGATCATCCAACCCGTAGGTAGTGACCTCATAGGCGATCCCGCGCTCCTTGGCTTCTGTCTCGTTCAAGCCGACGCGGGCTACCTCCGGATCGACGAATGTCGACCACGGCATGATCGAGTAGTCGACCTTGAACGAGCGGAATCGACCGAACAGCGCGTTGACGGCGACGAACCACGCTTGATGGGCTGCGCTGTGGGTGAACTGGAAGGGTCCGGTCACATCGCCCGCTGCCAGGATGTTCGGATAGATCGTCTGCAGGGACTCATTCGTCTCGACCGTGCCGTTCTTGCGAAGCGGAATACCGAGCTCTTCGAGACCATAGCCTCTTACATTCGGTGTGCGTCCAACCGCCACCAGGACGGCATCGCACGCAATGCGCACTTCCATTCCGTCATGCAGGGCGATGAGGATCCTCTCGCCGTTCTCGATGACCGCTCGGATAACCTTGTGGCCGGTGAGCACGCGGATGCCTTCGTTCCGGAAACGCTCGGTGACGAGCGCCGATACGTCCGGGTCCTCGCGAAACAGGATGCGTGGCAGCATTTCGATCTGGGTGACTTCCGCGCCGAGCCGTGCGAAGCTTTGCGTGAGCTCCGCGCCGATCGGTCCGCCGCCCAGTACGACGAGTCGCCTGGGGAGCGTGCGCAGGGACCAGACAGTATCGGAGGTGAGATAGCCGGTCTGGTCGAGTCCGGGAATCGCCGGAACGAAGGGGCGCGCGCCCGCCGCGATCACGATGTTGCGCGTGGTGAGCGTACGGACGCCTTCGTGTGTGCGGACCTCTACCGACCAAGGCGAGGTGATCTTCGCGGACCCTTCAATACACTCGACACCAAGGCTTGCATAGCGCTCCGGTGAGTCGTGCGGTGCGATGGTCTTGATGACGCGTTGAACGCGCTCCATCACGTCGGCGAAGTTGAAGTCGACCGTGGCACCGGTCATCCCGAACTCCTTGGCTCGACGAATGTGGGAAACATACTTCGCCGAGCGGATCAGCGCCTTCGAAGGCACGCATCCGGTGTTGAGGCAATCGCCGCCCATGCGATGTTTTTCGATCAACGTAACCTTGGCCTTGACCGCCGCGCCGATGTACGCGCTCACCAGACCGGCCGATCCCGCGCCGATCACAACGAGGTTGCGATCGTAGCGCGCCGGCTTCGTCCAACGCTGATAAACCTTGCGTGCCTTGATTACAGCGACGGCTTTTTTCGCGACAAATGGGAAGATGCCGAGCAGGGCGAACGCGCCAAGGATGCCGGGAGAAAGAATGCCTCGCAGCGAATCGATCTGCGCGAGCTGCATACCCGCGTTCACGTACACCGCGGTGCCGATGAGCATGCCAAGCTGACTCGCCCAGTAGAAGGTCGTGGTCTTGATGGGGGTGAGGCCCATCACCAGATTCACGATGAAGAACGGAAACGCGGGCACCATGCGGACCGAGAAGAGATAGAAGGCGCCTTCTTTCTCGATGCCCTGGTTGATCGCACGCAATTTGTCGCCGAACTTCGCCTGGATCGAATCACGCAGGATGAAGCGCGAGGTGAGAAAGGCAAGCGTGGCACCGATGCTGGAGGCGAACGAAACGGCGACCAGGCCGACGCCAAGGCCGAAGATGCCTCCGGCGAACAAGGTCATGATCGCCGCGCCGGGCAGCGATAATCCGGCCACGGCGACATACACGACAAAGAAGATCGCGATCGTCCGCGCCGGGTGCGCGTCGTACTGTGCCAGCACGGCGGCCTGTTGCGATTTGATATAGGCGAGGCTGAAATACTGGCCGAGATCGAAGATGAAAAAGGCGGCGATCAGGGCTGCGACGAGAGCAAGGACGATGAGTTGCTTGGCCTTCACGGGGCGGCCTCCATTGTGAGCCTTGGAACCCGCCGTTCGCGCAGACCCTCTGCCGATGCGCGCCGGTTCCGATCCCGTGATTTGACGGCATGGATATCACATGGCGATCACGCCGTGGTCAAGCATTGAAAGCGGCGCCCACTGAAGCGACGCGCATTGAAAGCGACGCAAAGCGACACGAATGGTCGGCTACGGATTGTCCGAGTCCGCGGGGCGATGAAACCGCAGCACATAGATGCCGTGATTCTTGTCGGTGATGAAGATGTTCCCGCGCGCATCGACCAGCACGTCTTCGGATTGCGTCGCGAGGCCTGTTTCGGGCAGCGGGCCCCGACGCACTGTCGGATCAGGCGCGAGGAAGTAGCCCACTTCCTTTGGAAAGCGCTCGTCGGTGATGTCGTACGCACGCAGCCCCGCGTTGAAATACGTGAGGAAGATGATGTCTTCGTCCTGCCAAAGAATCGGCTGATGCTGCGGCTGATGTTGATTATGCGGACCGAAGCGCCCGGGGCGCTCGCAGTAGTTCTTCACACCCATTCCAGGCGACGGCTTGGGCAAGGGGAAGAGGGCGATGAGGCGCGGTTTGGTTTCATTGCGAACGTCAACGATCGCCGCGTAACCAAGCGGCTCGTCGCAGCGTTCGGCGATCGCTTCTGAATTGACCACGACCAGCGGTTTGCCTTCCAACGGCACGGCGGTGTGGACGGCGATGAACGATTGGAACGGCGGGGAGAAGGGCAGATCCGACACCATGCGCGGTTTGGTGACGTCGGAGATATCCAGAATCACGAAGCCACCGGCACTGTACGGAAGATAGGCGCGTTGCCCTTTTACATACGCACCGCCATGCAGGAGCGTGCCATGCGGTGCGCCGCCTTCACCGCCCGCGACCCACTGGCCGGTTCGCCACCAGCGCGAAACTTCGCGCGGTTGCGCGGGATTCGCGATGTCGACGATCTGATAGATATGACCTTCATAACCATCGGGAAGGGCGGTGGTGTGCACATATCGACCGCCGTCATAGTAGTTGCGATGGGTGCCGCCACCGCCCGTCTTGTAGTGGCCCAGGCGTTGCGGATTCTCCGGATCGGCGAGGTCCCAGACGATGAATCCCTCATCGTAGGGGCCCGTCGGATCGCCGCCCCAGCCTTCCGGGATGCGCTCCATCGAAGTGATCATGCGACCCTCGGCGATCTGAACCTGCAAGGTCCAGGTATTCGGCGGCCCTTCGATGAACCGAACGAAGCGCGGTTTGCGCGGATCGGTGACCTCGACGATCGACCAACCACTCGTCCAGAACTGCGCAGCATAGAGGTACCAGCGATCGCCCGCCTTGTGGAGCGCCATCTTGAAGGCAGGACGATCCTCGAGGCCGATGTAGGCAATGGGCTCGAAATTCTTGACCCATGCCTTGCCCGGTGGAAAAACACTGGTCGAACTCTTGCCGGCGGTGCTCACTGTCGGTTCTCCTCGTTGATCGAGGAGCGTTGTACGCCGGCAGCCGTTGATCGTCAACCCGCGCCGACACTTACGGCGATACCCATGCGGGCATGGGGATGCTGCGGCGGCCAGGCGTCTGCGCGGCGGACCGCGCGGACGCCTAGGTCGACCGGTATGGTTCCGGTCGGTGCGTGGCCGACGACAATCTTATTAATTCGAACGCCGATGCCACCATCTGCGCTTCGGGCGCGGTGTCTCGCTTGCGGGTGGAGCTGGTGTCCCGGTTACCGGCGGGACAGGCGTTCCGGTCACCGGCGGAACCGGCGTTCCAGTGACCGGCGGGACGGGTGTTCCGGTCGGCGGCGGGCTCGCGGGCGCTGCGGCGATCGACACGGTCGCGGTGTTCGAGTACGTCGAATCACCGCTTGCATTGCGCGCCTTCACGCGATAGAGCCACGTACCGCCCGGGCTGTTGGGATCGACATGCAAGGTCGCATTGGCGGCAAGCGTCGCGACGACCGCATACGCGCCGCCTTGTGGTGCGCGCTCGACGATGATGCTGCTTTCATTCGTTGCGCCGTCAGTCCATGCGAGATTCACATTCGCCGGCGCCGTGGTCCGCGAGATCGTCGCCGCGAGGCTGCTCGGCGCGCCAAGCGCTACGCCGGATTCGGCGCATGCGGGAATCTGCTCGTTCCACATTGCCTCGGTGAGTGTCGTCGTGGTCCCTTGATCCCACGTGTTTTCGCTTTCTCCCGCGACCGCGCCGCAGTTGCCGGCATTCCAGAAGGGATTCGCGACGCCGTTGCGACTAAGATAGAAGGCCTGATTGCCGCGCACCTCGTTGCCCGAACAGCTCGCGCCGTATTGCGACCAGACATATGCGCCGATGTTGCTCCATGGAAACACGGTCCGCGAGTAGACGCGGTTTCTCAGCAGGCGGATGTTGCTGCCGCCGGCAATGGCAATGCCATATTGGCCGGGATGAATGAGGATGTTGTCCCGGATAGTGACGTTGTCCGAACCCGTGTCGCCGGCCAGCATGCCGCCGCCGCTTTGACTCGGACCGCCGCCGCGGATCTTGTTGTAGGCGATATCGATCGGACTCGCCACTGTGCCGCTTGAGGCATACATGCTCACATGGTCCTCGGGCCCCACCAGATAACCCGGCGTCGTCTGATCGCTCACATTGCACATCACTTTGTGCCCGGAGCCACGAACATTGTTGAACTGCACCATCTGACCACGTGGAAGAGGGCCGCGAATTCGCGTGACGTAATTCTGTTCGAACACGATGTCATTGCCGCCTTGAATGACGTACAACGCGCTCGCAATATCGTCGAAGCTGTTGTGGTCGACGCGAATGTTGGCGCCCGCTTGATACAGATTCACGCCCACGCCGGTATCGGTCGACCCGCATGGACCGATCTTGTTGTTCGTGATGCGTACATTCGTTACGCCGGATCCGTTGATGCATGGACCGCCCGGGTTGGTGATATGCAAGCCGGTCACGACCTGCCCTGAAGTGAGCGTGATGGGTCCGGATGGCGTGAAGGTCGTGCCGGTCGGGCCGGCGGCGGAAAGTGATCCTGCGTGGAAAAGACCGATGGCTGCAACTGTCATGGCCATGGCTGCGCGGGACGCGACGTGCGGTGATGCTGTGCAAGCGTTCATGGTGCAAGCTCTCCTGTTTGCGGCGTTCCCACGCATCGCCCCCAAAGCGATGCCGCCGGTTGGGACTGGTCGTTGTTCTGGTTCTCTAGGACCTGCGACTGACTTGCTGTATCGACCGGCGTATGGGCGAGCGAAGAGGCCCGTTGCGCAAGCACGGTGTTTGAATGGATGGATGATTAGGTTGCCGCGGGTCGCGAATGGAATCGCTGGCACCTGCTGCGAACGATTCCGCATGAAATCGTTCGTTTAATCCTCATCGATGAGGATTGCGCGTATTAAACCGCTATTCGCGAGGCGTGCACCACCGGGATGACGATCGGATTCAATCGCGGCGTGAAAGGCCGCTGCGTGCGTACGATGAATTAGATGGCGAGCAATTCCTCAAGCGATCACGAGCGAGTGCGGGACGCCGGTTGAATTGGACGAAGCGGTCGCGGCAACCGTTGGTCGCGATGCGCGCCGCACTGATCGGTGTATCGCTACCGCTTATCCGGGCAACGCGTCGCGATCCAATGCAAATACGAAATCGTCGCCGCCGCTGGTGGTGATCCAGTGAAACGGCAAGCGCGAGAACCTGCGCTCCAACGCCTTGCGGTTGTGGCCGATCTCGACGAAAACCTTTCCATTCGGCATTAGATGATCGCGTGCCGCATCGAGAATCCGCGCGGTCAATTCGAGACCATCGACCCCGCTGGCGAGCGCCATCTCCGGTTCATGGCGATACTCTTTCGGCAGGCGATTCATCGACGCCTTGTTCACATAGGGTGGATTGGACACGATCAAATCGTAGCGTTCATTGCGTATCGCCCCGAAGAGATCCGATTCGAGTACGCGCACGCGCTCGTGCAGTGCGTGCGCCCGCACATTCTTTTTTGCGACTTGCAGCGCGGACTTTGAAAGATCGATCGCGTCAACCGTCGCGTGTGGAAATGCCTTGGCCGCAAGAATGGCCAGACATCCGGAGCCGGTGCAAAGATCCAAGACGCGACGAATCGGTCCGGGCCTGCGAATCCATGGCGACAATCGATTCGGCAGCAACTCCGCGATGAATGACCTTGGCACGATGACGCGCTCATCGACATAGAAGCGGACGCTCCCGAGCCATGCTTCACGCAAGATGTAGGCAAGGGGGATGCGTTCCTTGATGCGCCGGTCGGCAAGCCGATCGATCCGGTCCACCGAAGGTTTGGGAATCGTCCGGCCTGCGCGCGTGCTCATCGCCTCGAAGGGCGCATGCAAAACATGGGCGACGAGTCAGGTGGCGTCCTGTAGCGCGTCGTGGGTGCCGTGCCCGTATGCCAGGCGGGCGGAGCGGAAACGCCGGGCGATCCGTGCGATGGTGCTGCCGATCGAAGCCGTGCCCGTTGCGATGGGCGCCATGTTCTTCAAATGGTGCGCGCGCCAACCTGCTCAAGCGGCTCGATCACGAAGCCAAGAGGCTTCAGGCGTGCGGCGATCAGCGCCTGGCAGCCCGCGTCATCCGGTGTGACCGAGCGACGCCCAAGCAGTTCTATCGTGAGATCGTAGGTGGCGCTCAACGCCTTGTTCCAGGTTGGACAAGGGCGCGATCATAGCGCATGGACTCTGCACGGACGCCCGTGCAAATTCCTGATCAATGACGCCGCACTGAAAAGACCTGCCTGCGCAAGAATTCGATCAACCGAATGCGTGAATCACGTTGGCACCGCCCGCATCGCAGGCGGCTATTCTTTCATTGAGATCTCGAAATCCTTGAACGACGCTTCCTGCGACTTCATGAGCTTGGAGGAGACTCCACCCGCCGATTTTTCGGAGCCTTTGCTCTTGTTCGCCGCCTGTTCTTCGTCGCTGACGGAGTTGTTGATGAGCCAGAGCAGGTTGGTCGGCGAATCGGCGCTCTGCAGGGCCTCCTCCTGCGTGATGCGGCCTTCGCGGAAGAGGCGGTAGAGCGCGAATTCGAATGTTTGCGAACCCGGCGAGAGACTTTTCTCGATCGCTTCGCGCACCTCGTTGATCTTGCCTTCTTCGATGAGCTCGGTGATGTGGCGCGTATTGAGCAGTACTTCAACCGCCGGTGCGCGTCCGCCGTCGACCGACTTGATGAGGCGCTGCGAACAGATGCATTTGAGCGACGATGACAGGTCCTGAAGGAGCGCGGTTCGCAGGTCGAGCGGATAAAAGCTGATGATCCGGTTGAGCGCGTGATAACTGTTGTTTGCGTGCAGCGTGGACAGGCAAAGATGGCCGGTCTGGGCGTACGCGATTGCCATGCCCATCGTTTCGCGATCGCGAATCTCGCCGATGAAAATAACGTCGGGGGCCTGTCGCAGGACGTTTTTCAGGGCAACGTGATACGCCTTGAAGTCCGTGCCGAGCTCGCGCTGGTTCACGATCGATCGCTTGTGCTTGAAGAGGAACTCGATCGGATCTTCGACCGTGATGATATGGCCGGACGCCGCGGCATTGCGATGATCGATCATCGCGGCAAGCGTGGTTGACTTGCCCGATCCGGTGGCCCCGACGATCAGGATGAGTCCGCGCTTTTCGAGAATCACGTCCTTGAGAACGGGCGGTAGTCCGAGTGTATCGAATTGGGGGATGTCACTCGGAATGAACCGAATCACCGCGGCGGGCGTGCCGCGCTGCATGAAAAGGCTCAGCCGGAAGCTGCCGATGCCCGACAGCGAATGGGCAAAATTGAGCTCGCGGCTCGAATCGAACTCCGCCACCTGTTCGTCGGTCAGGATTTCTTCGATCAACGCGCGGATCGTCGTGGGCTTGAGGATCTGACTGTTGATGGGGATGGTATTGCCGTTGATCTTGATGCTGATCGGTGCACCGGTGGAGAGAAAAATATCCGAGGCCTTCTTCTGGGCCATCAGTTCGAACAGCTTTTGCATCGCGGACATGACTTACCTCGGTGGCGTCCTCCGGGGATCAGGTTTTGCGCGCGAACGGAACCTCCCTGGCATCCCATTAAGCCCGGATATTCCGGGCCGGCGCGTGGAGAGAACAGGGGGAATCCCCCCGCAATTCAGGACATGCGCGGAATCAGTCGCCTCGCAGCAACTCGTTGATGCTGGTTTTGGCGCGGGTCTTGGCGTCCACGCGCTTCACGATGACGGCGCAGTACAGCCCGTATTTCCCGTCCGCGGAGGGCAGGGTGCCGGGCACCACGACGGACCCCGCGGGCACTCTGCCATAGAGGATTTGTCCGGATTCGCGATCGAATATCTTCGTGCTCATGCCGATGAACACGCCCATCGAGAGCACTGAATTCTCTTCGATCACGACGCCTTCGACCACTTCGGAACGCGCACCGATGAAGCAGTTGTCTTCGATGATGGTGGGATTCGCCTGGATGGGTTCCAGCACACCGCCGATGCCGACACCTCCGGACAGATGCACGTTCTTGCCGATCTGTGCGCACGAGCCGACAGTGGCCCAGGTGTCCACCATTGTCCCTTCATCGACGTAGGCACCGATGTTCACGTATGAAGGCATCAGGACAACATTCTTCGCGATGAAGGCGCCGCGGCGCGCAACCGCCGGCGGTACGACGCGGTAGCCGCCGCGCAAAAAATCGGCTTGATCGAAGGCGCCGAACTTGGTCGGCACCTTGTCGAAATAATTGGTTGATCCTCCTGGCATGAGCGTGTTGTCCTGCAACCGAAAACTGATGAGGACCGCTTTCTTGATCCACTGGTGGGTGATCCACTGACCCCCCTGTTTTTCGGCGACCCGCAGCGACCCCGCATCCAATTTGTCGAGCACAGCGGCCACCGCATCCCGGATCTTTGCATCCGCGCCGGCAGGATTGATGCTCGCACGGTTCTCCCACGCCTGATCGATGATTGTTTGCATGTTATTACTCATAGAGTCCTCGTGAATGCGGCAATGCGATGTACGCCTTCCATGCATTCTTCATGATTGGCGACGAGTGCGATGCGGACATGGTTTTCGCCCGGATTGATCCCGTGCGCGGGGCGTGCGAGATAGCTGCCGGGCAGGACGACTGCGTTTTGCTCGGCGAGCAGGCGGCGGGCGAATTCCGGATCGGGAATGGGTGTTTTCAGCCAGAAATAGAACCCACCATCCGGGAGCGTTGCGCCAAGCGGTGCGAGCAAGGGCAGCGACGCGGTGAATTTGCGCTGATATTGGACACGGTTCTCGCGCACGTGGACCTCGTCGTTCCAGGCGGCAACGCTTGCGACCTGGAAGGCGGGGCTCATCGCGCTGCCGTGGTAGGTGCGATAGAGCAGGAATTTCGCGAGGACCGCCGGATCGCCCGCGACGAATCCTGAGCGCATGCCCGGGCAATTCGAGCGCTTCGACAGGCTGGAGAACACGACGACATTGCGAAAATCGGTGCGTCCGAGCGCGTGCGCCGCCTGGAGGGCACCCACCGGCGGGGCGGCCTCATCGAAATAGATCTCGGAGTAGCACTCATCCGAGGCGATCACGAATCCATAGCGATCTGAAAGCTCGAACAGCTCTTGCCATTCCGCGATTGACATGACCCGACCGGTCGGATTCGCGGGCGAGCAGGTGTAGAGCAATTGCGTTCGCCGCCAGATGTCTTCAGGAACCGATGCGTAGCTCACCTTGAATGCGTCGGCCGCGAGCATGTTGACGAAATACGGCGTGGCGCCCGCAAGGATCGCGGCGCCTTCATAGATCTGATAGAAAGGATTCGGGCATATCACGATCGGTGCGCTGGTCCGATCGATCACGGTCTGTGCAAACGCGAACAGCGCTTCCCTCGAGCCGTTGACCGGAAGCACTTGCTTGGCCCAATCGATATGCGGGATTCCGTAACGGCGCTCGATCCAGCCCGCGATGGCCTGTCGGAGAGCGTCGCTCCCCGCGGTGGGTGGGTAGCTCGCCAGCGCGCTGAGGTTGGCGGTCAGGGTGTCCTTGACGAGCGCTGGGGTCGGATGTTTCGGCTCACCGATTGAAAGACTGATCTGCCGCAGGGCGGGGTTGGGGGTGACATCGGCGAACAGCGCGCGCAGTTTTTCGAACGGGTAAGGATGCAATTGCCCAAGGCTTGGATTCATGGCGCCCTTATCCGCGAACGGCGATCGATGTGTCGAGTCCCGCGAGCGAGACGGCCGGCTGCGGCTTCCAACCGCGCTTGCGATGCTCTGCGATCACATTGGTATAGATACCGCCGCGTACGAGAAAACGCGCCGTCACCCGCATGAAGCGGGGCGCGATCGCTTTGACCAGATCATCGAGCATCCGGTTGGTCACCGCTTCATGAAAAGCGCCTTCATCGCGATACGACCACAGATAGAGTTTGAGGCTTTTCAGCTCGACGCAGCGGCGATCGGCGATGTAGTCGATGACGATGGTCGCGAAATCAGGCTGCCCGGTGAGCGGGCAGAGGCATGTGAATTCGGGCGCTTCCATATGGATCAGGTAGTCGCGCGCCGGATGCGGATTCGGGAACGCTTCAAGAAGTTTCGACGGGCGGGTTGACATGCTTCAGGAATCGTAGGACGGCACGACCGTGCGCCCACGAACGAACTTGGGAATCGCAGCAACCGCGACGGATGATTGGAATGGCGCTCCACTGTAATAGTAGAGCGTGACGGTGCTATTATATTCGACCATCGAGCGCCGCTTCGTCCGGTCGCTTTCCGCCATAGTCTTTCGAGTCGCGACCCCCGATGCGTCTTACGAATATCAAGCTTGCCGGTTTCAAGTCGTTCGTCGATCCGACCAATGTCGCCATCCCGGGTAATCTGGTGGGCGTGGTCGGACCGAACGGTTGCGGCAAATCCAACATCATCGACGCGGTTCGCTGGGTGCTCGGCGAAACGCGCGCATCCGCGCTGCGCGGCGAGTCGATGCAGGATGTCATCTTCAACGGCTCCGTGCAACGCAAGCCGGTCGCGCGGGCGAGTGTCGAACTGGTGTTCGACAACACGCTCGGGCGTGCTGCCGGGCAGTGGTCGCAATATGCCGAAATCGCGGTCAAGCGCGTTCTGCAGCGGGACGGTGAGTCGTCGTACCTCATCAACAACTCGGTCGTTCGCCGCCGCGATATCCAAGACATCTTCCTTGGCACCGGCGTCGGTCCGCGCGCGTACGCAATCATCGAGCAGGGCATGATCTCGCGGGTCATCGAGGCGAAGCCCGAGGATCTTCGCGTGTTCCTCGAAGAAGCGGCCGGCATCTCGAAATACAAAGAGCGCCGGCGTGAAACCGAAAATCGCCTGCAAGATACCCGGGAGAATCTTGCCCGCGTTGACGATATCCGGCGCGAGCTCGACGGCCAGATCGAGAAGCTCGGGCGGCAGGCGGACGTTGCGCGCCAATACAAGGCCTTTCAGGAAGAGCTTGCCGAAAAGCAGAACATGCTTTGGCTGTTGCGCAAGCGCGAGGCGCAAGGTGAACACGAGCGGGTCGGCCGGGATATCAGCGATATCACGCTCGAGCTGGAAGGCGAGACCGCGCGGCTCCGTGAAGTCGAAAGGCGGCTGGAGGAAACGCGCGTCCAGCACTACGACGCGGGCGACGCCTTGAATTCCGCGCAGGGCGAGTTGTTCACCGTCAACAGCGAGGTGTCGCGACTCGAGGCGGAAATGCGCTTCATCGCCGACACCCGCCAGCGGCTGAATACGCAAGGGGCACAACTCGTCGGCCAACTGGTCCAGTGGGGACGCCAGATCGGCGAGTTGCGCGATGCGCTCGACATGTGGACGGGCCGGCGGACGCAGTTGGGCGAAGGACTCGCGATCGCCGAGGGTCGGGCCGAGGAGGAAGACGGCCGTCTGCCCGAGCTGGAGCAATCGGTACGCGATGTCCAGGAGCGCGTGCGGGATGCGCGCCAGCGGGTCGTGGAAGTCGAGCGTGCACGACAAGTCGAAGAAGCGCATCTTTCGAACATCGACAAGACGGTCGATCGTCTGGTCGTGCGCGACGCGCGCCTCACGCAGGAGGCCGCTGAGCTCAATCCACCGGACTTGGCGGAAGTCGTTCGCCGCGAAGCGCAGGTGCAGGGCTTCGATGAGCAGATTGTCCGATTGATGGATTCAGCGCGTACGCTAGAGGCGGACTTGCCGGCGCTCGAGGCGTCGCACGACGCCTCGAGGCAGCGTCGCGAATCGTTGGAGCGGGATCGTCATCAGCTCGATGGTCGTCTGTCGGCGCTAAGAGCGATCCAGGATCGGGTCGATCGCAATGAATCCCTCGATGACTGGCTGCTACGCAACGGCCTCGCCGAGGTGCCGCGTCTCTGGCAACGATTGCGTGTGCATTCCGGCTGGGAAGCCGCGGTCGAGTCGGTCCTGCGGGAGCGTCTCCACGCGATCGCCATTGCGACACCCGCGAAGCTGGGCGACCTTATTGCAAGTCCGCCATCCGGACGCTTGTCGTTGATCACGCCCGACTCGACGGACGGATCGCGCAGCGCGGGCACACCGCATCGCTCGCTCGCTTCGGTTATTTCCGCCATCGATCCCGCGTTGGCGTCGCTATTGGCGGATTGGTGCCACGGCTACTTCGTCGTCGATCGCGTGCCCACGCAGGCGGAGTGCGGGCGATTGGCGCATGGCATGGCGCTGGTCGATCGGAATGGACATCAGTACCGCCGCTACTCGATCTCGTTTCACGCGCCGGACAACGCCGATTCAGGGATTCTCGCAAGACAGCGCGAGATCGAGGGATTGGACCGCGAATTGATCGAGCTCGATCAACAACTCGCTCGCGGGCGGGCGCAATTGCTTGCGGCCGAATCGCAATTGCAAGGAACGGTCGGCTATGCGCGCCAGCTTCGTCAGCAAGAGGCGGAGGCGCGCCAGACGCGCCATCGCATCGAGCTCGAACATGTGCGACTGACCGAGGCGATCGAACGGGTGCGCGCGCGCTCAGCCCAGTTGCAAGCCGAGCGCACCGAGATCGCCGCACAGCTCGAAGCGGAACAGGGCGAACGCGAGCGGATCGATCAGGCGCTGGCCCTGCATCTGGCCGACGGCATGGAAAAGCGGTCTACCCTCGAAGGGGCGATCGGCAACGAAACCGAAGCCCATCGAGCGCTCGAGACCCAGCGCCGGACCGCCCAGACGGCGCATCGTGAACAACAGGAGGCGGCGTTCGCCGTGCGCGAGTGTGAATCGAAGATCGCGGAGATCGAGCGCTCGGTGGCAAGCCTTGCGGTTCAGCTCGATCACGCGACCTTGCAGGAACGCAGCGTGCGCGCCGATCTGGCGCAACTGAAGGATGCGGATTTACGCGTTCGCCTCGATGAGTTGCTCGCCCTTCGAGTGGGTAAGGAAGAGCGCCTTGCCGATTCACGCCGGCACCACGACGAACTGACTAGCCAACTGCGCGCGAACGAGGAAGAGCGGCTCGCTTGCGAGCAGAAGTTGGGGCCGTTGCGCGAGCGCATCTCCGATGCGCGGCTGAAGGAGCAGGCCGCGGCGCTCGCGCTGGCGCAATTCGAGCAACAACTCGCCGATGCCGGTGCCGATCAGGCGGCGTTGGCGGAAAAGCTGGAAAAGCCCGCGCGTCCAAGCGTCCTGCAAGGGGAGATCAATCGACTCGGGCAGTCGATGCAGGCGCTCGGTCCGATCAATATGGCGGCGCTCGATGAGCTCTCCACCGATCAGGAACGCAAGCAGTTTCTCGATGCACAGGCCAACGATCTTGCCGAAGCACTCGATACCCTGCAAAACGCCATCCGGCGCATCGATCGCGAAACGCGCGACATGCTCAAGCAGACATTCGATACGGTCAACGAGAATTTCGGCCGGATGTTCCCGGCGCTATTCGGTGGCGGCGAGGCGCGACTCGTGATGACGGGGGAAGAGATCCTCGATGCCGGCGTGCAGGTCATGGCGCAACCGCCCGGCAAGCGCAACCAGTCGATCCACCTGCTGTCCGGCGGCGAGAAGGCGCTCACCGCGACATCGTTGATCTTCTCGATGTTCCAGTTGAATCCCGCGCCGTTCTGTCTGTTGGACGAGGTCGATGCGCCGCTCGATGATTCGAATACCGAGCGCTTTTGCCGATTGGTCAAGACCATGTCCGCTGAAACCCAATTCTTGTTCATCACCCACAACAAGATCACCATGGAGCTTGGCAGCCATTTGATTGGAGTGACCATGCAGGAACAAGGCGTGTCGCGGATCGTCGCCGTGGACATCGAAGAAGCGCTGCGGATGCGCGAGGCCGCATGAGCGAGCTGCAAATCTGGCTGGCCGCTGGCGGCCTTCTCTTCATTATCGGCGTGTTTGTTTTCAACAAGACGCAGGAGGCGAAGGTACGCCGCCGTACCGATCAGGCGTTTGGGCAGCAACCGGTTGACGTCTTGTTGGGTGAATCGGCGGTCGCAAAGATGCCCTCCGCCGCGCCACCGGACGCGCGATCGGAGGATCAGGATCCGGTCCTATCCGCGTCCGTTGCCCACGAGAGCGCGCCCCAGGCATCCGCGGCATCCGATCGGATCGAGCACCAGCTCGGACTGCCACAGCCCGTCGATCTGCCGAAAGGCGCGGGTCCGTTGCACGATCCAAGAGTCGATGCGCTGGTCGTTCTCGTGCTGGCCGAATCGCAGCCGGGCGAGACGATCCTGCGCCATGCCGAGGCGCTGCTTGGCGTGATCGATAAACCGGTCCATTGGGAAGGCCTCGATGAATCGAAGCGCGGTTGGATGCGCTTGAGTCCGAAAGCCTCCTATCAGGCGATTCGCGCGGGAATCCAACTTGTTGACCGGAGCGGGCGCGTCGCCGAGGCCGACTTGAATCTCGCGTTTGCACGGTTGCAGGAACTCTCCGCGACCCTGGCGGGCGAGGTGCATCTGCCCAGTCGCAGCGAAGCGTTGCGATTGGCCGAGCGCCTCGATACATTTTGCAGCGAGGTCGACGTGCAGATCGGCCTCAATATCGTGAAGCCCGATGGCGGGACGTTCGCCGGCACGCGCATCCGGCAGGTGGTCGAAGCATCCGGCTGCGCGCTGGGTCGGGACGGGCGTTTTCGGCGTCTGGCTCCCAACGGCGGCGAGTACTATACCGTCGCGAATCTCGAACCGAACCTCTTCTTGAAAGAGTCGCTGGAGACGTTGAAGACGCATGCGATCACCGCGGTCATGGATGTTCCGTGCGTGCCGGCGACCGGTTCCTCGTTCGAGGCGTTTCGTGCCTTCGCGTTTCATCTGGCCCAGGTTCTGGGCGGCCAGGTGGTCGATGACAATCGTCAGCCGATCCAGGCTTCCGCGCTCGAGGCGATCGGGCAGGAGGTCGAGAACATCCGTGCCCGCATGCGTGACGAGGGCATCGAGCCCGGCGGGCCGATTGCGCTCCGCGTATTCGCACAAGGAATCGCCAAGTAGATGAGCGCCCCGTCGGAGGCGGCCGAACGCGCGACCCGCTTGCGGCAAGAAATAAACGAGCATAACCGGCGCTACTACGCGCTCGATCAGCCGGTCGTGAGCGATGCCGAATACGACCAGTTGTTCCAGGAACTGGTTGCCCTGGAGTCGCGCTATCCCGAGCTCGCGGTGGCGGACTCCCCCACGCAACGCGTGGGCGCGGCACCGCTTGAGTCGTTTGCATCGGTTGCGCACCAGATCCCGATGCGCTCGCTCAACAACGGCTTCGAGCCGGGCGACATCGAAGCGTTCGACCGTCGTGTCAGGGAAGGATTGGGGGTCGACGAAGTCGAATACGCCGCCGAGCTGAAATTCGATGGCCTCGCGATCAGTCTTGTGTACAACAGCGGTGCGTTTGTCCAAGGCGCGACGCGCGGCGACGGTTTTACCGGCGAGGACGTCACCGCGAACCTGCGCACCGTGCGCACGATTCCGCTCAGCTTGGACGCGACTCTCGCGCCCAAGCGATTGGAGGTGCGCGGCGAGGTGTTGATGTTTCGCGCGGATTTCGACGAGTTCAATCGTCTGGCGCTCGATCGGGGTGAAAGGGTGCTGATCAACCCGCGCAACGCCGCCGCCGGGAGCC
>JBJXGX010000173.1:0-4325 GCA_046160305.1 Burkholderiales bacterium
CATCGGCGCCGACGCTCCAATTCTCGACGAACGCGCGATCCAATAGTTGTTCCTCGAACAGGACATGAATCATCGCTAGCGCGAGCGCCGCATCGGTCCCGGGTTTGATCGGCAGCCAAAGATCGGCAATGCGGGCGAGGGACGTGCGTCGTGGGTCGATGACGATAAACTTTGCGCCCCGGCGCTTTGCAGCCTTGATCTGCATCCACTGCACTACATCGGAGTCGGACGGACTCTTGCCGATCACGAGCGCGCACTGCGTAAGGTCGAGCTCGGCCTTCCCGCTGACCCCGGTCAGCAGGGACGCGGTATAGCGGCATCCCTGGCAGAGATCCTGATTGATCATGTAGTTCGGTGAGCCGATGCCGCGCAGAAGCAGGCTCATCGCCACGCCACGACTGCCGTATTGATTCGACACGGCGCCTGCAAGCGAGAGCGGCCCGTACTTGTTCTTGATGGCGACCCAGCGATTTGCGATGTCATCGAGCGCGACATCCCATGACACGCGTTCCCATTGACCGCCGCCGCGCGGGCCGGTGCGCCGCAGAGGATGAAGCGGCCGATTGGAATGATCGAGCGCGGCCAGCGGCGCCTGCGCGCCCTTGACGCAGAAGGCGCCGCGCGAGGCGGGGTGCGCCGGGTTGCCTGAAATCTTGACGACTCTATCGCCATCAAGATGGATGAGCGACCCGCAACGAACCGAGCATTCTTTGCAGGTGCTGGCGATGGTGCGGGTCGGCTTGGTCGCCATGAGCCTGTTCCGGGTCGGATGCGCGCAGGTCAAGCCGGCATGCGTTTCGCGGCTGCCCCCGCGGGCGGTCCGATGCGAACGCTCCTCGACGCGAAACGATGGTCGATCGCGCTTGAATCAGGTGCCGCGACCCCACAGACCGCAATAACGCCGCGCGACGAATGGCAGGCCACCCGCATAGTTGGGCCAGCCTTCGTAAGCGGGGAGCTTGAAGTCCTTTTCGGCGGTGTCCCAGCACTTGCCTTCCTGGGCAAGTTTCTTCATTTCAGCGGAGGCCGTCTCCAGGAGCGTGAGTTGATCCTGCGCGTCCTTCTTGGTACCCAGGCGGTCGCCTGGGCCGGGGTGACCCGGAATAAGTCGCTCCCAGTCCATTGCAAGCACGCGTTTGATGAAGGACTCGGTCTCGAGCGGATGCATATCGATCATGCCGCGGCCGGGAAATGCACCCACGGGAATGGTATCGACGATGAAGATGATCTTCTCTTTTGGCAGGCGCATCACCAAGGTCGAATCCGAATGATTGAGTCCAAGGTAATGCAGCTCGAGCGTCGTGCCGCCCAGCGTAATTGTCCGGCCGGAATCGGGTACCGCTTCATCGGGCAGTACGGTATGCGGGTCCTTTAGCATTTCGAGACGCTCTTTCGCGCGCCGATGGGCAATGAAGGTGGCGCCGGCATCCTTGAATGCTTTGCCGCCCGCGATGTGATCGAAATGATGGTGACTGTAGATCACATACCGCACCGGCTTGTCGGTCACCTTGCGTATCTCGTTGAGGTAGTCCTGTCCACCCGTTACACGACCGTAGCCGACCGGATCGGTGGCAATGACGCCGTCATTGGTGACGACAAACATGGCCTGATGATTGACGTTGCGAAAAATGTAGACGTTATCGGTACCTTCAACCTTGGTCGTCGCGATTGGCGGACGGGCCGGTTGTTGTGCCGTTGCGATGCCCCCTAGGTACGTCAACACCGCGGCACCGAGCAATACAGTGACAAAGCGAGTCATGGAATGCCTCCTTCCAAAGATCGTAAATTGTCAGTCCAGGACGGGTCGGGCCGGGCGCCGGTCAACCCGTCGATAGAGTATAGGATGAAACAAGAAACCCTCGCATGCGGTGATGCATCCTCAGCGTCCGATCGTGAATGCAGGCGAGTCCGAATGAAGATGGAACCGCGCCGCCCGCCCGCACGCCGGGTTGGCGTTGATGGCATCCTCCACGCCTCATGGATCTCCTTGCATCGTTGTCGTGGTGGGCGGTTGCCTGGATCGGGCTCGTCACTCTCCTGTCGGGTTTCGTTCACGGCGCCTTGGGGTTCGGCTATCCGCTCATTGCGATGCCGCTTCTCTATCTGGTGCTCGATGCGAAAGCGGCGATCGTGATCATCCTGTTGCCGACCTTCGTGTTGTCGATCGCCAATGCCATCATCGGCGGGCGATGGTCGGAGAGCATCGGGCGGTTCTGGTATCTACCGCTTGCCATCATGACCGGCGCATTTTTCGGCACCCGCGTCATCATCGCGGCGGACCCAGCGCCGTTCATGTTGCTGCTTGCGTTGGTATTGCTGCTCTATCTCAACATCAATCGGCTGGGCGGATCGAAGCTCGGGTGGATGAAGCGGGTGCCCGTTCCCGCAACGATCGTCGCGGGATTGCTTGGCGGCTGGGTCGAGTCGAGTACCAACATGAATCTTCCGGTGCTCCTGATTCTGTTTCAAGGGCTGGAAGTCGGACCGCGCGCGATGGTGCAGGTTGCGAACTTTTGCGGCATCGGCGGCAAGGCCGCGCAGATCGCCGGATGGTCCACCACCGACGGCGTTACGATCGCCTTTTGGATGAGCATGCTGCCCTGGGTCGGCCTGTCGGCGATCGGCCTTGTCGCGGGTGCGCGGATTCGCGTACGGATCGAGCCGGCGACTTACATGCGTTGGCTGCGCGCCTTCTTGTGGGTCATGGCCATGGCGCTCTTGGTGCAATTCGCGGTATTGGCGTTGTACGGATCGTAATCGAAGCACGCAGAGGAGAAGACGCATGTCCGAAGAGCAGGGTCAGGCAGCCGCGTTCGGCGCGGTGCGGCGGATCGTTACCCGCCATGATGCGGCCGGGAAAGCCGTCGTGTGGATGGATGCGCCGGCGACGAATCACAAGTCGGCGAGCACGCAAGCACGATCGACACTGATGTGGGTCACCGATCAGGCGCCCACGCCGTTTCTGGTCGATGAGGATGCCGGCGCGCGGATTCTCGGCACGCCACCCCCTTCGGGTGGAACGCGCTTCGCCGTCATCGAGTTCCAGCCGGGCAATACGGTACATGGATTGCATCGCACCGATACCGTGGATTATGTGATTTGCATCGCCGGGGAGATCGACATGGACCTGGACGACTCCACGGTGACCATGCGCGCGGGCGACGTCATGGTGCAGCTTGGCACCAACCACGCTTGGGCGAATCGCGGCAAGGTGCCGGCACGGGTTGCATTCGTGCTGGTCGATGGCACACCGAAGCGCGCCGGTTCAGTATCCGGTGCGCAAAACGCACGTTGAACGGGGGAACGAAATGGCGCGGGTACAGAATCTGAAACCGGAAGAAATGTCGGCCGAGCAGCGTCGCATCCACGATGAGATCGGCGGTGCGCGGGGCGGCGTCGTGCGCGGCCCATTTGCGATCTGGTTGCGCTTGCCGGAGGTCGCGGATCGCGCCAACCAGTTCGGCAATGCGCTGCGATTGGCGGGAAAACTGGATCGCCGGCTGTTCGAGTTGATGGTGCTCGTCATCGCGCGGCATTGGTCGGCGCAATACGAATGGTTCGCGCATGAAGAGCAGGCCCGCAAGCTCGGCGTATCCGATCGTGTTATCGAGGCGATCCGCGCCGGCGGGCGCCCGACGTTCGATAAGGAGGATGAGCGGCTCGTCTACGACACGGTTCTCGAGTTGGCGACCTCGAAGACGTTGAGCCAGCCCACATACGATCGCGCGTTGGCCGCACTTGGGCAGGAATTGCTGATCGAGCTCATCACCGCGGCGGGGTTCTACACCATGGTGGCGATGATGCTGAACGCGTTTGATGCGCCGGTGCCTGGGGGATTCCCGCCGCTGCCGAAGCTGCCCTAGCGGGAGGAGAACCGATGCTGCTCGTAACCGGCGCCATGGGGCATGCCGGATCCCTCGATGCCGATTTTCGAGGATGCTCCCACTTCTGCGCAATACGCCTAAGCGCAGTGGATGCGCTCGAACGTCCCGCGCGAATCGGCTACTTCCTTCGCGTCTTCGGTATGGAGCGGGTCGGCAACTTGGGCGTCCCTTTCAGCATTTCCGCCATGGCATCGAGCGCGAGAATGTAGCCGTGTGCCCCGAATCCGGCGATGATGCCTTTCGCCACGAGGCTGGTGAACGATCGGTGGCGAAACTCGTCGCGTTTGTGCGGATTCGAGAGATGGAGCTCGATTACCGGAAACTCACACATCAGCAACGCATCGAGAATCGCGACCGAGGTATGCGTGTACGCAGCAGGATTGATGATGATGCCGGCGCAGCTCGTGCGGGCCTCCTGGATCCAGGTGACCAGTTCCCCTT
>JBJXGX010000174.1:0-4827 GCA_046160305.1 Burkholderiales bacterium
CTACTTCACTACCCCGACCAGATCGATCTCCACCAGGGTGTCCTTCACCAACAAGCCGCTGGTTCCGACGGTGGTCCGCGGCGGCGGCACCTTGAAGTATTCGCGCCACACTTCATCCAGTCCGTTGAAGTTGTTCGGATCGGTGAGGAACACCTGCGACTTCACCACATGATCGAGTGAAGAACCTGCCGCCTCGAAGGTCTTCTTCAGATTCTCGAGGATGTAGCGGGTCTGCTTCTTGATGGCCGATCCGTAGTACGGGAAATTCGGATCGATGCGCGCTTCCGGCGGCACACCGGTCTTATAGTCGCTCGCGATTTGCCCGGCGGCGAAGACGATATCGCCGACTTTGAACGCTTCGGAGTAGTTCGCCATCGGTGTTGGTGCGGACGACTTGACGATCTCGCGCTGCACGCCCTTGGATGCGATGAGGTCAATCTCGACCAGGGAGTCCTGGATCAAGAGACCCGTGGTTCCCACGGTCGTGCGCGGCGGGGGCGTCTTGAAGTATTCGCGCCAGACCTCATCCATTTCGTTGAAATCGTTGAGGTTGGTGAGGAACACCTGGGCCTTGACCACTTCATCGAGCGAGCTGCCGGCGGCCTCGAACGTCTTCTTGCAGTTCTCCAGAATGAAACGGGTCTGCCGCTTGATGTCCGAGCCGTAGTACGGAAATCCCGGCGCTTTGCGCGCTTCGGCCGGGACGCCGGCCTTGAAGTCACTCGCGAGTTGCCCGGCCGCATAAACAAGGTGGCCGCAGACGAACGCCTCGGTGTAGACGGCGAGCGGTTGCGGCGCGCTCGACTTGATCGCCTGGCGATCGGCGCCGCGACCCGGCGTGTACGCGACCAGATCGATCTCGATCAATGCATCGGGCAGCAACAGTGCCGTCGTGCCGATGGTGGTCCGCGGTGGCGGCGTTTTGAAGTATTCCTTCCAGACTTCGTCGAATGCGTTGAAATTATTGAGATCGGTCAGGAATACCTGCGCCTTGATCACGTGATCGAGTGAGCTGCCGGCCGCCGCCAGCGTCTTCTTGAAATTCTCGAGGATGTAACGAGTCTGCAGTTTGATGTCCGAACCGTAGTACGGAAATGATGCGCCGCGCTTGGCCGACGGTGCGATGCCATGCTTGAAATCGGTGGCAACCTGCCCGGCGGGAAATACATAGGGACCCGCTCGCACGACCTCAGAGTAGTTGGCAAGCGGCCGTGGTGTGTCCGAATTGAACGATTCGATTTTCATGATGGCTCCTTTTGTTCTCGAGTGACTCAATCGCCGCGTGTGAGGACGTCTCGCAGCGTTGCCCTCTTACTTGCGGCCGTTGGTTTCCTTGCCGTCCTTGACGAGCACGATATGGGTGACGAGCTCTGGATCGCCCTTCTGGTCGAACTTGAACCGGCCGCGCGCCCCATCGAAGTCGACCGTACGGAGCGCGTCGCGGATCTTGGTCTTGTCCGTCGAGCCGGCCTTTTCGATCGCGGCGATAGCCGCGGTAATCGCGTCGAACGCCTGTGCGTGCACGAAGTCCGGTTCCTTCTTCAGTGTTGTCTTTATCCGCTCGATGAAAGCTTCACCCGTCTTGTTGCCCGACACGGTCGAGGGGCTGAAGTGGGTCGCGTAGTAGATGCCGTTCACCGACGGCGTACCGAGCTCCAGATACTTCGGATGTGCCGCGCCATCGGAGCCGAGGAACGGTGCGTTGATGCCTGCTTGCAGACGTTGCTTGGCGATCAGCGCCCCCTCGGCGTAACGCGACCACTCGACCACGAAATCGGGATTGGCATTCTTGATGCGCGCGAGTTGCGCGGTGAAGTCGAGATCACCGCGGGTGTATTTTTCGTCGGCGACTTGCTCGATGCCGTATTTTTGCGCACGTGCCTTGAACCCCTCGATACCGCCGCGCCCGAAGTCATCGTTCACATAGAGGAACGCGACTTTCTTCTTGCCCGCGAATTTCTCGTTGACGAAGTCGGCGAGATCACCAGCGAGCTTCGTGTCGGGTACGGCGGAACGGAACACCCACTGATTGCCTTGGGTGGTGATGCGCTGCGCGGTGCCCGAGACCACGATCTGCGCCGTTTGCGTCTGCTGCGCGACTTGCGAGGCCGCAAGACTTGCAGGACTCGAAATGCTGCCCAGCATGATCACGACGTTGTCGCTGGTTGCCAGACGCTTGGCAACGCTCACTGCCTGCTCGGGTTTGCCGGCATCGTCGCCGACGATGACCTGGATTTTCTGCCCAAGCAGACCGCCCTTTGCATTCTTCTCGGCGACAACCATCTCAACGGCTTCACGCAGGCTCTGGCCGTAACCGGCGGCATCGCCTGTCATCGGCCCGAATATGCCGATTTTCACTTGGGCGAATGCCGTGCCCGTCAACGCTGCGAACCCAAACGATACGACTGTGGCGACCCGTGACATCCTGACCATTGCAATGCCCTCCTGTTAAGCGATTCGAACTTCCGGTTCGGCGACCTGCCCGCCGAGATAGCTTCTGATGACCTGCGGATTGCGTTGTAGCGCCGTCCCGCTGTCGGTCAATATGACGCGACCATTTTCGAGCACGTAGCCGCGATCACACATGGCGAGCGCGAGCGTCGCGTTCTGCTCGACCAAGAGCACCGTAACGCCCGCTTTGCGCAGATCGAGGACTGCCTTCGCGACCTCTTCGACCACCATCGGCGCGAGGCCGAGCGAAGGTTCGTCCAGCATGAGGATCTTCGGCTTCGACATCATGGCACGGCCAAGCGCGAGCATCTGCTGTTCGCCACCCGACAGTGTTTCGCCTAGCTGCCGGCGCCGCTCGGCCAATCGCGGAAACATCGCGAAGATCTGCTCCAGCACGCGCTTGATCTCTTTGCCATCTTTCACCAGATGCGCACCGACGGTGAGATTCTCTTGCACGGTCAGTTGCGGAAAAATGCGGCGACCCTCGGGCACATGCGCAATCCCGCGCGCAACAATTTGATCCGGGCCGAGCGACTCGATCCGCTCGCCTTCGAGGAGAATCTCGCCATGCGTAGCGCGCACGACGCCGGATATCGCCTTGAGCGTGGTGGTCTTGCCGGCGCCATTCGTGCCAATGAGCGTGACGATCTCGCCGCGATTGACGACAAGGCTCACATCGCGTAACGCGGGTACGCCCCGGTACGCGACCTGCAATCCTTTGAGCTCAAGCATGGGCGGCCTTGAGCGCCATGATCCGATCGGCAACACCGCCCCGACCCAGATACGCCTCGATGACTTGCGGATTCCCTTGCGTTTCGGCAGGCGTGCCCTCGGCCAGATGCTTTCCATAGTTGAGCACGGTGACCCGCGAGCACACGTTCATGATCACCTCCATGTGGTGCTCGACGATGACCACCGTTACCCCGTCCGAATTGATGCGTCGAATCGCAACGATAAGATTGGCGGCTTCGCTTGCATTGAGGCCGGCGGCCGGCTCGTCGAGCAACAACACCTTGGGCGCGGCGACCACCGCACGGGCGATTTCGAGCACTTTGCGATGACCATACGCGAGCGACGAAGCCGGCGCGTTGGCTTGCGAGGCAAGGCCGACGCGCTCGAGCGCTGTCATGCCGGCATCGACCATCGAGCGCTCCTCGCGCTGCTGCCCTCTAGTGCGAAGCAGTGCTGCGAAGATGCCCGCATGACCATTCGCGTGCAGGCCGACCAGGGTATTGCCAAGTACGGTCATGTCGCCGAATAGCCGCACATTCTGAAACGTGCGTCGCACCCCCATCGCAGCAAGTTTGTCGGCGCGCATCCCTGTGACGTCGCGGCCCGCGTACGACACGCGCCCCGATGATGGTCGGAGGTGGCCACTCACCATATTGAGCAGCGTCGTCTTGCCCGCGCCGTTAGGGCCAATAATGCCGCGGATTTCACCCGACTCGATAGCCGTCGACACGCCATCGATCGCAACGAGCCCGCCGAAGCGGCGTGTGAGCGTAGAAATGTCGAGGAGGGGGGTCATGTGCGGGCCACCTTCGCCACCGGCGTACTCGTCCGTTTGCGCGCGAGGATCCGCCTCACCGCCATCGCGAACAGGCCCGCCATGCCTCGGGGCCCAAGGCCCATGAACACGATGAGGAGCGAACCGTAGATGACCATGCGCCACTGGTCGATCGCCCGAAGTGCCTCCGGGAGGATGACGACGACGAACGCACCCAGGACAGCACCAGCGAGGCTGCCGACGCCACCGACCGCAGCCATGATCAGGATCTCAATCGACTTCCAGAATGTGAAGTCGTTGGGATTCAAGTATTGCGCGTGATGCGCGAAGAGCGAACCGGCGAACCCGGTCACGACGGCTGCGACCACGAAGCACTGGCTCTTCACCATGGTGACGTTGATACCGCTTGCGCGTGCGGCGTCTTCGTCGAGCTGGATGGCCTGCAAGGCACGGCCGAAGCGCGAATCGCCGAGACGATGAAAAGCCAAGAACACAACGACCAGCACCGCGAGGCAGAGGTAGTACACCGCGACTTCACTGCCGAGCTTCCACGGACCAATGCTTGGATGGGGAATGCCCAGCACGCCGAGTGTGCCGCCGGTCAACCACTCCTCATTGGTCATGATGAGATGCACGATGATCGTGAATCCCAAGGTTGCGACCCCGAGGTAGATGCCGCGAAGGCGTGTAATCGGCACCAGCACCAGGCTGACCAACGCGCTCACCAGCCCTGCGGCGAGGAACGCTGCGAGGAATGGCCACGCATGCTCCTTGGTGAGCATCGCCGACGTATAAGCGCCGATGCCGAGGAACGCCGCCTGCCCGACCGACAGCAATCCCGCGTAGCCAAGCAGGAGCTGCATACCGAG
>JBJXGX010000175.1:0-7090 GCA_046160305.1 Burkholderiales bacterium
CCCGCCAGGAGATCGGCAGCTACCTCGGTTTGCAGCTCGAGACCGTGAGCCGCGCCTTCTCCGCATTCGCCGCGGCCGGGCTGATTCGCGCCAATCTGAAGCAGATCGAAATTCTGGATGCCGAGGGGCTGCGCCGCGTCGGCCATGAGCCGGTGTCGCTCCCGCAACGCGCGCAGGCATCCCGCGTCAGTGCACCCTCGAAGCACCGCGCAGCGGGACGGGCGCGCTCCATGCAAACCATGTTCCCGTACGCCGTGGCATGACGAGCCGGAGGTCTCTGCCCACTTGACGCGCATCTTTCTCGTCGAGGACCACGCGGTCTTGCGCCAACGGGTGCGCGATGCGATCAATCGCGTCCCGTCGGTGCACGTCGTCGGCGAGGCGGATGCCGTTCAACCGGCGCTCGATGGCATTCGCGCGTCGCAACCGCATGCGATCGTCGTGGACTACCACCTTGGGAGCGAATCCGGACTGACCATCGTCAAGGCGATCGCCCGCGAGCTGCCAAGTATCCGGATCATCGTCTTCTCCAGTTTCATGACCGCGCGCCACGAGGCGGTATTCCGACGTGCCGGCGCACACTGGTGCTTCGACAAATCCGCCGGGCTCGATGCCATGCTTGGGGCGATCGCGGGGATTGCAGGTGGGCGCGATGCCTGAGTCCTCGGACGCCCAGCGTTCCCGATGCGCCACACGCATCAAGCGCGTGACCGCCCTGCTGCCATGCGGAGGAAATATCTCTAAGGTATTCTGTCGCTTCAAAAGACCTTATCGAGTGGCCAAACGAGCCACGCAACACGGTCTACAAAGGAGCTTCCCACGATGGATGCGGCGTCCGCGCGCACGCGCAACAACGCTTCGGGCGGTCTATTCGGCCGGCTGAGGCCCTACGTCTGGCTGCTCGCGTTTCTGCTCCTCACGCTGCTCATCATTCGCATCGCGCAGCCGCAAGTCGAGCTGACCGCAGCGACGCACCTCTTCCTGCACAACGCGGTGGAGATGTTCTCCATCATCGTCGCCGCGCTCATCTTTGCCCTCGGCTGGCACGTGCAGCGCGAAGATCCCCACGGCCCCACAACCCTACTCGGCCCCGCCTTTCTCGCGGTTGCGTTGCTCGATTTCTTTCATATGCTGTCCTATCTGGGGATGCCTGCCGTCGTGACACCCTCCTCCGCCGAGAAGGCCATCGCCTTCTGGTTGGTGGCACGGCTCGTCGCGGCAGTGGCGCTGCTCGCGATCGCGCTGCGGCCATCGCCACCAAGCGTTGGCACACGCTGGCTGTTCCTGGCCGGCGCGATTGCCCTCGGCGCAGCGGCAACCGCCGTCATTCTGTTTTTTCCGGACGTGCTACCCAGAACGTTCATCGCCGGTGCCGGCCTCACGCCATTCAAGGTGGTATTCGAGTACGTCCTGGTGGGGCTGTATGTCGCGGCCGGCGTTCTGCTCATCGCGCCACGGAACCGCTCGACCGTTGACGCGCCCGACATGCACACCTCGCTCGCCGCGGCCGCCATGGTCGCGGCGATGAGCGAGGTCTTCTTCACGTTCTATGCCTCGGTCTACGATATCTACAACCTCGCCGGGCATGTCTACAAGGTCATCGCGTACTACCTTGTGTATCGCGCGCTGTTCGTCGGCACGCTGCGTGCATCCTCTCGCACGGCGTCCACCCTGCGCGAACGGCTGCACGATTCGGAAGAACATCGGAATGAAGCTCTCGAAGCCCGCAGCGAAACCGAATCGCGCCTGCAAAGCGTGATCGATACCGCCATGGATGCCATCGTGACGGTGGATGAAGAACAACATATCGCCCTCTTCAACCATGCGGCCGAACGCATTTTCGGCTGCCGCGCGGCGGACGCCATCGGAAAGCCGCTCGACCGGTTCCTTCCAGCCCGCTTCCGGCACGCGCATCACGCGCATATTCAACGCTTCGGCGCTACGGGCAGAACGGAGCGGGTCATGGGCGGTGGCCGGGCGCTCTACGGCCTGCGGGCCAACGGCGAGGAATTCCCAATCGATGCGTCCATCTCGCATACGACGAGCCAGGGGAAACCCCTCTATACGGTGATCCTGCGCGACATCACCGACACCAATCGCATGCAGGACGAGCTCCATCTGGCTGAGCAACGCTGGCGTCAGGCCCTTCACGCCGGTGCGCTCGGCGTATTCGAGTGGGACGCGGTGACCCATCGCGTCTATCGCTCGGAGCGCTATCTTCAGATTCTTGGTCTGTCAAATGCGGCGATCGAATCGAGCCCGCAGGGCTGGCTTGATTTCCTTCATCCTGATGATCGGGCGCGCGCGTCGCGCGTCTCGCCCGCCGGCGGGGCAGATATTCCGGATCAGTTCACCGAGGAGCTTCGCATGCTCCGGCCGGACGGTGCCGAACGATGGATCGCGGTGAACGGCTTGGTGACCCGCCGTGACGCCGCAGGCATGCCACAGCACATGATCGGCACCGTTACCGACATCACGGACCGCCAGCGGAACCAGCAAAGGTTGCGCGAGCTCATCGCGCGGGAGCAAACGGAAATCGATGAAGAACGCAAGCGCATTGCGCGCGCGCTACACGACGAGCTTGGGCAAACGCTGACCGCGCTTCGCCTCGACATCGATGAATTGAAAGCCCGTCTCGACAATCAGGCCCGGGTGCAGGACGTGATCGGGTGCATGGATCAGCTCGTGGCGAACGGCCTTGGCGAAATGCGCCGGCTCATCGGTGCGTTGCGCCCGCAACTGCTGGACGATCTGGGGGTCGCCGCGGCGGCCGCGTATCTGGTCGAGCAGACCGGCGTTCGGCTCGGCATTCGCGCGGGCTTTCGCGAGGAGGGCGAATTCGCAGACCTTCCTGCCACGTTGCAGGTGACGCTTTATCGCATCGTCCAGGAGGCGCTGACCAACATCGCCAAGCACGCCGAGGCTGAGAGCATCGACGTCATTCTGGCGCGCACCGATAGCGAAGTGCGCGTGCATGTTCGCGACGACGGTCAGGGTTTTTCTTCCGGCATGCCGCACAAGCCGGGATCATTCGGCCTGTCCGGCATGCAAGAGCGCGCGGCGCTGGCCGGTGGTACGGTGATCGTTCAAAGCGCGCCGGGTGAAGGCACGACGATCATGGCCCGATTTCCCCTTGCGCCTGACGAACGGATGGACCGTTTGCTGCACTGAAACGAAAGCCGGAGCGCGGAAGGAAGCTCCGGCATGTGATGAGGTGTCCGTCAACGCAGGCCACGAGCCTTGCGGGACGCGCACAGCCGGGCGAGGATCGCACTGTTCGGCGCGCATGTTGATCGCGATAGTGCGGCCGTGCGATGCAAGCGGCGGTTCACGAAGAAACCAGTGAATCGCACGCCGCTCAATTTGGCGACTTGCAACTGTTGATGAGCAGGACTTGACCGATTCGTAGCCAGTCGCGCTGTGTGCCGTCCTTCGTCATCCTTACGCACGCGCATCTGGATCACTGCGGCTTGCTGCCGGTGCCTGTGCGTCGCGGCTACCAGGGCCTCGTGTATGCAAGCGCCGCCTCGGCTGATCTGATGTCGATGATGCTGCGCGATAGCACGCACATCAGGTTTGACGTTCGTCAAACCGCACGAATGCCGGTGCGATGACCATGCTAAGGGGCCCGTGGGGTGTCGTATGGAGCATCAAGAGCGGAGAATCAACTATGTATCGACGTATTCTGGTTGCGCTTGAAGGCAGCGAGCCCTCGGAGCGCGCACTTGCGGAGGCGATTCGTCTCGCAAAGCACTCTGCTGGGTCGCTACGGTGCGTGTTTGTCGCCCGTCGGCCCGCAACATTCGGCAATCCGATGGCGAATGTCGCTGCGATCATCGACGCTGTCGAGGTCACTGGAACACGGGCCCTCGAGCAGGCCGCTGAAGCAGCCAAGCGGGCGGGCGTTCCGGTGGAAACCAGGTTTGTCGAAGCGAACGAGGATCCGGTGGCCAAGACCATTATTCGCGAGGCCAACGCGTGGGATGCGGACCTGATCGCCATGGGGACGCATGGGCGGCGCGGTGTCGATCATTTCCTGGTTGGAAGCGTCGCAGAAGGCGTGATTCGAGAGGCGAGCAAGCCGGTGCTGCTCATTCGCGCGATCTGACGCGCATCGTGCAACCCGGCGGCGATCTTCGCCTCCCACGTACGGCGCCAGAAGAAAAACCGCAGGCGTCCGATGGATTCTTCTCTTGAGCGAACCGCCAATGCGACCCCTCGATCGTCGCGAGCACATCCAGGGCATCCGGCTGATTGATATGCACCCTACTATTCTCCTCGTTCCATGCATACTTCTTGAGTAGAAGTATTGCCTGGAACGCGGGGAGATGCGATCAGCGACGGGTGATTCCGCCCGTCCGACAAGTCCGAATCGGGTGTCGGAATATACCGACCAACGCGGAAACGACCGGGTATTCGCTCCATTCCGTTTAGCGCGTGCAGAACGCGTTCGCGCATTGGTGGTTGTTCTATCCCGGCGACCCCGATGCCGCGGAAGACATCAAGGCCTACGCAATTGCGAGAGGACCTGTCACTTCGATCGCGCTCAACTCTTCTTTGCCGTCTTGGCGTAGAAGGTCGTGAACCTCTGTTCGACCTCCGCGCCCTTGCATTGCGGGCATGGGGGGACGAGTTTCGCCTTCTCCGCCAACGATTGCTGAACTTCGAAAACCTCTCCACATGTCCGGCAGCGGTACTCGTATGTCGGCATAGCTCGTTCCTCCGTGCATCGTCTCGTATCACGTGGCGCGCCCCACCAACCAGGGCGAGCCGCCAAATTCCGGGCTCCGCGGCATCGCTCGCTTGCGTTCGTCAAGAGTCTGAGCGGATCAACACGACCGGTTCTTGATCATCGTCATTGCCGGCGCATGAAACCCGGCGCCTGATGTGAGGAACCGCTGTAATCCTGGCGCCACACGCGAGGTGCGCGGGTAGATGAGCGAGGCGGTCGGTGCCCATCACCGCGTGCGCGCCTGCGCGGCCAGATCGACCGTTCTTTCCATCTCGCGGCCGTGTACGTGCTCGTGTGCATCTGCCCTTGACGGCGGTCAATCCGGTCAAGGTTTCGTCGATTGAGAATTCGAATTTCGGAAATGAGGAATGACTTGGCTTTCCGTTTGTTGCTTGCAGCAGCGTCGTTTGCAGCGGCGTTCAGCGCGGCGGGACCCGCCGCTGCGCAGCCGATCGAGGACGAGCTGGTGCTCATCACGCCGGTAGGCAAGGGCTTGTACGACTTGGCCCTTGCCGAGTTCAGGCGCTACGCGAAGCAACGGTGGAACATCGACGTCAAAACGAACGCGCTTTCCGCTGGAACGCCGATGGCTTATGGGCGCATCGTGGAATGGAACGGACGGCCGCAGGCCGATCTATTCTGGGGCGGGGAAAGCGCGCTCTACGACCGGCTCGCCGCGCAGAACCTGCTCGCGCCCCTCGCGCTCCCAAAGTCGGTCGCGGACGGTATCCCGGCCACGCTCGGAAAGCCGAAGGCGCTCTCGCTCAAGGACCCGAACGGGTTCTGGATCGGCACGGTGCTCGAATCCACCGGCATCGTCTATCACCCGCGGGTGCTGGAGCGTCTCGGTGTGCCGCCGCCGAAGGACTGGGATGACCTCCTCGATCGGCGGCTCAAGGGCAATATCGCGCAGGCGCCGCCTACGCGCTCATCGAGCAGCCACGCAGCGTACGAAGTGATTCTCCAGCGCGACGGCGACGCGAAGGGTTGGGAGTTCCTGAAGCGCCTCGCCGCGAACACCGGCCTCTTCGCTCCGCGCAGCCGCGACGTGCCCTCGCTCGTGGCGAAAGGCGAATTTGCCGTGGGCTTCGCAGTCCCGAGCTATTTCGCCTTCGAAGATCGCCAGAGCGGCTTCGACATCCGGTACGTCGCGCCGAAGACGGCATGGATCACCTCCGGCCCAGCGGCCATCCTCAATGGCGCCAAGCACCCCAAGGCGGCGCGTGCCTTTGTGGAGTTCCTGCTTTCCGAGCACGGCCAGCGCATCGCCGTCGAACGCGGCCTCTTCCCGATTGTCCCCAAGTACCGCATCGAAGGGCCGCCTGGCTCCACCGCCGAGCTGGCCGTCGCGTTCAACGGCGGGCTACGTTCGTATTACGACGCGGAGGTCATCAGCGTGTACGACGATGCGCTTGCGCAACAGCGCTACGAACAGGTGAATGCCACATTCCGGAAGGAGATCGAATCCGTGGCAGAAGAACTGAAAAGGAAATACTGAGCGAATCTAAGCGCGTCAGGAGATTGACCGTTCGCCCTGAGCCCTTCGACAAACTCAGGACAGGCTTGTCGAAGGGCTCAGGGCGAACGGAGGCTTGAGCACCGTCGCATTAGTAAGTGCCATGCGGCGCAGACACCTAGTTCGAATGGCAGCTCAGGCACCGACACCCGGCGCAACACAAAGCGCAGCCGCCCCCTCTTTTCAGATCGGCCTTTTCGGCGCGAGCACCGGTGCGGCGGCAGCATTGCAGGCGGCCGCCATACAGGGCCACACGATCGCTGCGGTCGTGTGGCGCGAGGGTCGGCCCGACCTTGCGGGCGAACAGGCATCGCGTGGCGTCGCATCGCCCACCCTGCTCATCGTCGCATGATTGACCCGTTGATTGAACAGCTACCGGTTCAGCGCATCCTATTCGGGGCTCGCTGCCCTTGATTGACGAAACGCAATGCCCGGCACGCGTGGTTGGCTATCCTCGCCGAACGCTTACAAGGCAAGCGCCTCGCTCCACGTGAACGAATCAGCGCTGGTTTTATTTCCGGAGGCGTCCATGCCCGATTTCGTCATGCTCACCCGGCTCTCGACAGAGGCTGTCCATCAGCCACGATCGTTCGAAACCCTCGAACGTCGCGCGGTTGCGCAGATCCGCAAGTCATGCCCGGACGTGCAGTGGCTTTCGAGTTACGCGGTGCTCGGGCCCTATGACTACATCGACGTGTTCAGCGCTCCGGATATCCAAACGGCCATGCAGGTTTCAATACTGGTCCGCAGCCATGGACATGCCCACGCGGAAATCTGGCCGGCCTTGGCGTGGTCAGCGTTCAAGAAGCTCGCGCATGGACTCCCGGGCGAATAGCGGATGC
>JBJXGX010000176.1:0-82642 GCA_046160305.1 Burkholderiales bacterium
GTGATCGGGACGTAGCGGGCTCGCCGCGCTGTCGGAATTGGCAGCGCCTACGCCTACGATGCGATGTCCCTGTTCGATGGAGATTGCCGCTGCCTGAAGCTGTCCTTAACCTGCTTCTCGGCCAATATGGAAATGAAATCCTTGATCCGCGCGCCGGCCATCAATCGTTCGACTTCGGCCTCATAGGCCATCAGAACGTCATGCTCCGGTGCGCCCAGCTCCTTGGCCAGTAGCATCCCGCGCGCGCGATAGAGATTGCGCTCCGCGTCCGTCGCGTAGTGGGCTGTCATGGCCTTTCTCCTTTGTCGCTCGCGTCAATGGGTCGCGGGTTGCCTCGGAAGGCGGCACGGTGACCATCGTTCCGCGATTACTTGTTCAAAACTAGCATAACGCAAATACCGAAAGCGAAACGCCCTGTGATCCGGGTGGCGTCGCGTCATGTCAGCTTCTTGCAAGATTCAGGATAGATCGATTCGTCCGGCCGTGCGCGGCGCGCTTGGCGGCATCCCAATGAGTAGTCTCTCCAGGTCCGGTCCAGAGCGCAGGCAGCGCCCATCACTTGCTCTGCTGATTGATGCTGTCACGCTCGGTTCATGCCGTCGTCATCGCGGTCGACTAGTTTAATTGCACTTCGCAACTGCGTGAACGAGCTCCGATGGCTGAGATATTGATCCAATGCATCGCCAAGGTATTCGGCGACGTGAGTGTCCTCAAAGGCGTGAGCCTCGCGATCGCCGACGGGGAGTTTGTCTCCCTGGTCGGCCCGTCCGGATGTGGCAAGTCGACCCTTCTCAGAATCGTGGCCGGCCTCGAGGCGCAGACCTCGGGGCGGATAGGCATTGATGGTGAGCCGGTCGATCATCTGCGGCCAAGCGAGCGCAATCTCGCGATGGTTTTCCAGTCCTACGCGCTCTATCCGCACTTGACGGTGTTCGACAATATCGCCGTGCCATTGCGGATGCGCAGGCTCACCGCCATGCAGCGACTACCCGGAGCGCGTTACGCCTTTGCGAACGTCCGGCGCATCGAACGGTTCATTCGCGAAGACGTCGCGAAAGTAGCAACGCTCCTTGATATGCAAGGGCTGCTCGAACGCAAGCCGGCGCAATTGTCGGGAGGACAGCGCCAGCGGGTGGCTGTCGGACGAGCGATGGTGCGGGAACCGAGCGCGTTCCTATTCGACGAACCCCTCTCGAATCTCGACGCCAAGCTGCGGGTGCATATGCGGACCGAGCTCGCCCTCCTCCATCAGCGGCTCGGTGCGACGTTTCTCTATGTGACGCACGATCAGGCCGAAGCCATGACGATGTCGGATCGAATCGCGGTGATGTTCGACGGCGAGCTCGTGCAGGTCGGGACGCCGGACGAGGTCTACGATAATCCTCTCGATCTTCGCGTAGCGGAGCTCATCGGCAGTCCGAAGATCAATCTCCTGCCGGGGCGCGTCGAAGCGGGCGCGGTTGCCTGCCTGGGCGCGCGCATCCCGATTCATGTCGAGGCACCGGTTGGGACTCCAATCAATGTGGGTGTACGCCCGGAAGCAATTCGCTTCGATCGGCGGAGCCCGAGTGTGATCGTCGGAACGATCGCGAGAACGGAGAACCTCGGATCCGAGATGCTCGTGCACGTCGTGGTCGATGGTCAGGACTCTGCCATTGTCGTTCGTCTGGACCGGGACATGGCCCGCAAGGTGCGCGCTGTGGAGAACGTGACCTTGTCGTTCGCGCCGGAAGATGTCCGATTGTTCGGCGTGGAAGGGCATCGAATCGGGCACTCGATCACGGCGGCTGCCCCCGCCTTGCATGTGTTTCACCCGCCGCTCAGGACAATGCATGGCTGACGCAGCGATGCATCCGAGCGCCGCGGTACCGAATGAAGTGTTTCCCGCCGGCCCGATTCATCATGCGCGCACGTATGAAGGAAGCGCCGCCATGCTGCTCTCCTTTCCCGCGGTATTCCTCATGGTGCTCCTGATCGTCGGACCCGCGCTCGCCGTCCTTGCGATGTCGGTGACCGACTATCAACTCGGTGCCCCGGCATGGTCGTTCATCGGCCTCGACAATTTCCGGCAATTGGCCGACGAGCCGGTGTTCTGGAAATCGCTTGGCAATACGTTTATCTACGCCTTGATCGTGGTTCCCGGCGCGGTGGTGTTGGGCCTGGGCACGGCAATGCTGATCGAGTCCTGTCAGTCGTTCAAAGGGTTCTATCGGGCCGCGTATTTCGTGCCGGTGATGGCGACCTTGATCGCAATGGCAATCACCTGGGAATTCATGCTTCACCCCCAGTTCGGTCTCATCAACATCGTCGTGAAAGCGGTGGGACTTGCACCGCGCAACTGGCTGGCCGAGACGTCAACCGCCCTGCCCACGCTTGCCGTGATCGGTATCTGGCAGCAGTTCGGCTTCAACATGGTGTTATTTCTCGCGGGCCTGGTCTCGATTCCAAAGTATCTCTACGAAGCCGCTGCGCTGGACGGTGCGACATCCGAATGGGAACGGTTTCGCCTGGTGACCTGGCCGATGCTGGGACCGGTGACCCTTTTCGTCGTGGTGATCTCGGCGATTCGCTCGTTCCAGGTGTTCGATACCGTGCACGTTCTCACCAAAGGTGGTCCGTCCAAGGCATCGGAGGTGCTGCTCTATTCGATGTACGCGGAAGGATTCGAGTTCTTTCGATCCGGATTGGCCGCGGCCATCGCTGTCGTGTTCCTGGTCCTCGTGCTCGTACTCGCTGTCATCAAGGCGAACGTAATGGAACGGCGGATCCACTACGCATGACACCGCGCGCGCGCCACATCGCGATGAATTTCGTTCGCCACGGCGTTCTGTTGTTTGGCGCACTGCTCGTGCTGACGCCGTTCCTCTGGATGATCCTCACGTCCCTCAAACCACCGGGTGAGATCTTCCTCGACCATCTGCGCTTTTGGCCCACGAAGATGCACGCGCTGGAGAACTACTCGAAGGCGTTCGAGCGGGAGCCGCTGTTGCGTTACCTTGCCAACGGAGCGATCGTCACTGCAAGTATTTTCATCCTGCAGGTGCTGATCGCGCTGCCGGCGGCGTACGCGCTGGCGAAGCTCAGGTTCTGGGGCCGCGGCACGGTGTTCGCGATGGTCTTGCTCTGCATCCTCGTGCCGCCGCAGGCGATCGCCGTGCCGTTGTTCCTCCTGTTTCACTCGCTCGGAATCCTCGACACCTACGCGGCGCTCATCGTTCCGTTCACGATCTCCGCATTCGGCATCTTTCTCATGCGGCAGTTCTTCATGACCGTGCCGGACGAACTGGTCGACGCGGCCCGCATGGACGGCCTCTCGGAAGTGGGCATCGTATGGCGCGTGATGCTTCCCACCGCGATCCCCGCGTTGACCGCCTTCGGCATCTTTTCGGTCGTGGCGCATTGGAACGACTATTTCTGGCCGCTGATCGTCCTGTCGTCCGAGCATTTGTATACGCCGCCGCTCGGTGTGGCGGCGTTTCGAAACGAGGAAGCCGGGACCGACTACGGTCCGCTCATGGCGGCGGGGGTCATCATCATCGCGCCCCTCGTCGTGGCTTTCCTCTTTGCCCAGCGGCGATTCATCGAAGGAATCGCCTTCACCGGAATGAAGTAAACACACGAGGAGTGACAACATGAAGCTGAATGCCTTTCCAGCCATCATCGCTGCCGCCTGCATAGTCAATGCGACGACGGTACGGGCGGATACCGAGATCGTCATGCAGTATCCCTATGGCGAGCTGTTCAATGCGACCCATAAGAAGATTGCCGAAGCGTTCGCGCAGACCAAGTCCGGAATCAAGGTCACGTTCAGAGCGCCTTACGATTCCTACGAGGAGGGGACGCAGAAGGTCCTGCGCGAGGCGATCACCAAACAGATGCCGGACATCACGTTCCAGGGCCTCAATAGAATCCGTATCTTCGTCGATCGCGGTCTCGCCCAATCGCTGGATGGTTTCATCAAGGCCGACAAAGGCATCGAGGCCGATGGATTTCATCAGGCGATGTTCGACATCGGGACGCACAACGGCCGCGTCTACGCGTTGCCTTTTGCGATCTCGCTCCCGGTCGTCTATTTCAATACCGATCTCGTCAAGCGGGCCGGCGGTGATCCGAATGCCCTGCCGGTTACCTGGGACGGCATCATCGGACTCGCACAGAAGATCGCCGCGCTCGGCGCCGACATCAATGGTGTCACGTACGCCTGGGACATCACCGGCAATTGGCTGTTCCAGGCGCCCGTGTTCAGCCGCGGCGGGTCGATGCTCACCGCCGACGAAAAGGCGGTCGCGTTCAATGGCAGCGAGGGTCAAACGGCGTTCCGCAATTTCGCCCGACTCGTTACCGAAGCGAAGATGCCCAATCTCAATCAGCCTGATATGCGCGCAGCCTTCGCGGCGGGCAAGACTGGGATCCATTTCACTTCGACCTCCGATCTCGCCAAGATCACCGAAATGATCGATGGCAAATTCGCATTGAAGACGAGTGTCTTTCCGGACGTCGCCGCGGGTTCGGGGCGATTGCCGGCGGGGGGAAACGTCGGAATGATCCTCAGTGCGGATGCGACCCGGCGTGCGGCCGCCTGGCAGGTGCTCAAGTTCTGGCACGGCCCCGAGGCCGCCGCGATCGTCGCGCAGACGACCGGATACATGCCGCCGAACAAGAAAGCGAATGATGTCTACCTCAAAGACTTCTATGTCAAGAACCCGAACAACTACACCGCGGTGAAGCAGTTGCCGCTGCTCACCAAATGGTACGCATTTCCCGGCGAGAATGGACTGAAGATCACCGACGTCATCAAGGACCACATGAACTCGATCGTCACCGGCAAGCGCGCCGCCGAGCCCGATCGCGTTCTCGCTGACATGGCGGCCGATGTGCAGAAGCTACTACCGGTGAAGCGCTGACATGAAGCTCATCCACATCACGGATACGCATCTGACCGACGGCGATGCGCTGTTGTTCGGCACGCGCCCAGGTGAGCGCCTCGGCGCATGCCTTGCGCACGTCGCGGAGCACCACGCGGACGCCGAGCGTTGCGTGATCACCGGGGACTTGACGCATTGGGGCGAGCTTGGCGCCTACCTCGCGTTGCATCGCCGGCTGGCGGGCTTTCCGATTCCGGTGCGCCTGCTCGTCGGTAACCACGACCGGCACGACAATTTTCTTTCGGTCTTTCCGGAAACCGGAATCGATGATAACGGCTTCGTCCAATCGAGCGAAGTCGTCACCGCGGGACGATTCATCTATCTCGACACCACCGAACCGGGGACGCATGCCGGCCGATTCTGTGAAGAGCGTCAGCGCTGGCTTCGCGCCGAGCTCGAGTCTTCATTGGAGCGGTGCTATGTCTTCATGCATCATCATCCGGCGCCGATCGGTATTCGCGCACTCGATTCAATCGGCCAGAAGGACTCGGCAGCGCTGCTGCGACTGCTCGATGCGCATCGTGACCGGGTCCGCCACGTCTTCTTTGGTCATTGCCATTTGCCGCTTTCCGGGACCATCGCCGGGATCCCGTTTGCATCGCTGCGCGGCACGAACCACCAGACGTGGCAGGACTTCAGCGATTATCCGAAGCTCAAGGCCGCGAAGCTCGCGCCCGCGTACAACGTGGTGCTGTTCGACGGGCGTGACTGTGTCGTTCACACGATCGACTACGGCTACGCCGGACCCCTTGCGGAGTTCGGTACCGCGTTCGAGGATTGGTCCAAAGAGGCGAGTGTGGCCCTCTAGGAGCCGCACCGCCCGCGCGACGGGGCCCGGCCGCGTGCCGGGGTCGTCAGCGTGCGTTGACCCGTGGCCGGTTGATGGCGTCCGGCGGTTCGCCGCCGGACAATACGGCGAGGATGTTGTCGGCAGCGCGATGCTCGATCGCCAGCCGTACACGCCGTACCGCCGAGCCGATGTGTGGGGTGAAAAGAGTGTTGGGATGGTCCAGGAGCCGGCGTGTAATGGTGCTTGGCCGACCCGGAAGTAGCCAATCCTCGAATGCGAATACATCGGCAGCATAGCCGCCGATGTGTCCGGCAGCGAGGCAGTCGGCCATTGCGTCCTCGTCAATCACCGAACCGCGACCGACATTGATCCAAAACGATTGCGGCTTGGCTAGCCGTAGCTCCGATGCGCCGATCAGGTGGTAGGTGGGTTTCGCGAGGGGGACCGCGAGGAACACGTAGTCGCTTACCTTCAACGCCTCCGACAGTCGGGCGAGCTCCACCCCTTCGATCGCGTCGTGATCCGGATCGACGCCGAGCAGGCGGCAACCAAAGCCCCGCAATCGTGCCGCAATCGCACGTCCGACCTTGCCAAGCCCGACGATCGTGACAATCGAATCCGCGAGGCCCGTTCCGTAGAAGAGGGGTCGCCAACCGGCAAAGCTGCCCTCTCTCACGTATGCATCGGCTGAACGAATCTGCCTTGCTAATGAAATCGCCAGTCCCACCGCAAGCTCGGCGGTCGGTTCGGTGAGTAGATCCGGAACGATCGATACCCAAACGCCGGCGTCGGTGCAGGCATCGACGTCATAGCTGTCGAAGCCTTTGAGCGCACACGCGACGATGCGCAGATGCGGCGCCTGGGCGAGGGTTGCGCGATCCACGCAATCGGTCATGAAGCCCATCATCGCGGTCGCACGCCCGAGCTTGCGCATGAGCGCGTCGCCGGCGAGCGCCTCATCGCTTGCGTTCAAGTCGATTTCACCTAGAGCGGCAAGGCGCGCGGCGACTTCATCGTGAATGCGGTTGGTCACGATGATGCGATTTGGCACCTTCACTCGCGCGATCATTTCAATCGTCCACGAAGCGTCGCGCCGATGTTGTCGACGACGACCACGCAGGCGAGGATCGTCAGCAGAATCGCGGCGACCTGATCGTAATGAATCAGCCGCAGCGCGGCCATCAATTCGAAACCGATGCCGCCCGCACCGACGATACCCAGCACGGCGGAAGCCCGGAAGTGATACTCCCAGCGATAGATCGTGATGTCGGCAAGCTGCGGCAGGACTTGCGGAAGAATGGCGTGCGTGATGACCTGAAAGCGGCTGGCGCCCGCGGCGCGTGCGGCCTCCAAAGGTCGCGGGTCCACATGCTCGATCGCCTCGGCATAGAATTTTCCGACCATGCCCACCGAGTGCAGTCCCAACGCGAGGATGCCGGGCAATGCGCCGAATCCCACCGCCGCCACGAATAGAATGCCAAGAATGATCTCGGGCACCGATCGAAGCGCGGCCAGTACTGTCCGCGCAACCTGATAGGTCGCGGTGTTCGGTGTCGTGGTCGATGCGGCCAGTAGCGCGAGCGGGAGCGAGAACACGATCGCGAGCACTGTTCCCGCGATCGACATCGCCAGCGTATCAAGGAGTGGGCGCAACCATGATTGCCAGCGCGAGAAATCCGGCGGCACCATTTCGATGAACAATTGACCGAGCGCAGGGGCACCTTCCAGAAATCGCGTCAGATCGAAAAATCCGGTGATGGCGAGTGACGCCATGCAGACGGCGAGAACGACAGCGGCTAACGGCACTTGCGATAACGCGGTATGCCGGCGTTCCGCAAGCAGCCGCTGATAGGACGCCGTCGGCATCACTTCATCTTCGCGAGATCGAGATGCAGGATTTTCGCGGTCTCGCGCAGCACGTCGTAGGCCCTGTCATCGGTGGGAGCAAATCCCTCGACGCGGAACGACTTCAGTACCCCCGGATCCTTGAGCTCCAGGAACGCCTTGCGGATCGCGTCCTTCAGCGGTTCGCTCAGATTGCCCTGCATCGTGATCGGATAGTTGGGAATCGGCGCGCTGAGGGCGATCTGCATGACCTTCGATGGGTCGATGATCCTCCGCTCGATGAGCGTACGAAAAATCGGCTCGGACAACGCGCCGGCCGGTATCTGTCCGGCCTGGACGGCCCGTGCCACGGCATCATGGGTACCTAGGTGCACAACGCGATAGTCGACATCACCTGCCAGTCCGTTCTTGAGCAGATGCGCGCGTGGAGCGAGGTGGCTGGAGGTCGAAGCCTGGTCACCGAATCCGAACGGCTTGCCCTTGATATCGGCGAGCACCTTCACCGGACCGCTAGTTTGGGCGATGAGGATCGACTGGTAGGTGGACGACCCCTTCTCCACGCCGACCGCGAAGGGCTCGATCTCGGGTGCCTTCGATTTCGCGAGCACGTAGGAGAACGGTCCGAAATACCCGATTTCGATCCGGCCAAAGCGCATCGCCTCAATCATCGACGAGTAGTCGGTGGTGACCGTGATCTCGATCTCCTTCTTGAGAGCGTCCGCCAGATAGGTCTTCAGCGGCTGAGCATTCTGGATGAGCGTGGCGGCGTTCTCATCGGGCAGCAAGGCAACGCGCAGTTTGGCCGGGTTCTTGCCTTGTGCCACCGCGGAGGTGATGCACAGGCACAGAATGATCAGGACGAATGCGATCTCAAATCGCGGCGACTTCTCTAACATTGTGCGGCCCTCGTTCAATGATTGCTTCAACCTGCGATGTGTCCTTGGCCATTGCGGGCCCGTATATGCCGGCGAGCGCCGATTCCCCGAGCCGCGCGGGGACATCATCGAACACGACCCGGCCCGCCGATAGTCCGACGATTCGATCGGCGAACGCGAGCGCGAAGGGCAGTTGATGCAAACTCACGATCGTGGCGATGCCATCCTGTTTGCACACGTCGTGCAGCAGTTGCAGGATTGCGTTCGCGGAATTTGGATCGAGGCTCGCCACTGGTTCGTCGGCAAGAATGATTGCCGGCTGCTGCACGAGTGCCCGCGCAATACCAACGCGCTGCTGCTGACCGCCTGAAAGCGTGTCGGCGCGTCGGTTGGCGGTATCGAGCAGTCCGACCCGATCGAGCGCTTGCAGCGCAAGAATCTTCTCTTTTTGGGAGAGCGGCCACACCGTTCGAAGGCCCGAATGAAAGCCCAGGCGTCCGAGCAACACGTTGTCGAGCGCGCTGATCCGGCCGATCAGGTGATGCTGCTGAAACACCATGGCACTACGGCGGCGGTGACGTCGTCTTGCGGCCGGCGTGTTTGCATCGCCCGTGTCGTCGTCGCTCACGCGTCCGGCGCTAGGTGCGACCAAACCGCCTAGCGCGCGCAGCAAGGTTGATTTGCCCGCTCCCGATGGACCGAGCAAGACCGTCAGCACGCCCCGGTCAAATGCGAGTGATGTGAGTTCGAGCGCACGCGTCCCGTTCGGGTACCGCACTTCAAGGTCGACGGCTCTCAACATTCGCTGTATGCCATGACTACGGCCACTTATCTGCGAGAAGGCCCCGGAGAGTGCGGCCCATTCATGACAATTTGATGAATCGCGCGCCGATGAAAACCAGGTCGGCCCGTTTCAATCGGTTCATCTCCCTGTCATATGCCGACCAAACAGTCGTCACATGGCGCCCGTAACGTGGCCCGTGGATGCGATCGCGCGTCTCCCTACCCTGCAAACAAAGGAGTATCCAGTGAACAATCGTTCCGTAAGGCAAGCCGCCTTCGGCTTGAGAAGGCTCGCCGCTGTCGCCCTGACGGCGGTGTTCTCCCTCGTTGGATCGGCCGCTCTCGCCGAGAATGATCGCCGCTTCATCGACGGCAAGTACGACGACAGCTACGACGGTCGGGGATTCCACGACAACGACGGGCAACGCAAGAGCGATGCTCGCGTGCAGCTGGGACCGCGCCCCTTCTATCTCGTGCAGGGCATGGATGAGGGGGATCTCAAGGATCGCCTGATGAAGTGCTCCAAGGGTCCGTTCTATCGCAGCGACTTCTCGATCGGGCATCGTGGCGCGGCATTGCAGTTTCCCGAGCACACCAAGGAATCGTACGAGGCGGGCGCGCGCATGGGCGCCGGCATCGTGGAATGCGACGTGACCTTCACCAAGGACAAGGAGCTCGTTTGCCGGCATGCGGAGTGCGACCTCCACACGACGACGAACATCGTCAACACGCCGCTCAATGCCAAGTGCAGCGTGCCCTACACGGGTCCGGGCTCGTCGCCGAAGTGTTGTGCCAGTGACCTCACTCTTTCCGAATTCCGCACGCTGATCGGCAAGATGGATGCCAGCAATCCTGCCGCGACCAACGCGCAGGGGTTCCTCGGCGGCACGGCGAATTGGCGGACCGATCTCTACACCGGTCGCGGCACGTTGGTGACGCACAAGGAAAGCATCGCGCTGAACAAATCACTAGGCGTCAAGTACACACCCGAGTTGAAGTCAGGCGATGAGAATCGCATCAAGGCGATCTTCGGCAGCCAGGCGAATTACGCGCAGGCGATGATCAACGACTACAAGGCGGCCGGGATCAACCCGAACAAGGTGTGGCCCCAGTCGTTCAACAAGGATGATGTGCTGTACTGGGTCGAGAAGGAGCCGGCATTCGGAAAGCAGGCCGTCTATTTGGACAGCATTGATCCTACCGTCACGCCGCCAATTCCGCGCCAGACCTTGGAAGAGCTGAAGCAACTCAAGAGCCGCGGGGTCAACATCTTCGCGCCTCCCACGCTCGCCCTGTTGACGGTGGATGCGTCGGGTGAAATCGTCGCATCGCAATACGCAAAGGACATTAAGAACGCGGGACTCGACATCATCACGTGGACCGTTGAGCGATCCGATCTGCGCAAGGGCGCGGCGAGTGCGGGTTTCTACTACCTGTTCGACCCGACCGGCCGTGCGGTGAAGAAGGACAGCGACATCTACAAGACGATCGATGCACTTGCCCGCAAAGTCGGCGTGATCGGCATCTTCTCCGACTGGCCTGCCACCGTCACCTACTACGCGAATTGCATGGGCCTCAAGTAGACCGGATCGCCCCTTGGAGGGGAGCGACCGTGAAGGGCTCCCCTTTCTTTTTTGCTCGAGGACGCACGACGATCAAGGCGTCGATGGCGCGAACGACGGACATCGGCGACCGGTCGGCACCTGCAACGCTCCTGTCCTACAGCGGTCATAAATCGCGGTTACGGTCCGCTTGGACACAGTCAAAGGAGGGTGGACATGATCGAACAGGTTTTGAGTGACGTCCGCTGGCTGTTCGAGAACCGCGGACGCCACCGATACGAATCGAGCCGCAAGGCCGGCGTGAACCAGTTGGAACACGCGCTTCAGACGGCGACTTTGGCGGAGGCCGCCTGTGCCGGCGATGAGCTCGTAACCGCTGCGCTCCTGCATGATCTTGGGCACATGATGCACCTCGACGCCGAGGACTTCCATGGCGTCGGCGATCTCCACGAGTATCGCTCGCTGCCCCTGCTGCGTTCGGGATTCGATGAGTCGGTGCTCGGGCCGATCAAGTTGCACGAAGACGCCAAGCGGCTGCTCTGTACGATCGAGCCCGACTACCATGGCTTGCTTTCGGTCGACGGCAAGCGCAGCTTGAGTCTGCAGGGTGGTCCGTTTTCGGTGGACGAAGCCGCGCGATTCATTCGCACGCCCCATGCGCGCGAGGCGATTCTGATCCGGCGCTGGGACGACCGCGCCAACGTTAGGGGACTCGCGACACCGGATCTCGACCACTTCCTCTTCGTCGCAAGTCGTTGCTTGGTGGATCAATCCATCGCCGCCGTCCATCACGCTCACCCGCGGGAGCACGCGCTTGCAACCGAGCAACGCGCCGCCGCCTGAATCGAATCATGAAACACTCAGCGATTGAAGTACGCACCCTGTGCAAGACCTTCGACGGCCATCGGCGCGCGCTGCACAACGTATCGATCGATGTCCCGAACGGCGGCATGGTCGCGTTGATCGGCGCATCCGGTTCCGGGAAATCGACCTTGCTCCGACAGATTGCAGGGCTCGCGGTCGCGGATCGCGGCAGTCCCTCCCATGTGGCGGTGCATGGAGATCTGGTGCAGGCCGCCGGTCGACTCGCGCCGGACGTCCGCCGGATTCGCTCAGGCGTCGGGTTCGTCTTCCAGCAGTTCAACCTCGTCGGACGCCTGCCTCTCATGACCAACGTCATGACCGGCGCACTGCATGCGTTGCCAGCCTGGCGAACGCTTACCGGACGATTCGATCCTGCGACGCAACGGCGCGCGTACGAGGCGCTGCAAAGCGTGGGGCTCGAGGACCACGCCTGGCAAAGGACCTCCACGCTCTCTGGCGGTCAGCAACAGCGGGCGACGATTGCACGCGCATTGGTGCAGGACGCGCGCGTCATCCTTGCTGACGAGCCGATCGCATCGCTCGATCCGGAGTCATCGCGCCGGGTCATGGAAAACCTCGTCGAGATCAACGCATCGAGGGGCGTCACCGTCGTTGTGTCGCTGCATCAAGTCGAATTCGCGATCCGTTACTGTCCGCGCACGATTGCGTTGCGTGGCGGTGTGGTCGCATTCGACGGCCCGTCATCGGAGCTCACCCCGGATCGCCTCCGGACACTTTACGGCACGCGCGCCGACGAATTGCACGAGCGGGGGACTGCAACGGTCGACCCGGACCGCAACAAACGCGCGTGGCCGGCGTTGCTACCCGATCCCGCATGAGGTAGGTCACGGATAGTCCCGTGCGATCGGCCTCGATGCATGCTTTCATCCTAGGAGAATCGTGATGCTTCAACCCTTGCGCGGACTGACAGTGTCCGTAGCGTTTTGCTTTTGTGCGCCGGTCCTCGCGCAGACGACCCCGGTCACCGATATCAACTTCGGCCTCATCTCGACGGAATCGACGCAGAATCTCAAGAAGGCGTGGGCACCGTTGCTCGATGATTTCGCGAAGCGCACCGGCATCAAGACGAATGCTTTCTTCGCCTCCGACTACGCGGGCGTCATCGAGGCGATGCGATTCAACAAGGTGCAGGTCGCCTGGTTCGGCAACAAGTCGGCGATGGAAGCCGTCGATCGCGCGAACGGCGAAGTGTTCGTCCAGACCATCGCGGATGACGGGGCGCCGGGCTACTGGTCGCTGCTCGTCGTCCACAAGGACAGTCCGCTGCAAAGCCTTCAGGATGTGCTGAAGGGCGCGAAAGGATTGACCCTTGGATTCGGTGATCCGAATTCAACGTCGGGCTTTCTGGTGCCCGGCTACTACGCGTTCGCGCAAAACAATACCGACCCGCGCACCGCATTCAAACTGGTGCGCAGTGCGAACCATGAGACGAATCTCCTTGCGGTCGCGAACAAGCAGGTCGATGTCGCGACCAACAACACGGAAAGCATGGATCGGCTGCGCAAGACCAATCCGCAGAAGGCCGCGGAAATCCGGGAGATCTGGCGATCACCGCTCATCCCATCGGACCCGATCGTATGGCGCAAGGACCTCCACGCGGATGCCAAGGCGAAGGTGCGAGAATTCTTTGTCGCGTACGGGTCGGGTGCCGACGCGGCGCGTGAGAAGGCAATCCTCAAGGAGATCGGTCTTGGCGGATTCCAGCCCTCCGATGACCGGCAATTGCTCCCGATTCGCCAACTCGATTTGTTCCGCGAGAAGCGCCGCCTGGAGGCTGATACGACGATGCCGGTCAATGAGCGTGCCGCGAAGATTGCGGCGATCGATCAGCGCCTAGCTACGTTGAACGCGCAATTGGCTGCGGCCAAGTAATGGTGGGCCAGAGCCAAGTAACCGCGGGCTGCTGCAAAGAAAACGGGCGAGTGCCGTGACGGTGGACGTTGCGCGTGCCGGGTCCGGAGATGCAATTGCGGTTCCGAAACCACCGTCCACAAGCCTCGCGACTTTGCTGATCTGGGGCGTCCTGCTCGGGATCCTGGCGTGGTCGTGGCATGGTGCCGAGGTGCGTCCCCTCGAATTGCTGCGAAACAGCGGCAACATCGCGCAGCTTGCGGCCGATTTCGTGCCGCCGGATTTCGCCGATTGGCCGCATTACCTCGAGGAAATGCTGACCACGCTTCACATTGCCGTGTGGGGCACCGCGCTCGCCATTGTGTTTGCGATCCCGTTCGGACTGGCGTGTTCGGCGAACATCGCGCCCTGGTGGATACATCAGCCGATGCGACGCGTGATGGATGCAGCGCGGGCGATCAACGAGATGGTCTTCGCGATGTTGTTCGTCGTCGCCGTGGGACTCGGCCCGTTCGCCGGTGTCCTCGCGCTGTTCGTCCACACCACCGGGATCCTGGCGAAGCTCTTCTCGGAGGCGGTCGAGGCGATCGATCCGCAACCGGTGGAAGGCATCCGCGCGACCGGCGCCTCGCGTCTCGAAGAAATCATCTACGGCGTCTTGCCGCAGGTGATGCCGCTCTGGATCTCCTATACCTTGTACCGATTCGAATCGAACATTCGCTCCGCCTCGGTCGTGGGCATGGTCGGAGCAGGAGGGATCGGTGTGGTGCTCTGGGATGTGATCCGCTCGTTCCAGTATGGTCAGACCTGCGCGGTCATGATCATCATCATCATCACCGTCTCGCTGATCGATCTGGTTTCCGCGCGGGTACGGAAGCGACTCGTATAGCGCGTAATAGGGGACAGACCACGTCTTTCACTGAAAAACGTGGTCTGTCCCCTATTACGCTTATGTAGTCAAGAGATCCGCTCGCCGGCGCGCCAGACTGTTCGAACGATCGGTTGGTCCTCGATCACGGCGAACCGCACCAGGTCCGCCTGCATGCCGGGTTGGATCGACCCGCGATCGAAGAGGCCGACGGCCATTGCGGGATTTCGCGATATGGTCGCGATCGCCGCAGGCATCCCGAATCCGGCGTCGCGCGTGAGCCGCATCGCAGCGTGCAGGAGCCCGGCGGGAACATAGTCGGACGACAATACATCGAGCAATCCCAATTGCGCGAGCTCGATGGCCGATACGTTGCCCGAATGCGAGCCGCCGCGCACGACGTTCGGCGCACCCATTACGATCGACATTCCTTGCAACCGTGCCTCTGCCGCCGCGACGACCGTCGTCGGGAATTCAGAGATCCGCGCACCCGCATCGCGCGCCTCTTTGACGTGCTCGGGCAAGGTGTCATCGTGGCTCGCGAGTACGACGCCGTTCTTGCGTGCATGGGTGACGATCCGATCGCGGTTTGGCTGTGCGTAGCGGGCCTGCAATTGCGGTGCGTCGGCGAGCGCCTGGTCAAACCGCTCGTTGGTCCAGGCCTTCTTGCCGGTGTAGTACCGCCGGGCGGGATCGATCGAGGTCCACTGCCGTTGTCCCGGGGTGTGATCCATGAGCGACAACAGTCCGACGGTCCGCTCGCTTGCGAATGGCGCGAACAGCGCCCACATGTTCGGGGCCGGGACCTCGCATCGAATGTGCAGTCGATGGTCGGCACGCAATACGCCGCGGCGGCGTGCGGTCGCGAATGCGCCGAGGAGTTGATCGGGGTTCTGGCCGCGCAGCCCTTCCAGGTCGGTATCGCCGACACCGATCGCATCGAAGACCGTGGTGATGCCGGCCGCGGCGATCTCCGCGTCGTGGGCAATCAAGGCGGGAAGCGCCGGCCAATACGTCCCCGGCCGCGGCATCAAGTGACGCTCGAGATTGTCGGTGTGGATCTCCACGAATCCGGGCGCAAGATAGTCGCCATCGAAATCGACACCGTCGCGACGCGAATGCACATCGGGCGTGATCTCTACGATCCGACCGTTGTCTATCGCGACGGTTCCATGCAGGATTCGATCGTCCAGGACGATTCTCGCGTTGGATAGGAACTGCATGGGACTCGGTGATGGGGTCATTGCATTGCCAACTGACGAGGCCGCTCGACGGTGATGCAGCGGGTTGCAACCTGCGCGCGGATCGCCTCGTCGTGAAACACGCCGACCATCGCGCACCCGTCAGAGAGCGCGTCGTTGATCAGACGGACGATTCGCGCGGCGTTCGTGGTATCGAGCGAGGCGGTGGGTTCGTCGAGGAGCAACAATGGTCGAGCCCGCACGAAGGTGCGTGCGAGATTTACTCGCTGCTGCTCGCCGCCGGAGAACGTCGCGGGTGGCAACGACCACAATTTGCGATCAAGTGCGAGGCGCGTGAGCAGGGCTTCGGCGGCCTGCCGCCCGGCCGCGATGATTGCCTCGTCGCTGGGATCGCGCCCATCCAGCCATTCGTCGGCGACCAGGTCGAGCGTCGATATCCGCGGAATCACGCGCAGGAACTGGCTCGCATAGCCGATCACATCCCGGCGCATTCGCAGCATTGCCTGATCGGTTGCACTTGTAATGTCGATCGTCGTGCCGGCCGTTGGATGGACCCGGATCGTCCCGACCGGCGTGGCGCAGGTTCCGTAGACACACTTGAGGATCGTGCTTTTTCCCGCGCCGGATGGGCCGACGAGCGCAACGCATTCGCCGCGAGCGACTTCCAGGGAGAAATCACGCAATACGTCGAGGCGCGCGCCCCCTTGAAGATGGAGGGTGAATGATTTCGTCAACCCCTTGATGTGCAAGACCGGTTCCATCCCATCACACCTGAAGCTGGGAGGAGACGAGCAACTGGGTATAGGGATGCTGCGGGTCTTCGAGAATCCGATCGGTGAGCCCCGCCTCGACCACCGATCCACGCTGCATCACCAATGTTCGATGCGCGAGCACGCGTGCGACGGCCAGATCGTGCGTGACGACGACCACGGCCAAGCCGAATTCGCGGCACAGCCTGCGCAGGAGATCGAGAATGCGCGCCTGGACCGAGACGTCGAGGCCGGCGGTAGGCTCATCCATGTACATCAGCTTCGGGTGGGTGACGAGATTGCGCGCAATCTGCAAGCGTTGTTGCATGCCACCCGAATAGGTGGCGGGAAGATCGTCGATGCGGGTTGCATCGATCTCGACCTTGCGCAGCCATGCGCTCGCTTCGTCGCGGATCCTGCCGAAATGACGGAGTCCCTGCGCCATCAGGCGCTCGGCGATATTCGCTCCGGCACTGACGTTTTGACGCAACCCGTCGCGCGGATTCTGGTGCACGAAACCAAGCTCGGTGCGCATGATGGCCCGCCGTGTGCGCTCGGGTACGGCGTAGAGATCGAGGGTATCGCCTGGCGCCCGACTGAACCGAACGGACCCGCGATCGGGCCGCAAGAGACCAGCAAGAGACATAATGAAGGTCGACTTCCCCGATCCGGATTCGCCGACGATCGCGATGACTTCTCCAGGCCATACCGCAAGCGATACATCGAAGCATCCGCGTTGATCCCCATAGTCCCTGGTCACTGCGTCGGCAACGAGAAGGGGGCTGTCGCTTGCAATCGGCAGCGACTGGTCGGATGAGCGCGCAAGACGCGCATCGTGCACTGGTGCAGGTGTTTCGGGATCGATGCTCCACTCCAGGCGAACCTCGGGCCGGCTCACGGGCGCGGACATGCGACCGGCATTGGCGTTACGGTCTGCAAGCCAGGTCATGTCATTGTTCTTCCTGATATATGGATCCTGCACTGTTCGCGGCACGGCGCACACCGCAGAAATCGGTGTCCGAACAAATGAACGCGCGCCCGCCGTGATCGTCGGTCACGATTTCATCGAGGAAACTTTCCCGTGCGCCGCAGTGGACGCACTGCTGGGTCCAGCGCTGGATCTCGAACGGGTAATCGTCGAAGTCGAGGCTGCGCACGGTGGTGTGCGGTGGAATCGCGTAGATGCGTTTTTCCCGCCCGGCACCGAACAGATGGAGCGCCGGACTGTTGTGCAGCTTCGGGTTGTCGAACTTCGGGATCGGGGACGGTGCGGTGAGGTAGCGTTCGTTCACCATCACCGGGTAGTCATAGGTGGTCGCGATGTGTCCATGGCGTACGATGTCTTCATACAGCTTCACATGCATGAGGCTGTAGTCGGCCAGCGCGTGCAACGCGCGGGTCTCGCGCCGGCGCGGTTCGAGTTTCTGGAGCGGCTCGGGGAGCGGAACCTGATAGACCATGATCTGGTGCGCGGTGAGCGGTGCTTCCGGAATCCGATGGCGCGTCTGAATGATCGTGGCCTCGCCGGTACGCGTGGTCGTTCGCACACCGGTGGTCCGCTGGAAGAATCGCCGGATGTTGACGGCATTGGTCGTGTCGTCGGCACCCTGATCGATGACCTTCAGCACGTCATCCGGCCCGATGATCGCGGCGGTGATCTGCAAGCCACCCGTGCCCCATCCATACGGCAGCGGCATTTCACGACTGGCGAACGGCACTTGATGACCTGGAATCGCGACGGCCTTCAACATCGCGCGACGAATCATGCGTTTGGTCGACTCATCGAGATATGCGAAGTTCCACGCGCCGACCAGGTCCGTGGCGCGATGACTTTCGCTCGTGGCGCCAACGTCTTCCGCTGTTCCGAACGCTGTCGTGGTCATGCGAGCGATTCCTGCGCCATGTTGTCCGGGAGCGCATTCAAGTCAGCCTTTGATACGGCCCCCTCGGCATGCCTCTCGCGATGCATGCGGCGCACAAGCTCCAGCTCCGCTTGAAAATCGACGTAATGCGGGAGCTTCAAGTGCTGGACGAAGCCGGACGCCTCCACATTGTCGCTATGCATCAGGACGAACTCTTCTGACTGGGCAGGCGCCTCCGCGTTCTCGCCGAGCTCGGTTGCACGCAATGATCGATCGACGAGGGCCATCGCCATGGCCTTTCGCTCGGCGTGGCCGAACGTCAATCCGTAGCCGCGGGTGAATCTCGGCGGCTCGTCGTGCCTGCCGTGGAACTGGTTGACCATCTGGCATTCGGTGACGGTGATCTCACCGATCACCACCGCGAAGCCCAGTTCATCGGGAACCAACTCGATCAGGACGGCGCCGTGCCGGATCTCCGCGGCGAATGGGTGATTGCCGCCATAGCCGCGCTGCGTCGAATAAGCCAGGGCGAGGAGAAATCCTTCGTCGCCTCGTGCCAGGTTTTGCAGCCGGAGTGATCGGCACGCCGGAAATTCAAGCGGATCACGCGTCAGGTCCGGTGGCTGCGAGGACGCGTCTGCGGTGCGGGCCGATTCGATCAATCCTTCATCGCCGAGCAGCGCGGTCACCGCCGGCGTCGGCGTGCAGGTTGCTGCCGCCTCGGGCGCGGGCGGCACCTCGTGGGATTGCTGGAGAGAGAAATCGAGCAGGCGTTGCGTGTAGTCGTGACTCGCCCCGAGAATCTGACCACCCGGCAGGTCCTTGAAGGTTGCCGAGATGCGTCGGGCGATGCGCATCGCCGATGTGTCGATCGGCAGCGCTCCCCCGAACCGGGGCAGCGTGGTCCGATACGCGCGGACAAGAAAGATCGCCTCGACCAGATCCCCGGACGCCTGCTTGATGGCAAGTGCCGCCAATGTGCGGTCGAAGAGGGCGCCTTCGGTCATCACCCGATCCACCGCGAAGCGAAGCTGCGATTCGATCTGCTCGATCGTCAATTCGGGGATCGCGGGGTTACCGCGACGCTGTTCCTCAAGCAGGTGTGCGGAATTGAGAATCGCCTCTTCGCCACCTTTGACCGGTACATACATTGCGTTACGCCGCCACGATGTGCGTGGTCCGCGGCAGGCCGCAGAGCGCGCGGCCATTGGTGAACACGAGATCCACTCCCGCGGGAAATCGATGGTGATTGACCGTCCACTGGGCAAGGAATGTTGCAGGGAAGGAGGGATCGTTCGCTCGAAAGGCGCCCAACCGGATTGTTCCGTCGATGCCCGGGCCGCGTGCAGCCCAGTTCTTCGCGCCGTCGAGCGATGTGACCGAGACATACACGGTTGTCGAATGCTCGGGGGCGTCGTCCGTGCCGACTGCGAAACTGCCAAGCTCAGGGACCGCATCGTCGCTGCCGATAAACGCGAACGACGCATCCCGCGGATCCCGCACCCGCGGGGCACCGGTGTGGAACCGAATAAAGCTCTCGACGGCATTGCTACGCAGGCTCGGACTCAACCAGATCGACGTATCCCGATCGAGCAAGGTCAACATGATCGCGGCCATCGCGTCGTCAAGACCGCGCGGTGCGTCGTGTTCGGCGCGGACGTCCCGCACCGTTCCGGGTCGGGCGAAGGCATCCAACAGGGCCCTGAACGTTGCCTGCGCTGCGAAAACGGGACGCTCGAATCCTGTTGCAACCGTGGCGAGATCGGGTGCCGCGATCATTGCGATCGCACCATCGTGAAGAACTCGGCGCGCGTGGCGGCTGCCTTCCGTGCTTCTGTTGCATCGCGGGAGCGCAGGGCCTCTGCCAACGGGCGGATGACCTGAATGTCGATCACAACCGCGGTCTCTGGATCTTGCGCCGCCGCATCGATCATCGCCGCTACTTCAGCATGTCGATGCGAGCGCCCCGCCACATAGCCGATCCCGACGATTGGGCCCGACGGCGCGATCCATCGCAGCGCGCAACGCGTGACGGTCACTTCGCCAAGATTGAAGGCGTCGCCCGATCCGCCGATGCGACCACGCACCATCGACAATCCAGTCTCCGGTCGACGCAGCCACTCGACTCGTGGTTTGAGCTGGAGCGCAGTCCAACGCGCCTCGACCTCCGCGAGCGTCGTTCGTGCGACGATCGCCATGGCGCGCTGGCGTTGGGCAACGGGCGATGCGGAAGGCATTGGATCCGGATGGGCTAGCGTCGGCATGAACGTAGGAATGGAATGCTGGTTTCGTGGTCAACTTACGCCGTCAACATGACGGGTCGATTACATGCTGTTCATGGCGGCTTCTCCGTTTATCGTTATCGCGATAGCGCCACACATGATCGTGAGGGACGAATAACTCGGCACGAAGGACAAGTTCTGGTGTCGTGTTCCGGCGCCGTCGGGAAGTGTCCAATGGCTGCTCAAGCTGCCGCGTCGGGAACCGGGCAAGGCAGAGCATCTCGCCGAGAAGATTGTTTTCGAGATCGGTTCGCGATCACCTTTATGGTTGATCGCGGACTCGCAGGATTGGGAATCCTGAAGGTGTCCTTCGGCGAATAATCGGAGCAGTCCATGAGCTCATTCGGTATCGGTGCGTCGACGCTCCGGCGTGAAGACCTTCGGCTGCTCACCGGCCAGGGTATGTATAGCGACAATCGCAGCGCGCCGGGACAGACCTACGCTGCGTTCGGGCGCTCGCCGCAAGCGCATGCCGACGTTGATTCGATCGACGGCGCGCAGTCGCGTGCGATGCCGGGTGTCGTTGGCGTGTTCACGGCGCAGTATCTCCTGGCCGATAAGATCAGACCCGTGCCGACGATGCTCGCCGACCGCAAGGGCGGCATCACCAACCGCGACGGCACGCCGTTCGCCGAACCCGGCTGGTTTGCCCTTGCGACAGACCGGGTTCGATACGAAGGTGAAGCCGTGGCGATCGTGATCGCAGAGACGCCGTTTGCCGCGCAGGACGCCGCCGAAGCGGTGATCGTGAGCTATCGGGAGCGTGCGGCCATCGTCGAGGCTGATCGCGCCGACGTTCGCCCCGCCCCGCAACTGCTCGATTACGCCGATCGCGATCGCGCGTACGACTGAGAATGCGGAGATTCACCGGCAACCGCGCGGGCGATCATCTGCTTGACGGCGAGCTTGTGCTCGATGCCGCCCGTCGTGTCACGGCGCTGCGCGTGTATTCGACGACCAATCTGGGCGCGCATTTCACGCCGACGATTCCGTACTCGACGGTCTCGAACATGGAGCGCATTATCTCAAGCCTTTATGCCATTCCGGCGATCCATCTGCATATCGAGGGACGGTTCACCAACACGGCGCCGAACAACGTGTGGCGTGGCATCGGCCGGCTCGAGTGCGTCTATACGGTGGAGCGACTGATGGAGCGGGCGGCACACGACACCGGAGGCGATCCGGTTGCGCTTCGTCGCATAAACATGGTACTGGCCGCGGCGTTTCCCTGTCGCACCGCGACCGGCGCGTTGTACGACGCCAGCGATTTTGTCGCGCGATTGGAGGAAGCGGTGAAGATTGCCGATGTGATCGGATTCGCGGCGCGGCGAGCCGCGACAGAAAAGGAGGGCAGATTGCGGGGTCTCGGATTCGGGCCTTATCTCGAAGGCACCGGCGGATCGCCGGAGGAGCTCGCCGAGGTGCGCGTGTATCCCGATGGCCGTGTCGAGGTGCCGGTCGGCGGCCAATCATAGGGTCAAAGCCATGAGACCGTCTTTGCGCAAGTGGTCGCCGAGCAGCTCGCCGTTCCGTTCGAGGCGTTACGCATCGTGGCCGGTGACACCGACAAAGTAGCCAAGGGCGTGGGGACGTTTGCCTCGCGCTCGATTGTGCGAGCGGGTGCGGCGGCGGTCGAGGTGTGCGAGGTCGAGGTGGACCCAGAGACCGGGCTTGTGCAGATCGTCGCGATGTCGGTGGTCGATGATTCCGGCCACGCCGTGAATCCGATGGTGGTGTACGGCCAGATGTATGGCGCGGTGGTTCACGGCATCGGGCAGGCGTTACTCGAGCGCACGGTCGGCGCACCGGCGGCGGTGATTCACGCGATCCTCGATGCGCTACGGCCGCTTGGGGTCAAGCATCTCGACATGCCGGCGACGCCCGAGACCGTTCCGCGCGCGATCGCGACGGCAAAAGCCACACGCGGCTGATGCATGGGCTTGCGCGTGTCGTAAAGCGCCAGACTTGACGCTTCGAAGAGGCGTCGCCATGAAATCCATCGCCCGACTGAGTGCCGTGTTTCTGTTTGCTGGCGGGTCGCTCGCGCACGCGCAAGCCTGGCCCAACAAGCCGATCAAATACATCGTCAACTTCGCCGCCGGCGGGACGACCGACATCCTCGCCCGCATGATCGCGCCAAAGCTCGCGGAGGCGCTTGGCCAGCCGGTGGTGGTGGAGAACAAGCCCGGGCAGGCGGGTTCGATCGGTGCGGCCGAGCTGGCGCGCGCCGCGCCCGATGGCTACACCGTCGGCTCGGGCACGATCAGCTCCCATGCGATCAATGTATCGCTCTACTCGAAGCTGCCGTACGACGTGTTCAAGGACTTCGCGCCGATCACGATGATCGCGACCTTGCCTAACATGTTGGTCATTCACCCGAGTATTCCGGCGAACAACGTGCAGGAACTGATCACCTTCCTCAAGGCCAATCCGAACAAGCATTCGTTCGGCTCGGCAGGCAATGGCACATCGCAGCATATGTCGGGCGAGTTGTTCAAGACCATGACCGGCGTGCAGATGCAGCACATCCCCTACAAGGGCAGCGGCCCGATGATTCCCGATCTGCTCGGGGGCACGCTCTCGATGAGCTTCGAGAATCTGACCACCGCCTACCCACCGGCAAAACAGGGCAAGCTGAAAGCGCTTGCGGTCACCAGCGCCAAGCGTTCGTTCATCGCGCCTGAAGTGCCGACACTCGCCGAATCGGGCCTCTCCGGTTACGACATCAGTTCGTGGCAGGCATTCTTCGCGCCCGGTGGCACGCCCAAGCCAATCGTCGATCGCCTCTATGCCGAGACCGCGAAGGCGCTCAAGGCGCCTGACGTCATCATGCGCCTGCAGGATCTGGGATTGGATGCAGGCGGCACGACACCAGATGAATTGACCGCCAAGCTGCGCGATGACATCCCCCGGCTGGGCAAGATCGTGCGCGATTCGGGGGCGAAGGTGGACTGAGCGAAAGGCGTGTCGCGCTACCCGGCACGCAGTCGATCGCCGCTCGAACCCTCTTGTCAATGTCGCGGGAGGTAGTCGGTCACGTTTCGTTTGGGACCGGTCGATTTCGGTAGCCCGCAGCCCAATCGCTGTTCGCGCGCTGTACGCGCGTCGAAATTCCTCTAGTATGTTCCCTGCGACCAACTCCGTTGAAATGGAGAGGAAACGCGTTGCTGCGCGAGCCAACGAACAGGGAGCAATCCCCGGAGGTGGACCGTGTCTTTGCCGCGCACGAAAGTTCTCTTGCTTGCCTGTGGCGCATTCGTCCTCGTTGCAATGGGCGCCCATGCACAGCAGAACGAGATCCACGTCGGGCATATCTCATCGACCACCAATCCGGCGTCGAATGACAACGCCCGCAATCTGAGTTTCGGATACCAACTTTACTTCGACTTCATCAACGCGAATGGCGGGTTGAACGGCCGCAAGCTTCGGCTGGTCCATCGAGACGACAATCTGAACGCGGGGAGAATGGTCGAGATCACCCGTGAGCTGATCGCGGATCCCGGCATCATTGCCTTGGTCGGATTCCTCAATACCGCTGGATTGACCGAGATCGCACGGCAGGACATTCTCGGCAAGAGTGGAATCGCAATGATCTCGCCACTCCAGGGCAACCGGGAGATCGTCAGTGCCGAGAACATGTTTCCGTTCCGGTCCGGGTACGAGGTGGAGTTGAGGGCCCTGATCGAGGAAGCGAAGACGACGCATAAGCAGCGTCTGGCGATCGTCTTCATGAATATCGCGTTCGGGCCGAGCCAGGCACGCTACGCGGAGCAGGTGGCAAAGGAGTTCGGACTGGGCATCGCCACCTATCTTGGCTATGAGGTGGCGCCCGACAAATCCGAGGCCAGCATTCGCGAGGCCATTGTCGAAGTTGAGAAGAGCCGCGCCGATGCCGTACTCCTCGTCGCCGCCGGTCGCGGCGCCTTCGACTTCATCAAGGGTTTGCGCGCAACGCCGGTGGCCACTATCCAGATCTACGGGATGTCCGTCCTGCAGGCCAACGACCTGATCAAGTTCTCGGGTTTGGAGGCCGCCAAAGGCGTCATCATCTCGCAGGCCGTTCCGTACCCATTCTCCGGTGTCCTGCCGGTCACGCGTGAGTTCCTGCGTCTCATGCAGGCGCGCGCGCAGACCGACCAAGCAATCAATTTCCAGACGTTCGAAGGATTTCTGGGCGCCAAGATCACCGTGGAGGCATTGCGGCGTGCAGGCCCTGTTCCCACGCGCCGCAAAGTAATCGATGCGCCAAAAGGGATGGGAGAGTTTGATCTGGGCGGGGTCAGCGTCGAGTACACCCCCACTGTCCGGAATGGTTGGCGCGGGGTGGACATGACGATCATCGGGTCGGGGGGGCGCTTGTTCAAATAGGACACGCATCACGCCACGAACCCGTTCGATGCTACGTGGACATCGCCTCGGTAATGCGAAAAGCATGCTGAACGCGGCGGAGCGCATTTGATTGAAGGGGGCGCATCACACAGATGCATGTCACACTTTGTCCCATGCTCTGGGATGTGTTCTGCCGCGTAGTCGACAACTACGGCGACATCGGCGTGTGCTGGCGCCTGTCCGCCCAACTTGCCGCGCGCGGCGACACTGTTCGCCTGTGGGTCGATGACCCGACGCCACTTGAATGGATGGCGCCGCAAGGCGCCGCTGGCGTAACGGTTGCGCGCTGGTCAAGCGATGCTGCATGGCCGGAACCCGGTGACGCAGTGATCGAGGCATTCGGTTGTGAATTGCCGGAGCTCTTCGTGCAGCGAATGGCACATCAACACGCGTTTGGACGCCCGCCCGTGTGGATCAATCTCGAATATCTGAGTGCCGAGCCCTACGTCGCGCGCAGCCATCGGCTGGTGTCGCCGCAACTTGTCGGACCGGGCGCCGGATTACGCAAGCAATTTTTCTATCCCGGATTCACCGCCGACACCGGTGGCCTGTTGCGGGAATCCGATCTCGTATCACGACAGTCGCGGTTTGATGCCGCCGCGTGGCGCCAGGCGCACGGTCTCCATGCCAAAGACAGCGAGGGCATCGTTAGTCTTTTCTGCTATGACGGCGCACCATTGCGGGACCTGATTGGCGCGCTTGCGTCGCAGCCGACCGTGCTGGTCGCCACGCATGGCATTGCGTCGCGCATGGTGACCGACATGCTGGGCCCCACATTGCGCGATGGCGTCTTGCGCGCGCTGCTTATGCCGGCACTCGCGCAGACAGAATTCGATCACCTGCTTTGGTCTTGCGATATCAACTTTGTCCGCGGCGAAGATTCGTTCGTGCGTGCGCTTTGGGCGGGTCGTCCTTTCGTCTGGCACATCTATCCGCAATCGGACGATGCCCACGCGCGCAAGCTGCATGCGTTCAACGAGCTCTACTTGCGCGACGCAGCGCCCGAATTCGCCACGCACTATGCCGCGTTATCAAACCGCTGGAACGGTCTTGTGCACGACGCTATCACCATGCCGGCCGCTACGCCGTGGCTTGACCACGCCGCGCACTGGCGTGAACGACTGCTTGGGCAAACCGACCTCGTCACCCAACTGCGTGCCCTGGCAGCCGTTACAGGCTAAAATCCCACGCTTCTATCGGGGAGCGTATCGCGCCGGCCTGCGTTTCAGACGCACGCTCTTTCTCGATATCAACCGTTCGATGATGGAAATACCATGAAGATCGCCCAGGAAATCCGTGCCGGCAACGTAATCATGCAGGGCAAGGACCCGATGGTGGTGCTGCGCACCGAGTACAGCCGCGGCGGCCGCAACGCGGCCACTGTTCGCATGAAATTGAAGAACCTCTTGTCCAACGGCGGCACCGAAGTCGTGTTCAAGGCCGACGACAAGATGGATCAGGTCATTCTCGAGAAAAAAGACTGCACGTACTCGTACTTCGCCGATCCGATGTACACCTTCATGGACGAGGAATACAACCAGTTCGAAGTCGAAGCCGAAAACATGGGCGATGCGCTGAGTTATCTCGAAGACAACATGGCGGTCTCGGTCGTGTTCTACGATGGCCGCGCCATCTCGGTGGAGATTCCGGCGAGCGTCGTGCGCGAAGTCGTGCAGACCGAACCGGCGGTGAAGGGGGATACGTCGGGCAAGGTGATGAAGAGCGCCAAGCTCGCCACCGGTTTCAATATCCAGGTGCCGCTGTTCGTGCAGACCGGCGACAAGATCGAGATCGACACGCGCACCCACGAATATCGCAAGCGGGTGTAGGCGGCGCCACAGATTGTCGGTCCGCTTAGGTCGGACGCCAGGTTCTGCGCGGCGGGTCAGTCCACCCGGCTGATCAGTCCGCCCGCGCGCCCGACTCTTTGACCACGGCCGCCGACTTCTTGATTTCTTCTTGAATGAACGCACCGAAGCGCTCGGGCGTCGAGGTCACGGGCTCGGCGCCCACGTCCGCGAGGCGCGCCTTCATGTCGGTCGCATCCAATATTTTCACGATTTCGGCATTCAGCCGTGACACGATCTCGCGCGGCGTTCCCGCAGGCGCGAGCACACCGAAGTAGGAGACGTAATCGAACCCTGGAAGGCCGGCTTCGGCGACCGTCGGTAGTTCTGGTGTGAGCACCGAGCGCTTGCCGCTGCTCACCGCCAGCGCGCGGACTTTGCCCGCTTTCAATTGAGGCAACACGGTCGACATCACGTTGAACATCATCGGAATCTCGCCCGCCAGCACGGCGGTCATCGCCGGCACGCTGCCCTTGTATGCGATGTGACTGATGTCGATGCCGGCCATCGACTTGAAAAGTTGCCCCGACAAATGTTGCGTGGTGCCGTTGCCGGCCGATCCGAAATTGAGTTGTCCAGGCCGCGCCCTGGCGAGCGCGATCAACTCCTGGACAGAATTGGCCGGAACCGATGGATTGACCACCAGGATATTGGCCATCGATGCGATCAGGCTCACCGGCGCGAAATCTTTGATCGGGTCGTATGCGAGCTTGGTGAATAGCGAGACATTGACGGCGTTGACGGTCGAGTACACGAACAACGTATAGCCGTCGGCCGGTGCTCGGGCCACCGTTTCAGCGGCGATGTTGCTGCCTGCTCCGGCGCGATTCTCGACGATCAAGGGCTGCCCAAGGTGGTCAGCGAGCTTAGGGCCGATGATCCGAGCGAGCACATCGGCCACCCCCCCTGGCGGGAACCCAACGAGCACGCGAATAGGCTTGTTCGGGTAGCTTTGCGCAGTCGCGTTGCCGAGCGAAACGGCCGCCGAAAGCGCGAGCAGCGCACTCCTACACACAGACGCTCTTCTCATTTGTCCTCCTCAGTAACGTTAAGCGACAATTACATTCCGCCCCCACGTACGAACTGCCCAAAGCCATTCGCCACTCGGAACGGCGCATCCGGTACCGACGCATCTTAGACGACCTGTCCACGGACCAACGTATGGCCCACGTTACCAGGCAGCGTGCCGCTGAACGGCGAATAACGCGCCTTGGTATGAAAACGAGCGGGGTCGACTTCCCACGGCGCTTCCGGATCGATCACCCCTAGATCCGCATCCGAATCCGACCGAATGGCGCCCTTGCGGGGATACAAGCCAAAAAAACGGGCCGGTTGTTCACACGCAACGCGGGCCAGTTCCGGCAATGTCATCTCGCCTCGATGCACGGCCGCCAGCAGCGATGGCAGAAACGTCTCCAATCCGGGTGTGCCGGGCGGACATTTCCACACGTCGTCTTCACCCGACAATTTTTCGTCGATTAGATGCGGCGCATGATCGGTGCAGACGATGTCGATCGCACCGCACCGCCGCGCGCAACGCGGCTGCTTCCGCCGGGTACGCAGCGGCGGACCCATGATCGCGGGGACGCCTTGTGCCTCGATCGCCGATCGATCGAGATAAAGATGGTGCGGCGTGACTTCGATCGTCAGTTGCGTTGGTTTGAGCAGCGGCTTCATGCGTTGTGCCAACTCTACGGTCTGCGGACAACTCAACTGGCGGATGTGTATGCATGCACGTGTGGCGATCGCAGCGGCGCGCAGGCGGCTTGCGCCCATCAGCTCCGTTTCGGCGGGAAAGGCATCCGCGTACGCCATCGGATCCTTGTGTCCGGCCGCTTGCGAGCGTTGGCGTGCCGCCGCGCCGATCTCCGCATCGCCCCTTATAGACCGTGGCCAGCGTGCCGAGGCGTGCGACCGCTTCGAGAATGACAAGCAGCGTCGCGTTCGAACGCACCGCGAGCGCAGGGGCGGAACCACCGAGCGCGAAGTCTTCTTTGTGTGTAAAGCCCGGATCGCGCAAGTGCACATGCACATCGACCAACCCGGGAAGAACCACGAGCCCGGATGCATCGATGACCGCGCTGCCCGGAGCGATGGGCAGATCGATCCCCAAGCACGCAATACGGCCATCGCGGATGCCGATATCAATTGTCTGGATCGTACCGGCGCAGACCACGCGACCGTTCTTGATGAGGCAGTCGATCATGCGTGTTGCAGCGTCCGCTCAGCGGCGGCATAGACGGGAGTGAGCCAGTGCTCGTACTTCGCCATGCGAGCGTGCACGACATCGTCGTAGAGTTTTTGCACGCATCGCGTGATCGGGCCGGGCTCGCCCGAGCCGATTTGCAGGCCATCGACACTCACGATCGGCACGATTTCGGCCGCCGTGCCGGCCAAGAAGATTTCTTCGGCGAGGTACAGCTCGGTGCGATCGATGTCTCTTTCGGTGACGGGCGAGGCAAGCTCGTCGCGGAGCAACATCATCGCCGTGTCGCGGGTGATGCTCTCCAGGATGCTTGCGGTAACGGATGGCGTGACTACTCGACCACCCCGCACCATGAACAGGCAGGCGGTCGGCGCTTCGGCGACCTTGCCATCGTGTCCGAGTAGAATCGCCGTGTCGTAGCCGTGCCGGCGCGCTTCGATGAGCGCCATCCTGCTGTTCAGATAGTTCGAGCCCGCCTTGATGCGCGGTGGCAGATCGGTCTCATTGATCCGCTTCCACGTGCTGATGCCCGCCCGAATACCCTTGCTCGAATCGAAGGCGCGGCCGCGCGGATTCACGATCACGAAGTGGCTGGACATCGTTTGGGAGGCGAACTCGGCATCGCCACCGAGGTAGATGCCGTGGCGAAGCTGGATGTCGAATCGATGGCCGTTCGTACGCGCAACCTCCAGCATGTGTGCGAGCAGCTCTTCCGGCTGCCACGGCGCCGGGATCCAAATCATGCGGGCCGATTCGAGCAGACGCCGATAGTGATCCGCGCATCGGAACACAAAGATCTCGTTGCACTCCTCGGACCAGTAGCCGCGAAATCCTTCGAAGACGTTGAGCCCGTACTTTCCCGCCGGGGAATGAATCGGGAAAACCGCTTCGTCACCGCGTACGATGCGTCCATCCATTCCGTAGAACCGATCCGCTGTCGTCGCCATCGTCATTCACCGGCCGCACGGATGCGGCTCGCTTCGATCGTCATTCGGGAATCCTCCTCGTGTCTTGCAGCAATCGTCCATATCCGGCGATTCCTTCGGTCAATCCACCGGTGCGCAGACTACCCCAAAGGATCGCCTGATTCGTGCTCACTACCGGTTTGCCAAGATCGCGTTCGATCCATTCTTCTCTACAAGGATGTTCTGTCCGAGGTTCGCGGATATGCGTTCGGCCAGCAGCCGCGAGAGGATGTCGGTCGAGCCGCCGGGCGGGTATGGCACGACCAGCTTGATCGGTTTGAATGGATACGGTTGTGCGAACGCGGTTTCGATCAGCGCGAAAGCCATGGCGATGATGGTCGATGCGATCGAAAGGCGAGTTTTCATCGGAACCTCGTGCGTGATCGGATACACAGACTGTCGGGGGAGAACCTGCGAATCATACTTGTATTGTTCACCTCGAATGCGGCCGCGCATGGGCGCATTCGCAGCCGGAGGTCCACCCCTTTAGTAGAGCCGAATCGATGGGTCGGCGCAACCAAGCGGAATCTCCCACCGGAGAAGACCGGCGCGCTAAGGAGTCGCGTGATGCGAGAAAATCGGGAGTCCGACAATCGGTCGACAAGCCCGTGTCGAGCCTATGCTGGACTGATGGTCTACGGCGAAGCTGCGATCGCCATCGCGCTCACCACATAACGTTCCGGTCCCCCGGCCCGCAACGCATCGAACGGCCAACAGGTGACAAGCGTAAGGCGCGTGGGGCCGCTGTTGGCCGCGACGTGAATATCGCTCTTGTCCACGACCTGCATGTCGCTCACGCGATAGTGGCGCGCCACACCGTCTTCACGTTGCACGGTCAACGCGTCGCCACGCTTGAGGTTGCGCAAGAACGCGAAGTGCGTGTCGCGATGCCCGCCGATCACGCTGTTGCCCTCCCGGCCCGGTAGCGGCGTGCCGTGCATGTGCCCCGGCCCGAATGCGATAGCCCGGCCATCGGCCCCCGATAACACATAGAGTTGATCGCCGGTCGCGAGCGCATCAATGCGCGCCACCGGCCAGGTGTCGGCCCATGGCCACGGTTTCACCGCACGCTCGCCTGCGAGGGTCTTGTTCCAGGCATCGGCAATCAGGCATTGTGCGAATCGGGCTTTGGCGTGGATGTAGACGCCCTGTCCAAACTGCCAAAGACCTGCGCCGAGACAGGTGACGAGGAGTGCCGTTGCAATTCTGGGCATGCGCCGTCGTGCTGCATTGGGCGCAGAGGGTAGCTCAGCGTAACCAAGGGGTAGCGCACACTCGACACCGAATGCTTCGTCCTGCGTTTGAAAACTATCGCTTGGCATCATCTTCCCCATCAAACCGCGATGCGACGACGGTACTGCCAAAGCAAGCTTGCAACCAACAGCAGCAAGAAGCCAAGCATGATATTGAATCGTGCATCGGTGGCGGTGCGCGGCAGCTCGCCCGGCTGTGTTCCGAAGACCGCTTCGTGTTCCGCGCTATCCGGCAGATTGACCGGCAGGGCAATGCTCTTCAGTGGATCATCCGGTCGTCGCACGGGTGTTCGGTCGACGGCCACAAGACTGGTGTACTGCGATACCAGATGATGCGACAGCGCCACTTCCACGACGGCAGGTCGGACAAGGGCTTCGGATTGGCCGTCGCGCAGACTGTCGGTGAGTGCGCCAATTTTTTCGCGCGCCCACAAAACGCCCATGCCCGTGCCCGGACTCGCTGACGCCAGCGGCAGGGTAGCCTGCCATAGCGCGTCGCCATTCAATCCGGTGAGCTTTACCTCACCGCCCGCGCTGCTCAATGCCGCGCTGACCACGATCGGTTCGCCCAGATAAAGATCGGGCACGCGGTGCGGCCAGGCTTCGACCGGCGCATCGGTGTCCGATTTGGGCCAGGCGACCCGCACGCCTTTCAACACCGGCGACTCCAGCTTGGCGAACAGCGCGGACATCTTTTCCTTGACCTCTTCCACTTTGCCGATGTAGGTGAAAGTGCCCCGCCCGGCCTGCGCCGCCTTGTTCATGAAATGGCTGTTTGGTGCCGACCCGATGCCCACTGTAAAGAGGCGCGAGTCGCCCAGGTTGTCCGCGATCAGCTTGAATAGCTGCTCCTCGTTGCCTACCGCGCCGTCGGTAAGAAAAATGACCTGACGCACGCGCTCCGGGCTTTCCTTGCCACTCAGCGCGAGATTCAGCGCGAGCGCCATTTCAGTGCCGCCGCGCGCACGCAGTTGTTGCACCCATCGCACCGCGGAGTTCACATTTTGGCGTGAGGCAGGCTGGGCGTCGGCAAACAACGCCCTGGCAGTCGAATTGAACTCGATCACGTTGAAGCGATCACCGGGGTGCAGGCGCTCTACTGCCATTTGCAGGGCTTCACGCGCCTGCACGATGGAAGCGCCTTCCATCGAACCAGAGGTGTCGATGACATAGATCACTTCGCGCGGCAACGCACGCACCGCAGCCGCATTGGGTGGCATCACCATCAACAGGCCGTATGTCTTGCCGTCCTTCTGCTCGGTAAAGAATGCAGCGTGCGCCTGCTCCGAGGCCACGGGCGTCCACACCAGCTCGAAATCGCGCGTTGCGCTGCTTTCACCTTCAAGCTCGATCTCGCGACGTTGCGCATCAATCTCCTTGACGCGCACCCGGTGATAGGGACTGTCCACTGCCGCGAGCGGTACACCGGCATCGAGGACCACGTTGATCTTGATCGGATTGAGCGGTTCCGCGAGACGGCGCGGATGCGGCACAAGCGGCGTGATGCGCGCGGCATCCACCACGGCATCGGTGTTGGCGGCCCAACCGGTGCCCGCGAGCCCCGCGACCTTCACGGCGCCAGGAATGTAGCGCGGCGTGATCGCCGTCGGAAAGCGGAGCGAAAATCGGCCATTGTCATAGCGCAAGGTCTGCTGGTATTCCAGCTCGACGGTAACTTCCTCGCGCGGGCCGATGTTGGCGACACTCGATGTGAAAAGGTTGGGGCGTTCCTGTTCCAGCAGCGCGGCACGCCGGCCGCCCGCTTTGGCTTCCTCGTAGAGTGCCTTGGCCGCGGCCTTTTCCTTGATCACGCCTTGTATCGCGCGTTCGCCGATACGCATCTTCAAATGATCGACGGCGGCATTCTCCGGCAGCGGAAATACGTAGATGCCCTCGAACCATTCGTCGTGCGGATTGCGAAACGTCTGGCGCACCGTCGTGCGCGCGACGATGCCCGATACCCGTATCGTCACATCGGTGGACTGGCGCAGCCCTTCAAACGAGTCGCCGCCACCTTTGGGTTTGAACAACAATGTGCCGGATCGGGCGTCGTTCGGTTTCATGGCGACTTCGCCGGCGGCATGGGCTGTTCTTGCATGCCAAACACTCGCGGCAAAGCCAAATGCGACGGCGATGGTTACGCGGGCCATCAAGGCTGCGGTCCGCCGGGTATGAAACAACCGATGCATGTGAGCTCCCTGTTTTTGAAAGTGACCGGCCGTATGGTCATGCGATGCATTTAGCCGGGCAAACAAGGCGCAAGCAGGGATCCACTTGTGGCAATGCGGCGCGCAATTGCGGCGCAAAGATGGCAAGGAGGGCGTCGTCAACGCCATCGTTTCGATCGACGGATTGAACTGCTCCCGCGACCGCCTATTTGCAACGGCGCACGCGCGCTTCGCAGGCTTTAGAGGATTTCGGCGCGCGTCGAGGCGGCCTTGTCCGCATCACTGATTCATGTCCACAATGCCGGCAGATCGGCGATGCTCCCGATCAGACAGGTATGCGGCTCACGCGCGAGCTGATCGCGACGGTGGGCGCCGGTGAGGACGCCCACGCTCACCGCCACGCCGGCGTTGCGCGCGGCTTGCAAATCGGACACCGTGTCACCGACATTGAGCACGTGACCTACATCGATAATCGCCGTTGCTTCCATCGCCCGAAAAATCAGGTAAGGCGCAGGGCGGCCCTGGGGAACCGCATCGCCGCAGATCACCGCATCCGCGACCCGATGCCAACCCAAGGCATCGATCAACAAATCGGCGATGTCGCGGTCGAATCCGGTGTTGAGGGCGATCTTGATGCCGCGCTCGCGTAGCCAATTGAAGGTCGCGAGGGCCCCGGGCATCGGCTCCGCCGCGCGCGTGAACGAGATCCTCATGTGATTCTTGAATGACGCGTACACCGCATCCACTCGCGCGGTATCGGAACCGAACTTGGGCGCAACAAGCGTCGCGATCGCCGCGCGTTTGGATGCACCGCGTACCGCATTGATCTGCGGAGCCGACACTTCCACCCCATGGTCTTCGAGCGCGGCCGCAAAAGCACGCGCCACATCGCCGCTATCCTTGACGGTCGTGCCCGCCATGTCGGCAACGACCAGTTTGATTGCTTCCATTCGCTTATCTTCCGTGTTCGCCTTCCGGTCCCACCGCTTACACCTTCCAACGCAGCACGTGCGCGATGGTCTCGGGGACACCGAGCGCGTTGAGGATGACATCGGTGCTGATCGAAACCGACAGCGCGCCGGTAATCGAGGTCGTGACGCCAATGATCACCATTTGCCCGAACACCTCGTGCTTGGGGTTGAACCAATGCGAGAGAATCAGCAGAAAGACGAGCGACATCTGGAGCAATGGCATCACCATCATTATCGGTGCGATCGATACTGCCGCGAAGAAGAAACCTTGCGCGATCGCGACGAACAGACCCGAATAGACGAACCAGCGGCCGCTCTGCCGATTGATCGCCATGACATTCCGCCGATTGGCCGGCCACAGGAAGGCGAGCCCGACGACCACGGTCGCTGAAATGTAGGCGATCAGCCCGCCAAGCAGACTCTGCGCCGGCGCGGATTCCGCCAGTGCAATGCGCGCCATGATCGGCGAAGTGCCGTACGCCAACGCTGCAAGGGTTGCGAAGAGGTAGCCCGCGAGGTAGCGGGGAACGAACGCGACGTTTGCGGTCGAGCCGGACTGCGTGGTGTTCGTGCCGGTGCGCTGCTGATGCGTGATGATGGACCCGGCGACGATCAACGCGCCCCCGATCATCTGCAATACGCTGCAAGGTTCATTCAGGATAATGACCGCGAGCGTCAACGTTGCGACGACCTGAAGATGAAGCACCGTCGCCGTCAGGTTGGCGCCGGCCGCCTGCGTGGCGCGGAAATTGCAATAGCGTCCGACCACGAAATGCAAGACGCCGACACCGGCCATCCAGGCGGCCGCGGCCGGCGGGAAACTCAACAGGCGCCCGATTTCGCCGGTCGCCGTCGCGGCGAGCGCGAAGCAAATCGCCCCGAGCGGAACGCTGATCGCCATGGCCTGGTTGGCGGAGCCGGTCACTACGCCGCGCCGCGCTGTCACCATGTTCAACGCGAAGGATGCCGCCGACAGCAAGGCAAAGGTCGCTCCTAGCACAGATCACCCCGATTTCCAATGTTGCAGCCGATCTCGCGCCTGCCCGGGCGACGGTCCGGATCAACCTAAACGAACTCACGTGTAACACATTCGGCTGGCTGCCGCCCTTCGTACCACTCGCGCATCCGGATGGAACGTATTGCGCCATCACCATCGTGCGTGCTGTAATCACCGCTTGATCCACCCCTACACTGAATCCCGCATGACGCCCACTGCAATCAAGAAGGCCCTGCTTGATACCGCGTTCCCCTACTGGGAGGCCGAGGCGGAGATTGCAAAGCGCTTTTACGCAACAGCGACGAAGGACGGCCACATCCACTACCTGCGCGCGCAGTTGTGGAAGGAGCTCCACCCGGTCGATGGCTACTTCAACGGCCTGCATCGCGAGCTCGCCAATCTGGTCGAGATGTTTCCGCGTGTCGAGAAGGACGTCGATCGGCATCAGTTCCACTTCCTGATGATGCAGCTTACCCAGGAATTCAATCACTACGTCGTGCTCGCTGATATTCTCGAACATCTGCTCGGACGCAAGATCTCTGCCGCGGACACGACCCAGCTATCCGAGGAAAAGAAGCTCGGCGAGTTGCGCAGGCGCCTGGTCGAATCGGGGTCGCCGCTCGATCGTGCCGCGGTCGGATTGACCGAGGGGGGCGGCGCGCGTCTTTTTCGCGAGGGCGCCAAGCTTCGCGGCAGTCGACTGAACACGATGACGGCGAAAGCGATGCGAGTGATCTACGATGATGAAAAGGATCATTACGACGTCATGGCGCGCGATGCCTGCGGTCTCATCAAGAAGCCGAAGGATCTCGCGCGCATGCAAGAGAGCGTGCGCGCGGTCAGCATGCAACGGGTCGCGATGCGAAATGAAATGTTCGGGCTTCCGATGTCGGAGGCCGAGATCAAGAAATTCCTGGCGGTGAAGTCGCGGCAGCGCTCAATGTAGATGGCACGTCTTTTAACGCACCTGGAGATTTCCCCATGCGACCGAAACGAATCTTGGACGGCGACGGACATGTGATCGAGCGAGACGCGGAGCTGTTCGAATATCTGGACGCGCCGTATGCGAAGAACACTTCTTTGCTCGGGTATCCATTCTTCCCGACGTTGGATGGCTACAGCCGTGGCGCGATCATTGCCCGCATGGGGCTATACGCCGAGTACGACATCACGCCGCAGCGCTGGATCGATACCATCGACAAGATGGGCATCGAGTCCACGGTGCTCTACCCGACATCAGGACTCTCGTTCACGACGATCCAGGACACGCGATGGGCGATCGCCCTTGCGCGGGCTTACAACAACTGGTTCCACGACCGCTATTACCGGAAATCAAAACGTCTTCGTGCGATGGCGCTGATCCCGCTGCAAAGCGTCCCGGATGCCGTGAAGGAATTGCGCCGCGCGGTGACCGAGCTCGGCGCGGTCGGAGCGGTGCTGCCCGCCAATAGCGCGGATGTCGGCGTGCGCCAGTTGCTCGGACATCCGGATTTCTGGCCGATCTACGAAGAAGCCGAGCGGCTGAATGTGCCGATCGCCACCCACGGTGCGCCGTCGATGAATCTTGGCATCAACTCGATGACGCACTTTGCCGCGACTCAGGCGCTGGAACATCCGATATCGCAGATGATCCAACTGACGAGCTTCATGATGGAAGGTGTGTTCGATCGCTTCAAGACCTTGCGGGTCGGATTCCTCGAAGCGGGCACCGGCTGGGTGCCCTATATGATCGATCGCCTTGATCGCGCCTACAACGGTTGGGCCGGCAAGGAGATCCGCGAATTCTCGCCGTTGATGAAGACGTCCCCTTCGGATGTGTTCGCCTCGGGCCGGTTGTACTTCAGTTGCGAAGGCGGCGAGCCGTCGATGAGCGGCCTCATCGAGCGGATCGGCTCGAAGAACGTCATGTTCGCATCCGACTACCCGCACGAGTCGAATGTCGAGCGGGGCATGCATGAGGTCGAAGAGTTGATGTCGCGCGATGATTTGTCGGACGAAGCCCGCCAGAACATTTTCTGCGACAACATCGAGCGGTTCTACGCGCGGTAGCGGCGTGCTGGGATCAGCGTTCGAGTCGCCGAGCGCTGATGTCGATGGTGGTGTCCGCGGGGTTGCCTCAGGTATTCCCTGAACGCGCCGCGGCGAGCTGGCGAGTCCACTCAATTGCCATGGCCAGCTCCGCCGGCTGCACGGGCTTCGAGAGAAACCCATTCATCCCCGCGGCGAGGCAGGCTTCGCGATCCTCCGTGCTCGAATGCGCGGTGAGCGCGAAGATCGGGGCGCTCGAGTGGTGGTTCGATTGGAGCCGGCGAATCTGTCTGGTGGCTTCTAGGCCGTCCATTTCGGGCATCTGTATGTCCATCAGCACAAAATCGAATTGGTCATTGCGCGTCATGTCGAGCGCTTCGATTCCGTTGCGGGCAATGCTCACGCGATGGCCGAGCCGCTCCAGCATGTGCCTGACAACCAGCTGATTGATGGGGTTGTCCTCCGCGATCAGAACGGCGAGGCCCGCTTTGGAAGAAATCACGCGAGACGCATCGGACGGGTTGGCGATGCGTTGGCTGACAATTTCTTCTTCGTGTGCGGATTGGGACGATGAATCCGGCGACGGGACGTGATTCGAGGCGCCCGCGCCGTCGGGCGGACCCGCGTTGCTCGTTTGATCAGCTGCCGGAGTGATCTCCGACACATCAAGCGGCAAATCGACGCGAAACGTGGTCCCGCGTCCCTCCACGCTTTCGACCCGAATCGTTCCACCCAGCAATGTCGCGAGCCGCTGACAGATTGCGAGGCCAAGGCCCGTGCCGCCGTACTTCCGGGTGACCGACGTATCTGCTTGCGAGAACGCCGCGAACACGGATTCCAACTTGGCAGGTGGAATGCCGATCCCCGTATCGCGAATGGCCATGCTCAGTTCAATTCGGCCGGGTGACATCACCGTGCAATGGATCCGCAGTTCGACTTCGCCTGACGCGGTGAATTTGATCGCATTGCCTAGCAGATTGAAGACGATATGGCGCATGCGAAGCGGATCACCGATCAAGCGATCCGGCACCTCTGGCGCAACGCTTGTAATCAGCGCCAATCCCTTTTTGTGCGCCTGCCCACTGAATGCCGCGGCGATTTCTCCGATCAGCTCGCGCAATGAAAACGGCAACCGTTCAATGTCGAGCTTGGCGGATTCCATCTTCGAGAAATCGAGAATGTCATTCAGGACGCCGAGCAGGGCCTGTGCCGACGATTTCGCGGTCATCAAGTACTCACGCTGGCGCGCCGTCAATGTAGTGTTGAGCGCGAGCTCGGTCATGCCGAGCACACCGTTCATGGGTGTGCGAATTTCGTGACTCATATTCGCGAGAAACTCGCTCTTGGCGCGATTTGCGGTCTGCGCCTGGATCAGTGCGCGGCGCAGTCGGTCGCGCAACGCGAAGATGTACCCGCCGGTCAAGGCGAACCAGTACAGGACCGCGCCCATCACAATGACGGTCAACGTCTCGATGCGCAGATCGAGCTCACCGGGGTGTAGCGCATTGCGAATTGCAATCGCGAGGCCATGCGTGAAAAGGATGAATGTCGCGAGAAGAAGCTGCTGTCGAGTGGGCAGGCGAAAAACGCCGAATGTCGCGGTCATCATGTAACAAAGCATGTAGATCGGCCGTGCGTCACCGGCGTGGTAGACGACATAGACCATGACGAGGGTTGAGCAGACGATCAACGGTCCGGGTAGGCTCGGGTCTGTCGCCCGCTCGTTGAAACCGAAGCGAAATACGATGTAGAAAACCACGATGAATAGCAGGATCGCGGTGCACGCGACAAGGCAAACAGGTCCTGTCAGTGCACCAAAGGCCCAACCAAGACAGGTGAGCGCGGCGAACCATAAAGACGTTGCGGCGGCGATAAGATAGCGAACGAATCGCACATGAATCCGCCGGTCTTTACGGCCTGGTCCTTCAAAGGCCCGAAGAAAACGCTCCCGTGCGGAGTCGGGGTCGGATCGGTTGTTGGTGGATTGCAGCGGCATGAGTGATCGTATTGGATCCGGTTTGGACGTAATCTCAAACACGGTTCAGGGATACCCGGCTTGCTCTCCGGAAGATGCGCCACGAAAGGCCATACCGTCGAGCCTACAGGACTCTTGGTACCAAGTCGTAGGCTGTTCGTCTGATGATCGTGTAGGTCGTTTGGACGACAAACTGGTCGGCTGCGACCATCCACCAAGCCGCGCGGTGCTGCGTAACACGCCGCACTTCTTCCACTTCTATGCAAGGTGCATGGTGCATGGTGCATGGTGCTCCTGAATCTACGGCGCTTCCGGCCGGGACGGAACGCGTGCGACGGTTGGTACACGGCAACCGAGGCGCGCACGCCGGGCCCCTACCCGATGGTTGGAGGATCCCTACGGTACCGTTCTGATCTGGTGGATGTGTACCCGTGGGACTCGAAGACGCCTTCCCTGGATTGGCGTACTCTGATCGGCCTGATCGGAAAAGGATTGATCATGACGCTCTGCCCGATTGCCATTATCGCCGGCTGCAAGAAGTGCCCGGCGTTCTCGGTGTGCCCGCTCAAAACGGTGATCGGTGATGCCCCGAAGGCGTCCGATCCGAAAGCCCCCGACGTTGCGAAGAAATAGATTTCGGGGTCGGCCGCGGTTGCGCGGGGCCGATGTCCGTCGGTGCAAGATCGACGTATTCGGCTGCCAGCTAACCGGCTAGATCACGGCGGTTCGCGCTTCGATCGTATGGATCAAGTCAATCATCTGGTCGGCGGGAACCGCGCGGCTGTAGAGGTGGCCCTGAATCTTGTCGCACTGTCGTGCACGCAGCCATTCGAGTTGCGCCTCGGTCTCGACGCCTTCGGCAACGACCGAGAGACCAAGAGAGCGCGCCATCGTCATGACCGCCTCGACGATAGCGGCGCTTCCGGCGCTGTCCGGCAACGAGGCAATGAAGGACTGATCGATCTTGATCTGGTCGACCGGCAGTGTCCGGAGATGGGCGAGCGACGAATACCCGGTGCCGAAGTCGTCGATGGAAATGCCGATTCCTTCGCGTCGAATCGCCTCGAGCGCCTTTTCACACTGCTCGGGATTGCGCATGAGCAGACTTTCGGTCAGCTCGAAGAGGAGCGCATCGCGCTCGATTCCGTATTTGTCGGCGACCCGGCGCGCCAGCTCGGGCATGTTCGCACGCAGCAGTTGGCGCGCGGAAACGTTGACGCTCATCGTCACATGCGGGGCGCGCAGCGTCCGCCAGATGGCGAGTTGCCGCGCCGCGGCGTCCATGACCCATTCCCCAACGGTGATGATCAGGTCGGAGGCTTCAGCGACCGGCACGATACGATTCGCGGCGAGCAAACCAAGGCGTGGATGTTGCCAGCGAAGCAGCGCCTCGAAACCGACGACACGGCCCGTCGCGACGGACACTTGGGGTTGATAGTGCAGAACGAGCTCGTTCCGTGCAATGGCTTTTCCGAGATCGAGCTGCAATTCGAGATTGCCCTGTCCCCACCAGTCGTCGCCTTCCGAATACACATCGAGCGGTGCGCCACCGCCTTTGCGGATGCGCCGTAACGCCGCGCCCGCTTTCCGCACGAGCGAGGCCGCGTCATCGCCCTCGGATGGAAACCGCGCAACGCCCGCGCAGGCGGACACGGCGAACTCACGTCCGTCGATCAGGAAAGGCTCTTCGAACGAGGCGAGAATCGCTTTGACCCGGTCGAGCGTGACGTCCATGCCGCACCTGCTCTGAATGACGATGCCGAAGCCGGCGCGATGCCAATGTCCGGCAAGATCGCTTGGCAGCCGGTGGCGCTCGAGCCGGCGGGCCGCCTCCTGCATCAACCGATCACCGACCGACGGCCCCAGCGTATGATCGATCCGGGTGAAGCCGACGAGTTCGATGACCACGACCGCGAGCTCGATGCCTGATCCGCGCGTGACCACGATGGCCTGCTCGAGACCGCGCATGAACGCTGCGCGGTTCGGCAGCGCCGTCAGGGCATCGTGCGTGGCGAGGTACGAGATCGATTCGCTCATCGCCTCGGCGTGGGTGACGTCGTTCAGCACCACCATCACATAGGGTCCGCCGGCGCGCCGATCCGATTCATCGATCGGTATCACCGATAGCCGGAATGATCGATGAGAGTCAGCGCGCTTCAGAACAACGTTCTCATCGGGACGAACGGCGCGCTTGGTCCGCACGCACTGCCCGACGCTTCGCCATACGAGTCGTGCGGCCGCCCCTCCACCGCCGGATTCGAGCAATGAGGTGAACGCGGCGCCGCTTGCCTGTTTGGGCGTGCGGCTGAACAACTCTTCGGCAGCTTGATTGATGTCAATGATCGTGCCGCCCGCATCGACCGTCACTAATGCATCGCCGGAAGACTGCATCGCCGCCTCGAATCGCGAACGGTAGTGATCGAGCGATCGCGCGGTGATGCGTGAATGCAACCACCACCAGATGATGTAGCTGATCGCCATGAGCAGGGCGGGCAGCGCCGGCGACAGCCACACCCGGCTGATCAGAAGCAAGAGCGCTGTGCCAAGCATGAAGACGACGATCGTCGCACCGGTGATTCCCGTTGCCCATCGGAGCGTGCGCACGAACGCGAACTGCACGAGGACGATGATGCCGGCCACGATCGCGGCGAGCGTGTCGACGAATCGAGTCACTGGCCGGACCAGCGCGTTGTGGTTGATCGCATCGAGGAGGTGGGCCTGCAACGCGAGCCCCGACAGGGTGCGCGCGCCACCGGCGCCCGGGGCCATGAATGTGCGTGCCAGGCCGGGTGCCGTGACCCCTACGATAACGGTTCGGTCGCGGAGCATCGCGGCGGCGCGCCGGTCGGACAGGACATCCGAAAATGAAAGGCGATGAAAGTCGCCAGTGAGCGCACCGAACGGAACGAGCAGTACATCGTCACGAATCCAAAGTCGCGCCTTGAGGCCGGGTGGCACGACTGCCTCGGCGGCGTTGCGCGACCCGCTCACCATCGATAGTGCGTGCGCGAACGCCATCGTGCCATCGCGCATCGGGTGCGCGGAAATTCGCCGTACCAAACCATCCTTGTCGATTTCCACACCGACGCTGCCCAGGCGTGCGGCAGCACTCGCCAAGAGCGGGAGCGGTCGTGATTCAGTTTGCCCACCTTTGCCGTCCCGCTCGATGAACGTGGGCAACACGACACGCCCGCTCCGCGCGATTGCCGCCGCCAGTGCCGTATCGCCGCGCGTATCGAGAGCATCCGGTTCCGCGAACACCATGTCAAAACCGATGGCCGCGACCCGCGCGAGCGTCGCGCGTTCGACGAGTTGCGTGTGCACCGCGCGCGACCATGGCCACCGTCCGAGCCGGTCAAGACTCGCCCCGTCGATCTCGACCATGACGATCGACGCATCGGGCGCGCGTTTGTCGAGGGAGAGAAAAACGTCGGCCGCAAGATCGTCCAGACGCGGAATCAGCCCGGAGAGCACCAACGCGCCGACCGCCAGCACCAGCGCGAGCGTGGCACGGACGGGGCGGCTGGAATACCACGCCGCGATCAAGGCTTGGCCGGATTTCATAGTGCGAGGATGAGGAAGAGCCACAACATCGGCAACCAGTCCGGACTCGCAGACGGCGGCGGAGGCGGCGCCGGCACTTCGATGATCTGTGCGGATCCAAAGGGTCCCTCTTCACCGTCCGGTTCGATCGTGCGCGCGCGCATGTGATAGCGGCCGGGCACCGGACGCGGAATCACGGTCTGCGGTTCGGCCACACGCCTATCGAGCATCGGCTTGGTAAAGGTCGGTTCGTCAGCAATTTGAATCTGCCACGTCTGGCCCGGGTCGCCCGCGCGCCAGGCCAGTGTGATTTCCGCGTCACTGACCGCAGGTTGTCGATCGAGCGCAGGTCCCGGAGGCAGACGGCGGAAGGCCTGGGCGTCCGTCCAGGGTCCGCGGCCGTCCGCATCGATGCCGGCAACGCGCCAGTGATAGCGGCCCGGTGCGAGATCCATCGGGGGAACGACGTTCGGATTCGTGAGCGTCGCGTCCTCGTGAATAGAGCGAGTGAACTTTGGATCCCTGGAAAGCTGGAAGTGGTAGCGCGTCGCTTCGGGATTTCGGGACCAGGCGAAGCGGGGCCGTTCATCCAGGATGCTCGTGCCCGGTGGTGGCGTGATCGTGGTGGGTGCGAGCGGACGTGCATCCAACGTGAAGCGATGCTCCGCGGCATAACCTTCGAGTCCGTTGCGATCGACCGAGCGAATGCGCGCGACGTAGCGGCCGTCGGGCAGATCGGGGCCGCGCAGTCGTCGCGCCGCCGCTTCACTCTGGAACAGAAGCGGCTCGAACGAGGGTGTCGTCGCGATCTGCATCACATAGCCGACTGCGCCACTGGCAACCGGCATCGCGAATTCAATCGGCATGCGATCCAACAACGTGGGCAGTGATCCGACATCCGGCGCGGGCAGCAGCCTGATCGGTGGCGCGGGCGGTTTGCCTCGCTCCACGACGGTGCCGAATCCGCCCGCGACGTTCTGCGCCCCGGTATCGTTGCGCACGCCGACGCCGCCGTCCAGCACTTCCACGCGTGTGACGGGTGGTTCCGTGCCGGGTTCGGCCTGCACCCGAAATCCGGTTCCGCGCACCGACGTGATCGCCGAGGGCGTATCCATTTGAAAGCGCCGCTTGCCGCCGGTCGGGACGAGATTCTCGGCGCGGCCTTTGATGAGCCGGATGCGCGTCTCGAAAATACCCGCGCCTTCGAACGAACGCATTTACACGAACTGCAGCTCACTGTCCGAAAGCAACAGGAGTCGCGAGCCATCATCGAAGTTGAGCGTGACGTTGGCTTCCGGGGTGGTCGCGAGCGTGTCGCCAGTCTGGAGCCGGGCGCCCGCCACCGCCCTGATGCTTGTGCCATCGCGACCGTTCGCGATGGTCGCGGCGCCGCTGACTGCCGTGATGGCGGCGGCGGCCGGATTCGTCCGCAGCCACTCGAGCGGAATGGCGAGCGCGCTACCGGGTTTCAATCGGTAAGGATCCGGAACCTTATTCAGATCGCGAAGCTTCCGCCAAAGTGCGGTCTCGAGGAGATAACGTTCGGCGATCGACCAGAGCGTGTCGCCCTCTTTGACCTCGTACTCCCAGCCGTCGTTTGCAATAGTGGGCAAGGCGAATGAAACCGCGCAAACCGCGAGCAGCCATCGCGCGCAGCGCGCGCCGGCAGGGATTCGCGGTGGGCTGCAATCAGTCATTCGCGTTCTTACGTGGAGAAACGGCGGGCTTTTTTATTGGACGCACTTGCTACCCCTCCCTCCAAAAACATATTGGTGATTGTCGGATTCGTTGGCCGCGCCCAGAGTTCGCATTGTAAATGTGCTGGGGCCGATCGGATCGGTGGCAACGCCAAACGTGCGGCGTTCTTGCCGATCTGGTCCTATTTCTTGTCGTGCCGACGTGCGCCGTCGTTTCAAGCGAAGTCGGACGAATTTCGTGAGCGTGAATCGAACGTTGGCGGATCGATGGTCCGCGTACGACAACTCGGGGTTTTGGCCGCTCGCTTCGCCGCGTCGCCAAGGAGGCGCGCAAGATCGCCCGCGCGCCCGTCTACGTCATGAAGGGCGGCAAGGTGGTCGCGGAAAAGACTAAGATTCGCGGAACGGCGTGGACGTTGGACGCCGGCGTCGCATTTTTTTAGGACGAACGCACAGTCACGATCCCCTGCGATGCCCTGTTAAGCCTCCGACGACGAATCGTCGTAGCCTGCCGAGTCATCCATGGCGGTGTCATATTGCTCAAGCGAATTGCCGTTATCGACGCTAGCGACCGGTTCGGAATCATTCGCGAAGCTGTTCGTGAGTAGGCCCTCGGATGCGGCTGGGCTGCTTTGTTGCGCGGTAGGTTCCGGGGTATGTCCGCGATTGCCCATTAGCTGACTGATCCCTTGGAAGAGAAAAGCGCCGCCAACGACGCCCGCCGCGGTGGCCGCCGCGCGCCCGAGAAAACTGCCGCCACCGCCGCCCATTGCCGATGGTGCTGCTTGCGATGCCGCAGCCATTGATGCCGCGGGTTGGCGCGTCGTGCCTGCAAATGCGGGCGCCGCCGCCGGCTTGCGCCCCCACGCGCTTACACCGCTTAGGAAGCCGCCCCCAGCGGCGGCGGGTTGGGCGCGAGTGCCGCGAAGCTCACCCTCGAGTTTTTCGATCTGTTGTTTGGCCTCGTCGAGGGCTTGATCGAGTAGGAGGGATCGCTGCACGAGAAGATACGTGGCGTCAGGCTGTTGCGCCGTTGCTTTGGCGATGAGCGTGTCGGCATCAGGATCCTTGATGATGCCCCGCACCTGTGTGAGCTGCGAGAGAAATTCATTGAGCAGCCCGGTTTCCTGCGGAGTCATTGTTCGATTTCCCTTGTGAGTGCGACCATTGTCATCGACTGTGCGCGGGGCGAGAAGTTCATTGATGAATGCTGATATCAATCCATGCGCTTTGTGTGACGCCTTGAAGCGAGAATTATGAGCCTTCCCGATCATCTTCCCACAGGCTGACGTCCGCTCGCGATTCGCGTCCCGCGTTACTTCTCCGCGACGGCCTTAAGATTGGCGAGACCCGCTTCGAAGTCCTTGCCGACCATGCTATCCATACTGACGAAGACACCCATGATCTTGGCGACGAACGGCTGTGGGCCGAACATCGCCCAGGTGACGTTTGCACCGTCGCCTTGCGCCTGTACCGTGAACTCGACCGTGTTATGCGCTTCGAAGGGCTTCAGGAAATCAAGTTTGATCGCGACGCGTGATGGCGGGGTGGCGTCGATGATTTCCATCCGGCCCGTACCAACTTCATTGTTGCCATTCCATTGATAGGTGGCGCCGTTCCCCTGGGTCACTGCGCCGTATGTCGCTTTCATGGCGGGGTCCTTCTTTGCCCAGGGCGACCAGGCGTTCCAGGCCTTGAAATCGTTGATGTGTACAAATATCTTTTCGGGTGGCGCCTTGATGCTCGCGCTGCGTTCAACCCGAAACGAATCCGGCCGGGTTGCGGCGTATCCGAGCAATCCGGCGATCACGACGATGACGATGATGAGGATGGTTTTCAGCATGAGGCCTTCCTTTGATTCACATGCCCTTGTCACTCGTTGACCGTGGAAGCGGTTCAGAATTCCGCCGTTTGGCGCCGGTCGACGAGTGACTTCGAAAATCACGCACGATCGTGGGATGTCCTCCGCGAAAACGATTGACTAGTTCGCCTTTCATCTGAGCTGCCGGATCTTCACTGCCGGATGGGCGAGTACCTTCGCGATCGCGGCGTTGAGTTTTTCCCCGGCGCCAGGGTCGCCGCGACCCTCCCCTCAAGCCTCCTTCGCCTGTACTTCCTTCTCCAAGGCGAAGGCCTTCTGGACGCTCGCACGTTTCATCATCCGCTCGCCATGCGCGGCGTAGTTGGGAAAGGCCGGGATCGTGATATTGAACAAACCAAACCGGCGCCACACCCAGAAGAAGTAGGCATCCACCGCGGTCCAGTGGTCGAAGAGCCACTCGCGCCCGGCCAGGATTTCATCGGCGACCTTAAAGTTTTTGATCACTTCCTCGACGGCGAGTTTGCGCACGCTCTCTTCGGTGCCTGGTACGTCGCAGAACCGCTGCGGACCGTTTATTCGCGTAAGCGGCGGATGCATGCCGGCCCCGCAGAATCCCATGAGGGTAAGCGCCTTGATCGAATTCTTCGGATCGGTGGGCAGCAGCTTGGCATCCGGAAAAGATCGCGCCAGAAAACTCAGGATCGCTACATTCTCGGTCAGGATATCGCCGTCGACACTGAGCGCGGGCACCTTTCCTTTTGGATTCACTTTGAGGTATTCGGGTTTTTTCTGTTCACCATTCTTGAGCGACACCGGATGGACGTCGAATTGCGCACCCGCCTCGTGAAGCGAGATCAACGGAACGAGTGAACAGGCGACGGGGGCGTAGTAGAGCGTCAGCTTCATAAGGGACTCCAATGCGAAGTAGGACGTGAACGCGGAAATGAACAGCAACCATACGAAACGATTCCAACGACACGAGCGACATTATGCAGGCTTGAGAATGGTCGGGACGGGCGCTTGCAGTTTCGTCTGACGATATAGAAGCCATGCGACGATGGCGACGTTCAACAGGTTCCATGCCGTACCATTTAGAAAGGCGGCCCTGTAGGATCCCGTCAAATCAAATACCGCGCCCGACATCCATCCGCCAAGCGCCATGCCAAGTAGCGTCGCCATCATGACAACCCCGACCCGTGCCCCCGCCTCCGATGGCGCAAAGTAATCCCGCACGATGATCGCGTACATCGGAACGATGCCGCCTTGAAAGAAACCGAAAAGCGCGGAGACCACGTAAAGCGAGGAAAGCCCATCGAATGGGAGGAACAGCAGGAGGGCGATCCCTTGCAGCGTGGAGCCAAGAAGAAGGGTTCGGAGCGCGCCAATTTGGTCGGAAATCCATCCGGATGCGAGCCGGCTGACGATGCCGCAGCCCAGCATGAGAGAGAGCATTTCGGCCCCGCGCGCTGCCGCGAAGCCCAGATCCCCACAATAGGCAACGATATGCACTGTCGGCATGGACATCGCCACGCAGCATGCGACACCGGCCACAACCAAAATGAATTGCAGGACCGCAGGCGAGAAACCGAGCGGTCGCGCCGATACGAAGCGGGCGTGTCCGGCGGCATCGCCGGCACGTTCAACGGGTGGCGGGCGGCGCAAGACCAACGCCAGAGGAATCATTGAGATCAGGCAAAAAACACTGACCGCGAGGTAGGTTTCGCGCCACCCGATCATGGAAAAGTAGTGCTGGAGCACCAGCGGCCAAATCGCACCCGCGACGTAGTTGCCGCTGATGACGATGGTTACCGCGATTCCGCGCCGCTTGGTGAACCAAAGCGAAACGTCGGCAATCAAGGGCGCCAATGTCGCGGAGCATCCGAGAAACCCGATCAGGACGCCGTGTACAAGTGTGAACACCCAAATATTCGGTGCCAGCCCTGCGAGGAGAAACCCTCCGCTCGCGAAGATCGCACCGCCGATCACCGGGACCATTACACCATACCGGTCGGAGAGACGGCCCATGAGGATGCCGCCCAACCCGAATCCGATCATTGTCAGCGTATACGGCAAGGATGCTTCGGAACGTGCGATGCCGAACTCGGCCTGGACGAGCGGCAAGGCAATGGTGGCGGCGTACATTCCGACATTGCCGATCGTCATCAGGACGAGTGATGCGATCAGTCTGACGACTGCGTAGGCATTGCTATCCCGATTCGATGCCGTTGCGTGATTCACTCAGACTGCATCGCTTTGCGTAGAGGGCTCGGTGGTTTTCACGCAGTCGAGCTTCGCGCAGGATTCGAAAATCCTCATCGACGCGGGATAGGGCGCGAGGTTGCAATTGAAGCGTTTGGCGTTGTAGATCTGCGGCACCAGGCACACATCGGCCATCGTGAACTGGTCGCCCAGGCAGAACTGCCCCGATCGCTTCTGCGAAACGATGAACGCCTCGAGCCCGCGCATTCCCTCGTCGACCCAATGCGGATACCACTCCTTGTTGATCTTGTCGTCATCCAACGCGAAGGCGCTCTTCAGATACTTGAGCACGCGCACGTTGTTGAGAGGGTGCATTTCACAGCCGATGATCTGCGAAACCGCCCGCACATACCACTTCTCTTCAATCCCGATGGGCATGAGCGCAGGCTCGGGCTTGAGGTCATCGAGATACTCGATCATTGCCATCGACTGGGTGAAGACCTTGCCGGCGTCATCGATCAGGGCGGGAACGAGGCCTTGTGGATTCACCGACAGGTAATCGGCCCGCGCGTGTTCCATCTTCGGCAGGCTCGTGTAACGCGCTTCGTAGGGCAGGTGCTTGTAGGCGAGCGCGATGCGCAGACGAAACGAAGTGGAAGAGCGGAAGAAGGTGTAGAGCTGCATTGTTGGCGATTCCCTAGAAATTGAACCACAGGGGACACAGAGGACGCAGAGGAATGGCTTGTGGGTTTCGCGGGACCTTGAGTGAAAGGGTCGTCGCGCCCATTCGTGCTGATCGCAATGGCGCGATGGGATCTCCAACGATCGATCGCGCATCCGACCGCCCGATGAAAAAAGCCGGCCAATCAAGCCGCTTTCCTCTGCGTCCCCCGAGTCCTCTGCGGTGAAGAGTCTTCAAGCCGCCTTGTTCAATATGTGTTCCGGTGTGCTCGACACGATCTTCCCGTAGTCGGGGATGAATTTCCCGCCTTCGATACAGCTTACGAATGCGGGCTTCATCTCCACCAGCATCTTGCGGATGCGCGCATGCTCTTCGATGTCCGACCATTCGGCGATCAACCAGAAGCGTTGCGGATCCTTGGTGTCCTGGACGAGCACGCCGTCTTTGACCTGCGCGGCGGACTTGTGCATCGGGTTGTTATCCGAGTAGTCGAACTCATTGAAGAGCCGGACGAACTCGTCGATCATGCCTTCCTTCACCCGAAAGTCGTAGATGTGGAAGAAGTTGCCCTGCGTTGCCAGTGGAATCAGTGCCATCGCCAATCTCCTGTCGAGTCTACCTAGTGCCAAATAGCCGTTTGATCCGATCGGCCAGCCATTGCCAGAGCATGCCGATCAAATTCAGCTCGGATGGTCGGGCTCGCGCAATGGACGCAGGATCCGCAGTCGAGCCTGTCCCGGCGGCCAGTCGGGCATTCAGGTTCTCTCCGAACTGGGCGACCATCCGTCCCGCGAAAGCCTTGACGATACCCGATCTCGAGAACTGTGCGAGCGGACCCTGCAGGTTGTAATCCATGACGATCGAGACACGCGTGCGTCGATCGTCGCTCTCGGGCGATAGTCGATAAGTGATGTCGGCCTTCGCGCGGGAGCCGGTAAGCGAGTCGCTGCCGCCGCCGCGAATTCGCCCAAGCATATGGGCTTCGTCGCGCTCAAGCGCGGTTGCGCCGTTGAACGCTGCCTTCATTGGCCCGAAGCGGACGTCGATCCGCCCCTTCGCGCTATCGGCGGTCGCCTCCTCGATGTGCGCGCCAGGCAGGCAGGCGGCGACACCGGCGGTATCGGCGAAGATCTCCCATACACGGCGGATGGAGTGATTGGCGATGAACGCCTCCTCGATGCGTTGCCAGCCCGCGCGGGGTCCACTGTCGTCCTGCTCCGCCTGGACAGGCACGCCGATTGCCGCGGCGGTCGCCGGCGCATCCGCGGGCGTGAATGCGCGCCAGGGCGGGGCGATCGGTTGGGCAATGGGTGCGTTCGCCGCGATCGCGACACGCTTGATCGTCGCATCGCTCCCGCTCCGCCGGGCTTGGATCACGCTGTTCACCGCATTCACGATGCCAAGATAGCCCGTGCAACGGCAAAGGTTGCCGGACATTTCGACGCGAATTTTTCTGTCATCAGCGTCCGGGCATCGCATCACCACGTCACGCGCGGCGATCAGCATGCCCGGGGTGCAGAATCCACATTGCAGCGCATGCTCGCGGGTGAACGCGGCACGCAAGTCCTTCATGATCGCGTCGTCCTCGAAGCCCTCGATGGTGCGAACCTCGCGGCCGTGGCACGCGACCGTAAATGCAATGCAGGATCTGGCCGGTTGCCCATCGATCAGCAGCGTGCAGGCCCCGCAGACGCCGTGTTCGCAGCCAAGGTGTGTGCCGGTCAGGCGCGAGGTTTCCCGAAGATAGTCGGCCAGGTGCAGACGCGGCTCAACCAGCGCTTCGGTACGCTCGCCATTCAATGTGAACGCGACCTGGTTCATGATGCGAACGCCTGCTGAACCGCGCGCATCGTCGCGGTGACGTGCATCTTGCGGGCGACCGCGTCGAGCTCGGGGACCGCCGCTGCGATCGCCCGATCGATGGCGCTTGTGCTCAATGCGGTGGCGCCTTGCTGGGCAATCCCTCTTGCGAGTGCATCGAGTGGTTGCGGTGCGCCGCTCAGGGCGCCGACGAAAACACGGGCCGACCGTCGATCCGGATCGAATACGGCCATCGCGGCCGCCTCGGGAAATTCACCGGTGCGCTTGCAGAATTTGTAGCTGCCCCAACGCGCGTTGGCCGAGAGCTCGGGCACGACGATCGCCTCGATTAATTCGTCGTCTGTGAGCGCGGTGGTAAATGCCGCAATCATGAATCGGCCCGCCGGAATCGAGCGTTGTCCGCGCGGACCGCTGACGATCACCACCGCATCGAGCGCCGCGAGCGCAAGCGGCCAATCGGCTGCGGGATCGGCGTGCGCCATGCTGCCGCCGATCGTGCCACGGTTGCGGATGGTGCGATAGGCGATGTCGCTTGCCACCGCGCTCAGCATCCTGTTGCGTGCAAGGTCGGCACCCGCGTCTTCGATCTCGGCATGCGTGACGGCGGCACCGATCCGAACGGAGCCGTTTGCCGCATCGATCGCGCGAAGAGAGGCGATGCGCGATACGTCCACGAGCAGCCGCGGTCGAGCGAGGCGCAGATTCAGCATCGGTCCAAGGGATTGCCCGCCCGCGAGTAGCTTGCCTTCGCCCTTCGCGTCGGCAAGCGCGCCGATCGCAGCGCTTACGTCGACCGGGCGCGTGTAATCAAACTGGGCGGCTTTCATCGTGCCGTGCTCATGCCACTTTGCGCTGCGGTGTTGCTTGTCTTGCGCGCTCGATGGCTTCCAGCACCTTGCGCGCGGTGAGCGGCGTTTCGTTCACCTCGACACCGAGATCCTTCAGCGCATCATTCACGCCATTGAAGATCACCGCGGGCGGGGCGATCGCTCCGCCTTCGCCCATGCCCTTGATCCCGAACAAGGTATATGGTGAGGGCGACTCGGTATGAAAAATTCGAATCGCAGGAACCTCGGTCGCACCGGGCAGCGTGTAGTCCATGAAGGTGGACGCAAGAGGCTGACCATTGGCGTCATACGGTGACTCTTCATACATCGCCGTGCCGATTCCCTGTGCGACACCGCCTAACGTTTGACCCTCCACCACCATCGGATTCACCAGGGTTCCGCAGTCTTCGACGATCACATAGTCGAGAATTTCGATGGCACCCAGCTCCGGATCAACCGCGATCACCGCACCGTGCGACGCATAGGTGAACGCGCCGGTATCGACCTTCGGCTTGTAGCCGACCGTCGCTTCGAGCCCGTCGCGATCGACGTCTACCGGCAAATGGTCCGGACGCAGATACCAGGCGGTGGCGATGTCCTTCAACGAGACGCGGCCGTTCGGTCCGATCACTTCACTCTTCTCAAAGCGTGCTTCTTCGGGCTTGCATTGGAGAAGATGTGCGCCGATATGGATGTACCGCGGAATAAGTGTCTGGCATGCGCTGCCCACGGCGCCACCCGCCATGACGATACTGCGCGAAGCGTAGGTTCCGGTGGAAAATGGTGTGAGCCCGGTATCGCCGTGTACGACCCGAATGCGATCGATCGGTACGCCGACCACTTCATGCGCCACCTGCGCGAGCGTTGTTTCCATCCCCTGACCATGCGAGTGCACGCCGACCCGCACCTCCAGGCCGCCATCCGGTGTGGTGCGTACCGTGGCCTGATCAAAGCCCGGAATCAGCGGCAGGCCCCATGAAGCAAAGACGCTCGTGCCGTGCGCCGATTGCTCGCAATAGCTCGCAAAGCCGATGCCGATCAGACGACCGTCGGGCTCGCCTTGTTTCTTGCGTTCAAGCCAGGCGTCGTAGCCAAGCTTGTCGCGAACCATCGCCAGCGCGCGTGGATAGTCGCCGCTGTCGTAGTGCTTGCGGGTCACGTTGTTGTACGGCATCAGATGCGCTGGGACGAGATTCTCGTGGCGAACATCGTACGGATCGCGATCCACCGCGCGCGCGATCGCATCCATCACGAGCTCCATCGCAAAACACACGCCGGTCCGCGCCACGCCGCGATACGGGAGAAAGCCCGGCTTGTTGGTCGCCACACAGTAGGTCTTGCAGCGGTAGCCTTTGAATTCGTACGGACCGGGCAGGTTACCCATCGCCTGACCCGGCTCGAGGCCGATCGTAAAGGGCCAGTTCGAGTACGCGCCGCCATCGATGGTGATCTGGGCATCGAGCGCTAGCAGGCGCCCGCGCTGGTCGGCATAGGCGGTGACCTGGTAATGATGCTGGCGACAGTTCGCCCCCGCGGTGAGATGCTCGCGGCGATCTTCGACATAGCGAAACGGCTTTCGCTGGGTAAGGGCGAGCCATGCCACGCAAAGCTCCTCGGGCCAGAGCACGCACTTCAATCCGAAGCCGCCACCGACATCAGGGGAGATCACCCGGATCATGCCTTCGTCGATGCCCAGAAACTGCGCGAGCCCGACGCGGATCACATGCGGGGCTTGCGTCGAGGTGTAGACCATGAGCTGACCGGCGCGATCATCCCAATGCGCGACGATCGCGCGGCCTTCCATCGGCACCATGGCCTGCCGCGCGAGATTGATCTCACGCGAGACGACGACGGTTGCTTTCTTCGATTCAGCGTCGAAATTGTTGTCGAAATCGAGCGTGAGGAACAGGTTGTCATTCCAGTCATCGTGGACCCTCACACCCGCATCGAGACGCGCGCGATGCGCATCGACCAGAGCGGGCAGCTCGTCGATCTCGAACTCGATTTTTTCGGCGATGTCTTCGGCGTCCGCGCGCGTTTTTGCGACGACCATCGCGATCGGCTCGCCGACAAAACGGACCTTGCCATTGGCAAGTGGCGGCTGTCCCGCAAGCTTGTAAGTCGGCAAGGTCGAGGGTGCAACGATATCCGCGATCGCCTTGATGTCGGCGCGGGTGAACACGGCGGATTCGAACCCGGCGGGCTTCGTCACACGGCGCAGGATGCCATGGGCGATCGGGCTCCGCAGGAATGCGACTTCGCGTTGACCGGGTAGCACGATGTCCGAGACGAAGTTGCCGCGACCATGGAGATGGCGAAAATCTTCCTTGCGGGGAACGCGGGCGCCAATGCCTTGGCCGGGTTTGCCGTGGGGGGTGGTCATGGGAGTCGATTCAAGGTTGGCTGTCCCGGACAATAATAGGTTTGCAACTTTTGTCCGCCGATCTAGACAGGCAGGACGAGATCGTTTGCGATCAATGTCGTGTCGTAAATGCAGCGTCGTTCGCTGATCAGCAGGCGGCCGTTGACCCGCCTGAATGTATCGTAGTACCGGCCGGCTTGCAGCAGGGTGGTCGGACCCTCCACCAGGGTCTGCAGCAATTGATAGTTCGATTGTGCGCGGATCTCGTCTGGCGTCACCGCGAGGATCAGCACGTTGGTCACGAAATGCTGCAGATAGCGCGGCGCGAACATCTGCGTATGGCGCACCGCGAATGCCCGATCGCGAATCATGTCGCGGCCTTCGGCATAGACCAGTCCAACCGGAAGGTTAGCTTCCGCGTTTTCACGGGCCGTGATGAGGTAGAGGCAGTCGTTCGTGAAGAATTCCGGCCACTGCTCGATATTGCCAAGATCGAGAAGCTGACAATAGGCGGTGTGGAATTCCTCGACCTCCCATCGCGCTTCACGCGCCACGCGTACCTCGACGGATTGCTGCTCGTAACCGGCGACCTTCACAGCGCCATCACCTCGCGGTAGTGCCGGTACATCGCGCGGATCGCCGATTCACTGATGATGCCGCCGGTGCCTTCGGTCTTGCCGCCCAGCTTGAGCACACCCCGATCGCTCGATGAGCGTCGAACGCCCTCCTGCAGGAACTTGATGGCTTCGTTGTCTTCGAGACCAAGAAAGCCGGAGGGCCCCATCAGATTGCTTTGACGGAGGCGGTGACGCGTCATTTCTTCGGTGTCCGATTCGTAGCCGAACATGGTCCAGATCATGATCTGGCTGTTCGGGCCATTGGGGACGATCTGCCGTACGCCCAGGGTATTCAACTCGCGCTGGACGATCAAGTTCGGCCAGATGGTTTGCATCGTCACCGTCCAGGGCGAATCGAACTCCGGAATGAATTCAAGGAATCGAGGGTCGGCCAGCGCCAAGTCGGTGCGATAGGCCCGCATCTCTTTCGCACTGCTGGCATCGACCACCTTGCTGACATCGTCGGGTCTGCGCGAGGCCATCGTGCCATGGCGTCCACTCGGATCCGCAATCATCTCGGTCTTGCTGCCCGCGACCAGCAGCCCGAAGGTCACCAGGAACGAGTGAAGCAGGGTCGCGTGATACGGATCCTTGAGATTCTCGTGATAGAGCTTCCAGTTGCCCGGTAATTCATTGCGGTAGTAGCCAAGGATCTTGAGCCTGCGATCCTTGAACACTACCGCGAAGTCTTTCAATACTTCTTCGCCCAGGTATTGCTCGACCGGCTCCATGTCGCGGGCGAAGGTGGCGAATACCACCCCATGCAGGCATTGAACCTTCAGCTTGCGAAGGTTGTGCTGGTCGTTGCGAAAATCGGCGGGCATTCCGCTATCCGCTTCGCCTTTGATGCCGCGCCTGAACGGAACGCCCTGCAAATCGCCGCGCAAATCGTAGGTCCACTGGTGATAGGGACAGACGAACTCGCTCGTATTGCCACGCGAGTGGCGACAGAATTCGACGCCCCGGTGCGCGCAGCGATTCTCGAACACATGCACAGCGCCCGCTTCGTCACGCGCAACGACGACTGGTGTCGGGCCGACATACGAGCGTTTGAAGTCACCGGTCTTCGGTATCTCCGCTTCCAGTGCAACGAAGCTCCAGCTCCGCCCGTGGAAGATGCGCTCCATTTCGCGATCGTAGATCCACTCGCTCGTATAGAGCCAGTCCGGGACGGCCGCCAACCCTTCGGCGGGCCATTCATACGATGCCGGCTCGCGCTCCTTCTGAGTGGAGCCCAAGGGATGAATCACGGTGTCGGTGCTGAACATTGCGATGCTCCAATGTTGCCGGGAATCGGCGCCACGGCGCCGCGGCGCCCACGCCTCAAACTCAGATCTTAGCCAAATCGAACGTCGATGGGGCGAACAGTTCTTCCGCGGCGACCCGTCGCTTGGAGAGCCCCTGGTCATGGTGATAACCAAGAAAGGTGTCAAGAGTCCTGCGATTCTCGTTGAAGCCATAGGGCCAGAAATCCTCTCCCATGACGCGAACGGTTTCCTGATAGTGGTCGACCGCCCAGGGCAGATTGATCATCAACTGGGTGAGTTCGTAGAGCTCCTTGATCGCAACCTTTTTCGCGGCGAGAAACGCGTTGTAGATATTGACCGCGAGCCAGGGATATTGTTCGACCAAAGACTTCCGGATACCGATGAGATGCATGATCGGAAAGATCCCGGTGCGCTGAAAGTATGCTTGCTCGACGGTCTTGAAATCTGGAAACAGCCGATCGACATTGGGCACCTTGCGATCGAAGCAGGACGGCGCGCGTGCGGTGATCATCGCGTCGATCTCGCCCGCTTCGAGCATGCCGGAGAGCGTCTTGTCGTCGGGTAACTGCAGGAGCTCGACACCAGAGGGAAGCTGAATGGGGGATCGCTCGCCCCGACCGGGTTCTTCGATGCCGCCGCGGCGCCAGCGGATTTCTTCGGGTTTCACGCCGTAGTCGTCCTTCAGGGTGCCGCGGATCCAGACGTTGGCGGTAATCTGGTATTCGGGCAGGCCGACGATCTTGCCGCGAAGATCCTGCGGCGTCTTGATGCCGCGATCGGTGCGCACATAGATGCCGCTATGTCTGAACACGCGCGATACGAAAGCGGGAATGCCGATGTAGTGATGCTCGCCGCGCGATATCGTGGCCGAATGGCTCGACAGCGACAACTCGCAGATATCGAACTCCTGATACTTGAACGCACGGTGGAAGCATTCTTCGGCGCCAACCGCGAGCGGCACGAGATCGACACCTTCGATCGGTGTTCTGCCCTGGAAGATTGCCTTGGTTCGATCGTAGTCGCAGACGGCGAGCGTGAGTTTTAGTTTTGACATGCTGGTTCTCGACGGTGGTCAAGCGGGTGCGCCCGCCGGAATCCGGTCGGCCCAGGGTTGATGGTCTTCAATGATCTTTGTCAGCCGTAGCAAATCGACGTCCGAATAGAGCCGCCCGACCAGTTGAATGCCTACCGGGATACCCGCTTCCGTGAATCCGGCTGGTACGCTGATGGCCGGATGCCCGGTGAGATTGAAGACGTTCAGATAGGGCGCCAACACCGCGCGTAGTTCGCCGGCAACCTTGCCGTTGATCGCAATGGGCGAATCGCCTTTGGCATTACCAGCGATGCTCGCTACCGTCGTGACCGGCGTGGCGATCCAGTCGAACGCCTGAAACCAGGATTGTACGAGCTTGAAGTATGCCGTGCGCTTGTAGATGGCTGCGTTCAACTCCTTGCCGGAAATCGCGGCGCCTGCGCGCAGTCCGACAACGAATCCGGGGTCCATCATCTTCGCGGTGGCATCATCGGGCAGCGCGAATCGACCGGCCCAATTCACCTGCTGCAGGACACGCCATGTCGGGCCCGCGCCTTCGAAGGGTTCGATGACCGTTGCGATCTTGGCGCCACGGGCTTTCAGAATTTCAAGCGTTCGTTCGCACAGTATCCGCACTTCATCGTCGAGCGCCGCATTGCCAAGCAGCGGGCGCCACGCGATGCGGCAGCGATCGAGCGCAAGGGATTCCGCCAGCATTGCCGAAGCGTGCGTTGGCGCAACACCGATCGACAAGGGATCGGTCGGATCTTCGCCTGACACGACATCAAGCGCGGCCGCCATATCGCCTACCGTGCGCGTGATGAGACCCATGTGGATGAAATTGCCAAACCCGTCGGGGAAGAGCTCGTACGGTATGAGGCCCATCGAAGGTTTGATCCCGACCACGCCACAGAGTGCCGCAGGGACGCGGGTCGAGGCGCCCGCATCGGTGGTGAGTGCAATCGGACCAAGACCTGCCGCCACCGCGACCGCCGCGCCGCTGCTCGATCCGCCCGGGCTGAGATCGAGGTTCCATGGATTGCGGGTCGTTCCGGTCAGCGGTGAATCGCCGAGCAAACTCGAAGCAAACTCGGGAAGCGTGGTCTTGCCCACCATTACCGCCCCCGCGGCCCGGAGCCTGCGAACGGCGACGCCTTCGGTCTGCGCCATGTTCGTGGCGAGCGTCTTCGATCCGAACGTGGTTCGCACACCAAGCGTTTCGATATTGTCCTTGACCGAAAATGGCACGCCACGTAGCGGCAGGGATGCGTCCGCGTTGTCGAGCGCGCTTGCATCGCGCGACGCGTCTGCATGAGCGACCGTCACGAATGCATTCAGGCTCGCCTGGGTGGTGTCGATGCGCGCCAGGCACTCGGCGGCTACCCCGGATGGTTTGACCTGTCCGTCGCGAACCAGTCGCGCGATATCCAATGCGGAGCGAATGCGTGCGCCGTCGCGCATGACCTTCATCAGTATTTCCTCCCGAATCAATGTTGCAAGGTTACTGCACGACGATCGCCGGTGCAGGCCTCTCGTTGGCGAATGCGTGGGATGCCGTTCCCGCATCGCCTCGTGCATGCGATGCCACATTCAGGCAGTATCACGGCCGCTTCGCTCAGGTGGGCGGAGGGCTTATTAATAATACGAGCGGTTCCACTATGCGCCTTTCACGTCTCATTTGGATAGTCCTCATCGCCCTTGGCGGCTACTGGATCGTCGACAAGGTCTACACCCGGGTCTTCCTGACGGCTACCGAGCCCCGCGTTGTGACGCCGCGCGGGACGCTTGCCGATCAGGAAAAGAGCGTCATCGAGTTGTTCGAGAATGCCGCGCCGTCAGTGGCGTACATCTATACTGAAACGCTGCAGCGCAAAGGCATGTCGGGCGTCAATGTGGCGCAGGGTGCGGGATCCGGATTCGTGTGGGACAAGGCGGGGCATGTCGTCACCAACTTCCATGTCGTGGAGGGCGCCAATCGCATCAATGTTCAGCTTGACGTCGGCAAGTCGATTCGCGCGACCTTGGTGGGTGCAGCACCGGAATACGACCTGGCTGTTGTTCGCATCACCGAGTTGCCACCCGAATTGCGACCGATTCCGGTTGGTTCTTCGAGCGAGTTGAAGATCGGCCAATCGGTCTTCGCGATCGGCAATCCGTTCGGATTGTCGCGTACGCTGACGACCGGCATCGTGAGCGCGCTCGATCGCCAATTGCCTACATCGGAGATTCGCGAGATCTCCGGCGTCATCCAGACCGATGCGGCGATCAACCCAGGCAACTCAGGTGGACCGTTACTCGATTCCGCGGGACGTCTGATTGGTGTGAATACCGCGATTGCCTCGGAATCCGGTTCGTCGTCAGGCGTGGGTTTCTCGATTCCGGTCGATCTGGTCAACCGTATCGTTCCCGAGCTCATCAAACGCGGTAAGGCGCCGCGGCCCGGTATCGGCATCATGGCGCTGCACCAGTCCCTGACGGCGCGGGAAGGGATCGTCGGCGTGGTGATCGTTGGCGTCGCCCCCAATTCCCCCGCGGCGCAAGGCGGAATCATGGCGTTCGACCTTCGAACGGGTGAAGTCGGGGATATCGTGGTAGCGGTCAATGGTCAACCCGTGGGCAATGTCACGGCTTTCGTGAGTGCACTCGATCGAGCCGGCATCGGGAACGAAGTGGAGCTGACGATTCGCCGTGGCGACGAGGAACGAAAAGTAAAAGTACGGATCGTAGATGTGTCGTAGCGGATCGTACGTGCGTCGCAACGATGAACAAGCGCCCAGTCAAATCATGAGTTCGATGCATGGCGCCCGCCACGGCGCAGATGCCCTCCGCTAAATTTTGCCGCTAGACGTTGCGGGGGACTTGTTCCTTGTCGACCGTAGCACCACGTCCGTACCGTTCCCGGATTACGGTGGAGGGTTGAACCATGCAGATCGGGGTTCCAAAAGAAATCAAGGTCCACGAATACCGGGTCGGGCTGACACCGGCCTCGGTACGGGAGCTGATTCGCCGCGGCCATGCGGTCATGGTCGAGAAAAACGCGGGACTTGGCATCGGTGTTGACGACGCGGCATACCGCGCGGTCGGTGCGACCGTCGCAGAGTCTGCCGATGAAGTCTTCGCGCGCGCCGAGCTCATCGTAAAGGTGAAGGAACCGCAGGCGATCGAGCGCAAGCGCCTGCGTTCGGGCCAAACGCTTTTCACCTATCTTCATCTTGCGCCCGATCTCGCGCAGACCCAGGATCTGCTGGACAGTGGCGCCACCTGCATCGCCTATGAAACCGTCACCGCCGCGGGGGGTGGACTGCCACTGCTGCAACCGATGTCGGAAGTGGCGGGTCGCATGTCGATCCAGGCGGGTGCGAAGGCGCTCGAGAAGGAATCCGGCGGGCGGGGCGTGCTGCTACCCGGCGTACCCGGAGTTGCGCCGGGGAAAGTCGTCATCCTGGGTGGCGGCGTAGTGGGTGCGAACGCTGCGTATGTGGCGGCCGGGATGGGCGCGGATGTGGTGGTGATCGATCGCTCGGTCGATGTTCTGCGACGGCTCAATGAGCGATTCGGAGCGCGGGTCACTACCGTGCTCGGCAATGTCGATACGATCGAGCAGCATGTGCTGGCCGCCGACCTCGTGATCGGTGCGGTGCTGGTCGCGGGTGCTTCAGCGCCCCGACTGGTCACGCGCGCGATGGTGTCCAGAATGCAGCGGGGGGCGGTCATCGTCGATGTCGCGATCGATCAAGGCGGCTGCGTCGAAACAGCACGGCCGACGACCCACGCGGATCCGACCTATGTGACCGACGGCGTCGTCCATTATTGCGTCGCCAACATGCCGGGCGCGGTACCGCGCACCTCCACGTTCGCCCTCAACAACGCCACGTTGGCGTTCGTATTGGCATTGGCTGACTACGGTATCCACGACGCGCTCCGCCGCGATCCACACCTGCTCAACGGCCTCAACGTGATGGCGGGCCATGTTACGCACCCGGCGGTCGCCGATGCATTAGGGATGCGCGCGCAGGCCCCGCTTGCATGGTTGGATCGACAATCCGCCGCGCAAGTAACGATCGGCTAGGAAACGCGCGCCGATTCAATCGGTCTCGGCGATCGCGCCCGACCACGGTGACATGACATCGCCGATTCCAAACCGCTCGCCGGTGACGGGATCATCCAGGACGGCGCTTGGGCAGGCGAAATTCGTCGGGTAGACGAGATGCTCCGTCAGCTGGATCGGAAAGTGCGCGGCCAGCCGATCGCGCGTTGTCTGCGGCAATCCAGGATCGACGCCGACCACCTCCCCACCGCTCGCGTCGATGCGCGGCTGATGGAATGCCGCTTCCAGACTGAGGCCATGATCAACGAGCATCGAGGTGAGCTGCAAGATGGCCGGGAAAATCTTGCGTCCGCCCGACGCACCGATGGCAAATGACGGCCCGCCGTCGCGGCGTACGATCACCGGGCACATGTTGGTGAGCGGCCGTTTATCCGGTCCGAGCGAATTGGGTTTGCCCGGCGCCGGATCGAACCACATGATGCCGTTGTTCATCAGGATGCCGCTCGATGGCAGGACCAGCTTGCTGCCAAACACCGACAGGAGCGTCTGCGTGACCGCCACCATGTTGCCGTGCCGGTCGATGACGTTGAAGTGGGTGGTGCAGCCGGGATCACGCGCGTCTTTGATTTCGCCCATGCCCTGCAGGCGACGCGCATACGCCGCCCGCAATACGCCGGCGTAGGTGATGAACGCGGCCGCGTCGGGCCCGGAAGGCGTGAAGCGTTGCGCGGCCAGTTGATGCAGCGCTTCGGCCATGCTTGCTCCGCCAGTGAGACCCGGCGCGAGGAAGACGCGTGCATCGCGGTACGGGCACTCAAGCGGCGGAACAACGCGCGCACGGTAGGCACGGAGGTCCTCGCGCGTCAGATTGCCGCCAAGCGATTTCAGATCGCTCGCGATGCTCGCTGCTATCTCACCGTCGTACAAGTCGCGCCGGCCCGCGATCGCGAGGCGACGCAAAGTATCGGCAAGCCCCGTAAGCATGAGATGACCGGGCGATGCGCCGGCTGCCGTCACCGGTGGCAGACCATTCGGCAGCCAGATGCTTTTGGTCGACGGATAACGCACGAGCTCGCCCGCCATCGTCGCGACCTTCAGGGTCAGGAACCAATCGATGGGCATTCCCGCTTCAGCCAATGCAATCGCGGGCGCCAGCGCTTCGCCAAATGGCATCGAACCGAATCGTTCGAGGGCAAGGCCAAGCCCGTCCGCGACGCCGGGGACGGTGGCGGACATCGGACCATGGACATTGCGGTCGTCCCTTACCGACGGCCAGGTGAACAGATCGGTCGTCGTGCCCCCGGTGAGAGGATAGTCGCGCGTGTCGAGTGAGCGAGGCGAGACCGGTCCGAAATCTACGACCTCGACACGCTGCTCCTTGGCGAGATAAATGAGCATGTAGCCAATGCCGCCCAATCCGCTGTTCCAAGGTTCGATCGATGCGAGCGCGAAGCCCGTCGCCACGGCGGCGTCGATCGCGTTGCCGCCCGCTGCGAGAATATCGGCGCCAACCTGGGCGGCGACCCGGTGCTGCGCCGCGACCACGCCGCGTGTTGATCGCGCGATTGGTTTGTTGATGACCCAGTTCTGCGTCAAATGCGGGCGCGGGACCGGGCCGGATACGGATACGGATGTCATGCGTGCCTCGCCACCGGCTGGCGGCTACTTGTCCTCGGTGCGATAGCGTTTTTCGCGCACGTCGGCGGTGATGCCGTGCGCGATCATGCCTTCGGCCACGCAGATGCGACCCATGATCGGCGCGATCTCGCGGCTCGCCGCCTTGGTCAGATGCTGGTAGGTCAAGGTCTTGATGAATTTGCCGGCCCAGAGGCCACCGGTGAAGCGCGCGGCTTTGGCGGTGGGGAGCGGGTGATTGGTCCCGATGCCTTGGTCGCCGTAGGCAACCGTACTTTCCTCGCCGACGAATAGGCTTCCGTAGTTCTCGAGGTTCTTCAAGTAGTAATCGTTCTTGGAGGTCATGACTTCCAGGTGTTCGGGCGCGTACTCATCGCAAGCGATGACCGCCTCGGCGTCGTTTTCGACGACCATGATCTCGCCGTGATCGCGCCATGCGGGACTATCGGGACCGTGCTCGGCCGGTCCGAGCAGATCGGTCGCGACCAGTGACGGGTCCGCGCTCTCGTCCGCCACGATCAGGATCTCGGTGGGGCCGGCGAGCAGATCGATGCCCACTTGTCCGAACAACTGTCGCTTGGCTTCTGCGACGAATGGATTGCCCGCGCCGGTAATCAGATCAACCGCCTTCATGCCGACGCAGCCATGCACCATGGCGGCCATCGCCTGCGCGCCACCCAGGTTGTAGATTTCGTCGGCGCCGGAAGTAGCGAGCGCGTAGAGCGTGTAGTTGTACATGCCGGAGGCATCCGAGGTGGCGCGCAGGCGGAAATGTGATCGACACCCGCCGCTTTTCGCGGTACCGACGCTCATGATCGCGGATGCAACGAGCGGAAACTTTCCACTGGGTACACGGCAACCGACGCGCGAGATCGGGATCATCTTCTGTCCGAGGACGATGCCGGGCTCGATCTCGGTTTCGCAATTCTGCAAGGTCTCGAGCTGCTTCTTCGCAAAGCTGGTTACCTGCCTCAATGCGTACTTGAAATCCGCCTTGAAGGTCTCCGGCAGCTCGCGCTCGGCCTTGCGGATCTGATCCGGCGAGACCTTGAATTCCGGGTTGTCCCATTTGTCGAACTGCTTGGCGTAGCGACGGATCGCTTCGTCGCGATTTTGCGCGATGTCCGCAAGCATGGCTCGCACGGCTTCCTCGAGCTTGGTCTTGTCTGACGGCGCGGGCGGCTGGGCTTTCTTGATGTAGGTACGCACGGAGAGTTTCTCTGGTCGGTTCGAATCGCTGGGGAACTAGTCTGCTTTGATGTTTGCTTCGCGTACGAGTTTGCCCCATTTGGCATTCTCGGAGCGGATAAACGTATCGAATTCCTGCGCGGTGCCGCCGGCAACTTCATTGCCTTGCGACACGATACGGTCGCGCATCTCGGCTGTCGCGAGCGCCTTGTTGATCTCCGCGTTCAATCGTTGGACGATTTCGGGTGGCGTGCCCTTCGGTGCGACGACGCCCTGCCAATTCAGCACCTCGAATCCGGGAACTCCGGCTTCTTCCATGGTTGGAATATCCGGTGCGAACGGCAAGCGTTTTCTGCTCGTGACACCTAGCGCCCGTGTCTTGCCGGCCTTGATATTGGGCATCGCCGCGTACATCTGCTCGAACATCATGTCGACGTGCCCGGCAAGGAGATCGGTCGCCGCGGGTGCGCCGCCCTTATAGGGAATATGGACCAGATCGAGTTTGGCGATTGATTTCAGCAGCTCGGCGGACAGGTGGTGCGATCCACCGAGTCCGCCCGAGGCGAACGTCAGCTTTCCGGGATTCGCTCGCGCGGTCGCGATCAGGTCGGCGAGAGACCGGATCGGCGATGCGTTGTTCACCATCAGCACGAGCGGTCCGCGCTCGATCAGGATGATCGGCGCGAAATCGCCAAGCGGGTCAAAGGGGATGTTCTTCATCATCGTCTGATTGACTGCAAGCGGCGCGAAATTGCCCATGCCGATCGTGTAGCCGTCGGGTTTGGCCTTGGCGATGATGGCTGTGCCGATGTTGCCGCCCGCGCCGGGACGATTGTCCGCGATGATCGTTTGCCCAAGCACCGGCCCGAGATGTCGCGCAATCTCACGGGTACGCAGATCGGCGTTGCCACCGGCCGGGTAGGGAATGATCCAGGTAATCGGCTTGTTCGGATAGCCTGCCTGCGCGAACGCGGGTAGGGCACCGATGAGGAACATCGCGATCAATGCGGTGCGAACGAGGAAAGGCATTTAGCCCGGCTCCGTGGATTGCCAGGGCGGAATGATAGCTGCGCGGTAGACTAGCCGTCTGATTCGTTCCGATCGCTTAATCAATGGCCTCTCCCGACCTCCAGGCGTTCATCGATCGAAAATTCGATGACGATGTGATCCCTCGTTTGATCGAGTACATCCGCGTTCCCGCCAAATCACCGGCCTTCGATGCGAATTGGGCGGTGAACGGACATCTCGCCACGGTGATCCAATCCGCGGAGCGCTGGTCGCGTGCACAGAACATCGGCGGCATGACGCTCGAGATCATCACGCTTCCAGGCAAGACGCCTTGTCTGTTCTTCGATATTCCGGCCACCAACGGCGCCGGTAGCGATCGAACCATCCTCTTTTACGGTCACCTGGACAAGCAGCCGGAGATGGTGGGTTGGCGTGACGATCTGGGTCCGTGGCAACCGGTCGTCGAGAACGGGAAGCTCTACGGGCGCGGCGCGGCGGACGATGGTTACGCGATCTACGCTGCCCTGGTGGTTATTCAGGCGCTCGATGCGCAGGCGATTCCGCGACCCCGATGTGTCGGGCTCATCGAAACGTGCGAAGAAAGCGGTAGCCCCGATCTGCCTGCCTACCTGGAAATGCTTGCACCGCGATTCGGGAACGTTCGTCTCGTGATTGGTCTCGACTCGGGGTGCGGAAATTACGATCAGCTTTGGGCGACGACGTCGTTGCGCGGACTGGTCGGTGGGGTATTGACCGTCGAGGTGCTCTCCGAAGGCGTGCATTCCGGCCGTGCGAGCGGCCTTGTTCCTTCATCGTTTCGGATCGCGCGCCAGCTTCTCAATCGCATCGACGATCCGGATACCGGGCGTGTGTTGCTGCCTGAACTGCATGCTGAGATTCCCGGCGATCGCGAAGAGGAGGCCACATTGGCCGGCGCGATCATTGGGGATGCGATCTGGCAGGAATTTCCGTGGGTCGGTTGTTCGCACGGCGAGGCTCCCCATGCGCATGCAATGCCCACCACGACCGATCCGATCGAAGGGATCCTCGTGAAAACATGGCGCCCCGCTCTCTCGGTGACGGGCGGGGCAGGGCTGCCGAGCCTCGATGCTGCGGGTAACGTCTTGCGACCCAAGACGACCCTCAAACTCAGCATGCGCCTGCCACCGACGGTCGACGCGGAGAAGGCAGCGTACGCGATGAAGCGTGCGCTGGAAGCGAATCCGCCCTATAGCGCGAACGTCACCTTCACGACCGATGGCGGGGCGACCGGATGGAATGCGCCGCCCGCCGCACCCTGGTTGAAGCAACTGCTGCAGACCGCATCACTGCGAAGCTTCGGGAAGTCTGCCGCCTACACCGGTGAAGGCGGCACGATCCCCTTCATGAATATGCTCGGCGAGCGGTTCCCGTCCGCGCAATTCTTGATTACGGGGGTACTCGGCCCACACTCGAACGCGCATGGTCCGAACGAATTTCTGCATATTCCCTATGTGAAGAAACTCACGGGTGCGGTGGCCTCGGTCGTTGCCGGTATAGAGCTGCGCTGAGTCGATGGTAACGAGCAACCGCAGCGTGCTCGCGCAATATTGGCATCCGGTCGCCTTTGCCGAGGCCGTGACGACGGCACCCACCGCCGCAACGCTTCTTGGCGAGCGAATCGTCGTCTGGCGGGATTCGGCGGGGCGTGCCCACGCTTTGCAGGACCGCTGCGTCCATCGGGGCACGGCTCTTTCGCTCGGCAAGGTCGAAGACAACGTAATTGTGTGCCCTTATCACGGCTGGCGATATGGGGCTGACGGTCTGTGTGCCCACATCCCGCAACTCGCGGATCCGGCGAGGGTCCCTGAGCGCGCGCGCATAACGGCGTTTCGTTGCCAGGAACGCTACGGGTTGGTCTGGGTTGCATTGGATGAGCCACGCGCGCCAATTCCCGAGATTCCGGAGCTCGACGATGCAAGCTGGCGTACCGTGCGCACCGGGCCGTTCGCATGGAACGCAGACGCCTCGCGCCAGTTGGAGAATTTCACCGATTTCGGCCACTTCGCGTTCGTCCACGAGGGGCTTCTCGGTGACCCGCGCAAGGCGGTGGTGGCACCGTACGATGTCGAAATCAATGGGAACATCGTGCGATATGCCTACCGGCGCCCGGATGAGCCCAACACCGATGGCCTGGCGGTGTTCGCGGCCGAAGGGAAGAAGCAGCCGACCCGCGAAACGCGTTACGCGATTCATCTCCCCTTTACGATCGTGGAGCACATCGGGTGGGGTGGCGAGGATAGCATGGTGTATTTTTTCGTTTCCCAGCCGGTGGACAACGAGCACTGCATCGGCTATTGCCTCGTCGCCCGCAACTACAATTTCGATCAGTCGGACGAAGTGATGAAGGCGTTCGAGCGCACGATCTTCGCGCAGGATCAGCGCATCATCGAGTCACAACAGCCGCGTGCGATTCCGTTCGAATCGGACCATGAGCTGCATCTTGCATTCGACAAGGTGGCTATCGCCTATCGCGAGGCGATGAGGAATCAAGGAATACTCTGAATCGAGGCGGATCGAGAAGATGACCGCCTCGCATCCATGCCCGTCATGACCGCCTCTCAGTAGACCCGCCAGACGATATTGACATGCGGGCGCGGCAACGGGGGCAGCGGAATTGCGGGCATGTAGACCGGCTCGATTCGCGGGACAGCGTAATACGCGATCGGCTGCGGTTGGTCGTGGTGATACCGGTGGTGGTGCGCGTGTCGCTGGCGATGATGGGGATGGTCGCAATCCCGATGGTAGGCGCCCGCGTATCCGTGGTTCGCGTGGCCGCGATCGTGTGCGATTGCGGCGACAGGCAGCGCGGCGATCAATCCGGTGAAAGCGACGGCGGCGAGGATCTTGTTCATGGTGTTCTCCCGGGTGCGAGGGGCGCGGTGGATTACCGTGAAGAGCATTCTGGGCGGCGGATGTAAGTCGAGTTTTGCCAGGCCGCGCCCGGATGTTTCGATTTATGTCGAGGGATACAAATGAAGTGCCGGCCCGATCCGCCATATCAATCCGCCGGCTGAACAGGGCGTCGCTGTGAGCGGACCGATCGCGTTGAGCGGCGGCCCCACTGTGATTCCTGCTATACGCCGGCGGCCGCCACGGTGATCAACACGGCGCGGTGCTCGTGGAAGCGCCAATCGCTCACAAGCGATTCGAGTCCGGCGCGCACTTTGGGCAAAACATGCGGTCGATTGAATAGTGACGGCAACTGCCGGGCACTTGTGCACGCATGAGTCCGGACACCGATAAGGCAGGGCTCTGATCTGCCGTTGACACCTTGGTGTAACCCGCCAGTCACGTCAGGAAGGATGTTCCAGGGGATTGCGCGACGGGACGCAGCATGCGCCCGCGCTACCTGATCCCACCTCTGATCCAGCGCGCTGGCGAGGGTCAGGGGAAATCATGCGTCGGACCGTCATCGCCTTATCCGTTTCTGCGTGCTTCAGCGGCGGGGCACATGCGCAAACATTGCAAGGCGACCCGTTGTCGCTGCGGAGTCCAGTGATTGAAGCGGCCGTGCGTGCATTCCCCGCAGGCACGCGTGTTGTTCCCCGGCTCGTCAGCGATTTCAGGGTAGCAACGACCCTCGGACCCACGGTCGCGGTTATCGACACGGGGTTGAATATCAATCATGTCAACTTCGCGGGCCGTGTCGCGTCTGGGGCGCATGAAGTATTCGGACTGACGAGCGACGTCACCGACACGATGGGTCATGGCACCGCGGTTGCTTCGATTCTGTTGGGACAGCCGGGAGAGGTCACCAACGGACTCGATTCCCGCGTATTGCCCATTCGCGTGTTCAGCGGACCGACGGCATCCGACCAGAATGTTTCCGATGGTCTCCGCTATTCAATCGGTCGCGCATTGATCGTGAACATGTCGCTCGCTGCGACGGGCCCGATTGCGCAAACGGCGATGGCGGAATCGGTGGCGGCCGGACAACTCCTTGTGGTTGCCGCTGGAAATCGATCGCAACTCAATCCGGATTGGCCCGCTCGATACGCGAAGGAAGATTGGGCAGGCGGCCGGATTATCGCCGTCGGTGCGGTCGATGCGAACAATGCGATTGCCAGCTTTTCGAATCGCGCCGGCGATACCAAGAATTCATTCATCGTGGCACTGGGCGTGGGTGTCATCGGAGCGTCCGCACTCAGTACGTCCGGTCTCGTATCCATGAGCGGGACGTCCGCGGCGGCGCCGATCGTTGCCGGTGCCGCTGCATCGATCTTGGCCCACTGGCCATACCTCTCGGCCGAGCAGATTTCAGGAATCCTGTTTTCATCCGCAACCGACCTGGGTGCACCCGGCGTAGACGAAATCTTCGGCTGGGGACTATTGAATTTGAGTCGTGCGCTGCAGCCGATCGGAACATCCAATATTCCGCTCGCGTCGGGTGCATCCGTGCCGCTGAGTTCCGCTTCATTTTCACCGGGTGCGATCGCAGGCGCCGGTTTGCGCGCCGCATCGGCACGCGGGGAGCTGCGAAGCGTCGCGTTGGATTCCTATCGGCGGGCGTTTGAATACGATCTAGGCGCAGGAATCGCGGCAGCACCCCGGTTGTCATCTGACCAGATATTCGGCTCCGCCGACCGGCGCGTCGCATTCAACAGCGGAAGGACGACAAGCGGCGCGAAACTCCTCTACGGCGTGGATACAGCGAACACCAATGTCGTTCGCGGACAATTGTTCGACTACGAATCACGCGACCTCGCCCAGAGCGCGCTGTCCGGGCTCGCAATTGTTCAGCCGATTGTTCAGCCATATGGCCAAGCCGCCGAGTTGGCATTCGGGTTTGCCGGGATGGGTGCGACGTATTTCGGGCTCAGCACGCGCGACGGCCAAGATCCCAATCTATTCGACTCGCTCTCGATGGCATCGCCGATCTTCTCGCTCATTCCCGGCCATAGCCACCTTGGCGCAGGTTGGTCCACGATGGGTGGCGTTAAATTGAAGGCGGGCTTGGTCTCGTCGGCAGGGGCGTCTACCGCCCGCGCGCAGTTCGCTCCGTCCGGCGCCTCGCAACCGGCTGCAGACGCTTACGTCCTGGAAGCGGCGAACGTTGGTGAGCGAGGTGCCATCGGCGCCACGGTCATGCAATTGCGCGAGCGCGCCGCCTATTTCAATTCGACGAGCGGCGATGCCTATCGGATCAGTGCCACGCCGACCACGACGGCGGTAACGCTGTTCACGAACTATGAATTCGCTCCGGCATGGAGTCTGGCGGGACAATTCACCGTCGCTGATACGCCTGGATTTGCGAATACACCGGGGAGTCTCATTGCCGGGGTCTCGGCGACCAACAGCCGGGCCTTCGCGCTTGGCTTGGCGCGGGCGAACCTGCACCAAAAGGGCGATCGAATCACGATCACCTATTCCCAGCCGCTGCGTGCTACGTCCGGTGTCATGGCGCTCGATTTGCCGACCGGCGTGGACAGCCATGGGGAAGTCGTACGAACGAGCCGCGCGATACCACTCAACCCTGCGGGCCGCGAACGCGTGACGGAGTTCAACTATTCCCGTCCGCTTGGTAGAGGCGGGGTGCTCGGGATATCAGTGATCCATCGGGCGGAGCCAAGTCATGACGCCGCTGCCCCCAACGAAAGGGTCATCGCGCTTCGGTACGCAGCGTCGTACTGATTCGTTCGGTGCGCTGACAGCATTCGTCTCGAAAACGAGCACCGTTTGGCAATCTTGACACGACCTGGATCGCGGTCGGCGAGGTGAACTTCTATCATGACGACGGGCGGTGGCCGGGGACTGGTCCTCTCTGGCGGCCGCCCTTTGTTTTATCGAGGTGGATAAGGCGCGATCTGCAAGCCGGGCCCAGAATGAAAAACGGCGGCTCGATGAGCCGCCGCTTCTACGACGAGAACGACGTTGCGTTTAGGAAGTCGCCACCGGCGCCGCGACGATAAGAGCCGCTGACTCGTTCTGCTCTTCTTTCTGGATCTGCTCCAGTCGATATCCGTGCTGGTAGATCGCAACCAGCCGCCAGCCATTTTCCGGAACGAGGCCAAGCTTCGATCGGAGCCGGCTCACATGGGTATCTACCGTTCTTGTGTTCAGGTTCGGGCTACGACCCCATACGTTTTCAAGGATGTGCCCGCGTGAAAGCAACCTGCCAAGATTGCGGAACAGAAATACCGCGAGGTCGAAATCCTTTTGCGTGAGTTCGACCTGCTGTCCATGTCGATGGACGGTGCGGGACTCCACATTGACGCGAAACTCGCCGATTTCGAATACGTCGTCGGCGGGTTTTTCGTTGCGGCTTCGGCGCAGCACGGCGTGAATGCGCGCGAGGAGTTCCATTTTGCGGAGAGGCTTGACGATGTAATCGTCGGCGCCCGCTTTCAGCATCGCGGCGATGTCTTCTTCCCGATCGCGCGCGGTGGTGAATATGACTGGCGTCGCATCGCGCACGTTCTGTCGGATCCACTGGAGAACTTCTGCTCCGGAAATATCCGGGAGTTCCCAGTCGAGCAGGAATACATCAAAACTTTCACGGGTTAGCGCACGGGTAAGCTCTTTGCCGAATGTGAAGACGTGGCAATTGAACCCGGAATTGTTCAGCCAAAGCGTGACGAGATCAATCTGTGCGGGATCGTCTTCGAGAAGTGCGACTCTCATACGTACTCCACTTGGATGGCCTTCAAATAGGCCTGGAATGCATTGACCGCAGTGAGCGCGGTTTTCGTGTCCCCTGCTTTGGCGGCGGCCTCGATGACCGCGCCCAAGCGCGTGATTTCGGCAAAACCGTAGCCGCCTCCCACGCCTCTTAGACTGTGGCCAATCTTGCGAGTCGTGTCGAGGTCAGATTGCGCAATTGCCTTTGCAAGGACATCTGCGTCGCGGCGGCAATTGGCGAGAAAGCGCGGCACGAGCGTGGAGAGTTCCCGATCAACGCGAACTCGAATCGAGGCGCTCATCATGAGTGAATTGGGCCGTTAGGGTTTCGCAAATAAAATAAGGGAGGGCCAACTTGCGTGGGTCGCATCCCGCAGCGTCGAACTATTTTCGGATGCCATGGCACACCGGCTGGCGGACGTCTATCTAAACTGTGATGAACTGCGGGAGATGTCCATTGACTCTATCACTAGCGTTGCGGGAGAACTTCGCGCCGAGCGTCTGAAGAGGCGCGATGCGCGGCCTGCCGCTCGAGAACGGGCGCGATCGCCTGCTGCAGGCTATCGACCGAGACCGGCTTGGTAAGAACCGCATCACACCCGGCCAGAATCGCCCTGGCGACTTCAATGCCCTCCTGGTGCGCAGTCAGGCCAAGAATTGTTCCGGTGTAGCCGCGTGCCCGAAGGACGTGTACGGCTTCGTATCCGTTCATGACGGGCATTTCCATGTCCATCAGGACAATGTCGAAATGATCGCTGACGGTGGTTTCGACTGCCGCCAACCCATTCTCGACGCAGTGCACCTGGAGCCCAAGATTGCGCAGGAGCAGGGCCACGAGATTTCGGAGATCCTCGTTATCGTCGGCGAGGAGAACGTGCCCGGACAATCGGCCGCGCGAAACGACGGCGGGCGCGACGCTCTCGGAGGACGCTTGACGCGAAGCAGCCTCGGTGGGCACGCGGACCCGAAACGTGGCGCCGTGCCCAACTTGCGATTCGACCGTAATTTCGCCGCTCATCAACTCGACGAGTTTGCGCGATATCGCCAGCCCAAGACCCGTGCCGCCAAATCGGCGCCCGACGGTGAGATCGGCTTGCTTGAACGGTTGCCAGATCCGGTCCATTGCCTCACGGGGGATGCCGGGGCCCGAATCGCGGACTTCGATTTCCAGTGCGGCAACGTGCCACGATACGGAGAGTTCGACCGAACCGCGCGAAGTGAACTTTACCGCGTTACCAAGGAGATTGAGCAGTACCTGCCGGAGTCGAAAGGAATCAAGCATCAGCGCTTCCGGCAAGGGTGTGCGGCGCACATAACGCAGATCGATCTTCTTGTCCGCGGCGAGCCCGCGCATCGTGGCAAGGACATCGCGAAAGATGGGCTCCGGTTCCTCGGCCTGCCTTGTAATCGCAAGCTGGCCGGCCTCCAATTTTGCGAGATCGAGGTTGTTATTGATGAGCGCCAGCAAATGCTCGCAATTGCGGGCGATGATTGCGCTATTTCCAACGCGTTGCTCTTTGCCAAGCTCATCGGTGAATTGATTGATCTTGTTGAAGCCCATGATCGCGGTGAGCGGGGTGCGCAGTTCGTGGGTCAGATGATTCAAGAACTGCGTCTTGAGCCGCGTGGACTCCTCCGTTGCCACGCGCTCATCGTCGCGGTGGCGCCGAACTTCCGCGGCGGCGTGTTTCATCCAGGCGACTACCAGGGCGCTTGCGAGGATCCCTGTGGCGAGTGCGAAGGGCCAAAATACGCGTACATCGGCGAAAGAGGCAATGAGACCCGCGGCAGCCGGTATCGCGACCGTCGCACCTATTCCGACGGCGACAACATCGAATGACGCGCCGCTCTTCCTCGTCAGCAACCAGAATCCCGGCAGCAGCGCGAGGATGAGCACGGCGCCGTCGAGGAGTATCGAATTCGGTTGCAATAGATTTCCGGTCGACAGCTGCGCATACCCGACGGCAGCAAACTTCACGCTCGATATCTTCCCGCCAAGCGTGGTGATGGGAGGGGAGGCGTCCTGATTCAGGCTCCCGATGAACACCACGCGATTGCGTAGTGCGTCATCCAGAGCCTCGTCAGGCCTGCCGCTCCCGGCCGATGCGGCGAGCCGTCCATAGGGCAGCACCGGAATTTCGTCGATGTTCCGCGGGAAAATCGGCTCGACTTCACCGTGCTCATTCGCATTCCAGGATCGCACGCCAACGCCCACCCGCGTCCCCGAGAAGTTGATCTGCGGCCGCAAACGGTCCGCGGCCATAAGCGCCGCCAACGGCATCGATGGCAGGACCGCGCCATGCGCCGCGTGTAGTAGTGGAAGGCGTCGTGTAATGCCATCCTTGTCAGGTTCGGCATTGATGACCCCGACGAGTGCTTTCCCCGGACGGATAAGACGCGGCGACGGCAGCCTGATGTCGGCCCACTCCCGATGGGGTGGAAGGTCTGCGCCCTGCTTGAATCCAGCGATCGCCACACTCGCAAGAGCGCTGCGATCGTGACCGGCCGCACTCGGATGCAACGGCATTCCGACTGCGGCGAATACGACGTTGGAATCGACTATTGCGGAGAGCTTCTCATCAGCCGGGTCGGGGTCGAACGAGGCCACGTCATAGACGATGGCGCGTGCCCCCGCACGGTTCAGATAGGCGTGGGTCGCTGCCAGTGATTCCCGGAACAATTCCGTATCGTGTCGGAAGGATTCGCGCGGCGATCCTGCACGTTCTGCTCCCAGGTCGACGACGACGACGCCGTTCCAATCGGCTGCGCCGCCCATCAGATAGAGCACGCGATCCTCGATCCGCTTGCTCGCGGCGCTCAGTCCGGGAATCTGCAGGACCACACCGGCCGAAAACACCCCGAGCCCGACCATGATGGCAAGGCGGGTAACAATTGAGGGGATCGCTTTAGTGCTCGACAAGAAAGGGCCTTCTTTCACATTCTTAAAGTAAATTCTAGACTGTCCTCCTTACTAATTGGGCGTTCAGGGCAATTCATCTGCATAAACTTTGCCGGAATACCGATGGGAGGCAGAATTTGGCAGATGAGGCTGCTTTTCGAGCCGGCCCCTCTCATGCCGCTGAGGCCGGGCGCGGCACCTGCGGTAATCCGGGCAACCGTGCGAAATGTCTTGTACGCTCTCGTTCTTGATCGCCGCAATCGTACGGAGGGACTTGCCAATGAGCACCGCACCAATCCTGAGGGGTTCAACCGTTCCGGTCCAAGGCCTGCACCACACTGCCTATCGTTGCCGTGACGCAGAGGAAACACGTCATTTCTACGAGGATGTGCTGGGATTGCCGCTGGTGCATGTCATCAAGGCCGACAGCGTGCCGAGCACCGGCGAGAACCATCCGTACGTGCATCTTTTTTTCGCGTTTCAGGATGGATCGTGCATCGCATTCTTCGATCTGGGAGATGATCAGGCGGCCGTGCCTTCATCGAATACGCCCAAGTGGGTCACGCACATCGCGTTTCGCGTTGAATCCCTGGATGAGCTCGAGCGTGCCAGGACGCGATTGCAAGCTGCCGGCGTCGACGTGTTAGGCATGATCGATCATCACTTCGTTCAATCCATTTACTTCTTTGATCCGAACGGCGTGCGGCTCGAATTGACTTGCGAAGTCGGTTCCAAGGACTACATGTCCGGTAAGCGCAAGAGCGCGCATGCTGAACTGGCGGCGTGGGCTGAGGAGAAGGCGAGAATCCGAGCGGCCCGCGGCGTGGCTGTCTCGTAGCCGCCGATACGATCCGGGCCCCAAAGGCACCGGCCGACGCTGCCTTTGGGACGTGAAATCAAATGAAAATCGCGATTGTCGGCGCTGGCGCCATTGGCGGGTTGCTCGCCGGCTGTCTTGCTGATTCGGGTCATGACGTGTCATTGGTCGCCCGCGGAATCCATCTCGAGGCGTTGCAGACCAATGGGCTGAGATTGCGCTGGCTGGGGCAGTCTGAACGGACATACCGCCTCCCGGCGGTTGCCGAGCCGGCGCGTCTTGGACCGCAAGACGCCGTGTTCATCGCGCTCAAGGCCTACGCGATCGGCGACATGCTTCCCCGCATCGTCCCGCTCATGACCGAAGAGACCGTCGTCGTCCCCGCCATCAACGGATTGCCGTGGTGGTACTTCCAGCGGGTTGGCGGTCCGCGCGAAGGCCAGCGCATTGAATGCCTTGATCCGGACGGGAGCATGATTCGCGCGCTCGATCCGAACAACATCATCGGATGCGTTGTGCATGCCGCGGGCGAGGTGGTCGCGCCTGGCATCGTCGAGCATACGAGCAGCCGGCTTTTTATCCTGGGCGAGTTGGACGGCGCCATGACCGCGCGTCTCGATGCGATTGGCAGTGCGATGCGCGATGGCGGCTTGGAACCGAAGCTTACCCATCGCATCCGCAACGAAATCTGGATGAAGCTCATCGGTAACTTGTCGTACAACCCGCTCGCCGCGCTGACCCTCTCGCGGATGAACGAAATCAATCAGAATGAAGACCTGCTCGAGACCATTCGAATTCTGATGGGCGAAGCGATGGCAGTGTCCGAGGCCTACGGGGAAGCGGTCACTTTGTCGATCGAAGGCCGCATCGCGATTGCAAAGACGATCGGCAATTCGAAGATCTCGATGCATCAGGACCTCGAGCGCGGGCGACCGATGGAGATCGATGCAATTATCGGATCGGTGGCCGAACTCGCAAAGAAGGCGCATCTGTCGACGCCGATGATCGATGCATTCCATGCGCTCATCAAAGCGCGCGCCCGGCATTGAAGCACCGGGACCGATACTTCCAGCATCCCTCCAACACTTGGGAGCAATGGTATGACACCGCTCATCATCGTCGTTGCCGCAGCTTTGTCATTCCCGACCGCGGTGATCGCAGAGGAGCTGCCGATCTTTGATGCGCATGTCCACTATAGTCACGATGCACGCGAGGCGCTGCCGACCCATGAGGCTATCGCGATCCTGCGGCGCGCGGGCGTACGACGCGCGCTGGTTTCCAGCTCCGATGATGAGGGAACCCAACGCCTTCTCAACGCCGCGCCTGATCTGATCATTCCGGAGTTGCGACCCTATCGCACGCGGAGCGACGTCGGCGCATGGGTTCATGAGAACGACATCATTCGCTATCTGGAAGAGCGGCTCGCCAAGTACCAGTACGTCGCGATCGGTGAATTCCATCTTTACGGCGCGGACGCGGATCTGCCGGTGCCGCGCCGCATGGTCGAGCTGGCAAAGAAGTACGGGCTGATGCTCCACGCGCATTCTGACGTCGATGCGATCGAGCGATTGTTCAAGCAAGATCCCAATGCGCGCATCCTCTGGGCGCATTCGGGCTTCACTGATCCCGTGCATGTACGCGAAATGCTGCGCAAGCACAAGAATCTTTGGGCCGATCTCGCCTTTCGAACAGATCATGCGCCCGGCGGCAAGCTCGCCCCCGAGTGGCGCGAAGCGTTCCTCGAGTTTCCCGACCGCTTCATGGTGGGCAGTGACACGTATATCGCCGAACGCTGGCATTTCGTGCCCGAACACGCAACGACGGCCCGCCGTTGGTTGTCGGAGCTGCCCCGCGATGTTGCCGAGCGCATCGGCTGGAAAAACGGCGAAGACGTGTTGGGTGGCGCATTCGCCAAACGCCGCAGCGAATAGGCGTGGCCCTTTTTCACGGCTGGATCGTCGTCGCGGCAACCCATGTTGCGCTCTTCGTTGCTTTCGGCGTCGGCTACTCGTTTGCCGCCTTCTTCACAGCGTTCCAGGAGGAATTCAACGCCTCGCGCGGTGAGGTCGCATTGGTTTTCTCCATCTTCGGCTTTCTGTATTTTCTGGTCGGGGCATTCACCGGAATCATCGCCGATCGCGTCGGTCCGCGCCGCGTCTGTATCGCCGGCATGCTCCTTCTTTGCCTCGCACTGATCGCCACCAGCCGCGCAACGACGATCGAGCAACTCTATCTCGCCTACAGCGTCGGTATCGGACTCGCCGTGGGATTCGTCTATGTGCCGAGCGTGAGCGCCGTGCAGCCCTGGTTCGTGCGCAGGCGCGGGCTCGCGACCGGACTCACCGTAGCGGGCATTGGCCTTGGCACCTTGCTTGGGCCGGTGATCGGCGTCTGGCTCATCGCACTCGTCGGATGGCGCCATACGTACGAGCTGTTCGCGATTGTTGGCCTCGTATTGGGGGTCGGGGCGGCTTTTTTCATCGACAACGCCCCGGCCAGGCGAGGCCTGTTTCCCGACGATGAAAAGCAAGACCCCGGGCGTCCGTCGCCGCGCCAAGTGCCACCGGGGCTCACATTGCGGCAAGCCGTGCGAACGCGCGCCTTCTGGCTCCTCTATGCGGCGCTGTTGTCATGTGGGATCGGTCTATTCGTTCCGATGGTCCACCTCGCGCCGTATGCGCAAGACCACGGATTGAGCGCAGAGACTGGAGCGTTGCTCACCGGATTGATCGGACTTGGCAGCATGATCGGACGCTTCGCGCTGGCCGGCATCGGCGACCGCCTCCCTCGTGCGACCCTGCTCGGACTTCTCTTTATCGGGATGGGCGCGGCTTTGCTGATATGGCTGATGTCAGCCGGCGTATTTCCCCTTGCGATATCCGCGGTCCTGTTCGGTACCTGTTACGGCGGGATGGTTGCGGTGGCGCCGGCCATCACGATGGATTACTTCGGGGCACGCAATGTCGCCGGGATCATCGGGATCATCTATACCGGTCCAGGCATCGGGGTGGGAATTGGCCCGTGGCTGGCCGGCGTTTCATACGACCTGTACGGCAGTTACACGCTGCCTATCGCAGGCTCGATCATCTTCATGGTCTTCGCGGTTGGGGCCGCTGCGCTTCTCACCCGGGAACAGACACTGCACCTTTAGTTGCGGAACGCATCCGGTCTCGACGCCGGAAACCGTCACATCGAATCAGATGCAGCTCGCGCCACCATCGACCGCGATGATCTGACCGGTCATGTGTCGTGAGGCATCGGATGCGAGCAACGCGACGAGGCCCTTCAAATCCTCATCCCCGCCGAGCCGCCCGAGCGGCGTCTGCCCAATGACCGCGTCCCCGATTTGCGCGAGTGTCGCCTCTGCCATTTTGGATGGGAAAAAACCCGGCGCGATCGCGTTCACGGTAATGTCGTAGGGTCCCCACTCGGCGGCTAACGCTCGGGTAAAGTTGACCAGTCCCCCCTTGGTCGTGTTGTAGGCGATCGTTTTCATGCCGGTCGGATTTCCGAGGAGTCCGGCAAGCGAGGCGACGATGATGATTCGTCCATAGCGATTCGGAATCATCGATCGGCGGCCCACCTCCTGCGTCAAGAGGAACGTACCGGTCAGATTCAGGTTCACGATCTTCATCCACGCATCGAGAGGCGTGTCCTCGGCCGGTGCGCCCCATGTCGCACCGGCGTTGTTGACGAGCACATCGATCCGGCTGTGTTTGCCAAGCGCCGCATCGGCAATGGATCGTGCGCCCTCGGGCTTGCCGAGATCGGCTGCGTGGGTAAAAACGTCGATCCCTAAAGCGCTCAGATGGCTACGTGCTTCATCAAGCTCCCGCTGCTTGCGCGCCGTGATCACCACCTTCGCACCCATCTCGCCGAGGGCCTCTGCGATCTGTAGGCCAAGGCCCCGGGAACCGCCGGTAATCAGCGCAACCTTGCCGGACAGATCAAACAACTGCTTTACGCTCATGACGGATTCTTTGGTTGAGGCGCCATCGCGCCGGTGAAGTAGGTGCCGCGCCCGCTCGCGACAAGTTGACCGTCGCTGTCGAAGACTTGCGCTTCACAGACACTGAACTGGCTACCGAACTTGATCACCCTGCCCTTGGTTACGAGATCGCCCGGCGACGCGGCCCGATGGTAGTCGACGCGCATATCAATCGTTGGGACCGCACGCCCGCACCGGGAGGTGAGCGCCCAGTCAGCGACGAGATCGACGAGTGCGGCCAGGATGCCCCCGTGGGTATAGCGCCGATCCGGATTGACGATCCATTCCTCGCGCCACTTCGCCTTGACTTCGATCTCATCGGCGTTGAATTTGATCACTTCCAGTCCGAGCCACTGATGAAATGGCGCGCGGGTAATCAGCGCCTGGACCTGCTCTACCGTCGGCAATGCGGTCGTCTCGCTACTCACGCTTCACTCCTCAACCTGCACCGATACATCATCACGGCGTCACGATAATCTTGCCGATCACTTCGCGATCCTGGATCAGTCGCACGCCTTCCTTTGCGCGCTCGAGCGGCAACACGGTATCGATCAGCGGTGTCAACCTGCCGGCCGCGATCATGTCCATCAGCGCAACGAGATCGTCGTCGTAGAAACTGTTGGAGCCGATCACCTTCAGCTCGAAACTCCAGATATAGCGAAGATCCTCTTTCGGGTCGAAGCCCGCCGTCGCGCCGCAAACGAGCAGTTTGCCGCCCCGCTTCAAGCAGCGAAGCGAAGGGACCCATGTATCCCCGCCCGTGAAGTTGACGACGACATCCACGCCACCCTCGAATGTGCGCCGTTGCGGCTTACCGTATTTCTCGACCGCCCACTTCGACCAGTCGACATCCTTGTAGTTGATGACGTGATCCGCACCGATCGCCTTTAGGCGTTGCAATTTGTCTTCGCTCGATGCGCATGCGATCACCTCGCAGCCCAACATCTTGGCGAGCAGCACGCAGCCGGTGCCGACCCCGCCCGAGGCGCCGAGTACGATCACGCGCTCGCCTTTTTCGATCGTGCGATGGGTGAAGAACATCCGATGCGCGGTTCCATAGGCGACCGGCAACGATGCAGCTTGTTCGAAGCTCACACGATCGGGCATGCGCAGCAACTGGTCCGCGGCAACCAGACAATATTCCGCCATGCCGCCATCGAGCATCTCGCCCATTAAACCCTTCGCCTTGTTGAGCGGATTCACCAGGACACGATCACCGATCTTCCAACCCGACACGCCGTGCCCGATTTCGTGAATCTCGCCGGCCATGTCGAGGCCGATAACGACCGGCAGCGGGACCTTGATGCCGGGCATCCCTTTCATCGTGAAGACATCGTGGTAGTTGAACGACGAAGCACGGACGCGAATCACGACATTGCCGTCGGCTGCGCGGGGAACCGGGCGATCGGAGACGACTTCGAGATTGTCCAACGAGTCGTGCTGCTTCAGCACGAGCGCTCGCATCTGGGCTGGCATGTCGATCCTTTATCGATAAACCTGCGATTGAACCATGTTTGGTTCAACGGCGATCGAACGGCACATTGATTCCTCTTCAGCTGCTCGCGCGGATACGTGCTTCGGCATCGCGTTCTAGCGCCTTCCGATCAACCTTGTTCGTTCCGGACAACGGAATCGCGTCCACGAACCAGATCTTCCGTGGATGCGCGTAAGCCGGGCCGTGCGCGAGTGCGTACGCCTTGATGTCCGCTTCGGATGCGGTGGCACCGCGTTTGAGCGACACGAATGCAACCGGTTTGGTCCCCTTGATCTCGTCGGGAACCGGAACGACGCAAGCCTGCTCGATCGCCGGGTGCTGCAGGAGCATATTCTCGACTTCGCCGGGCGCGATGTTCTCTCCGCCCGAGACGAAGAGATCATCGACGCGACCGACAAAGTAGTGAAAGCCATTCTGATCGCGGCGGAAGATGTCACCGGTGATGTAGTAGCCATCGTTCGTCGTTGCCCGTTGCGTTGCCGCCGGCAGGTTGTGATAGCCATTCATGTTGGCCGGGCACTTCATTTCCAGCACGCCTTCGTTTGCGTTGCGATCGGCGCCATTGACGAGGCGCGATTGAACGCCGGGATGCGGATATCCGACCGACAATTCGGGCCACGACAGACCGCGAGGATGCGGACCGAAGACGACAGGACCTGCCTCCGTCGTTCCATAGCCGTTCAGGATCGAGGCTTTGGGGAAATATCGGCGCAATGCATCGATCAGGCTTTGACTCACCGGCGCTGAGCCCATGCGGATGAACGCCACGGACGACAGATCGGTGTGCTCCATCAGATCCTTTTCCCGCAGCATCATCGCCATCATCGGCGGCACCGACGTGAGCCAGGTACAACGGTGCGCGGCGATCGCCTCGATGTAGGCGCGTGCATTGAACTGTTCCATCAGGATCACGGTGGCATGCGCGACCGAGGCGAACTTCGCGAGCGCCAACGCATTCATGTGGTAGAGCGGAGCGGCCACGAGCAGTCGCTGGTTGGACCAGTCGCGCGTGGCGGCGCGAGTCTGCGCCACCCAGATGTGGCTTTGGTGCGAGAGCACCACGCCTTTGGGTTTGCCGGTCGATCCGGAGGTGTAAAGAAACATGGCCGGCTCGTTATCGCGCGGAATCGACCGCGCGAATGGTTCAGGTGCGAGGGGTCCGGCCGCGAGAAACGCATCGAAACCGTCGGTTGCATCGCTGTCGAATACGATCGTTGGCAAATCGTCCGGCACGTCACGACGGCGCACCGGATCGCAGATCACCATGCGGGCACCCGAATCGCGCACGACATATTCGATCGTTGCGCGCGGAAACTTGAAATTGACCGGGACCGCTACGCATCCGGCCCGCATGATTCCGAAATACGTGCCGATGAACTCGACGCGATTGGCCGACATGATCGCGATGCGATCACCGCGCCGGCACCCGCTTGACAACAGACCCTTGGCAACCGCATCCGCCAGCGTATCGATCTGCCGGTATGAAACGATCCGTGGCGATGCATCGCCCGACAGAGCGATATACGCCGGCTGGTCAAGATCCCTGGACCGATCAACCAGATCGCCCAGGTTCTGAAATTTCCCCGTGGCGCGTACCACTTCCGCAGCAGGCTTCGAATCCAGGTCCCAGCCCTCCGTGCGCTTCTTCTTCGGTGGTAGAGGTTCTATTGGTTGAAACGCGCGCCGCCGGCGGCGAGCTTCGCGATCAATGGCGCCGGCCGCCAGAACTGCCCATTGCGGCCCTTCGCATAACGC
>JBJXGX010000177.1:0-26371 GCA_046160305.1 Burkholderiales bacterium
TCTGCCCGATCGCGCCTCTGACCGTGCTATGCGCACCGTCGGCACCGATCAGGATCGCGGTGCGCACGGTCTTGGCGTGGCCGTCGTGATTGAACGCGATCTCGACGGCGCGATCGTCCTGCGCAACACCGGTCACCTCGGCGCCGAATCGCACCTCGACGCACGGGATCGATTGCAATCGGCGATGCACCGCACGCACGAGCTTCCATTGCTCGCATTGCAGCCGGTACGGATGGCGGGTTTCGTCCGCAAGCACCGACAGATCGAACACCGCGCGTTCGCCGCCCGGATGCCAGCGTATCTGCCAATGCGGGCAGACAAGTCCGTTTTGCAACAACTCGCCGGTCACCCCGCTCGACTCGAACATCTCAAGGGTCGGCGGATGAAACGTGGATGCGCGCGGGTCTTCTTGCGGGCCCGCCGCGGCCTCAAGCACGAGGACACGGATTCCGGCCCCGCCGAGCACGAGCGCAGCGGTCAGGCCGACCGGTCCGGCGCCGACGATGACGACCGATATTTGTTTCAACGCGGTTCGATCCGAAATCTTGATCATGCCAAGGCCGGATGGTAACGGATCGGTCGTCCGATGCCCACCTGCTCCACATCGGCAGAACCCGATCACGGCGGCAGCTCACCGAGCGCGCGTCAAGCAGGGCTTGCGCGCCTGCCTGTGAGAGACTTGAACCTATGCCGGACGCCGGGACTGAAGTTTCAACGCCAGAAAGAATTTCAACGCAAGAAAAGCGCAGATGACATCCGGACGATCCTCGGACGAACTGAATCGCTCTTGGCCGGACGAGGGCGACAGCCGCGTGCCCTACTGGATCTACACCGACCCCGACATCTATCGGCGTGAGGTCGAGCGAATTTTCGAGGGACCGACCTGGAACTATCTCGGACTCGACTGCGAAATTCCCGCAGCCGGCGATTTCAAGCGTACGAGCATCGGTGAACAGTGCGTCCTCATCGTGCGCGCGGGCGATGGCACGGTGTCCGGCCTCATTAACCGCTGTGCGCACAAGGGCGTACAAATCTCTCAGGCGCAGTCAGGACACGTCGAGCACTTCCAGTGCCCCTATCATCAATGGACTTACGATCTGAAGGGCAAGCTCCTCGGCGTGCCGTTTCGCCGCGGCGTGAAGGGCAAAGGCGGAATGCCGGAAGACTTTTCGCTGAGCGAACACGATCTCACCCGCTTTCAAGTCGTTACGCGCAATGGAGCGATCTTCGGCAGCCTGGCGAGCAATGGGTCCACACCGTCGTTCGATGCGTATCTCGGTCCGACCATCCTGCCGCTCTACGACCGCATGTTCGACGGCCGCAGGCTGCGACTGCTCGGTCACTCGCGCCAGCGCATTGCGGCCAACTGGAAGCTAATGCTGGAGAACATCAAGGACCCGTATCACGCGAGCTTGTTGCATGTGTTCTTCGTCACCTTCGGCCTGTTCCGGGCGGACAACACCTCCGCCATCCGCATGGACGAGAGCGGCCTGCATACCGCATTGGTTTCCAGCCGCAACGCGCAGGAGTTGAACGAGGGCACCGAACAAATGCAGTCGTTCAAGGGCGATCTGGTGCTGGAAGGCCCGCAACTGATCGACACGGTGCAGGAATTTGCCGGCGATGCCACGGTGGTGATGCAGACGATCTGGCCCAACCTGATTCTGCAGCAGCAATCCAACACCTTGGCCACGCGCCAGATCGTGCCGATGGGGCCCGCGGCATTCGATCTGCACTGGACGTTCTTCGGCTATGAAACCGACGACGAGGCCATGACCGAACGCCGCCTGCTGCAGGCCAACCTCATGGGTCCGGCCGGACTGGTCTCGATGGAAGATGGCGAAGTCATCGCGCGCAACCAGGATGGCATTCGCGGCATCTCGCTCCGTGCTGGCGTGGTCGAGTTGGGCGGGCGCGACTACGACGACACCGACCATATGGTGACCGAGGTCGCGGTGCGCGCGTTCTATCGCGGCTATCGCCGCGTGATGGGTCTCTGAATTCGGCGATGCGCACCGGCATGCATGCAGACATCGCACTACGCTTCGCAATCGAGGATCTCTACGCCGACTATGCGCAGGCCTTGGATGAAGGCGCGATCACCCGCTGGCCCGGGTTTTTCGCCGATCCCTGCCTGTACCGGCTCGTGTCGAAAGAAAATCACGACAAGGGCCTTCCGCTGTCGCTCATGCTGTGCAACAGCCAAGGCATGTTGCGCGACCGCGCGCTCGCCTGCCAGGAATTCAATGTGTATGCGCCGCGCACCTGGCGCCATGTGATCACGCAGATTCGAGTCCGTGATGCAGCCGAGCCGATGCCCGACTCGATCACGGTGCGCGCCAACTTCACGATCCTAGAGACCCTGCAGGACCAGCACACCACGATCCTTTGCGCCGGCCGCTATCGCGACCAGTTGGTGTGGGTCGATGGCGTGCTGCGATTCCGGGAAAAGATCTGCATCTATGACACGAACCTCATTCCGGGCACGGTGGTGTTTCCGGTGTAGGAGTCTCTGCGGCAGACTGCGCACACGCCTAGCCATCAACGTGGACGCTAACCTTGAGCACGTATAAACGCGAGGCTGTAGCGAGGCCGGGATTGCGGTTGGAGCGAACTATCGGGCCAAAGCGTCTTTTAGCGAGCGCGTAAGTCGTGGTGCGGCGGCGCGAAGCTTGGTGTCTTCGGTAACAAGCCGCGACTGAAACGCCTGCGCCGCGCCCAGGAATCGTGCATCGTAGACCGCAACGCCAAACTCCGCGGCGATCGCAAGCGCCCGCGCGTGCGGCAAGTTCATGAGCCCGGTCAAGACCTGTTCGGCTTTGCTCAGCAATGAAGCGGCCGCGTTGGCGGTCAGCCCGCTCGTGCGCTGATACGTAGCGAGAATGTTCGAGAACTCGATCAACACGAAGCCGTCGCTTCGCCAATCGGGGTCGCTCGCGTAAAGGGCTTGCGCATCGGTGGTGCGGTCGCCGTGGATCAGCAGATAGGCGACGACGTTCGTATCGACGACGACCATCGCCCGATCCGGATCAATCCCTGCCAGCTGCGATGGCGGATTCGATGTCCGCGATCGTCAGCGCGCGACGCCCGCGCAGCCGTACCGGGGTGGGAGGAATCGCATCGGGCTGAGGCCGATCAGTTTCGGCCATCCCTGCCTCGATCAATTGCGCGACCGCCTCCTTGAGTTTCTGATTGCGCTGGAGCGCACGCAGCTTGACTCGGCGCATCAAATCGTCAGGGAGTTCCAACGTGGTCTTCATCTTGCCATATTGCCATAATAATGGCTTCCTGGCACCTTGCATTGTTTTTCCTGGTGGAGGGCTTTCCTGCGGGAGAGCATTTGGCCGCTCGCAATCCCCGCGTATTCGGGGCCAGCGTCGATGGTCGTGCTGATCGCAGATCCTCGATGCGGCCCTCGACCGCGAGCGCGCGCTAAGTATCAATGCGCAGAGACCAACTATTTGAGCGGTTACAATGCGGAGCGTGTTGTCATCGGGAGCTTCGGTGAGCATCCGCGCGCGGAACCGCGCCGGATCAGCGGCCCAAAACCCATCTTGAAGGAGAGCACGATGCCTCATATGAAACGTCGCCAGTTCTTCGGTTACGCGGCGGGCGCGTCGGCAGCCTTGGTGCTGCCCCGCATCGCCGGCGCACAAGCGCTCACTCTCGATCAGATCAAGAAGGCGGGCGAGCTTCGCATCGGCTGCGAAGCCGCGTATGTGCCGTTCACCTATCGCCAGGACGCCAAGATCGTCGGCTACGTGTGGAGGTCGCCGATCTCTTCTGCAAGGCGCTCGGCGTGAAGCCTAACTTCATCGATACCGCGTGGGCCGGTGTGATCCCATCGCTTTATGCCAAGAAGTTCGACATCGTCATGAGCGCCATGAGTTACACGAAAGAGCGGCTCGAGCGTGTGGCGTTTTCCATTCCCTACGCCGAAGCGTCGCAGGCGATGCTGATCCGTTCGGCCGAAGGCGGCGAGCCGGTGCTGGTGAAACGTGAGGCGATCATCGCTGCCGCGCAGCGTGCCGCCGACGCATTGTGGACCCGCGCCAGGGCGCAGTAATTAGTCACTTACGAACCCAGTCACGACACTTTTGGAGAAGATGGGGGGATATCCAAGGAGAGTGCTCCCCTTGTTCGTACGAAATCTTTTCCCGGGCGCATTAGCGCGCGGGCAATCCATCCTTCTGATAGTTCGGTGAACGCGGCCCATATAGCACGCCGTTGTTCCGGGGCGCCAGCAGCCGGCCGCTCGCAACGCCCGCGTAGTTGTAGCTCGCGTCAGTGGTCGTGCTGATGATCTGGGTGACCACGGCTTGTACAAGCAGTCCCACCAGCCCACCCTGGTTCGAACCCTGTTGTTCCGACGAGGACGCTGCCGCGCCACCATTCCACAGCAGTTGGCCCGTTCGCAGATCGATGATCCGACCTTCGACCGCGACCGTCGTCGCGCTGCTGAGTACGGCGTAACTGGTCCCGTATCGCTTCACCTTGATGTAGACCACCGCGTCGGCGCCGAAGATCTCGTGCAGTTTTTGCACCGGCACGTCATGGATTTCGGTCGCGTTGTTGAGCCCGTTTTGCCGGAACGTTTCATCCATCAACGACACCGGCACCACGTAGTAGCCTGCTTCGGCCAGCGGCAACGTCACTTGGGACAGCACGCCATAGGTCGCCGCCACCTCCGGTGATTCGTTGAGCGGCGGCAGGACCAGCATCGATACCGGCCGATTCTGCTTGAACGCGGTGTAGTCGTAGGGCACGGGCGTCGCGCAGGCGACCAGCACGGCGGACAGCGTAAGCGCAGCGGCCCGGCGAACCCAAGACGTTGCGGATCGAGAAACCATTCGTGTTCTTCTATTCATGAAATACACCCCGATGCATCGCCCGCTAGGTTTTCGGCGCCGCCATTCGCTTGAGGAGGAAATCCATGTACGCCGAGGACTCCGGAAAACTCGCCTTCTCGGATTCGAGTTGCAGTTTTGCCTCGTCGAATCGTCCGAGACGAAGATAGATCATCGCAAGATGGCCGCGGAATCCGGGCGGAAGGGCGGCGCCACTCCCCTGTGCCTTCTGTACCTGGGCTTCCATGACGCGAAGCTGTTCGTCCGGGCTGGAACCGTCGCCCTTGAAATGTTCGTAAAGCTGACGTTGGAAGCCTTCCCAGTGGTACAGCGGTCGCGGGCGCGGTTGCGCGCAGCCGACGATGGCGATCGCCGCGATCAGCAAGCATGCGAACCTTGCTAGACGGGACCCGGTCATGGCAGCGTCGGCTACTTCGCTACCGGTACCGTCCACTGCCCCGCTTCGAGACCGGTCACCAGGGTGTTCACTGCTTCGCGGATTGCCAGATCAAGGACCTTGCCGTTGAGCGTTGCGTCGTAGCCCGCGGTTCCGCCAAAGCCCACCACCTCTCGATTGGAAAGGGTGTATTCCCCAGCGCCTCCCGCCGAGTACACGACTTCGGAGGTGAGGCTATTCACGATGTTGAGTGTTACCTTGGCATATGCGACCTGCTCCTTGCCGCGGCCAAGAATGCCGAAGAGCTGCCGATCACCGACTTCTTTGCGGCCGAATTCCGCGATGTCGCCCGTCACGACAAAATCCGCGCCGCGAATCGACTGGGCCTGCGCTTTGAACTGCGCTTCCTGCTTCGTCTCGGCGAGGTTGTCGCGATCCAGCACGTTGAAGCGTTGCGACTGCTGCAGATGCCCGATCAGCGTCGTTTTCGCCTGACTGCCAAGGCGGTCGACCCCATCGGAGAATATGCCTCGCATGAAGCTCGATCGATTATCGAATTTCCCGACCGAGACCGGAACGCGCGTGCCGCGAAAGGGCGTGGCCGCCGATTCCACTTTGGCCACGGTTACGGTGCGCGAGGATTCGGTTGCACAGCCACTGATGATGAGAACGACAGCGGCGAGCGTCGCGGCGACGACGAATTTATTCATGATGATCCCAATGGCGAAATGATGCGCCTATCGGTGCGATAAACACGGCCGCATTGTAGGCAGAATCGGGACGGCGTGACCAAGTTTCCCCGAGACTTTTCGCATCGCCGATCGCACACCGGGGTGGGGCCGCATAATCACCCGGACGCGACCGAACAGCGGACAGATTGGAGGACGTCATGCATCACCTGGAAGGCGGTTGCCACTGCGGCAATGTGCGGGTCACTTACCGGACGGGGATCGCGCCCGAGGACGCCAAGCCGCGTGCCTGCCAATGTTCGTTCTGCCGAAAACACAATACGCGCGCGGTCTCCGATCCGAGCGGCTCGCTGGCCATCACTGTCGGCGATGGTCGCGCGCTCAGTCGCTACCGCTTTGGTCTTGGGGCGGCGGAGTTCGTGATCTGCCGGACATGCGGCGTCTATGTCGCGGCCTTCATGGCTGACCCCGACGATGGACATGGCTTTGCGACCTTGATGGCCAATAGTCTGGACGCCCAGGGACGCTACCCGCAGGCTGCGCCGACCGTCTATGACGGCGAAGGCGAAGCGGGTCGTCGTGAGCGGCGACGCCGGCGCTGGACGCCGGCCACGTTGAGCATCCGTGGATGATGCCCAACGCCAATCGCGTAGCGGCCCTGCGATAACGGGTATCCTCGAAGTTCGTACCCGATACGAGGAACGCGATGTGGGCGATTTCCGAACCTTCACAAAGCGCGGTCCGGCTGCGCCGATGATGCCGATTCGCGATGCGACCGCCTGGACGCCGGATGCGTTGCGTGATGTCAATCGCTGGAGCTACCGGTTGAGCGAAGGTGATCGCGCGCAACTCATCGACGCGACGGTGCGCCTGCAGGGCGTTCCGGTAGAGCGGGTCGATCGCGACAATTTCGCGCTCGGCTCGTTTGCCGCGGTAATGGAGGATGTGCGACGCGAGCTGCTCGACGGGCGCGGCATCGTCATGGTGCAGGGATTTCCGGTCGATGCACTCGATCGCGAGGGCCAGACCATCGCCTATTTCGGCATGGGCGCCCACCTCGGCCGACGACTCTCGCAGAACCGCGACGGTCATCTGCTCGGACATGTGAAGGATCTCGGCGGCGACTACGCCGATGCGAATACGCGTGGCTATATGACGCGCGCAGAGATGCGCTTTCATTCCGATAGCTGCGATTACGTCGGGCTCTTGTGTCTCCAGACGGCGATGCGCGGCGGAGAGAGTCTGGTCGCAAGCTCCGTGACGGTCTACAACCGCATGCTCGACCTTCGACCCGATCTCGTGGAGGCGCTGAGTGGCGATCTGTACCGCTCGCGCATGGGCGAGATCGGCCCTGGCGAGGAGCCCTGGTACAAGCTGCCGATCTTTTGCTTCGACGCAGACGGCCGCTTCTATTCGGTTGGCGGCGGCGTGCGCATGGATCATGCCCAGACGCTCCCCGGTGTGCCGCGCTATACGGCCCTGCAATCCGAGGCGCTTGATCTCTACCGCAAGACCATTCGCGAGTGCGCCGCCGAGATTCCGTTTCTGCCGGGCGACGTCCAGTTCCTCAACAACTACGTGACCATGCACACGCGTCGCGCCTATGAGGACTGGCCCGACCCGTCGCGCAAACGCCACTTGCTGCGCCTATGGCTCGCGGACCCGGATAGTCATCCAAAGGGATTGCGGGAAGATAGTTTTCGACGTGGCATCTTGCCGAAGACCGGCACGGCCTTGCATGCGCCGCTCGATGCGCGCGATGCAACCCGGCTCGCGGATTGATCGTCGCGATGGACATCGGATCGCGAACGGCGCTCAGGCAAGGTGTTGCGCGTAGCGCGGCGCTATGTGTTGCGCTAGTCATCGCGGCGAGCGGCTGGGCGCAGATCTATCCATCCAAGGCCGTGCGGCTGGTGGTCAACTTTCCGCCGGGCGGCGTCAACGACGTGACCGCGCGCATCATCGCGCCCCACCTTGCGAAAGCGCTCGGTCAACCGGTCGTGATCGACAACAAGCCCGGCGCCGGCACGACGATCGGCACCGACTTTGTTGCGAAGTCCGCGCCCGACGGACACGTGCTCATGATTGCCGCTTCCTCCACGGCGATCGTGCCGTCGCTGTACAAGGCCCTTCCCTACGATGCGCGCAAGGACCTGACGCCGGTTGCGCTGATCGCTAGCACGACCAACTATCTCGTGGTCAATCCGAAAAGCAACTTCCGTTCGGTCGCGGAGCTTGTCGAGTTCGCCCGCCGCAATCCGGGCAAACTCAACTATGCATCGAGCGGCAACGGCAGCAGCACGCACCTTGCGGTCGAGCTGATGAAATTCCAAGGGCAGTTTTTCGCATTGCACATTCCTTACCGCGGTGTGGGCCCGGCGATGGCCGCACTGCTTGCGGGTGAAGTCGACTTTCTGTTCGACGCGGGACCCGCCTCCGCGCCCTCGATACAGTCCGGCAAGGCGCGCCTGCTCGCCGTTTCGACGCGCACCCGCAGCCCGCTCTTCCCGGACGCTCCAACCTTGATCGAATCGGGTTTTCCGGATTTCGACATTGATTCCTGGACCGGTGTCATGGCCACCGGCGGCACGCCTGAGCAAGTGGTGGCGCGCGTCGCCGCCGAGCTACGCGGCATCGTCGCGCTGCCCGAGGTGGTCTCGGCGTTCGGGAAGCTCGGCATGGCGGTGCGCTTTGCCGGCCCGATCGAGTTCGCTTCTTTTTTCGACGCCGAGATCAAGCGCTGGGGCGTGGCGGTGAAGTTCTCGGGGGCGCAGGCGGACTGACGTCGCGGCAAGCAGAGCGAGGCAGCGCGCGCCCAGGTGCGGCATTCCGATGATTGGATTGTGGCGGTTCTGCTTGCTCCGCAGCGCAAGGTCGCTGCCTTTCGCGGCGACCAACCGCCAAGGAGGGGCCATGGTTACGAACCGCATCAAGCAGTCCGTCCTGGGTGCAGCTGTTGCAGGCATGCTGTTGCTCGGTATGCATGGACAGTCGGTCGCACAGGAAAAGCGCGTGAGGTGGCAGCTCGCGAGTGGTTATCCGAGCAGCATGGTGTCCAGCTCGGTACCCTCGGTGTCACGCTGACAAAGAAGCTGGCACGCGTCTCGGGCGGTAACATCGATCTCAAATTCAACGAACCCGGCGCCCTCGTGCCGGCGCTGCAGCTCCTCGACGCGGTCTCGAATGCATCGGTGGATGCGGGTTGGTCGAGCACCGGCCTCTACACCGGCAAGGACATCGCCTTCGCGATCTATTCGGCCGTGCCGTTCGGGCCCGACATAGGCGAGTACCTCGCATGGATCTACTATGGCGGCGGCATACAGCTTTAGGACGAGCTGCACGCCAAGTACAACATCAAGGCGCTGCAGCTTGGCACGATCGATGCGTCCGAGTTCGCCATGCCCGCCGTGGATCTGAAGCTCGGGTTCCACCAGGTTGCCAAGCATTGTTATTTTCCCGGCTGGCATCAGCCCGCGACCTTGTATGCGCTGTTCGCCAAAATGAAGCGCGGAAGAAGCGGCCAAAGGCCCGATGTTCAAGAAAGCATGGGATTCCTATACCGCGTTCCGCACGAAGTACAAGGTATGGCGGGATCTCGGTTACCACGTCCCGGCGGTCAGGTAAAAGTCTCCAGGAGAGTCGGACGCATCAGCTTTGAGCGTCGCTTGTTCGGCGTCAACCGATAAGGGGAAAGCATGGCACGCCTATTTCGTCTCGCGACGCTATTGGAACGCTTCTCTCGCGGTATGGCAAAGACCACGGCATGGCGTCTGCGGCCGACGTTGCCCGAACCCGAATTCATCTTGTCGGTGCATGACTACGACTGGGGTCCGCAATGTAACCCGCAGGATGGCTCCGGCATTGCATCCAATGCCCCGCCGCGCATCAAACAGGTGCTCAAGATGTTCGCTCCGAAGGTGGACGCCGATGGCAACGAACTCGGTGGGGTGCCTGTGGTATTGCTGGACGCGCCGCTTGGCACTTACCTGGGTTGGAACGTCACACCTGGGTTGGAACGTCACTGCCGGCGGTGAAAAGCCGTTTCACAAGAACCAGATCTGCAACTACGTAGGCGCCATGATTCCGTTTACGCGCACGGCCGAGGAGCGCAAGGCCAATGGCGGTCCGCGTCCATCATTGCAGGAGCGCTATGGCTCTCACGACGGGTATGTAGCGGCTGTCGCGAAGGCTGCCTCGCGTGCCGTCGCGGAAGGGTTTCTCTTGCAACCAGGCGTGTCGCCGAACAAGTAACGCGATGAATCGAGGTTGAACGAATGGGAGTAAAGTCACAAGCCCGTCACTCAGGAGTCTAGTCATGAGCATTCACCACATGTTGGCTGCCCTGGCGGCCATGGCGCTCTTCTTTGCGGCAGCAACGAGTAGCGCGCAGGAAAGGCCGAATTCAAGCACAGCGACGAAACCAAACACCGGTGCCTCGTCAACCTCGAAGCCAAACAACGCTGCCACACAGCCGCCCTCGCAGCGTAACGGGGTCAACTCGAACGCAGCAGAACGCGCAGGCACGAAGCAAGGCTCCCCAGCCGCCGCCCAGACCGCTCCAGCGGAGGAACGAAACGAGAGGTCGTGTCACAGCAGAGAAAGTGACGCCTAGCGCCAAAGCCCTCACGCCGACCGTCGCAAGCGCACTTCGCCGGCGCGCGAACGCCTCGGCACATCGTGCCGAGGCGGCGGCTTGCGGATTTTGTTAGGGAGCGAACCGCCAAGTCGCGTGAGCCGTGCCGCCAAGCGATGTCACCGCAAAACGAACGCCTTGCCATCGGCAGGATCCTTCAACGCGGGAACCCGTTCTCCTTCGGCGATTTGCTCGCTCCCCACTTTCTGGTGGGACTGAGCGGTCGGGTCCGAACGGATCAAGGGCTTCGAAGATTATTCAAGCTCGCTTTGCCCACCAGTCAGGCCACTCAGTGAAAACGTATGGCCTTATGGTCCTTTACATGAAAGCACTTGAACTCAAAGTTCCCCCGCCGGCGGTTGCGATTCTGATGGCTGGTGCCATGTGGGGAATCTCTTTGGTGACCCCATTATTTGAAGTACCCACCATTGTTCGTATTGCCGCTGCGGCAACGATCGCCGTCGCCGGCATCGGGTCGAGCGTCGCCGCGATCGTCTCGTTCCGGCAAGTTGGAACGACGATCAACCCGATGAAACCGGAAACGACTTCCTTGCTGGTAAGCGAAGGCATCTACGGCGTTTCCCGAAATCCCATGACGATTGGACTTCTCTTCGTTCTCATTGCATGGGCGGTATTCTTGAACGCTGCGTGGGCGTTGCTCGGGCCGGTGGCTTTTGTTCTATACATGAACGAATTCCAGATCATTCCCGAGGAGCGTGTGCTGTCGGTCAAATTCGGCGATCGCTACCTGGCCTACAAGGCAGCCGTTCGCCGATGGCTGTGATGCATCGTGTTCTGCATGCGTGACCGTTGCCTGGGCAAACAATGATGATGCATTGCGCGTTGCAATGCGCTGTCCGCGGCGCCGGGTAATCTCAGAACATGAAGTGCATTCCGATCCGCAGACCGCGCGCTGCTCGCTGTGCCTATGAAGCGGGCGGCACGAATGCCGTTCACTGTCGCAGGTGCCGATGGCGATCCACCCCGCAATCATCGTCGGCCGCCGACCTCTTGATGAAGCCGATCCGATCGAGAAGCGACATCGGATCGTCGTGCGTGAGAACACGCCTCACTTGTGCGGTGATCGCGCCAAGCTCCGCTCGAGCCGTCTGACCAAGTGATCGATCTCGGCGCGATCCTCGACAGTCAGTGTCGGCCCTGGCATCCGCACGTGGTCGCTCTTGAACGCACCGCGCTTCACCAGGATGTACTTGCGAATGGCGAGACCCTGGCCCGGCTGCAACTCGTGACGCACCAAGGGCAGGTACGCATCGAACAAGTCCTCCGCCTCTTCATGCTTTCCGGAATCCCAGAGGCGGAAAACATCGACCATCATCTCCGGATAAGAGAATCCGGTCATCGCGCCGTCCGCCCCACGCGCGAGTTCCTGCACGTAATGAATCGCGCCGTTGCCCACCAGGATCGATACACGCCGGCCGCCCGATGCCTGGTGCTTTCGTATGGCGGTGAGCTTGGAGAGTCCGGGCTGATCCTCATGTTTGAACATCACGATCGGAGTGAAGCGATCGATTAGGCGATTGATCAACGAAGGCGCCATGACTACGCCGGTGGATTGCGGATAGTCCTGCAGTACCAGCGGCACGTCGTGCAACGCGGTGCACACGCGCTCGACGAACCCGGTGATCTGGTCATCTGAACGCAAGCCTGTCATCGGCGAGAACATGAGGGCCGAAGCCCCGGCATCCATGACACCCCACGCGAAGGTTTTCAGATTGTCGATCCAGGGCGTCGCGGCGCCGACGATGATCGGAACGCGCCCATCAACATGCCGCACGCAGGTGTCGACGAATTGAAGGCTTTCCTTGGGCGAGAGCTTCTGCTGCTCGCCCATCATGCCAAGCAGGGTCAGGCCATGCGCGCCGCTAGCGAGATAGAAGTCGATCATGCTCCTCGCGCCATCGAGGTCGAGGCTGCCGTCTGGATTGAACGGTGTGGCGGCGATGACATAGACGCCGCGTGCTGCGGTGGTGAGTTTCATTTCGGCTGGAACACCAAAGCAAATTGCGGGACGTAGGTCGTGAAGAACAAGACAATCAGCATGACGATGATCTGCGGCCAGATCGCTTTCGCGATCCGACCGAGCGACAAGCCGGAGATCGCCATGCCGACGAAAAGACAATACCCGATCGGCGGGGCCGCCATGCCGATCGCGACATTGGTGACGATGATCGAGCCAAGATGGATCGGATCGACACCGAACTTGTTGCCGATTGCAATGAGCAACGGCCCGAGAATCACCATGATCGCGATCTCGTCCATCACCGCGGCCAGCAGAAAGAACACGACGTTCAGACCGGCGAGTGCGATCCACCGTTCGCGCACGTTCTCGGCGAGCCAGGCGGCGAACTTCAACGCCAACTGTTCTTGCGCGACCAGCACACCGAACCCCACCGATGCGGCAATGATGGCCGTCACCAATGCGCTGGTGCGGGCAGCTTTGAGAAAAACTTCCGGCAACGCGCGCATCGTGAGCTTGCGCTCGATGAACAACCCGACGACGAGCGCGTAGATGCAGCTCATCGCGGCCGCTTCGGTCGGGGTGAAGATGCCGCCGTAGATGCCGCCCAACACCACGAGCGGTGAGAACAACGCCCACTTGCCCCGCGCAAAGGCCTGCCGGACTTCGGGCCAGCGCGCACGTTCCAGCCTGGGAACGGCGTTTCGTTGCGCGTGGAAGAAGCACACGATAAGGAGACCGAACGCAATCGCCAGCCCCGGTACGATGCCTGACAAGAAAAGCCGTCCGATCGATTGCTCGGCAATGATGCCCCAGATGACGAATGCGATCGACGGGGGAATCAACGGGCCCAACACGCCGGCGCTCACTGCGATCGCGGCTGCGAATCCCCTGTCGTAACCGGCTTTCGCCATTGCGGGAATCAGGATTGCACCGATTGCCGCGGTGGTGGCCGGCGCCGAGCCTGAAATGGCCGAGAACACGAGCGCGGCGAGCACGGTGACCATCGCGAGTCCGCCAGTGAGATGGCGCACCAGCACGCTCGCCACATCGACGAGGCGTTGCGACAATCCGCCGGCGCTCATCAACTCGCCGGCCAGCATGAACAACGGGATTGCGAGCAGGCTGAATGATTGTGATCCGGCGATCATCTGCTGCGCGAGAAAGGCCGGCTCGATATCCACCGCGAGTAGCACGATCGCGGTGATGCCGGTGATGGCGATCGCGAATGGCACACCCGCGATCACCAGCGCGCCAAAGCCGAGCGTGAGGAGAAGGGCGATTGTGCTCACGCGACCGGGTCTTGGCTCTTGCGCACCGGCGCGGGCGCGTTGGTCCAGATGCGCTCGGCGGCAAACAGTACGGTCAGCGCACCCGCAAATGGCGCCAGGCCATGCAGGATTTCGACGGGGTAGGCAATGGCAGCAGACGTGCCACCTGCGGTTGCCTCGACATAGCGCCATCCCGACCAAAGCAGATACGCACCCACGAGCAGCGCAAACGAATCGAGCGCACGCTCCGCAATGCGCCGCGCGGGTGCCGGCAGGCGATCGAGCACGATCGTGAGCCGTACATGGAAGCCCTCACGCACGCCGAGGGCAAGCCCGCCCACTGTTGCCCACGCAAATGTGAGAATTGCGAGCTCTTCGGTCCAGGAGGGTGAGCGGCCGAAGCAGTACCGCATGACGACCTGATACGCGATTGCCGCGAGCATTACCGCGATCGCTGCGGCAAGGCTCCATCGCACCGCGGTCCCTACCGCGGCGCAAAGCGAACGAAACATCGGCTACTGCACAGCAGCGAGCGCTTCCTTCATCAGGTCTTCGCCGACCGAACCCTTTACCTTGTCGTAGACGCTCGACACTGCGGTTCGGAACGGTTTGAAATCGGTAACGCGATTGACCTGCATGCCTTTGGATTCAAGCGTCTTCACGACGATCTTGGTTGCTTCCAACGACATCACACGCTGTGCTTTTGTCGCCTCTATGCCCGCTTCGATGGCCGCCTTCTTCACATCGTCCGGAAACTTGTCGTAGCTACGCTTGGAGACGAGCAGGCCGATCATCGAATAGGTGTGGTTGGTGAGGGACAGATACTTCGTCACCTCGAAGAACTTGTTCTGATCGATAACGGAAAGCGGGATCTCCAGCCCGTCGATGGCGCCCTGCTGCACCGCCGTGAACACCTCACCCCACGCCATCGGGACCGCATTGCCACCGAGCGAGGAGAACATGCCGATGTAGACCGGGTTCTGCATGACGCGATACTTCACGCCCTTGATGTCGTCCGGCTTGTTGACCGGACGCACATTGTTGATCATGTTGCGAAAGCCCCCCTCCATGTAACCAAGGACCTTTACGCCTTTCGCATCGAGCTTGTCGGCGAGCTTCTTGCCGACCGATCCATCGAGCACCTTCTGCGCCTGCGCCTCGTTCTCGAAGAGGAATGGCAGATCATTCAACTGGAATGCCGGTTCGATCTGCGAGATCACCGCGTTGGTGATGATCCCACCGTCCACGGTGCCAAGGCGCATGCCTTCGATGAGCGGTTTCTCGTCGCCGATCTGCCGGTTCGGAAAGAGCTGGACGTCGACCTTGTTGCCCACGCGTGCTTCGAGCGCTTTCTTGAATTCGCGCGCACCGACGGCGTACGGATCGGTTTCACCCGCACCGCTGGTCCAGCCCATCTTGATGACGATCTTTTGTTGCGCGGTTGCGGCAAGCGGAAAAGCAGCGAGTGTGGCGACCAACGCCACACGAAGGATCGGATTGAGCATTGGAAAAACTCCTGAAAGAGCGGGTTGGCGAGCCGAGACGGGAACGTTGTGGAGGCTCGGCCCGTTGCGGTGCACACGACGTGCCGAATGAGCGCTGATCATAGCGCGGCCGGGCAGCGTCTGCGAAATTGCGGCTACACTCGCGAGCCATCGGGTTTCCCTGAAGGCTTGGAGGAGGATATCGTGTCCAGCATCGCGCCAAGCGCAACTGTCGAGCATCGATCTCGACCCACTATCGAATATGGCGATCGCTTTCGGATCGGCATGCTCGTTCCCTCCGGAAACATCGTGGCCGAGCCCCAGGTGAAAGCGATGCTGCCCCCGGGCGTTTCCGTCTACAGCACACGCCTGCCGCTCACCGGCAGCTCGCGCGAAGAGTTGCTTGCGATGGTGGAGGATGTCGAGCACGGCACGCAACTGCTAGCCGATGCACGCGTCGATCTCATTGCGTTCAACTGTACGGCCGTCTCCACCTACAGCAAGGAAATGGAGTCGAGCATCAAATCGCGGATTGCCGGCGTGGCGAAAGGTCCCGTTGTCGCGACGTCCGAGGCCCTGGTGGCTGCGCTGCAAACATTGGGCGCCACGCGCATCGGGCTCATCACCCCCTACATCATGGCCGTCAACGAGCGCGAAGCGCGATTTCTGGAAAGCGCTGGATTCGAGGTCCTTGTCGACGTCGGGTTAGGAATGGCGACCAACGCGGAGATGGGGAGAGCGCCGCCGGAACGGTGGCTTGAACTGGTGCGCCAGCATCGAAATGACAAGGTGGATGCGTATCTCGTGAGCTGTACCGCGATCCGTTCAGCGGAAGTGATCGATGAGATGGAGCAGGCGACCGGGCGCCCCGTCATCACCAGCAACCAGGCGCTCGTCTGGTATTGTCTGCGCCAGGGTGGAATTGCCGATCGTGTGAGTGGATTCGGCCGCCTGTTGGCAAAGCACTAACCCTATGAGGAGACAGCAATGAAACCACCAATGAATTTACGCAAGCGGCTCGCACTGGGTTTTGCTGTGTGTATCGCCGGGGCCTTCGGCACCGCGCACGCGCAAACGAAGCCCATCGTCTGGAATCTGCCGCATGTCACCGGACCGTCCTACTTTCATACGGTGAACATGACTGCGTTCGGGGCGAAGGTGAAGGAGATGTCGCAAGGGCGCATGGAGATCCGCGTGCATGCGGCCTCGTCTCTGTATCCCGGACCTGAAATGCTGCCCGCGTTGCTCGATGGCCGCGTCGAGATCGCCCCGGTGCTCTCGGCGTATCTGACCGACGTGCTGCTCGAGCTCGGCGTGCTGGAGCTGCCGTTTTTGACGCAAACGCTCGACGAGCATCGGCGGGCGGCCGAGGCGCTGCGCGGCTATACCACCGATATGATGGCCAAGCGCGGATTGAAGCTGCTGACGGTTCACTCCTGGCCGACCCAGCAGCTTTTCGCGAATCAGGCCATTCGCACCCTGGCCGATTGGAAAGGCAAGAAGTTCCGCGTGTACGGCTCCGAATCGGCCGATCTCGCGAAAGCCCTCGGGGCGGCCCCGGTCAGCATCCCGTTCGGCGAGGTCTATACCGCGTTGCAGCGGGGCGTGGTGGACGGCGCGATGACATCGGCCACCAACGCCGAACCGATGAAATTCTTCGAGGTGTCGAAGTTCATGAATTTCTGGAATCTTTCGGGTGGGTCGACCGAATGGCTGGCGACCAATGTGAAGGCCTGGAACGCGCTCCCGAAGGACCTTCAAGACGTGGTTCAAGGTGCGCTGAAGGCGATCAATTTCGAGGACAAGGAGTGGGCCGATGCCAAGGCACTCGATGATCGCGCGCGGCAGCGTGTTGTCGAGCTTGGGATGACGATCGTCGATCCCTCGCCGGAAGAGATCGCCAAGGCGCGCCAGGCCAGCCGGGTGGCATGGGACATCTGGCTCAAGCGTACCGGCGCGAACGGCAAGAATGCGATGGATATCGCCACCAAATCGCTTGGACGCTGACACGGTATCGATGGTATCGATGCAGAACGCGGGGCGCCAGGCATGATCGATCGGGCGGGCAAGGCCGCGGCACTCCTCGGTGGCGTCGTGACCCTGATCATCACGCTCCTCATCTCGTTCGATGTGCTGATGCGCTATTTCTTCGATGCGCCGCAGTTGTTTGTCGACGAGCTGGCGAGTTATCTGCAGATTCTTATCGTGTTCGGGGGCCTCGCGTACACCTTCGTGTCGGGGGGGCATGTACGAGTCGATTTGCTTACGTCCAACCTGGCACCCGTGCGACGAGCCCGGTTGCGGGTGCTGACGCTTTCGTTGGGCTGCGTCCTTGTGTTCATCGTCATGTGGGTGACCATGCAGACGACGATCTCGGCATTCGACTATGGTCGTTTGTCGGCGGTGATGCTCTATCCGCTCTGGCTCCCGATGGCGTTCATCCCGCTCGGGCTGGCGCTCTTCGGTGTGGCAATGCTGGTCGCGCTCGTACGGCAGATCCGTCGCTTGACCGGCCCGCCCGGCGATCGCGATGAAGTGCCGCTCGGCTTGAAGAGTCAAGGACCGCAAGATACATAATGAGTGAAGCGCTTCTCGGTACGCTGCTGCTTGGCCTCCTTTTCTTCTGCTTTGCGATCGGCCTTGAAATCGCCTTGTCACTCGCGCTGGTGGGCGTGCTCGGGCTCGTCTATCTGAAGGGCTGGACGACCGGACTGTCGGTCGTCGGGTCGATCGCCTGGAGTAACGCCACCAGCTTCAACTTCATCGCGCTCCCGTTGTTCGTCTTCATGAGCGCGGTATTGCTGCATTCTGGGATCGGCAAGGGGCTGTTCACCGCGGTATCGAAATGGGTGGGGTTCCTGCCCGGCGGCATGGCGGTCGCAAGCGTGCTGTCGTGCGCGATCTTCGCGGCGGTGTCCGGGTCGAGCGTGGCGACCGCTGCGACGATCGGGCTCATCGCAATCCCGGAGATGGAGCGTCGCGGCTATGCGCGCCCGCTCATCATCGGTTCGCTCGCGGCCGGCGGGACGCTTGGCATACTTATTCCGCCCTCGATCCCGATGATCATCTACGGGGTCATGACCGAGACATCGATCGGGCATCTGTACATGGCGGGCATCGTGCCGGGCATCCTGCTCGCGCTCATGTTCGTCGCATACATCGTGGTGTATGCGACCTTGCGACCGGAAGTCGCGCCAAGGAGTCCCGAAGATCACGGCACGCTCGCCGAGAAAATCGCCGGTCTTCACGAGATGGGGCCAGTCGCGTTGCTCGTGTTCGTCGTGCTGGGGTCCATGTATATCGGCATCGTGACGCCGACCGAAGCCGCCGCGCTCGGGAGTCTGGTGAGCCTGATGCTGGCCGCATGGATGCGTGCGCTGTCTTGGGCCAAGCTGAAGCAGGCGTTCTACGAGACGGTGCGTACTACGTCGATGGTGATGCTGATCATCATTTTTGCATCGATCTTCTCGCATGTGATCGCACTGATCGGCACGCCGCGGGCGCTGATGGAGAACATCGTCGGACTCGACCTCCCGAAATGGGCGTTCTTCGTCCTCGTGTTCGCGGTGCTGCTCGCGATCGCCTACGCATTGGAGGAGTTGTCGGTGATGATCATCATCCTGCCTATCCTCTTCCCGTTGGTGGTGGCATTCGGATTCGATGCGGTGTGGTTCGGCATCATCATGATCGTGTGGCTAGAGATTGGTTTCATCACACCACCCGTTGGCCTCAATCTCTTCGTGATACAGGGGATGATGCCGGGCGCCAGCGCTCGTGAGGTCACGGTCGGCACGACACCCTTCGTGCTCTTGATGATCGCGATGGTGGCGTTGCTCTTCGTCTTCCCGGAGATCGCGCTGTGGCTGCCGCAGCATTCGATGCCGGCGAAGTAGCATTATTTATTGGGGCCAGATTCGAATGGCACTTACTTAACGTGCGCTGTTCAAGCCTCCGTTCGCCCTGAGCCTGTCGAAGGGTAACGCAGGCTTGTCGAACGCGGGCGATCGTCCGCTCACGGACCCTCGGGCATTCACCCTTCGACAGGCTCAGGGCGAACGGTCACAATCCCCTAACCCGCTTAAATTCGCCTAAGTAAGTGCCATTCGAATCTGACCCCAATAAATATCCGGGCCTCATAGGGGACCCCGTCATCCGCAAGGAAGACGCGCGGCTGCTGACCGGTCGCGGGAAGTTCACGGACGATTTTTCGCTCCCCGGCCAAGCGTATGCGGCAATGGTTCGCTCGCCCCATCCACACGCCCGCATCATTCGTATCGACGCAAGTCGAGCGCGTGCGCTGGCCGGCGTCCTTGGCGTTTTCACCGGCGCGGACTGCAGGCGCGATCACCTCGCTCCGATTCCGCACAATCCGTTGCCGCAAACCAGATACGACATGAAGCTCAGCGCACCGGTTGGCCGAACGGTGTTCATCGGGCCGCATGGGCTGCTGCCCGATGACAAGGCACGGCATGTCGGTGAAGCCGTTGCGATGGTGGTTGCCGAATCCCGTTCGCTCGCGCTCGATGCGGCGGAGCTGGTTGACGTCGAATATGCCGAGCTGCCCTGGGTGATCGATTCCCGCCAAGCCGCCTCCGCCGGCGCGCCCTTGCTTTGGGATGACGTGCCCGACAACGTATTCATCGAGACGTGGTTCGGGGACCGCGAGGCAACCGATCGCGCATTCGCTCGCGCGGATCATGTCGTAACGGCATCGTTTCATGCGCAACGCGTTACAGCCGTGGCCATGGAGCCGCGCGCCGCGCTCGCGGACTTTGATCGCGCCACCGGTCGATACACGCTGTACGCAGGCAGTGGTGGGGCAGTGCGCCAGAAACGCGAGCTTGCGGAGGTACTGTGCATCGATCCCGGCAAACTGCGGGTGCTCTCGTACGACGTAGGCGGCAATTTCGGCTCGCGCAATCGTGTCTTCGTCGAATTCGGATTGGTGCTCTGGGTAGCCGGCAAATTCGGTCGACCCGTCAAGTACACCGCGGCGCGTTCGGAATCATTCGTGAGCGATTATCAAGGGCGCGACCTCGTCACGGATGTCGAGCTTGCATTGCGCGCCGACGGGAAATTTCTCGCCATGCGCGCGTCGAACCTGTCGAACGCCGGCGCGCGCTGCGTTTCGCTGTCGCCGCTCGGCAAGGGCTCAGGTCTGGTGACAGGGTCCTACGCAGTTCCCGTCGCAAGCCTGCGCAGTCGCGCGGCATTTACCAACACGATGCCTACCCAGGCGTACCGTAGCTCGGGACGCCCCGAGGTTACGTACGCGATCGAGCGGCTCATTGAGGTTGCTGCAACGAAGATCGGTATCGATCCTATCGAGCTTCGCCGTCGTAATCTCGTATCGCCGGATCAAATGCCGTACATGAATCCGGTCGGTTCACGCTATGACAGCGGCACCTACGAATCCAATATGGCGCTTGCAATGCGAATCGCCGATTGGGATGGCTTCCCGGCCCGCAAATCCAAAGCGCATGCGCGCGGGCGATTGCTGGGTCGTGGACTCGCCAACTATGTCGAGTCGTCGATCGGTGCGCCACGCGAGCGCGCCGAAATCGAGATTTTGCCGGTGGGTCGCGTGCGGGTGGTGATCGGCACACAACCGAGCGGACAAGGCCATGAGACGAGCTTTGGCCAGGTGATTGCTTCGCTCCTCGGTGTGCCACTCGACGCGGTGGACATTGTCATGGGCGATACCGACATCGTGAGCGTCGGTGGTGGATCGCATTCCGGCCGGTCGATGCGCCATGCCGCAACGGTGATGTTGATTGGTGCGCGCGACTTGATTGCACAAGGCAAGGCCCTCGCCTCCGCACTGTTCGAGGTCGATGGCGCTGACGTGGAGTACGAGAATGGACTATTCAAGGTCGCCGGCACCGATCGGCGAATCGATTTTCTTGGGCTTGCGCGGGAAAGCGCTCGGCGCGACCCGGCTGCCAGACTCGCCACCATCGCCGACAACGAGATGCATGATCCGGTTTTCCCGAACGGATGCGCGATCTGTGAGTGCGAGATCGATCCTGAAACGGGCGCCCTGGTTCTCACCCGTTATGCGGCAGTCGACGATGTTGGCCGCTGCATCAATCCAATGATCGTGCACGGACAAACGCATGGTGGCATCGCGCAGGGGGTCGGGCAGGCCCTATGGGAACAATGCTTCGTCGATCCGGCTTCCGGTCAACCGCTGTGTGGATCGCTGATGGACTATGCGTTGCCGCGCGCCGACCAACTGCCCATGTTCAAAACGGAAATCGTCGAGGTGCTGTCGCCCACCAATCCGTTTGGCATCAAGGCCGGGGGCGAGGGCGGTACGACCCCTGCGTTGGCCGTGATCGTGAACGCGGTGGTCGATGCGTTGTCGCACCTTGGCGTATTGGATCTGCCAATGCCGATCACGTCCGAATCGATCTGGCGAGCGATCCGGAGTTCGGGCGTCGACCCGCAAAAGGAATGATCATGCACGCGAGCGGTTCGGCAATCGCATCAAGACAGAAATCGCGAAATGGGCGAAAGTGATTCAGGCGTCGGAGGCGCGGGTGGATTAGGGCTAGGCGATTGATCGTTCGCCCTGAGCCTGTCGAAGGGTGAATGCCGGAGAATCCGTGAGCGGACCATCGCGGGCTGTCGACGCGCCTGCGTTACCCTTCGACAGGCTCAGGGCGAACGGAGGCGTGAGGAGAGACGGGTCAAGTAATCGCCATTTCAGCCTGACCCCAATTCTTGATAGAACAGTCGCTTTTCCTCTGCGTCCCCCGTGTCCTCCGTGGTGAATTTCTGAGGCACTAGGCCGTAGGGGTGTAGTCACTACCCGATCAACGCCCCCTTCGGGTCGGCCGCCAAGATATCCGCGACCGGCAACCCAAGCTCCTTTCGCACCATGTTCGTCCCGCGCACGAGCGATACCATCTTGTAGAACGCATGCAGCCGGCTCATGCCTTGTCGGCCGAATCCGCAATCGGTGCTCACGATCAGACGTTCCGCGGGAATGTGCTGCATCGCCTTACGAATGAGCGCCGCCACTTCCTCGGGCCGCTCCACCTGCAGGGTCCGATGGCTGATCACGCCGATGCAGATCTTCTTGTCGGATGAGATCTCTTTGCCGATCGCTTCGAGATCTGCACCCCCGTTGTCCGCGGCCTCGAATGTGAGGACATCCGCATCGAGGCGATTGAAGTACGGCAGTGCGGCCTTATAACTGCGCGCCACGGTCTCGGTGCGTTGCGCGGCCGGGTTTCCCCAGCAAGCGTGCGACCACACCTCTGTTTTGCCGCGCAGCCCTCGCACTTCGCGATTGAATGCTTCGACCAGGAAGTCGCCGGTCCATTCACGATCATCGACGATGCCGACCGTGCCGTGAATCGACGGCTCTTCAACCTGAATAACCGGGCATCCGGCGTCGGCGAGCTCATTCAATTCCTCGTTCATCGCGATGGACATGTCCATCAGCAGCGAGCGGCGATCCTTATAGTAGGCATTGTGCAATCCGCTCGTGAGCACCTGCGCGCAGATCGCGCCGAACTTCACCGGCTTGCGTGTCAGGCGCTGAGCGGTTTTCCAAATGCGCGCATATTCGAGTGGACCTCGCTTGATCGGCCCGGTCACCTTCGGTAGCACGCGCGCTTCGATCACCTCGAACATCAGATCGCCCGGCACCTTGTCGCGGCTTGACGGCGTGTTCCCGCGGCTCACATGAAAGCCGGTGACGCCTTCCAGCCGCTCGGCCGGATAGCCGAACCAGGATCGCCCGCCCATGTCGCAGTCGCAGCGCGCATCACCGTCGGTGAGCAGATCAAGACCGGCGCGCGTCTGATCAGAAAGATAGGACTGCACCGCATCGGTGTACTGCTCGCGATAGCCAAGTTCGGTGGTGACGACCGAAAATGGCCGACCGAGCAGATTGCCGTTGAACCAGGCCGGACGCGGCAGCGATCCGGTGATCGTGGTGAGAAGCGGGCGCTCCTTCGAGACGGTGAGCATGAGCGATCCTGTTACTTACTGTTCTTTGACGCAGCGGTGGTCCGGGTAAGGAATGTCGCGACCGGCGGCTTCGCCCCCATCTCTTTCGCTGCATTCAGGAACGTTTGCGTATGGGCGTACGTCATATGCGATTTGAAGGCGTCCTCGCTTGCATACACCTCGTACAACATGACGTGACATGGATTATCGTTCGCACGGTTCACATCGAATTGCAGGCAGCCCGGTTCGTTGGCAACGGACGCACGCGCATTCTCGTCGATCATTTTCATGAATCGATCGAGGTGCTCCGGCTTCACCTGGAAGTCGACGATCAGGACATGTTCATTCATGGCTCTTCCTTTCAATCAAAGTATATGCGACCCAAGACCTACATTAGCGTAGATCGCGTTGATGTGTGATTTGACGTCCTCCGGCGTGTCGTCGTGCGCCTTCGCATGCGCCCAGCCGACCAGCGCGCGCGCATGGCGGGACATCACTTCGTCCTGGTCCGACGTCCCACCGCTTACGCCATATGCCCCGACCATCTCATCGCCCTGGAAGATCGGTGCGCTGCCGCCGGAAACCACAACTTGCCCGTTGGTGAGCGCGGACAGGTTCATGAGCATCTGCGGATTACGCTCCTTGAACCACTGCTGAATCACGAGTCCGTCCGGAAAGCGCGGACTCATCGAGCGGAACGCTGCGACGGTGAAGGCCTTCGCTCGCGCGATATCGGCCGTAATGAATCCCGCGTCGTCCATGCGTTCGAGCGCGATGAGATGTCCTTCGGCGTTTACTACCGCGATCGAAACCGGGACTCCCATTTCTTCTGCCTTGTCGCTCACCGCCTTGATGAATGCGCGGCACTCGACCGCTCGCAGCTTCGCCATGATGTAATGTCCCTGATTGAAATGCGCCGACGGGTCGATTCTACGTGGAGAGAACGCAATGCAAGCATGGATCGCAGTGAGCACCGGATCGCTGGCAACGCTGCTCAGCGTGGCGGCGACCGCGCAAGGCGTCTATCCCTCTCGACCACTGAAATTCGTCGTTGGATTCGGCTCCGGAAGCGCGGTCGATGTCGCCGGTAGACTCGTGACGCCTCGGCTGGGTGAGGCGCTCGGGCAGACCGATCTGGTCCCGGTGTCGGGGCTCGTCACATTGCCCCACATCCTCGTCGTACCACCCGGGCATTCCGGCTCGCACAGTGCAAGAACTCGTGGCGTTGGACAAATCGAAACCCGGAGCGTTGTTGTATGGCTCATCCGGCAATGGCACGTCGGCGCATCTCTCGGCCGAGTTGTTCAACATGATGACCGGAACGAAGCTCGTCCATGTGCCGTACAAAAGCAGCCCGCAAGCAATTACCGATTTGCTGGCGGGGCGCGTTGCGTTGATGTTCGCGCCGGCCTCGACCGTCCTCACACATATCAAGGCCGGCAGCTTGCGGGCGTTGGAATCGACGGGACGTGAACGCGCGGCCGCCGCCCCTGATCTACCGACCGTCATCGAAGCAGGTCTACCCGGATTCGAGACGAACGTCTGGTTTGGCTTGTTCGGCCCAGCGGGATTACCAAATGAAATCGTCGAACGGCTGAGCACGGCGATGAATCAAGCGCTGGCCAGCAACGAGCTCAAGGTCCAATTCGCGGGGCAAGCGATGGATCCGCTGATCTTGTCGCGCGTGGAATTCGCGCGCTACGTCCGGCATGAAACGGAAAAATGGGCGCGGGTGGTGAAGAAGACGGGGATGAAGGCGGATTAAGCGGGAACCTGCGCCGTACACCGCACAGATTCCTAGGCGAACACCCGCGCGACGGTAAGGATCCAACCAGGCACGGCATCACTTGCATCGAGTGTTTCATTCTCCGAAAACACTCGAATGCTAGAGCGTGACCGGTATGCGGTGACCGTGCGTTTGCGTGGGTTGACCACGAGTACGAGTTTCGTTCCGGCATCGAGCCACTCAAACACCTTCTCCTCGACATCGGAGAACCGGTCGCTGGGTGACAGGACCTCGATCGCGAGGTCAGGGGCACCCGGCCAATAGCCGGTCACATCGCCCACTACATCGGCCCGAGCCTTGGCTACGAACGCCACATCGGGGGCGCGAACGGTGTCCGGGTTCGAGGCGATCTTGAAGCCTGTTTCGGCGGCGAATACGGTGCCAAGATCGTTTGCCGTGACAAACGCCTTCAAATCGAAAGCGGCGTTGATCGCCATCCTGCCGTGCTGTGAACCTGCCGGTGCCATCTTGATCAGCTCCCCAAGAACGAGCTCATACCGGAAGCCGTCGTCGGGCATTCCGAATAGCTCGTCGGCCGTGCAAAGTAGCGTGTCGGTGGTCATTGGGTGCCTGTAGAGATGATCCTAGCACGATCGCGAGCGCAGATTCCGTCCGGCGCTACTCGACTCCCTGGCTGGTCAGGTACTCCTCGTACGTCCCTCGGAAATCGATGATCCGAGCCGACGCTTCATTCTTCTTGCCGGTCAACACTGCTGGCTGCATGTCGATGATGCGGGTGGCGAGCGACGACACGAACTCGCGGTCGTGGCTCACGAAGATCAATGTGCCCTTGTATTTTTCGAGCGCGGTGTTGAGGGACTCGATCGACTCCATGTCGAGATGGTTGGTCGGCTCGTCCATCAGCATCACGTTCGGCTGCTGCAAGGTGAGCTTGCCGAAAATCATCCGCCGCTCCTCGCCGCCCGAGATCACCTTGACCGATTTCTTGGTCTCATCCCCCGAGAACAGCAGTCGGCCCAAGGTGGCGCGCACGAGCTGATCATCGTCGCTGGCGCTCTTCCATTGACCCATCCACTCGGTAAGCGGCATGTCGTCCGGGAAGTCGGCCGTATGTTCCTGCATGCAAAGTCCAATCGTCACTTTCTCGGCCCAAACCACCGTACCGGCATCGGGCGCGAGACGACCGGCCAGGCACATCAAGAGCGTCGTCTTGCCGACGCCGTTCGGACCGATGATGGCGACCCTTTCACCTGCTTCGATCGCGAGGTTGACGCCCGTGAACAACGCGTGCTCGTATCCTTTGCGGAGTACTTTCACTTCTACCGCCAGCCGGCGCGGCATTGCTTTCTCGTCGATGTCGAAT
>JBJXGX010000178.1:0-39564 GCA_046160305.1 Burkholderiales bacterium
ACACCACATCAGCGAGGTCGTCATGGGGACGCGTGGACTTGGGTCCGTGAGCGGTCTGGTGCTGGGCTCGGTTGCGACGAAAATCATTCATCTCGTCGACGTTCCGGTCACGCTCGTGAAGTGAACCGGAAAATTCTCAAACTTGCCTTTGGTTTACGTTTGTTCCGAAATACTCACGGTGAGTGACTCAGGAGGCGGAAAGCTAAACCGGTGATGCCTTCACCCCAGACAGGTGAAAGACGAATACATGAGCACCGAAATCGCGATCATCACAGGCGGTGAACTGAGCGCTCGAACTCGGGTGTCGGCATTGTTCGCCCCGCTCGAACAAGCAGCCAATCGCTTCGTCAGGTTCTTAACTGCGAACATCCGCAATCAGCATATCCGCCGCGCATACACCAACGCGGTCGGCTACACTGGTCGCTGCGCGAGGGGCGACGGTTCGACTGCTTCAGCGCTCAATCAAGGAGCATCGAATGTCCGACAAGCTAGGCATCGGCGCGGCATTCCCGCGCATGACACTTAACGTGGTCAGCGGCGGCACGGTCGATCTGCCCGATGGAATCGACGCAAAGTACAAGATCGTCTTGTTCTATCGAGGGCATTGGTGACCATACTGTCGCCGACAGTTGGTCGGCTTCAAGAGTCAATTGCAAGAGCTGGACGCAGTGAACGCCAAGGTGCTCGCGGTAAGTGTCGACGCGATCGATAAAGCCGGCGAAGTCGCAGCCGAGGTCGGTTTTCCGGTCGCGTACGGTGCGGCGCGCGATACGGCCGACAAGATAGGGGCCTTCTGGGAGGATCGGCGCGGCATCATTCAGCCGGCGGAATTCGTCCTTGGCGCGGACAACAAAGTCATCGTTTCCAGCTACAGTGATGGGCCGCTCGGGCGGATCGACGCCGCGGACGTCGTCAAGCTGATCAAGTTCTACGAATCGAGAAAGTAGCGACCATTCGTCAGCCACTAGGCTTCGAGCTTCGCGGTTGACAGTTGCCGGCGCGCGGCCCTGCAGGAGCCCCTCAGGCGGCTCCGTTTGCGTCGGCGGCCGGCCGGAATATCGATCTGCGCGGCCTGCCCCTCGATGGATCCACGAATGTCTCGCTTGACCGCTTCGTCCGGGCGATGCCATTTAACATCGCAAAATTATTAGTCACGATCCGCCGCATCGCCATGCCACCCCAGAGCCTAGTGCTCGCGGGACTTTCACTCGCTGAACATAGCGTTGACTAAGGCTAAGAATCTTGTCGAGAAGAATATGGCGAATAAACACGAGGCCCCGTTGTCGCAATGACCTGCTCGTCTACCTACCACTCTGATACGCAGCGCGTTTTCTCTACGAGAATCTCATGACGCTTGATAGAATCGATCTGCAAGTGGAACCGTATGGAACCACCTCGATCCTGGCAGTGATGGTCGCGGTCGCAGAGCGATAGTGCAAAGTGCTCGTGTCTACACCTCGTTTGGCATCCGGAACGTCCCAAAGTATGATCGCCGGATTCCGGTTGAAGCAGGTGCAGAACGGCCGTTGGGCCGTGGTCTGGCCTCCGAATTTGCATCGCCGAGTATGAAGATCACCGCCAAATAGACAACGACCAACCAAGGAGAGCGCAATGTCCGAACCCAAAGTCACCAAAGCCGACATTCTCGGCGCCTGCAAAGGCATGCTTTGCAAGAACCTCTACGTGGTGTTCACAAAACCAACGAACGGGCTTGGCCCGGTGATGGCCAACGTCGAGCCGCACCTCAAGTTCCAGATGGAGCTGGAGAAGAAAGGGATCATGTTCGGCGCCGGCCCGTTCTTCGCCGACAACGAATCGGACTGGCACGGTGAGGGCATGGTGATCATCCGCGCGGGTTCGCTCGACGAGGCGAAGAAAATCGCCGCGTCCGATCCGATGCACGCGTGCGGTGCGCGCAGTTTTACGATACGGCCGTGGCTTTTGAACGAGGGCACAGTGACGGTGCGAATCAATTACTCGGATGGCACCCGCGAGTTGATCTGAGCGCTCCAATCTGCGGCGCGCGCCAATCCGCGCTCGATGCCGTGCCAGTCGTAGGCGCTGTGGCCGCGTTCCGCGTTGCCCGTTTGGTCGGCTACGAAACCGTGCACTTGGCACTTCGAGTTCATCGACGCGTGCCTCCAAGTAACGCGATGCACAGGCGTGAGCCTCACTTCGCCATCGCGCAATGATCCGGCGAGCACTGATTGCCGCGACCCGGCGGCGATCAGTGGAGCCTCACGCCGCACGTCGACGGCCTCGGAATGCATAAAGTTCCAGGCGATGAAGCCCAGCAACAGCACCCTCAACAGGGGGTGTAGTGTCCTTCGAGACGCCATTGTCCGCCCCGTCGATCAGAAGCTGAACTGCCGGCGCATACGGATGCCGATCAGCGTCCCCGCGATGGCCATGGGTACCCATATCCATCCATGCAGGCTGCCGTTGGAGATGCCGGTGAGCATGGCGCCGATGTTGCAGCCAAATTCTAGGCGGGAGCTGTAGCCCATCACGAAACCGGCCGAGAGCCTCACGGCCCACCGGCTGCCATTCAGCGGATTCGCGTGAACATCGGCCTGTCGCGCCGCCACCCACAGCGTGCATCCGGGAATATCGATGTAGGTGATCGAAGTGACGTCGAGCAGCAGCGACTGGCCCACAAGAGCCCGCTGTGGGCCGCATCGCCCGCGCGATGAGCCCCTTGCGCTCGTAGAAGCGGTTTTGTTTCCACGTCCACGCCATCCCGCTGGGCCAGCTCGCCGATGGTAAGGTGTTTCTGAGCGGTGCCAACAAGGGGCATATCAGGATTCGTGGACAAGTCTTCGGCCTGTACTACCGTACGAAGTCAAGCCCGAGGCTCTGGCAGCCGGACGCGGTACACCTACTGCGGGATCGACGCCCCACACTTCCACGCCCTCGCCTTCGAACGCTCGAACTGCATCCATCAGATTTCACGACAACAATCACCCTGCGCAGCAGGAAAGCTGCTTCACGTCTTTCCTGAAGGTCTGGGCGCACAGCTTGAGGCCCTCGACCATCGTCAGATACGGGAAGAGTTGCCCCGCAACATCATCGACGGTCATGCCGTTGCAGATGGCGAGCGCGGCTGCCTGGATCAGTTCGCCGGCCTGGTCCGCCACGGCCTGCACACCTAACAGACGCCCGGATCCTGCCTCCGCGACGACCTTAATAAATCCCCGCGTGTCGAAATTGGCCAGCGCGCGTGGCACGTGGTCGAGCGTGAGTGTGCGGGTCTCGGTATCGATGCCATTGAGATGCGCTCGGGCCTCGGAGAGCCCCACGGTCGCCACCTGCGGATCGGTGAAGATCACCGCCGGCATCGTCGTCAAATCAAGTGTCGCCGCGCCGCCTGTCATATTGACCGCCGCGCGGCTGCCGCCGGCCGCCGCGACGTAGACGAACTGCGGTTGATCGGTGCAGTCGCCGGCTGCGTAAATATCCGGCGCGCTGGTGCGCATGTGATCGTCAACCACGATGGCGCCTTGCGGTCTGAGTGTCACGCCGGCGTTGTCCAATCCCATATCGTGGGTGTTGGGCGAGCGGCCGGTGGCGACCAGCAACTTGTCAGCGCGCAACTCCCCATGGTTGGTGGACAGTACGAACTCGCCGTTCGCATAGGACACGGCGCTGGCCTGCGTCTTCGTCAGCACCCCGATGCCCTCAGAGCGAAAGACCGCTGTCACCGCTTCGCCGATGGCCGGGTCTTCCCTGAAGAACAGGGTATTGCGGGCAAGAAGCGTGACACTGCTGCCGAGCCGCGCGAACGCCTGGGCGAGTTCCACCGCTACCACCGACGAGCCGATGACCGCGAGGCGTTGCGGAATAGTCGGGCTTACAAGCGCCTCGGTGGAGGTCCAGTACGGCGTGTCTTTGAGGGCGGCAATGGGCGGGATGGCAGGGCTCGCACCGGTCGCAATCAGGCAGCGATCGAAGCTCAGCTCGCGCTCGACGCCTTCAGTGAGCCGAACAAACAGCGTGTGACCGTCCTTGAAGCGGGCCTCGCCGCGCAGCACGGTGATCGCCGGATTGCCCTCCAGGATGCCTTCGTACTTGGCGTGGCGCAAATCGTCGACCCGTCCCTGCTGCTGCGCGAGCAGCCGCTCACGCAGAATGACCGGGGGCGCGGCGGAAATGCCGTTGTCAAACGGGCTTTCCCGGCGCAGGTGGGCGACGTGCGCGACTCGAATGAAAATCTTCGACGGCACGCAACCAATATTGACGCAAGTGCCCCCGATCATCCCGCGCTCGATCAGCGTGACCGCCGCGCCGTTCTCGGCTGCTTTGAGTGCCGCCGCCATGGCCGCGCCACCACTGCCGATAACCGCGATTCTCAGCTTGGAATCGCCGACCCTTTTTTCGGCTATGGCCGCGTATCTCATCTCTCCGTCCTCGTCTTTCGATTGCCTGGTACAGGGCAACAAGCGGCTTCGCCACGACCGCGGTAAAACGCGTAGGCCGTGATGCCGATAAACACCACGAGTGCGGGAATCAAGACGTAATCCAGCCAGCCGGCCCATGCCGACATGCCCAGGACGCCGAACAGGATGACGAGGACCGGTGTCGCGCAGCACACCGCCGCGACCACAGTACCCGCGATGCCGGTTTTGAGCAGGGTTTGATTGTCCATGGTCTATTGCTTCACCGTGGCCGGGTAGCCGGCGTCCCGGGTTGCTTTCGTCAGGGCCTCGACGCCGGTCCTGGCGTCGTCATAAGTCACCGTAGCCTGCCGCTTGTCGAAGTTCACCTCGGCGTTGGTGACACCGTCGACCCTGGTGAGCGCTTTCTTCACGGTGATCGGGCACACCGGGCAATCCATGCCGGGTACCGACAGCGTCACGATCTTGCCGGCAGCCCAGGCGGATGTTGTCAGTACCGGCAAAACGGCGAAGGCGACGAGCAGTTTTTTCATGATTTCTTCCTTTCAATAAAAAAGCGGTGCGATGTACGGAAACACGAACGCGAGCAGCACCAGCAGCGTGACCACCCAGAAAAACATCTTGTAGGCGGTGTTGACCTCCGCAAGCGCACAGACTTCGCCCGGATGGCAGGCGTCAGCCGCGCGGTAAATACGCCGGTGCGCGAAGAACAACGCCACCAGCGCCGCGCCGAGGAAAATCGGCCGGTAGGGCTCAAGCAACATCAGGCTGCCGATCCAGGCGCCGCTGAATCCGAGCGTAACCAGCACGAGCGGACCGAGGCAGCAGGTCGAGGCCAGAATCGCGGCGAGACCGCCAGCGGCCAGAGCGCCGCGCCCCTGTTGCGGGTTGGGCATGCGTTTTCCTTCAAATGGTTCCATCGGTGGGGTAACGTTACTTCCGTAGTCAAGTACGGAGTCAAGCGATATGACGAAGAAACTGGAGAACCTGACGATCGGTGTGTTTGCGCGGATGGCGGGGGTGAACGTCGAAACCATCCGTTTCTATCAGCGCAAGGGCCTGCTGTCCGAGCCGTACCGGCCACGAGGGCGCATCCGCCATCACGGCGGGCCTGACGTGGCCCGCGTCAAGTTTGTGAAGTCCGCGCAGCGTCTGGGCTTCAGTCTGGACGAGGTCGCCGGCCTGTTGAAGCTGGAAGACGGGACGCACTGCGACGACGCGCGCGTACTCGCGGAGCAGAAACTCAAGGACGTGCGCGGCAGGCTCGGAGACCTGCATCGTATCGAGTCTGCGCTGGAGCGACTGGTGGAGGACTGCTGCGCAAGCCGCGGCACGGTTACCTGTCCGATGATCGCCGCGCTTCAGTCGCATTGAAGTTGGAGCGCTCGAACAGCGTGATCGGAGGCTTTCCAGCGTATCGCGCGACCGTTCACGTTCTATAGAAAATCAGATGCCGAGTATTTCAGGTAACGCGCTCGGCGTGCCAATCTCTTCGTCGGGGCGTTCGGGTATCCGTTCTGGCACCTGGCCAAAGCGATTGCACTGGACCATTTGAAATCCGAAAGCTCTGCCGGCGTGCGCACCCCAGGAATCGGATGACCGGAAACAAATCCGCCCTCGCTCAAGTCCGAGCCGCTGCGTAGCCAGTCCGTACAACCGACGGACTGGGTTTGTATACGTTAATCTCCTCCACCGAAAGCAGAGCATCCATAAGATCGGCGATGCCCGAATTCCCGACCGCTGCGGCCAGCATTTTTTTGGCGCGCCGTTGGAGAGGATCGCGAGCTTGAAGCCGCCCGCCCTGAGTCGCTTGCGCGTGAGGTACCAACCCATCAACCGGTCGCGCAACGGCGAGTCGTCGAATCCCAGGCTCCCCATGGCGTAATCGAGGTCATCTTCGGTGACCTGCCAGAAATCCGCGTGCCCGCCCATCAACCCCTGCAGCCAAGTGTACTGCAGTTGTTTATTTCGACACGCGTGCTCGATATAGTCAAGCGACTGCGGGTCTCGCAGACGCACCAACGGATCTTCGTGGGCGTAATCGACCCCATCGCGTCGACGGTCGAAACCCCCGCGATCGTCCGTGATCGCGTCCTGCACGCCGAGGAATTCGCGCCGCTCGAGCGGCTTGGCACGACCGATGACTGCGGGTTCTCGCCCTTTGGGGACGATCTGTCCACGGCTCGGAAGACCGCATTCGCCAAAAGCGGCGCACGAGTCGCGGGCACGAAGCTGGCTGAAGCTAGGTTGGTTGCGGAGCGCCGGTAGGGTCCCTTCGGCATCGTGCGCCGCGCCGTCGCGTGAAGCTGGATCTGGGATTGCGGCCTGCTGATTCGCTTCACGACCGGGCCGCAGTCTCGGAGCTGGGCTCGCTTGCAATCGAAGGCGTGCGGCGCGATTCGGACTTCCGGCGGATCGCTCGCGAGAGCGCTGCGGAACTTTGAAAACCGACTTCGGCGGCAATAACCTTCAAGGTCCGTCCGCGTGCAAGCTGCGTTTTTGCAATGGCGACGCGCCAAGCCGATAAGTAGTTGGCCGGCGTGGCCCCGACTATCTCGCGGAACCTTACAGCGAACGCCGTGCGAGACATGCCGGCTGCTCGCGCCAGACGCTCGATTGACCAGGGCGACTCCGGCGATTCGTGAATGGCTGTGAGCGCCCGGGCCAGACGTAGATCCGAAAGGCCCGCGAGCAGACCCACCTCGATTTGAGTCGTCGCCATCAGGTGTCGAAGCATCTGAACAATGAGAATTTCGAATGCGCGGCTCACAACCGTCTGCGAACCACAGCGTGCGGCAAATGCCTCCGATATAAGCAGCTCGACCGTCGATTCGAGCGGATTCCCCAGCCCGCGCTCGATCGGGACGACGATCGCGTGTGGTAGCGCACTCAAGATCGGGTTGCTTTCAGTGTCGCCGAAGTCGATCGTGGCGCACACCAGCTTTTGTCGCCGGGCCGGGTCGTCGGGAGAGAGCGTGTGCGGATCCCCTCGTGGGACAAACAGGATCGCCGGCCCAGCAATTTCGCGAACCGGCACCCCCGGTATGTCGAGCCGTGCGCTGCCGGCTTCGAGATAGTGGACGACGCCGAGGGGACCACGTGCGGACATCGTCGACGGTCGCGTGAGCGGCCCGACGAAGATCACCTCCGCCCGGAGTGCGAAACGGTCCAGCAGCGCCGAGAGTCTATCCAGGCGTCTTGCCATAGGGGCTCCGAGTGCTGCGGCTCGGAGCGGCATCGCCGACCGAGTGGTAGCTGTTGAACGATCGGTGCATTTTCTTGAACGAATAGGGACTTTACGTTCGACTTACAAGCGGAGAATACACGTCCGCTCACGAACAGATTAGGAAATTGACAATGCTTATTCCTCGTCAAACAGTCCCGGCGCTCGCGGCAGATCTCCTCGACGGTGGTCGATTTGAGCTCGCGCAGGATAAGCCGCAGAACTTCAGCCTCGTCGTCTTTTATCGCGGGTTGCACTGCCCGATTTGCGCGAAGTACCTGATCGAACTGGATCGCCTGGTCGGCGAGTTCGAGACACGCGGTGTAAGCGTTATCGCCCTCAGCTCCGACGACCGGGAACGCGCCGCGGCGATGCGCGACAAGATCGGCGCCAAGCGGTTGCAATTCGGTTACGGACTGAGCCTCGAAACGGCGAGAAACTGGGGCCTGTACCTTTCGACCTCGCGCGGCAAGACGTCCGCTGGCGTTGACGAACCCGCGCTGTTTGCCGAGCCGGGCGTGTTCATCGTTCGACCAGACGGCACACTGTATTACGGGTCGGTGCAGACGATGCCGTTTGCACGTCCGCACTTCGATGAACTGATGCAGGCCATCGAATTCGCGCTGAAGAACAATTATCCGGCGCGGGGAGAGTACGTCGGCGTAGTCTGACCCCGCGTTTCCCTGCTTCGATGGCTGAATCTAGTTTCGTGGTGTTCTCGGGTCGCGCCCCACGCTTCACGATTAGCCATGGCGCGGACCGCAATCTGTTTCTCCAGGGAAACGACTTGGCGGACTCAGTTGGTGGAGAAACAGATCCCCGACACCGCCAAGGCGCGCGGGATTACGGAAGAACCAGTTGTATGCAATGTGCTCTGTTAGCCCTTATATTTTCTATCCATGCGAGGCGTCGTTTGGCCGGTCGTTTCGCGAAACCAGCGATATCGGATAATGTTCAGTTGCGAGATCGGCGCAATTTTGATGTCGCGCCTACTTGGTGATTTGGCAATTCGTCTTCTTTCTAGGAGAGAGCCCATGAAGCAAGCAGTACCCAAAAGCCCCGTGACGCTTGAAGAGTATTCCGCGATGGACATGGCCGCACGCCGCAAGATATGGCTCGACATTTCCGACATCAGCGAGGAAGAATTCGAAGCCCACATGGCCGAAGAGAAGGCGCGCGAGACGATTGTGCCGAAGGTTGGCAGCTTGGCGCCGGATTTCGTCGCCGATGTTCTCGATCGCGATCGCAAGCGTACTGGCGAGTCCGTGCGGCTGTTCGACTTGCAAGGCAAGCCGGTGGGGATCGTCTTTGGCTCGTTCACGTGACCGCCGTTCCGTAAAAAGGCCGTGCGCCTTAACGAGCTTTATGCGAAGTATCAAGACAAAGTCCATTTCTACATGGTGTACATTCGCGAAGCGCATCCGCACGACGGCTGGCGCGTTCCCAACAACCTGATCGAAAACATCATCTACGATGAGCCGCGCACCGATGAGGAACGCACCGAAGTCGCCTCGGCCTGCCAGCTTGCGCTCGACATCCGTGTGCCGATGCTGGTCGATCGGATCGACAACGATGTAGACAACAAGTACGTCGGACTGCCGATGCGGATGTTCCTCGTCGATGCCGACGGAAAGATTGCTTTCGCCGGCAAGAAGGGTCCGTTCGGCTGGGACGACGAAGCGTTTGAGGCTGCGCTCAAAGCGCTGGTTGCCTGATGGTCAATATCAGTGCGATGTCATGGGCAGGAGCCGTGTAAATCTGGGACAAATGGTCGCTGTTGAACAGGACTACGTTGCCTCGGATGCAATGTGATACGGGCCGCGCGTCGGTCGCCGGTAGTTTTCGTGTGACGTCCGTCGCGCGACCGCCTGCGCTCGCTTTTTCGCGGTACGCATCAGGCGAACCTGCGAATTGGTCATGCTGTCGGTCCGATCCCAACCGAGGGCGACATAGACGATGCACCGATTCGACCGCCGCGTGCCCTTTGTACATTCGATCAAGATGACAAATTCCGCCGCAGCGCGCTCGTGTTCGCCGTGCAACTGTGGCGTCAGGCCGGTGAAGCGCCACGAACGACGGGGCAAGTGAATGACCGGCAGAATGAAATCCAGTTCGCAAGCCGGGTCGCCAGCCACGTGCAGCGAAAAGCGCAGATCCATCGACTTCGACATATCGTACGCGAGCTGGCCAAGGAATTGCCATCGGCGATCCGAGGGCGCCGAGCGATCCAGGAGATGGTGAGCTTTGGCTGCGGTACGGTTATTCACTTGATGCGTCTGGTCGCACCGCACGCACCTCGCAGATGAGGACCGCACCAAGGATCTCGACTTTCATGTGACGCGAATCCAGTCGCCGTGCGACGCAGGCATCGGCGACTGTCGCCGAGCGATCGCGCAACGGCGGTGGCTAGAGCCGATCGATGCCATTCAAGACTTGCAGCGCTGGAACATCTTTTCGCCGACGCTGTAAGGAATTTGATCGATGGGCGGTCTAACGCTCTAGGTAGGACCAGCCTGGACGAGCGCCGAGACGGCGAGCGCGCCGGGCGGGTGGCCAATCCTCGCCATCGTCGACCCATGGCGGTTATCTGAAATTGGAGAGTCCGATGAAGTCGATACGCACCCCGCTTCAAGCCGCCGTTGTCAGCGCCTTCGCGCTCGGACTCGGTACCTCCGCGACTGCACAGAATCCCTGCCAGGCAAGAAATCCGTGTGCGGGAAGAAGCGCAAATTCCGGCAAGCAGAACCCGTGCGCGGCGAAGAACCCGTGTGCGGCGAAGAATCCCTGCGCCGCCGGCGCGAAGGTCGACCCAAAATTGGTCACTCGGCCGAAGGGGACGAGCCTTGCGAAAGGTGACCGTGCTGAGCTGGTCCGCTTCGGGGAGATCCTCTATAAGGATCCGAAGCTGAGCACCAACAACTTATCCTGCAATTCCTGCCATCAGGGCGGGGCGGCGTTCATGCCGACGTTTGCAAAGCCGTATCCTCATTTCGTTTCGATGGCGAAGGATCAAGGCGGCTTCAAGCAAATCAACCTCGATGAGATGGTTCAGTTCTGTCTAATTGTTCCGATGGCGAGCAAGACGCTCGCATGGAACTCCAAAGAGCTCGCCGCGCTGACCGCGTACACCGCCCAAGTGCAAGCATCCTTCAAGCCGACGGCGACCAATAGCGCTAATCCGTGCGCGGCAAAGAATCCCTGCGCCGCGAAGAATCCCTGTGCGGCTAAGAACCCCTGCGCCGCGAAAAATCCGTGCGCGGCAAAGAACCCCTGCGCTGCGAAAAAAATGTAACCCGTCAATGCATCTGGAGCAGATGACACGATTGAGGAAACAGGCGCCCACGCCAGCAATCGAAAAGCGCGCCACAGCGGCACCGCAGGTGGCACCACCGTCGTTGGATGGCCTGCCGCGCGCCGAGCTCGAGGCAATGCGCGCCGCGGGAGTCTCCGTGCGCGACTGCATGCGCGTCCTCGAAAAGGCGGATCTGAACCTCGTTGGCGAGGTTCTGCGTGGGAATGGCACGTTTTTCGAAATGGAACACTATCCCCCGGATGACGTCAACGACACCGAAACCGGTAGCCAATATTATTACCACGCGCATCGCGGCGCGGGCGAGCATGGGCACTTCCATTTGTTTGTGCGCGCCAAGGGAATGCCCGATGGGGTTGCGCCCGCTGCCAATCGAGGAGAGGCGCTGTGGCCTTCAGGGTCGGATGCGATCGCGCACCTCATCGCGATTTCAATGGATGTGTTCGGTATTCCCAAGACACTGTTCGCCGTGAACCGCTGGGTCACCGACGAGACATGGTACCCGGCGCAAGACGTTATCCGTATGATCGATCGATTCAAGATCGATCATGCGCAGCCATCGTGGCCGTTGAACATCTGGCTTGGCCAGATGCTGGTGTTGTTTCGACCGCAGGTCGAGGCGCTAATTCGACATCGGGATGCGACAGTGGCATATTGGCACTCGATACATTCGTCCGTCGACGTGTTTGAAGATCGCACGCTTGAGATGACCGGCATGCTTTCGATTTCGATCGACGATCAAATTCTTGCAATCAATCGCGCGCTTGAAGTAGAGGGCGCCTCGGGAGGCCGGTCGTGAAGCCGTTTGAAACGTCGCTTAAAATCTGCACGACGATGGTCATCTGCGCATGGCTTGGCGCGTCGCCCGTCGGTGCGCAAGCCCCGGGACTGGTGTTTCCAGATTCCGGCTATCGGACGGTATCGAGCACGATGTCGTTCGATGCAGTCGTTGCCAAGATCGAGAGCGCAATTAGCGTCAACAAGATGGGACTGGTGGCTCAGGCAAGTGCGAGTCGCGGGGCGGCCGCCCGCAACGTCAAGATCCCCGGAAATATTGTGCTGATGGTCTTCCGGAACGACTATGCGGTTCGAATGCTTGCGGCCAGCGTGGCGGCGGGCGTCGAGGCGCCATTGAGGATCTATGTGGCGGAGGGCACTGATGGACGGACGAGCATCAGCTGGCGTGCCCCTAGCCAGGTATTCGCACCTTACAAGAACGCCGAATTGGATACGATGGCGCGCGAGCTCGATCCGGTGCTGGAGAAGATCGTTCGCGACGCGATCCGCGAGTGATTCGTGTCGATGCCCCCGGCACCATTCAGCCCGCGAAGGGATGCAGACCGGCGCTGAACATGCGAACGGAATGTACGGCATCGGCCCGCTACGCGCGAGCGCGGAGCACTGCGCCCGCCCTCCGGTATTGACGCGACTCGCGCAGCTGCGTTCGCTCGCTCGTGTGTGTCGTCGATCGGCGAATGATCCGGACTTCGATGCGATTGCTTGTATCAGTTCGACGTGTTTGACGCGCGCGCACTGGCCCTGCACTCGCGGGGATCGCGCTAATACGTAGTCCCGCCCAGTATTCATACGGATGCACGCGCTTTCGTGCCTGCCTAATATGAGGACATCGAGCTTGGGCACAATCCCCCGCGCCCACTCGATGAGTTCATTCGATTCTACGAAAGGAAATGATCATGTCCAACCGCACATTCGCAACCGTCACCGGCCTGTTGATTTCTGCCGCGCAGATTGGCTTCGCCTCGGAGGCGACTGCGCAGGCCGCCAATGCATACGGCGAGTACTACCTCCACCAATGCCAACTGAACACGGGTGGGGAACGGCTCGCGTGCTTTGATCAGCTTGGCGCGCGGATTCCAGGATTCAAGGGACACGGGTTCGGCGCGACGCCGATGGCCGCAATCACCGCCCGTCCCGCGCAGTTCGTCGGTACCGCCGCTACGGTGCAGGCTCGGCCATATCGCTTCCTGGAAGATTACAACCCTTGATAACTACTTTCCGGTCGCGCGGGTAGAGTCAATAGGGGGCGAGGATGCCGATCGCGCGTATCAGTGCGCGGTGCGCCTCCTCGCTGGCCGGATCGGCGGAGATCCATTCGAGGCAGTGGCGGTAGACCTCCAGCCAGTCTCCCTTTGATTCATGCCAAGCTGCGTGTAGAAACCGTGGCCGGTCCGCAGGCTCCTTTTCCCAGAATGCGCAGTCGTCTTCCTGCAGTACGGACGCCGAGCGAGTGTTGCGGACGGCTTCGATCCATTCCGCCGGGATCGCGAAATGGAATCGTTCGCCTTCGGGCGCCTTGAAAGTAAGCAGGCCCACCAGCTCGCCGTCGGTCGTGAGGAGCGCACCGCCGCTCGCGCCCCGATCGAACGTGGTTGATGTCTGAATAATGCTTGAGGACTGATGAGCATGGAGCGCCTCGATGCGACCTTCGCGCAACGTCAGTTCCCGGCCCGCCGGGAAGCTGGCCGCCACCACGCTGGCTCCGACGTTGATCGAGTCTATCGGACGGATCGCCACTGGTGTCAAGCGTAGGCCCGGCACGCTAAGCACGCAGACGTCCTTGTCGGCGTCGGCCGCCACCAGCGTTGCGTGCGCTTGCCTGCCGCCTACTTCGACGGTGAGCGCGCGGGCACGTCGGAGGGTGTGGCAAGTGGTCGCGATTGCTTCGATGTCGATCGCCACCCCGGATCCAAAGGACATCGTCGAGTCGATGTTCTTCGCAACGATCCTGACCAGGCTGCGTTCAGCTATGGCGGTGGGCGTCGCGCTCATGGTCGGCAAGCTGAATGCGATGCACCAAGTTACGCACAGCCACTCCCTTACCTTCATCGACCGTCCTCCCACGCATGGCAACAGGCATGGACGCCATCGTATCGCGAAGCCGCGTGGCGCAGTGCCCTTTCGAGGGAGCTGTCAGCGCGCGTGTCGGTCATCGATGCAATGCAAGCCAAGAGACCGATGGAGGGTCAATTCGTTAGGGCATTAGTCACATTACCGCGAAATTGCCCAGCTATCATCGGAACATCGCTCGGGTTACGAAGTGCAGGCGCGCGAACGAGCGCTTTTGGATGGACCCGTAGTCGCGGGAACGATCAGCATGACGGCTGATAAGATCCATGGTGCCACGCCTCCTCGTGGTTCGTTCCCTAATCGCCGGTGCCGGCTTAGGCAAGCGGCACCGCGTCGTGCCGGGTGAATCGCTCGCAGGAAACCTGGGCGTAGACGACGGTGGAGATCACACTGAACACGGTGATCGGGGTGCATACCCGGTACATCGGTATCTCGAACGCACCGGCATCACTGATCTCGGGTTTTTGCCAGCGCAAGGTCATTGTCTCCAGTCCGCACGCAATGATGTTGGGGCAGCATGATGCCAATCGCATGTGAGACGCGATCGATTGCGCGCTGCCAGGCGGCGCCTGCGACAGATGCCGTACCAACGGGAACGCGATGCCGCGCAGGGACGGTCAGACTTTGTAGGAGTGCGTGCGTGCGGGTGAGTGAGTGAGAGAGCGAGCGAGCGAGCGTGTGTGAGTGTTGACAGCGACCCACAATTCCACGATCCTTCAGGCAGAGTTCGTCGAGTGCATCGGGGAGTCGAACGTGCCCCATGCGAATCGCAACCGGCCCCAAGAAGGATCGATCAATGCCCCGCATTAGCCTGCTCCCCGAGGACGCTGTCGCCGAACTGCAGCCCGCCATGGCGCGGTTCAAGCAGATCCTCGGATTCGTCCCCAACAGCACGCTCATCATGCAACGGAAGCCGAAGGTGGTAGCAGCCCTCGGAGGGCTAATGGCCGCGGTGTGGGGCGCGGACAGTGCCGTTGATGCGGGCTTCAAACGTATCGTCGCATTCATGGCGAGCAAGGGAGCGGGCTGCCAGTATTGCGTTGCCCACCAGGTGAGCGGCGCACTGCACCTCGGTGTCGATGAGCAGAAGCTGCAGGCGCTCTGGGACTACAAGACGAGCCCCCTCTATTCGGAGAAGGAACGGGTGGCCCTTGATTTCGCACTCGCTGCGGGTGCCGTTCCCAACGATGTGACCGATGAGCTTTTCTCGGAGATGCGCAGGTACTGGACCGAGGACGAGATCGTCGAGATCACTTCGGTCATCGCGCTCTTCGGGTTCCTGAATCGTTTCAACGACACGATGGCCACGCCGCTCGAGCCCGAAGCCATCGGTGATGCGCAGCGGATCCTCGGCAAGGGTCGCTGGAGTCCCGGCAAGCACGCCCCGTAGTACGCAGAGCTCGGCGACACGATGACGCCGGCGCTCGGTTCGCCCGTGTCCCGCGTAGAAACTTTACCCAGAGGAGAGAAACGTGAACAGGACGCTCCAACTGTCTGCGCTGGCAGGTGTAGCCGCGATCGGGCTTGGTCTCATGCCTTTGCCCGCGGAGTCGCGCGAGTACAAGCTCACCGCTGGCTCGAGCCACCCGCCGTTCGTGCCGTGGGTTGGCATCATCAAGAATCATGTGGTTCCACAGTCCGCGGAGCGCGTGAAGTCGCTCCCCGGTGGCCACACGATCAAGTGGACCGAGGCGTACTCGGGCACGCTCTATGGAGCGCTCGACACGCTCGAAGCCATCGAGCAGGGGCTTGCGGATGTGGGATGGGTCGGCACCATATTCGAACCTGAGAAGATGCCGCTGCACAACGTCACGTTCTTTGCACCCTTCAGCGGCAACACGGATGCCATGGTTGCGCGGGAAATCGCAGAAGAACTGCACGCCAAAGTCCCCGCGATGAACGAGCAGTGGACCAAGTACAACCAGGTGTTCCTCGGCTCGCAGGTTGGCAGCTCGTACCAGCTCATCACAAAGTTCCCCGTTAATTCCGTGGCGGACCTCAACGGCAAGAAGCTGATGGTCGGTCCCTCGTTCGCGACCTGGGTGCAGGGTACCGGTGCCGTGCCGGTGCGGGGGGCGTACACCGAGTTCTACAACAATATCCAGACGGGCATTGCCGATGGCGCGATCATGGATCTCGCAGGCGTGGTGCCGTTCAAGGTGCATGAGATCGCGCAGCATCTGACGATCGTCGACTTCGGTGCGCCGATCTCCGGTGGGATCACGATGAACAAGAAGACGTTCGACTCGATGACGCCGGAGATGCAGAAGATGTTTCGGGACCTGGGTCAGGACTATAGCCGCATGGTGGCGGAAGCGGCGGTAGCGAGCAACAAGGCCAACTACGACATCATCGTCAAGGCAGGGGTCAAGGTGTCCACCCTTGCGCCGGCGGAGCGCAAGAAGTGGATCGATCAGCTTCCGGATCTCGCCGGCGAGTGGATCAAGCGGAACGAAGCAAAGGGCATGCCGGCTCGCCAGGTGTTGCAGGTGTACTTGCAGGGCGTTCGCGCCCGCGGTGGCGTGCCTGGCCGGGACTGGGGCAGCAAGTGACGTCGCCCTGATCAAGGCCATATTGGGGCACGCCCATGCCGCCAACCGACGCGTCACCCGTTGGAGTTGACGGATCGGCACCCCATGCCGTTTCGCCACCGACGCTCCGCGGCGCGTTCGTCCGAGTGGCGAACTGGATGAACAGCCTGGGCACAGTGTGGATCTTCGCCCTCGTCTTCCTCATCTGCGCTGACATCGTCGGGCGTGCCGTGTTCAACCGGCCACTCGAAGGCGTGCCGGAGATGGTGGCCTATTCGCTGGTGGGAATCGTGTTCCTGCAACTGGCCAGCACCTTGCAGGGCAACCGGCTCATCCGCGCGGAGTTTTTCCTGGACGTGCTGGGTAGGACCAACCCTCGTGTGGCCGCCGGCTGGAACGCAGTCATTGCGCTGCTTGGCCTGGCGGTGATGTCGGTGATCATTCGTGGCACTTGGCCGCTGCTCGAGCGAGCCTGGGGCGATGATGAGGTGATGGGCGTTCCCGGATCCTTCGTGCTCGTCTTATGGCCGCTCCGGTTCGTCGTGGTCTTCGGTGCACTGGTGACGGCGATCGAATTCGGGGCATTGTTGATCGACGCCGGTCGCAGCATGGCGCGGGTGCTGCGTGCGGCGACGGAGGGTTCGGGCTTCGTAGTATGGGTACTGCTGGTCGCGTGTGCGATCCTCGCATGGTCGGTGATTCACCCGGCCGTCTCCGACGTATCCGGGCTGTTCGTGGGCGCTACGATGCTCGTCGCGATGTTCCTGCTAATCGTATTGGGTGTGCCGATCGCCATCGCCCTCGTCATTCCCGGCTTCGTCGGCATCTGGCTGCTCAAGGGCAACCTCGCCCTGCCGATCAACGCCGTCGCACTTGCGTCCAACAGCTACATCGGTAATTATTACTTCGCGTCGGTGCCCCTGTTCGTGATGATGGGCCTGCTCGTGAGTGCTTCCGACATTGGCCGCGAGACGTTTCAGGTCGCGCAATTCTTGCTCAGTCGGCTGCGCGGGGGGCTTGGGATCGCGACGGTCGCCGCGAACGCGGTGTTCGCCGCCGTAACCGGCTCGTCGATCGCCTCCGCCGCCGTGTTCACGAAGGTGGCCACGCCTGAGATGATGCGGCACGGCTATAACGCCCGCTTCTCGGTTGGGGTCGTCGCTGGCAGTTCGGTCCTGGGGATGCTGATTCCGCCGAGCGTACTGCTGATCGTATACGGCTTTCTAGCCGAGCAGTCGGTCGGCCACTTGTTCCTTGCGGCAACCGTGCCCGGCATCATTCTCGCCGTGGCGTTCTCGATCGCAATCTGGGCGATCGCACGCTGGCGACCGCAACTCATCGGGACCGTCGATGCAGGTCGGTCGGGCGAAGTTGCCGGTGTGGGAGACGCCACTCGAAAGGTCACGCCCATCGTCCTTCTCATCGTGGTGGTAATGGGTGGTATCTACGGGGGCGCCTTCACTGCGACCGAGGCTGGCGCGGTCGGCGCGCTCGGGGCGGGTCTGATCGCACTGGTGCGTCGGCGGGTTGGATGGAGCACCCTCTGGCGCGTGCTCGAAGAAACCGGCCACATCTCGGTGTCGATCCTCTTCCTCGTGCTGGCGGCCAACATCTACGCGCGCATGCTCGCGCTCTCCGGGTTGCCGCAGGCAGTCAGCGACGGCATTGCGCAAGCGGGCCTCGGATTCGCTGCATTCATGGCGCTCTACCTTCTGCTCGTCATCATCCTCGGCATGTTCCTCGACTCGGTGTCGATCATGCTGATCGTGGTGCCACTTGCGCTGCCCGCGGTACAGGCACTCGGAGGGAATGCAATCTGGTTCGGCGTGGTGACGGTAATCGCCGTCGAGATCGGACTCCTCACGCCGCCCCTTGGCATCGCCTGCTTTGTCGTGCACTCGACGCTCAACGATCCTCGGATCTCACTCGCCGACATCTTCATCGGTGCCATTCCGTTCACCATCGTCATGACCCTGGTCACTATCTTGCTCGTGGCCGTGCCAAAGCTAAGCCTGCTCTTCATCTGACGACTGCCGATCATGCGTCATGGGCCGCCGGTGCCTGCTCGCAAGTGTGCGCATGCCATTCTCGACGCACATGTGCTCGTGAATGCCGACGATACCGAAGCGCGCATTGCGTTGTTCCCATCGGCGCCTCTTACCCCGTGATCCTCGAGTAGTCTATTAATGAAATTGAACTGAACGCGGTCAGCCCCACGTCGTGCAGTGCGCGCTCCGATCATCCGGCGACATAGCTCGCGATCAGCTCGCGTTGCGCGGGCGAAAGCGGGGAGTCGGATTGCGACTGCGCCTCATGAAAGTTCACGAGGGCGCGACCCGCTGGCTTGTTCAATCCGGAGAGTGAGGCGAGCGGATTTCGCGCGTCGCGGCCGCTGATCCACGGCGGGATGTTCGCGACGCAATGAGGAGTGCAGGTATGGTTCGATGGACAGGCGAGCTCCTTTCTAGGCATACAGCGAACGTATGCTTGTTCGCGGCGGTGTTGTCGTTTCCTGCCGGCGCGCAGCAGGCCTTGGTCTATCCTGTTAAGTCGGTAAGATTCATGATCGGATTCGGGCCCGGGGGCAGCACCGATCTGATGTCTCGATTGCTCGCGCAAAAGCTCGCCGAGCGGCTCGGTCAGCCGGTCGTGCCGGAGCTGAAGACCGGGGCAACCGGCACGATCGCCGCCGATGCCGTCGCCAAAGCAGCGCCCGACGGCCATACGCTCATCATGATCACCGGTGCACATCCCGTGGTTGGCGTGATGATGCGCAAGCTCCCCCACGATCCGGTGAGCGACTTTGCGATGATCTCCACCGTCGTGTCTTATCCTGTCGTGCTCACCGTGAGCGCGGCCTCGCCGTACCGGACCATCGAGGAATTGCTCGCCGCGGCGAAGACGGCACCGAACAAAGTAAGCTTCTCCTCGGCCGGCATCGGCAGCGGCCAGCATCTGATCGGCGAATGGATTGGAGTCGTGGCTGGTCTTGAATTTCTGCATGTGCCGTTTCGCAGTTCGGCGGTAGCGCTTACCGAGATGCTGACAGGTCGCGTCGACATGATGATCGACACGATGACGAATGCCTATCCGCATATCCGCGCTGGTAAGACTCGCGCGTTGGCACTCACGACCCGAAGCGGATCGCCACTGTTGCCCGGCGTACCATCAATCTCCACCCTGCTCCCCGGGATCGAATTCGCGTCGTGGGCCGGCATTGTCACGACGGGAGGAACGCCCGCGGCGATCGTCGCGCGACTCAATGACGAGATCCACGCCATTCTGCGGCAGCCGGACATTCAAAAGCAATTGGCGGACCTCGGCGGGGCGGCCAATCCCTCGACGCCTGCGGAGATGCGGGAGCTGATCGAGCGCGAGATGATCCGTTGGCGCAACGTGATCGAAACGCGGAAGATCGAGCGTCAGTAGGAAAGCGGCTGCCATTCAGACGCCGACAAGAGAGAGGTACCGCGAGGGGTCGACGATCGCCTTCGCAAGCGCCCGAAGATCGACTCGGTGGACAGCGTCAATGCTTGACGATCAGCTTGTAGTCGGGCGTGGTGTTGAGCGGGCACGAGTACACATACTGCCCCGGTACGAGATCGATCGCGTAGTCCTGCGTCTTACCAGCACTGAGACCGCCGCCGGACGTGCTGGGCAGCGTTGCGCGTTGTACTAGGTTAGCTGCGCGCAGCCAAAAGCCGAGCTCGTAGGGGACGCCCTGGTTACTGACCCGGAAAATGTACTTTCCCGGCGGCAGCTCGATCGGTTTGCTCGCGGCGATCCGCTCGGGGGCGGACCGGGCGTTGATCGCTTCGCAATCGGCTTTGCGGGCGGTCGAGTACCCATGGTTGACACCGCTTTCGCTTTCGATAAATTGGCAAGGAACCTGCGTGAGCTCGATGACTTTCGGCTCGGCGGGACGACGCGGCTGCGCGCCGGTCGCTGCCGTGACCGTTGCAACCGTGGCAAGCACAAAGGCGATTTGGATCGGTTTTTCAATGAACATGAACACCTCCGGGTGACCGATGGTTCGCGCCCTTTCTTACGCTGCGCCATTCTCGGGCGTTGCGCAGGTTCGATTGCAGAATTGAACGACGGATACCGGAACCGGCCCGCCGAAGGTGGAGGCGATAGGCAAGCACCCCACCACCCTCGACCGCCTAATTGCTGTACTTATTCAGGAAGCTGAAGTCCTGCAACTCGCGCATGACCGCCATACCTTCGTCAGGCGTGCAGTAGCCTTTGGCGCCGGCGTGGGCGTCGAACATCTTACCCATGACGAGCAAGTACTCGTCTTTGGTTAGTTTTCCATCCTTGTTTAGATCCATCTTCATGATATCCGCGCTCGAGAGCTTAAGGCCGGATCCTTGTTGGGCAATTGCGGCGCATCCGACGAGCGTTACCAAGAGGAGTGCCGTGCCGATGTGCCTAATGTTTTTCATGTGTTGCTCCTTCTTTGATAGAAAATGTTGTTGTGACGACCGCGGCAGCAAGCCGTCAAGGTAGGGGACGCTACCCATTTGCATCTACGCCAAGATCGAAGACGGCGCCTTTCGAAACGGAAGCCAGGCGTGGTGATTGCCCACCCAACAGCAAGAGCCGGCAAACCGATCCGAAAAAAATGACTGAACCAGCCCGCCGAAACCTCGCTGCGTTACTTCTTTTTTGCCGCGCAGGGGTTGGCCGCGCACGGATTGCTCTTTTTGGCCGCGCACGGGTTGCCCATCTTCGCTGCGCACGGATTGGCAGTCTTGGCCGCACAGGGGTTCTTTTTCCCGGCGCACGGGTTGGTCTGAGCAATTGCGACTGGACCGCCAAGGCCCAGGGCGAGTGCACCGGCAATGGCGGCTTGCAGCGGTTTGCGAGTCAACTTCATGATGTTCTCCTTTACTGCGATCGTTGAAAAAAAGCGGGTCTTGGCACACGTTGGTCGACGCCGATTCCCGTACTACGCCTGCAAAAAAATCGAAGAGTCACTCGGTATATTCACAGCGTCGTCGACAAATCGGTCAGCCATGCCGGCGAATGTCGTACCGCGAATGCTTCCAATCGCTTGTCCAATCCGGTCAGGATCAGCGCTCCGAGGCCGACGAGAATGACTCCGAGTGCGACCTTTCCCGTCCTGCCCACGGCAAGCATCCGACCTCTCAGGGCGAGCATGGCGGTGCGCGAGAGCGCGCCTAACGCGACAAGGGGCAATCCCGCGCCCAAGCCGAACGCCAGCATCACGAGCGCCACCTGAGGCAGATCGCGTCCCTGCGCGGCGAGCGTGGAAGCGGCGCCCAAAGTTGGCCCGACGCACGGCGCCCAGACCAGTCCAAGCAGCAGACCGATCGCGAGTTGACCGCCCAGCCCTCGATGATTTATCCGCGCGAGTACGGAATCGCCAGCCGCGGAAAGGGAAGCGGTGGACCGAGCAAATCGATATTGAAGTCGGGCGCTCAGCAGCAGTGCACCGAAAGCGATCAGTAGCACTGCGGCAGCGCGGCGAAACCACTCCGCGTCGAATCCGAGCGTGAATCCGATCGTCGCGACGAAGAGGCCGACGACGGTGAACGAAACGATCAAGCCGGCCGCCAGCGCAAGTGGCCCAAACCGATGCGCGGCGACCGCGGTGCCGAGGATGATCGGGAGCAAGGGCAGCACGCACGGGGAGAGTGTGGAGAGCACGCCGGCACCAAGTCCTAACGCGTAGGTACCAGCGCCGAAATCCATTACCGAGGCGCCTCAAATGGCCTTCGCGAGCAGCTCAGCGAGTTTGTCTTTGGCGGTCTCGCCGGTCGAACGCGCTACCTCTTGTTTGCCTTTGAAGACGATGAGCGTGCTCTGGTACCGTACGCCAAGCGCGCGCAGGGCGTCTTTCTGGCTGTCGAAATCGACGGTGAGGACCTGGAACTGCTTGAAACGGGGCTGCGACAGTAGCTCCGAAATAACGGGTTGCTGCTTCACGCAGACCGGGCACCAGTCCGCATGCACCTCGACCAGCACCGGACGACCGGTGGCCTGGGCGGCAGCGAACGCGTTGGGATCGAACGGGGTACCGGCGTACGCCACGCCGGTGAGCCAGCCAAAGCAAAGGATTAGGGCGAGTACTCGAAACATTCTGACCACGGTGATCGTCCTCCGAATCAACAAGGGCGGCGCCCTCGTTGTTCGTTAGATCGCGCGCGGCGCGAGAACCTTACAAAGCCAACGGACTATTTTTTCTCGCCGGCAGGTGCGATCGCACGACGATGAGGGGGTCGATCGGTGGCATGCGAGTCCTCCAAGGCCGGGTAAGGTGGTGGTTGTCCGGGACGCCAGTTTCGTGGCCTCGGACACCGTCTCCCTAACGCGGCAAATCCGGCGCTCGCATACCAATGCCCATGTCAGACGAGCGGCGCTTCATAGCAAAAAGCGTTGCGGCAATACCGGCCAGCATGGCGGCGTAGGCGAAAGTCGCCTGAAGCGATAGCGCCGGGAGTGAACTGAGCAGGAGCGTATCGTTCCCACCGGGAATGAGCGCGCCGCCGAGTCCCATTAACCAGCCACCGCCGAACCGCCGGCGCCACCCGCCAGAAAGGGCCGCGGTCTGAAGCGAAAAAGAACGGCGCTGGATCGATGAACCGATCATTCCGGCAAGCAGCGCGCTCACCAGGAGCGCATGCCATGCGGTCGCCGTTTCAACGCCGAAAGCCGATCCCACCACGGTGCGAACGAAATTCGTGAACGACCAGGCGCCTTGCAATGCGTACAAGATGCCTCCAGCGACACCGATGATCGCCGCGGCCGCCGACAATCCATAGGTCGGTGCCAGAACCCGATCACGCAGTGAGCCCTGGTCGTTCGATCGCCAGAGGATCCAAAGTTCGACCATCGCCCAGTTCCAGAGCGCAAAGACGACGGTGCCGCTCGCCACCGGCCATCGCGTCCATGGGGATACGGTAGCCGTCAGCGAAGTCGAAAACCACGCTGGCCCGGTCAGCATCCAAGTCGCAACGCCTGCGACCGCGCCGAACAGCGTGACAAGCATTGATACGTCTCCGTCCGCAAGCCGGCGCAACGTCGACAATGAACAGCCCTGGTTGATCGCCGCGCCGATGCCGAAGGTCACCCCGCCGACAATCGCGAATCCGATCGGTATGCGCGCAAGGACGGTTGGCTGCGGCACGTCGAGCCAGAGTACGGATGTTCCGGCCACCAGCGTGGTCCAGAGGATCGATTTGGCGAAACTGCGCAACATTGGCGCCGTTCCGCAGTACATGACCTCGGCGACGGCCCGCACATTGCACAGGCTCGCACGGTGCGCGGTGAATCCGATCGTTATCGCGCTGGCGATAATGAGAAGATCGACGACAAGCATCATGGGACTGCGGTCGCGAGAGGTCAGGGCTCGCGCAACACGTCGGTTTGCGGATGGAAGGCGACCCACGCAAACCAGAACGCCATCACGCTGGGGAGTGGTCGATCTTTCGCATCGAACGCCTCCGCCGTGCGGTGCGTGCGGCTAAAACGGATCAGTATGCTCTGCCCACCGACATTGTCGCGAAGCATCCCGTTCGCGTCGGTGCGCCGTTCCATGACGCTGAACGGATAGGCCTTATGCACGCCACCCAGCTCCAATCCGAGCACCCATTCCTTCAGCGGGAATCGCGCGTCACGGTACTGGACATCGAAGAGGAGACGCTGAATCTGCTCGTACCCGGCGTAGGGATCGCGATCGTAGTCGCGCGCAAATCCGGTATCGGTCGATAGGACTTCCGATTTCAGGTGGCGCGCGCGCCAGTCGGCCCAGCTCGTGTGGGTGAGCAAAACCGGGATCAATCGAGTCCCTTTCAGCGGGCCGCTGACCGCGATGCGCATGATTTGCGACCACAATGACTGGGTGGCGCGGTCATACAGCAGAACATCACTGTTGTAGAGAAGGCCCGAGACTCCGAACGTCGTAACGCGATCGGTCACCTTTGCCTGGTATGCCATGCCGGTTCCACATAATGGACAGTATGTAACGGCGATCGAATCGGCGCCGAGGCGATCATTGACCACTTCGTGCCAATTCAGGATCCGCACCGGATACGCCCGCGCGATGCCATTGAGATACACACCGAGGATGCGATCATCCGGCTTAAGTCGCGCTTGCGTCGCCGGAATAAACTTTGGGTTATCAATCGCGGGGATTCCGTCCTTCGGCGGGCCGCCACGCTCGATCGCGGCGACCGGTACCAGCGCACCGCTAAGATCAAACCCGTTCAGCTCAACCGCCGCGTTCGCGGCCCACCCCGCATTCACGCCGGTGGCGAGGAGGACCAGAGCGGTCAGGGCGGGACGCAGGAGTGCCATGGGTGCCGGTAATCCGATTCTCTTGATCTCTTTCGATTTCCTGTCGCCCTCGAGCGCGCCTTCAATCCTCAAGATCGGCGGCGCGCCCGCGACGACAGGTGTTGGTGTCGACGCGGCTCGTGGCCGCGCGTGGGTCTCGCAAACTCGCCAACAAAGCACGGCGCCGACACCTATTAGACCATTTGCGCGCAATTTCCTTACACGGTGAATCCTTATGCGATCACCGAAATCGGCCGTACGTCTCAACCGATTTGCGACTTGATCGCCTGTTCCCTCGTGTCGGGGTTGAAACCGAACGGCCCGCGGTCGCCGGAATACACGATCCGCCCGTCGCGCCCGATGATGTAGAGGCGCATCGGCGACGAAAGGTTCTCTTCCTGGACATCGTTGTCGATCGAGTCGATCAACATCGGTATTCTAAGATCGAGTTTCGTCTGGCAAACTGCGGCGACGTCGGTTCGCGAAGCATCCGTCTACGAAATGGCGGTCACGTGTACCAGCCGAAGATCAGTCCGACCGGGTGGCCGGGCAGCGAAGAAAGCCGAACCTTCTCACCGGTGCGTTGATGGTCCCCGCTCGACTGTCAATTCGGGCTTTTGCTCGCTCATCGATGCACTCCTCAAGTTTGCCTGCAGTATCGCTGCACGCGTTGGGTGAAATCGATCGAGCGCTGGATTGCGGCACTCAGCTTGATAGCTTATCCCCCATGCGCGAGTTGTTGAATCCCGAGCAGACCGGGAAGCTCGCTTAACGACCGGATCTCCTGATCGGGGCACCCGGGTAGTCGCTCGGCCCGTTGCCCGAAACGATTGCACCAGACGACTCGCATGCCGAACGCCGAGGCCGCATAGGCATCCCAGGCGTTTGACGATTGAAACGATATGCTTTGCGTGGCCGTATGGAGTCGATCCGCCGCACGCCGATAGACCGCCGGATGCGGTTTGAAGACGCCGACTTCCTCGACCGAGATCACGGCGTCGAAGAGACCGTCAAGTCCGGCACTCTCGACCGCCGCGGCGAGCATCCTTGGCGTTCCGTTCGACAGGATCGCGGTCGCATAGCCGCCCGCCCTGCTTTGTTCCAATACTTTCCTGACCTCGGGATACGGGTGCAGGGACAGATAGAGGTCCATGAGCCGGTGTCGTAGCCCGGCGTCGCTGATGGCCAATGTCTCCATCGCGTAGTCCAGCGCATCGCCGGTGACCTGCCAGAAATCGGCGTGTTGCGCCTGCAGTCCGCGCAACCAGGTGTACTGCAACTGCTTTTCCCGCCAGAGTGCGTTGAGCGGACCGGCCCGATCCCCGAGCAGGTCCGCGCAGCGCGCCGCGGCCGAGGAAAAATCGAACAGGGTGCCGTCGGCATCGAATACGCAGGCCTTGATGTTCACTAATGGATTCGACACGCTTGCCTCCCGATGGCGATGTGACGGCAAATCGAAGTGCGCCCTTGGGGCAGCGCTCCCTCCACAATGGCTTATCAACGCGTGCGGTACGACACAGTTGCCATCTTGCCGCGCCAACCCCAGCATAAGCGAGGGCGCACCGATAGCGCTCGATGAACTCGCCGCTTGGACGGATACCGAGGCAATTTCCTTACACGTTAGGTTGGCGTTTCACGGACGAAGTCGCGGATCGCAGTGCCGATTTCAGCCGGCGAGTCCTCCTGGACAAAATGCCTGCCCTTGACGGTTACCTCGCGCTGGTTCGGAAACGTTCGGCAAAAGTCCCGCGCGGTGCCGGTGATGATCGCGCCCGGCTCGCCATTGATGAACAGCTTCGGTGTGGCGGCCTGCGTAAGCCATTGTCCGTTTTTCGCGACGATATCTACGACGTCCGGCGGCTCACCTTCGATCGGGAGCTCGCGCGGCCAGACCAAGGTGGGCAGGCGCGACGCTCGGTCCATCGCCGCGCTCGGTACACGCCGATGACCGATCCCTAATCGTGGATCACCAATGTAACGTTCCGGGTCAAACGGAGCGCATCGAACCATGCATCGAGATAACGCGCCTGATCGACGAAGCGATAAGCGTTTGTCGGGGACTTTGCCGACTGTCCCATGCCGACCATGTCCGGGGCCAGGCAGCGCCGATGCGGGCTAACATGCGGAATGACGTTACGCCAAAGATACGACCAGGTTGGATTGCCGTGGAGAAAGACCACCGGGTCGCCATCGCCGACATCTAGGTGCGAAATCTCGCTGTCGAGTACGGCAACCCGACGCCTTGGATGGCCATCCGGCCCAGCAATTGGGGTATTTAGGATCGCGGATCCGACACCGAGCGAGCATCCGGTCGCGGTTGCGCCGACCGCCCAGATGCCATCTTTTCCAGCGGCCCGCGCGCGAATTCCGGTGCTGTCAAGGCTCTTGACGGGCTGGGAGACGCGACCATCGGTGCGCCAGAGTCGGTCCGCTCCGTTTCGACTGCGCATGGCAAACAGCCGACCACGGAATGCGGGGAGCGCATCGGCGCTCTTCGCGCGGGGCCAATGAGGGACTGAAACCAATTCGCTTTCCCGGAGGTGCAGAAGTTTGATCGTGTTGGTCTTGTCGGTCTGAAGACCCACGTGCAGCACCCCGTCGAGATCCCCCAGGCTGATTATTCGACTATATGGGTCAGGCGCATTTCGGTGCGAGTACAGAGCCCGCCTAGTGATCCCGCCATCATTCGCGCCGTGCAGCGCGGCGATGAAGCCGCCGCTCCCTGCGTAGAGCATCGCGCCCAACCCGTGCATCGTCTGGACATGCGGAATGCGTCGGGTGGGCACGGCTCGCCATCGCCAGTCGGACCCGTTCGTCACCATGTACTCGCCATGGCCTGCGGAAAACCGCCCATCCTCGAATGGCCAGTACAGATGTTCGTCGGTGGCGGCCGGCCGCCCGCCGTCCTGTGAAAACAAGTGCTGCTCATAGCGCACGCGTCCGGTCTTCGGCTCATAACTATAGATGTCCGCCGAGTTGTAGTCGCGAAACTTCGCGCTGTTGACGAACCACAAGCGATCGCCGAAGCCGATCATTCCGAATACCGCCGTCCATGGACCGATCCGCAACAGCGGAACAAGGCGTGCGTCGCGCGTTGCCGATGCGGCGTGCAACGGCACCATTATCGTGACGATGATCGCGAGTGTCAGCACGAAAGTGCGGATCACCCGATGCGACATTGATGATTCGATTGGTCACGTCCTTTGTCTGTGGCGCCCTATGCCGTCGCGCCGAATCGGCCTTTTCTTGTCGTTCTAGCGCGGCTTGATATCGGGATATTCGGGGAGATTCGTATCCCCGCGCAGCGCTCTAATCGTTTGGTCCGCCTCCCTGGCGTGCGCGGGCCGTGGTCGCGTCCTCGCCCTGGTCCGGGGCGACGCCGGCGCGCTGCACGGCAGACGCGAGCGAATGCGATTTGATCGTCGCGCCGCGCGCGTTGTGCTGAATGCGCGGTGCTCGGGCGTGCGGAGCGGCGAGAGGCGTGCCGGGCGTTAATACGCGTTCGATACCATTCATCGTGGGTGCTTCGGGGTGTAATTGGCGACGTAATGAAAACCATAACCTACGTCCGAACCGTGGCGAAACGACGAATGACACGATCATTCCGGGACCGGCCCCAAATCGTCTTAGACGTGTCGGTACACGCATCCCTTACATAACGGCTCCAACCGAACAACGCGAGGACGATGCAATTGGTTACCGCAAGGAAAATCACTCGGATCGGGACTAAGCCGATGTGGAATGAATTCCATCGCCGAATAACTCCGATGTGCGTCCTAGATTCACTCATCAAGGGAGACCACGATGTTTTCGATCCGATCAATGTCCGTTTTCGCCGTTGTCGTCGCGACAGGACTCGGAATTTCTAGCTTCGACACAAGCGCCCAATCGCTGCCTGAACTGAATGTGCAGATTGAAGCGCTCCAGAAGAAACTGGAGGAACTCGACCGCAAGCAACGCGCCGCAGAAGTCGAGAGCAAACGCAAGGTCACCGAGATTGAAACGAAGCAACAGGCGAATACGCCAGCCCATGCTGTGACCGGCGGGGCCACACCCGGGTCATTCAAGCTTCCGGGGTCCGATACATCCGTTACGCTGGGCGGCTACATCAAATTGGATGCGATATACAACAGCAGAAGCGCTGGCGTCGGCAACAATGCTGATTTGGCTTTGATTCCAAATTCGATTCCTGTAGGACCAGGCGCAGGCGAAAATGAGAGGGGCCAACTTAAGCTTCATGCCCGACAGAGCCGCTTCGGCATTGCCACGAGCACGCCTACGCAGCTAGGGAATCTGACAACGCTCCTAGAAACTGATTTCTTCGGCTCGGACGGGACCGAAACGTCCAGCAACTCGCACGGGCTGAGGATCCGCCACGCGTGGGGAACGCTCGGTAGCTTCTCTGCAGGACAGTATTGGACCAACTTCATGAACATCAACGCCCTCCCAGAAGCGCTTGACTTCGGTGGCCCAGCCGGAGCCATTTTCATACGGCAGGCTCAGGTGCGGTGGACGCAGAATATTGCGGACGCCGAGTGGTCGGTCTCGCTCGAGAATCCAGAATCAAGCGTCGGGGTCCCCGGCACTGCGACCACATTCAGACCGGACGATGATCGGCATCCAGATATCGTTGGGCGGGTAGCCTTCGATACTCCGGTAGGCAAGTACTGGGTAGGGACGCTGATTCGTAATATCCGTGTCGATTCGGCTGCGGCGCCACAGTCGAACGACAGTAAGTGGGGCGGATCGCTCGCCTTCTCCGGCGCGATTCAGGTGTTTGGCCGGGACGACATCAAGTTCTATGCATATGGAGGCAATTCGATCGGACGCTATCAACCGCTGGGCATATTCGTCGACGGAGTCGTTGACACCGATGGCCATGTATCCTTGCCAAGGGTGTTCGGTGGAAACGTGGCGTATCGCCACTTTTGGGCCTCGAACATTCGGTCGACAATTGTGTTATCGGCGGCGCGCGCGAATCTTCCGTCTGGGACGTTCAGCGGCCTCAATGAAAAAGTCCAGTCGGCCCATGTCAACCTGATCTGGAGCCCGGTCAAACCCGTCGATGTTGGCGTCGAGTATATTCACTCAGGACGGGAACTGGCAGACGGCCAGAGCGGCCGGCTGAATCGAATCCAATTCTCGTCGTTATTCCGCTTCTAGTGGAATGGGGTGATACCGGCAAAGGGGCCCTCGACAATCGGTAGATGGCTACGAGTCGGTGTCCCGCGGAGGACCTTGACCAGCAGAGCGCGAACTCCAACGATGTGTTGCGTCACGTTTTTCGGAATGGCTCATGTGCGTTGCGATCTCCAACCAGGTCGATGCAAAACTTCAGAATACGCGGTGTGAAGCGAACGGTGCAGCGAATGCTTCGAGCGGAACCCTGGCCTTACGCAAGTCGTGAGGTCGGCCTAGACAGTGGCTTCGATCGAGTGACGTTCGGACGCCAATCGTTCTGGTGGGTAAATGGCACAAACTTCCGGATTTCGCTGATGCGTTCTAATGCGGAGGTGTCGCGGCTCAGCGGCGCGCGCTTCCCCCGGATGGCGATGTGCATCGCGCGAAGAGAAACATGATCCAGTACCAGCCGCCGATATTCGGTTGCGCGACGGTGCGGTTGGGCTACTCGATCGCGGTAAGCTTGCCCATTCGTCCGTTCTTCCATTCCGCTTAGACCACAAACAATTCCGCGTGGCCCGAAACGTCAACCGTCATGCGCAAACAGGCGCGTGCACGATGCAGCATGCACCACACGTTCGTTGGCGTCGTGCCCATCAGCTCGGATACCTCCCTCGCGTCGTGACCGAGAATTTCGGAAAGCACAAAGGCGTGCGCGGTGCGCCGCGGCAGCTGTTGGAGGCAGCGCTCGAAATGCTCCCAGAAGCGCTTTCGTTCGGACGCTGTACAGGGATCGAGTTCGACGGCGTAGCCGGACGAACGGATGAGCGTCTCTAAGTCGCGCTCCGGTTCGCCGATCCAATCGGCCGCGTCCGCGGCGTCGCCCGATAGCGCGTCGAGGCTGATCGGTTGTCGTGCGCGCTCACGGTAGGCGTCAGCGATCTTGCGTCGGAGTATCGCCACCAACCAGGTGCGCGGCGTCGATCGACCCTCGAATGGGACTTTCGTCGATAGCGCCGCAACGAACGTTTCCTGGACCAAATCGTCGGCCAGATCCGGGTCGCGCACCTTGTGTACGGCGTAGGAATGGAGATATCGCTTGTGCGTTTTCAGCGCATGCGCATTCGAGAGGTCCTTCATGAAACGCTCCTTTATTGGATCGCGATGCAGAAGGGAAGCTTGCTGGCTAGCCCGGTGCGGCACAATTCGTATCTCTACGCGGAAATGCCCGGCGACTAAGTAGTCTTACGGGTGCGCAAGGTACGGATCGTTGATATGGTTGATGACATCGATAGGGTTGATGGAAGTTGCTTGACCCTGAACGGGTGGACTGCAAATTCGACTTGCCAACAGGAATGCCCAACGTGCCGATCAACCAGATGGCCAGCTCAGGAGCGAAACCGGATCAGCGACTCTGCGACGCGCTGCACATCGAGGGCCGCCCGGGAACGGTGATCAACACGCTCGTCTGGACGGTGATCGTTGCAGGGGCTTACTACGCCGGCGGTAAGCTTGGCCTTGGGCTATTCCCGTTCGAGAAGAACGTGGCGGTGCTGTGGCCGTCCTCGGCGATCGCGCTCGCCGCGCTCCTCGTTCTAGGCGCACGCATGCTGCCGGCGGTTTTCATCGGATGCGCGCTGCTCGATCTCACGGCGTCAGCTCCGCTCCGCGAGGTTATCCAGTCCGCGAGCGTGACGACGTTCTACAGCGGGATCGCGTACGTCGTTCTGCGCCACGTAGCGCGCATCGATATCGGCCTGCGACGCTTGATCGACGTTGTAATGTTTCTCGTGCTTGGGGTCGGGACGGTCATCCTGCTCAAAGGCGGCGTGACCTCCGGATTGCTCGCGCTGCGGTTCGGCGCGGTTCCCGATGACATGGTGGGGCCGGTGTGGGTTTCGGCGTTGGCGGCCGGGGTCGGCATACTCGTGATCACGCCCGCGATTTTGACGTGCGTGGCCACATGGAACGAACCGATCCGAGGCGAACGCCGGCTTGAAGCGGTTGTCATGGTGGCGATGACCATGGCCGTTGCGTTACTAGTCTTTTTCGATCGGCAGTTTTCGCTGGGGCCGCTAGGCAGCCATCTTCCTTACGCACTCTTCCCGTTTATTTTTTGGGCGGGGGCGCGATTCGGGCCACGCGAAGTCGCCGTCACGCTGCTAGTTGCTTCGGTTATTGCGATTAAGTGCACGGCCGACGAGATGGGGCCTTTCGGTTCGCAGCCGGTGCTTGAAGCGCTCACGTCACTCTATCTTTTCATCGGCGTCCTCGGAACAACCGGGTTGATGTTCGCCTCCGGGCTGCGCCAACGCGCCGATGCCGACCGCAAGGCTCGCGTAAGCGGCGAACAGTACCGAATGCTGATCGAGCGGATGAACGAAGGGCTGATGATCCAGGACGCCCAAGGGGCAATGACATATGTGAGCGATCGGTTCTGTGAGATCACCGGTTACGCGCGCTACCAATTGATCGGCCGGCCGTTGGATGCATTCATCGCCGACACCGAGTGTGCGGCGCGTGCTACGAAAGGAGCCTCGCAGTCCAACAGCGCAACCGATTCTTACGAAGTGACACTGACAAAGCGTAATGGCGAGCAGATCGCAGCGTTGCTATCCCCCAAACCTCTTTTCGACGATGCGGGGCAATCGGTCGGCAGCTTCGCGCTGGTCACGGACGTCACCGAGCGGCGTCGCGCGGAAGAGTCCTTACGCGAGAGCGAAGCAAACTATCGACTGCTGGTCGAGAATCAAAGCGATCTGGTGCTCAAGATCGCGCGTGGTGGCACGGTGGCGTTTGCGAGCCCCTCTTGCCGCCAGTTGCTCGGCGAGAGTGCCGTGAACATGGTCGGACACCCGCTCGCGATCAAGATCCATGACGATGATGTCGAGCTAACCAAAGCGGCATGGAGCGCGGTGTGGGAATCACCGTACGTTTCCAACTTCGAGAGCCGCGTGATGACGAAGGACGGGTGGCGCTGGCTGGCCTGGTCTGCGCGCGCCATCGACGAGGACAAGTTGCAAGGGGATGTGTCGGCGGTCATTGCGGTAGCGCGCGATGTCACAGAGCGGCGACGAGCTGAAGAGCAGGCGCGGCAGCACCTGCAGCAGCTGGCGCATGTGGCGCGCGTGTCGTCGATGGGGGAGATGGCGAGCGCAATCGCCCACGAAATCAACCAACCGCTGACGACGATTGCGAACTATGCCAACGCGTGCGTGATACTGCTGGAATCGGGTCAGTCCAAGGAAGGCGAACTGCTTGACACGATGAAACGCGTCGCGGCGCAAGCCGAGCGCGCCGGCGATGTCGTTCGGAAGATGCGTAGCTTCGTTCGGGGCGACGAGGGGCAAGCCACCGCGGTAAGCGTGAAATTCATCGTGACCGAGGTGTTGCGTTTGGCACTACCTGACGCGCGTGAAAACGGCGTGGCGATCATGCTGGATCTGGACAGCGAGCTTCCGGACGTGCTGGCCGACTCGGTCCAGATCCAGCAGGTTTTGCTGAATTTGGTGCGCAATGCCATCGAGGCGATTAGTACCGCGAAGAGCATCGCGCGCGAAGTGAGAATTGCGTCGCGTCGAGGACCGCCCGGCTATTTAGAGCTACGGGTTCAGGACACGGGACCCGGCATTCCGACGGATATGCTGGGAAAAATATTCGACGCTTTCTATACGACCAAGGCCGACGGTATGGGAATCGGCTTGGCACTGAGCCGCTCCATCGTCGATGCGCACGGCGGGCGGCTTTGGGCGAGTGCCGGCAAGATGGGGGCGACATTTCATTTGACGTTACCGCTGATGGACAATGATCAAGAAAATGGAAATAAACATGAACGCGAAAGCTAATCCGCTTGTCTACGTCGTCGATGACGAACCCGACGTTTGCGATTCACTCAAGATGCTGCTGGGATCGGTCGGATTGCGCGTCAAAGCGTTCACAAGCGGAACGGATTTTCTTGCGAGCGCCGACCTTGCGGCGGGCGACTGCCTGGTTGCCGATGTGCGAATGCCGGGCATCAGCGGACTCGAGCTTCAGGAACACCTGCGCTCGAACGGTGTCCGGCTACCCGTGATCATCATTACTGGCCATGGCGACGTGGCGATGGCGGTTCGGGCGATGAAGGCCGGCGCGGCCGATTTCATCGAAAAACCGTTCAACGGTCAGATGTTCCTCGAGACGGTTCATCGCGTGCTGCGAGCGCATGGTCCGGATCCGGCCGCGCCGGTGTCGCGAGCGGCGATCGAGGCGAAGGTCAATCTGCTCACCGCCCGTGAGCGCGAAGTGATGATCCTTCTCGCCGAAGGCCGGCCCAACAAGACCGTAGCGACGAGGCTTGGGCTATCGACCCGCACGGTCGAGACGCATCGTTCCAACGTGATGCAGAAACTGGAGGCACGCTCGCTTGCCGATCTCGTACGCATCGCGATCGCGTGCGAGCTTGTCGCCATCTGAGCGGACGTGTGTCGAGTGGCGTAATTACCGATGGGGCGAAAGTGACCTGCCCCCATTGCGCCTTTGCGAAGGAGGAAGTTATGCCGACGGACGCTTGCCTGTTCTTCTATGAATGCAATGGCTGCGGGGGCTCGCAACGCAACACCTTTTCAGAGGCGACGTCTCGATCGACCTTTCAACGGAGCGTGTACTTAAGCGACGCGTAAATACAGGCAAGGTGGGTCAACCCAAAGTCGATGCCATGACGTAAGGCTATTCGCGGAACTGCGGTCTCATTCATTGACGGGCCATATCGGAGCAGTGTCGCCCTACGCGTCGGGCTCGAAGCGTACGATTGGCCTGTCACCAACCCCCGCACCGCCCACCGGCATTTGCATCGGTCTCCGATGCGGGCCGGGGGAATCACTGCGCTCGTGAAGTGCCTCGACGGCTCGCTAGGAAACGATCTGATGGCCGAAAGGTACCGGTTCAAAGACCACTTACATCGCGTGCAAGGGCGTGCGCCGCATCCGACTTCACATCGCCCCATGTGAGCGCGTGGTAATCGAAGTTCGCTTCCAGCGTCGGTTTCACCACCTGGAAGTACGGTGAGATGTCGAAGTCGCGCGGTGCAAACAAGCTGTGATGGCGAATGTGCAGAATCTCGTCATAGCAAGTGTTGCAGTCACCCCAGCGTCTATGCTCGAGTTTTGGGAGGATCGGATAGCGTACGGACTGAAACAGCTGCGCGATGAACGTCGAACAGATCGCTTTGGTAGGCTCGCCGCTACCGAATGCAAGCAGTCGGCGCCGACACCAGATGGGTACGGGGGGGATCGGCATCAAATAGCGCGCGAGGTCGATAACGTTTTTCAGGTCATATTGATGGCCGAGCCGGGTGAGTGCCGTATCGATGATGTTTTGTGCGTGCTCGGAAGAAAGGCCTTCGGGTCGGCAGATACGGGTATGCATCTCGGAGTAAGTCGAGAGTGGGACCAATCGGATACCCGCTTCGAGGTCGGCTTCGATGAGTACGTGCTCCCCGGGCAGCTGCCCAGCGAACGGCCCCAGGCCCAAAAAGAGTGCAGCATGAGACCAGGTCGACTGCGTGAGATATTTGATTGCCGTACTGACCCGCGTGTTGCCTTCGACGAGTAGCACATCGCAAGGCCGCAGCGCACTCGCCAGCTGGTCTACCGGGAACACCGCAAGTGGCACGAACTTTGGATTCGGGCGGCTGAGATAGCGCGCCAGCAGCCTGCCCGCGACTCCAAGAACGATACCCATGTCCAGCGATCCTCTCATCGTGGCCGCGACCTGTCGAGCTCTGCGCGTGCTCTCTCGCGAGATCCGATTCGCGACCGGTCAAGCGCCTCGCGCCGTGAAACGTACTTCAACCGCGGTTTGAAGAGGTGGTCGGCGGCGGCGGGCTGTTAGCCTAGCATTTGCAGCAGCGCTGCGTGACCGCCGTGGTGCAGGCGCTTGACGGGGATGGCCCGCGCAATAGCACCTTGAATTTCCTCGATGGCTGATTGCCGATCATCGCGCACGCCTTCCAGGCCCGCACGGATGTCTCCTACACCCAGTCCTCGGCAGTAAATCGTTCGCGGCACCGGACGTACGCGTAGCGATACAGGTCGGCACTGAACGCACGCACCAACGCCTCGAACTGGCTATGTCTGACGGACGCAAGCGTCGACTCGCGGGTGTGGTGAATCATCGCCGCAGACTCCTTCAATAGATCGCACGTGAACCGGATTCCTTATGTTGCTTTTGACAATTTCGCCGCGCGGGCTACCGTGGATTAGATCCAGTCATTTTGACTCCCCCGCATCGTGGTCGGCTAAGGAAGATCGTCTAAGGATTCGCTCGATTGGATTCAAGCCGATCCCGGCAACGAGGAAGCCCGACACGCGATGTTGCGGGCGGTAGGGCAGATGTTGTCGCGTGGACTGGCTTTCACCTGCGTCTGACGGCAAGCGTTCGGAGCGGGAATGCTGCGAACGCTCGCCGCATTGACTGCGGCTCTAGCGCAGGTCACGGGTTGTAGTCTTCGAGAAAGCTGAAGGGGCGCGCGGGCATCTTCGCTGCGGTACCGATGAACTGCTGTGGTGCCGCCGCTCGCGCGGATGCAGGTGTCGATGCGGACGGATTAGCCGCAGCACCAACCGAATGCCCTTCTTCGAGGCCCGGAGTCCGCGCCGACAGCATGTCAAAGCAGATGAGCCGATAGTTCCCCGTTTGTTGCTCGCACTGCCACGCGTACCACTTTGCATAGGCGTCGCGTTCGGATTGCGCGGCCGCATGGCCAGTCATGCCGAATTGCGCAGCGAGAAGACCAATGGCGATAAGAGGAATGCGTGCTAGTTTGAACATGGTTGTTTCCTTTTATGCATCAGGTTGTTGGAAATCGAGCCGCCGATTCGATGTGTGTTTGCGAACTCGATATCTGCATCGTACAAGTCGCGAGATGGCCTGAAAATCCGGGTCAATACGTGGTTCCAGTCCGTAGCATTACGGGCATGGCGCCTCGATCGCTGGCACCTGCGCGAGATCCCGAATTTGCCGTGGTGCGCATGCGCACTGACAGGACGCTCGCGTAGCATTACAGATCGGCACTGGACGCACGCACCGTCGCCTCGAACTGGCTATGTCCATGGGGTGCGGGCATCGACTCACAGGTGTGGGGGACCATCGCCGCAGACTCCACCAATCGATCGCGCGGGAACCGTCTTGACGCTGCTACAGATCAGTGCGCAGTGCGGGCCACCGCGGATTAGACCCAGTCGTCCTGAGTCCCCCGCATCCTGGTCGTGTAAAGAATATTGCAATTGGCGGGTCTATTGATCTGAGCGAGCTTGCGTGTTGATGCCTTTGCGACGTCAGACGTGTGCTTGTCGCGTCCCTCTCCGGCGATAGCGTGGCGTAGGCGAATGTTCAAGCGAACAACACGGAAATAGGAGACCCAATATGAGAGAAAAGGGTATTCCACTGAAAGCGCGACGCCAATGCCTTCGCCAAGCTCTGGCGATTCGTAGGCGTCCGCGCTAACGCAGTCGTTCTGCCATTTCCGCCAAGTTGCTCACCACCTTGATGGCCGAAGGAATCAGTATGTCCGGAACCGACACCTCGGTTCGCATCGGCGGCTATGTCAAGCTCGGTTCGATCAATAGCAGTCGGAGCGCCGGGATGGGCAGCACGGCGAATTTGGCACACGTCCCGAATGCGATTACGGTAGGTCCCGGTGCGGGCGACAACGAAAGGGGCCAATTCAAGATCCGTGCCCCGCAGAGCCGGCTGAACGTTTGCTGCCATACACCCACGAGCTGGGGCGATCTTTTCGAAGTTGATCGATACCGATTCACTCGGCACCAGCGGCAGCGAGGCTTTGAGCAAGTCGGATTCGCTGCGGCTCCGGCACGCGAACGCTTTGCCCGGACGATTTCGCGCCGAGGGTTCGATCATCTTCGCAGCTCAATCGCCGTAAAGGGCCTCGACGTTGCCTTCATTTGCATCGAGGCGGCCACCCTATCGATAGGCCACTGGGGTAACGCGTTCACCGATTGCAAGCGAAGCGCTCGCGCGAATGCGCACGACAGGCAATCGCAGGCCCGGGACCGTAAGCAGGCATCGGTCTCCCTCGGCCTCCGCGGCATGCGAGCGCACTAACCACTTTCGGCCCCGATGCTCGACCTCGACCCGCTGCGCTCGGTGCAATACGTGGCAAGTCGTCGCGACGGACTCGGTGCCGATGACCACGTGAACCTAGCCCGTGCGCGCCGCGATGCAAATAGACGATCACTTTGAGCGCGTCCCCGTCTAGGCCATCTCCAGTTCCAGTTACGGCTCGCACGGGGCGCCGACAACGCCACCATCGACAGGAGCAACAGATAGACGACCCGCATTTCGCCTTCGCATGGAAGCGCCGCAAGTCAACGCCCTCGATGCTCTACGCATCATTACGGGTGCGAATCACGTAGTAATCCGAATGTATTTCGCGCTGAAAGTCGAGGAAACTCAAAGCATGCAAGCACCAATCGCGATCGATTTGCAAATTGCAAGTCGCCCGTTGAAGGAGCAAGGCTATGGTTGTTATCGAGGATGCTGGAGCGTTTGATCTGCTCGCCCGGATGGAAGGGGAGCAATGGCGCCGGATACAGGAAGCGCACCCTGATGATCCTTATGGGTACTCGTTCTGGAGGCGGGCATGGGACACGAAGGTTGCCGCGGGCTTGCGAGACATTCCCGCCCCGCTGCCATCGTTCGCCGAGCGAGCAGTACGGGAATCGATCATTTATGGCGCCGAGGGGTATCGCCGGTATCGCATTCTTCCCGATGGGGAAATCGTCCTCGAATGTGACACCGCGCTTCCCGACGCCCGGTTCCCCGATGCCTGTGCCAGGGCCCATTCGCTTGGGTTCCGCGTGACGTGACTGGGAATCTGCGGAGCAGGACGCGCAGCGTCCTGATAGCAGGCGCTCGTGCCTTCATTGACGCGAGCGCGCCATGCATTGACGTCAACATCGAGCTGTTCGCAAAACGTCGTTCGGCTAAACGGTCGCGTCTGCGTATAGGAGTGTGCATCCTCCTGCCACAAATATCTTTTGGACCGATACGCGATTCGACCAGTACGGGGCGTGTCCTGACACCGTCCGCACGCTGCTCGTCGGGCTCCGGATTCCGAGCCGCACACGGTACCTTTCGGTCGCGAATTGGGGAAATCCCGTCCGCGCCGCCGCTGAATACAAACAGAAGTTGCGCGCTTTCTTCGGAACAGCGCCGGCGGATAGGCGGCGGCACCACCAGATCGCTTTTGAAGCGCGCATCGAAGTGCGACAGATTGATCTCGCTATCGAGCCGGTGGTTCAGAGCGTGTTCGAAGGTACCGGGAATCAAATGCCGCGACAGATCAACGGCGAGGAATCGTGGGCTGGTGTCGATGTGCTTGTAGCGGACCATGGCAGGAATCGATCTCTACGACTGAACGCGTATCAATTCGACCGGCTTATGCGGCACGGGATTCCGGGTGGTGCTCGTCGCGCGATGGCCGCTAAGGAGTCTAGCAATAATAACTTGAACATTTGTGGTACGTGCCCTATGATTATGCGGTGGACATATCGCAGACGATAGAAGCCAAGTACCGTGCTCTGGCGGACCGGCTCGACGAGGCGACACTGCGGCTGTGGATAGCGACTGAGGCGCGCAGTCTCGGACGTGGCGGCGTCAGCGTGGTCGCTAAGGCCGCTGGAGTGTCACGAACGACTGTGTATGCCGGACTATCCGAACTTGATCGAGGTACGGCGCGCGGCAGTGAGGCACCGGCACTCGATAGGCGGCGCGTTCGCGCACACGGTGGTGGCCGCAAGACCCTTGCAAGCGCAGATG